>NZ_JBGJZN010000010.1:0-132011 GCF_042610465.1 Paenibacillus diazotrophicus
CCGTCACTGTGTTCCCTTGCTGATAGCTGTTGCTGTCGGTCGGTACTGCACCGCCGGTGTTCCCGTTTCCGTTATACGTTACGGTGTAGGTCGGATTCGCCGTCCACTTCGCATAGAGAATGGCATTCGCCGATCCCATGCTGAAGGTGGCATTCGAAGCGTAGTCGGTGCCGCTTCCGTTAGCAGCAGTGTTCCAGCCTGCGAACGTATAGCCCGTCTTCACCAGCGTTCCGATGTTCCCCAGCACCGTCACCGTGTTCCCCTGCTGATAGCTGTTGCTGTCGGTCGGTACTGCACCGCCGGTGTTCCCGTTTCCGTTATACGTTACGGTAAAGGTCGGATTCGCCGTCCACTTCGCATAGAGAATGGCATTCGCCGATCCCATGTTGAAAGTGGCATTCGAAGCGTAGTCGGTGCCGCTTCCGTTAGCGGCAGTGTTCCAGCCTGCGAACGTATAACTCGTCTTCACCAGCGTTCCGGTGTTCCCCAGTATCGTCACTGTGTTCCCCTGCTGATAGCTGTTGCTGTCGGTCGGAACCGCACCACCGGTGCTGCCGTTTCCGTCATACGTTACGGTGTAGGTCGGATTCGCCGTCCACTTCGCATAGAGCGTGGCATTCGCCGATCCCATGCTGAAAGTGGCATTCGAAGCGTAGTCGGTGCCGCTTCCGTTAGCAGCGGTGTTCCAGCCTGCGAACGTATAGCCCGTCTTCACCAGCGTTCCCGTGTTCCCCAGCACGGTCACCGTGTTCCCCTGCTGATAGCTGTTGCTGTCGGTCGGAACCGCACCACCGGTGCTGCCGTTTCCGTTATACGTTACGGTGTAGGTCGGATTGGCCGTCCACTTCGCATAGAGGGTGGCATTCGCCGATCCCATGCTGAAGGTGGCATTCGTCGCGTAGTCGGTGCCGCTTCCGTTAGCCGCAGTGTTCCAGCCTGCGAACGTATAGCCCGTCTTCACCAGCGTTCCCGTGTTCCCCAGCACGGTCACTGTGTTCCCCTGCTGATAGCTGCTATTGTCAGTCGGAACCGCACCGCCGGTGCTGCCGTTTCCGTTATACGTTACGGTGTAGGTCGGATTGGCCGTCCACTTCGCATAGAGGGTGGCATTCGCCGATCCCATGCTGAAGGTGGCATTCGTCGCGTAGTCGGTGCCGCTTCCGTTAGCCGCAGTGTTCCAGCCTGCGAACGTATAGCCCGTCTTCACCAGCGTTCCCGTGTTCCCCAGCACGGTCACTGTGTTCCCCTGCTGATAGCTGCTATTGTCAGTCGGAACCGCACCGCCGGTGCTGCCGTTTCCGTTATACGTTACGGTGTAGGTCGGATTGGCCGTCCACTTCGCATAGAGGGTGGCATTCGCCGATCCCATGCTGAAGGTGGCATTCGTCGCGTAGTCGGTGCCGCTTCCGTTAGCCGCAGTGTTCCAGCCTGCGAACGTATAGCCCGTCTTCACCAGCGTTCCCGTGTTCCCCAGCACGGTCACTGTGTTCCCCTGCTGATAGCTGCTATTGTCAGTCGGAACCGCACCGCCGGTGCTGCCGTTTCCGTTATACGTTACGGTGTAGGTCGGATTGGCTGTCCACTTCGCATAGAGGGTGGCATTCGCCGATCCCATGCTGAAGGTGGCATTCGTCGCGTAGTCGGTGCCGCTTCCGTTAGCGGCAGTGTTCCAGCCTGCGAACGTATAGCCCGTCTTCACCAGCGTTCCTGTGTTCCCCAGCACCGTCACCGTGTTCCCCTGCTGATAGCTGCTATTGTCAGTCGGAACCGCACCGCCGGTGTTCCCGTTTCCGTTATACGTTACGGTGTAGGTCGGATTGGCTGTCCACTTCGCATAGAGGGTGGCATTCGCCGATCCCATGCTGAAGGTGGCATTCGTCGCGTAGTCGGTGCCGCTTCCGTTAGCAGCCGTATTCCAGCCTGCGAACGTATAGCCCGTCTTCACCAGCGTTCCGGTGTTCCCCAGCACCGTCACTGTGTCCCCTTGCTGATAGCTGCTATTGTCAGTCGGAACCGCACCGCCGGTGTTCCCGTTTCCGTTATACGTTACGGTGTAGGTCGGATTCGCCGTCCACTTCGCATAGAGCGTGGCATTCGCCGATCCCATGCTGAAGGTGGCATTCGAAGCGTAGTCGGTGCCGCTTCCGTTAGCGGCAGTGTTCCAGCCTGCGAACGTATAGCCCGTCTTCACCAGCGTTCCTGTGTTCCCCAGCACCGTCACCGTGTTCCCCTGCTGATAGCTGCTATTGTCAGTCGGAACTGCACCGCCGGTGTTGCCGTTTCCGTTATACGTTACGGTGTAGGTCGGATTGGCCGTCCACTTCGCATAGAGCGTGGCATTCGCCGATCCCATGCTGAAGGTGGCATTCGAAGCGTAGTCGGTGCCGCTTCCGTTAGCGGCAGTGTTCCAGCCTGCGAACGTATAGCCCGTCTTCACCAGCGTTCCTGTGTTCCCCAGCACCGTCACCGTGTTCCCTTGCTGATAGCTGCTATTGTCAGTCGGAACCGCACCGCCGGTGTTCCCGTTTCCGTTATACGTTACGGTGTAGGTCGGATTGGCCGTCCACTTCGCATAGAGCGTGGCATTCGCCGATCCCATGCTGAAGGTGGCATTCGAAGCGTAGTCGGTGCCGCTTCCGTTAGCAGCGGTGTTCCAGCCTGCGAACGTATAGCCCGTCTTCACCAGCGTTCCCGTGTTCCCCAGCACCGTCACTGTGTTCCCTTGCTGATAGCTGCTATTGTCAGTCGGAACTGTACCGCCGGTGTTCCCGTTTCCGTTATACGTTACGGTGTAGGTCGGATTCGCTGTCCACTTCGCATAGAGGGTGGCATTCGCCGATCCCATGCTGAAGGTGGCATTCGTCGCGTAGTCGGTGCCGCTTCCGTTAGCGGCAGTGTTCCAGCCTGCGAACGTATAGCCCGTCTTCACCAGTGCTCCAGTGTTCCCCAGCACCGTCACCGTGTTCCCCTGCTGATAGCTGCTATTGTCAGTCGGAACCGCACCGCCGGTGTTCCCGTTTCCGTTATACGTTACGGTGTAGGTCGGATTGGCATTCACTGTAACCGTAATTGTCCTTATCGCAGTTGACGTACCATCACTAACTTGAATAATAAAACTGTCAGTCCCTGCATATCCGCTGGCAGGTGTGTAGGTGATGGTTCCTCCTGGTGCAATATCAGTACTGCCACTGGCTGCTGTTGCGCTTGAGAAATGGAGTGTCCCATGATTTGGCGACGTAATTTGTGACCATGTCTCTACCTGACTTGAATCAGTATCGCTTACATGTAGCAGACCTTTGATATCTGTTGCACTTGAATCTTGATTTACGATAAAACTGGTTGTTGCACCAATAAAAACAGGTGTTGTGTTTAAGTTTCTGAAATTAACTGCATTGATATTGTCGATTCCGAAAGCCCCGGTAACTTGATAAGATCCATCGGTCTGGATACGAAATTTATCAATACCTACAAACTTAGTATTGGAAGACACATTAAAAGTAACAAGTTGACCTCCAACATATACATCCATAACAGATAGTGACATCGTTGCTCCAGTAACGACTGAGCCATTTTGATACCCTATAAGTTGAATATTTCCACCTATTCCTGCACTTGAACCAGCCATTGCAATATCTACGGACTGAAGATCAAATATTTGTCCGCTGTTTGAAGACACTTCCATATAGGATAATGGAGTTCCGTCATCGCTCACTCCGTCTATAAGATTGGTTTGACCTGTTAGGGGTTCTGCAGCAATGTAGCAATTTGTTGCGCTGCTTGACTTGAGCACAAAATCATATCCATTAATATTAGTCGCCTTTAGTCCTAGACCAGTAGACGGTCCAGATACTATGAGCGGTCCATTAACTGAATTGAAATCTGTAATACCGTTTGCGGGGGTATAAGCACTTGCAATCATTAACGTGTTCGTTCCAAATATAAGAACCAATACGAGGATAAAAACCCTCTTTACTACGTTTACTTGCGAACTGTGAATTCTTGCTTTTCGCCTTAAACTATTAGCCATAATTACCTCCACTGAATTTAGTCACAATAATAACAAGATAGATCAAACCCGATAAATTCACTATACCTATTATGGAGTATTTTCCTGATTTCCTAGGTGTCCGAGAATGAAAGTGATATTAGCGGCAAGATAGTCTATTTAATATGCTTTTCCATTTTCATCCTTTGGTCACTTCGTCGAAGCAAAAAAACTGCCCCGTTCGTAGAAAATTCTACTCACGGGACAGCCCTCTGTTCACTTCTATTCCAGTTGTCCATTCCTTAGAGTTGTTCTCCGCTGCCCTCACGAGCCCGCTCTAACGCGGCAATGTCCAGCTTGCCCATCTGGAGCATGGCCTGCATGACTCTTTGTGCTTTGACAGGATCCGGATCACTCAGCAATCTCCCCGCTTCAGTCGGGAAAATCTGCCAGGACAAACCGTATCTGTCTTTCAGCCAACCGCACGGTCCTTCTGAGCCGCCTTCGGACAGCTTCTCCCACAGCTCGTCGACCTCCTCCTGTCCTTCACAGTTCACCATCAGCGAGATCGCTTCCGTAAATTTGAACTCCGGGCCACCGTTGAGTGCAGTGTAGACCTGTCCGTCCAGCACAAACGTCACCGTCATCACCAACCCGGCTGGACGTCTGCCGCCTTCCCCATAATAAGAGGTATTCAAGATTCTGGAATTTTTAAAAATCGAGGTGTAGTATTTCGCCGCTTCTTCCGCTTCCGTATCGAACCATAGATTCGTGACAATTTTCGGCATTACCGATCCCTCCTAAATGTTGTTGTACAGTTGGTACCTTATTCAACTCTACATTCCTGCAATGGGTCTCACTTCTACACTGGTACCTTCACCTAGCAGAATCGGGCAGTCCTTCGCAAGCTGAACCGCTTCCTCCATATCCTCTGCATTTACCAGGATATACCCGGCCACGGATTCTTTATGCTCGGTGTAGGGTCCAACTGTTGTAATGCCATGGGGCCGCAGAACTCTGCCTTCTGCAGATAGATGATTCCCGCCTACTGCAAGTCTGTCCTGTGCAGCAAGACTGCTGATCCATTCTCCCCACTGCTCCATGTAAGCTTGCATTTGTACTGGCGTAGGCTGTGCTTCCATGGTGGTGATATCCATACGAAATACGAACAGGAATGTATGCATTGGCTTGCCCCCTTGTCTCCTACATTATAGTACAAAGCAAGGGCTTGGACTTCTTCTGAATTGCTGATAATTCCCGCTGCCTTCTTTCTTCACCAAAAAGCCCGGACTTAATCGCCCGGACTCCTGGTAAATCTATAAACAATCATGATTTGCTGTTTATTCGTTACTGTTTATTCGTTGTTGTCCATCCATTGAAAATGGAAGCTGCCCGGCTGATCCAGCCGTTCAAAGGTATGGGCTCCGAAGTAGTCCCGCTGTGCCTGCAGCAGGTTGGCAGGAAGACGTTCGGAACGGTAGCTGTCATAATAGGCCAGTCCGGAGGCAAACGCCGGAACCGGAATTCCTCTTTTGACGGCAATCGCAACTACATCTCTCCAGGCTTCCTGATAGTTGTGCACTACACCGCTGAAGTATTCGTCCAGGAACAGGTTTTTGAGTTCAGGGTCGCGGTCATAGGCGTCTTTGATATTCTGCAGGAAGCCTGCGCGGATGATGCAGCCCCCGCGGAAGATCATCGCAATGCTGCCATAGCTCAAGTTCCAGTTATACTCGTCCGAAGCCACTCTCATCTGGGCAAAGCCCTGGGCGTAGGAGGCGATTTTGCTGGCGTATAGCGCTTTGCGGACCGCCTCAATGAATTCCTTGGCATCGCCGTCATAGCCCTTAACTTCAGGACCCTTCAGACGTTTGCTTGCCGCCACGCGTTCTTCCTTCATCGCCGAGATGAACCGCGCAAAGACGGATTCGGTAATGATGGATAACGGAACGCCCAGATCGAGGGCATTTTGACTTGTCCATTTGCCTGTTCCCTTTTGTCCGGCGGAATCCAGGATCACATCGACCATCGGTTTGCCGGTATCCGGGTCAGCCTTAGCGAAAATGTCGGCTGTAATCTCAATGAGATAGCTGTTTAGCTCCCCGCGGTTCCACTCTGAGAAAATCTCATGCAATTCATTGGTGTCCAGGCCCAGTACATCCTTCAGCAATTGGTATGCTTCGCCAATCAGCTGCATATCGCCGTATTCGATGCCATTATGCACCATTTTGACATAGTGTCCTGCACCGTCTTCTCCGATGTAGGTAGAGCAAGGATCACCGTCCACTTTGGCGGAAATGGCTGTCAGGATTGGCTCCACCAGTTCGTAGGCATCCTTTTGTCCGCCCGGCATAATCGCCGGTCCCTTCAGCGCCCCTTCTTCACCACCGGATACCCCTGCGCCGATAAAGCGGAAGCCTTGGGCCTGCAGTTCCTTGTTCCGTCTTTGCGTATCCGGGAAAAAGGCATTCCCGCCGTCAATCAGGATATCCCCCGGCGACAAATGCGGCACCAGCTGCTGAATCGTATCATCTGTCGGCTTGCCGGCCTTGACCATAATCATGATTTTGCGAGGTGTCTCCAGAGATTCGACAAACTCTTCGATGCTGTAAGCACCGGCGAAGTTTTTACCGGCTGCTTCTGCAAGCAGCTCATCCGTTTTCTCACGGGAACGGTTGTACAGGGCCACCGAGAACCCTTTGCTCTCCATATTCAAGGCCAGATTCTTGCCCATAACGGCCAAACCGACCACACCAATCTGCTGTTTACCCATCGTTAATAGACCTCCCTATATATGTGCTGGACCGTATTAGACCTGCGGTGCTTTTTTCCAGTCGGCGGCGAACTTCTCAAGTCCTTGATCAGTCAGCGGATGCTTGGAGATTTGCTCAATGACGCTGAATGGAATGGTGGCAATATGCGCACCAGCCATCGCTACTCGGGTTACGTGATCCGGATGACGGACCGATGCGGCGATAATCTGCGCGCCCAAGTTATGAATACGGAACAGTTCAGCAACTTTCACGATCAACTGGACTCCATCCTCCGAAATATCATCCAGGCGGCCCAGGAATGGCGATACATAGGTAGCTCCAGCACGGGCAGCGAGCAGCGCCTGGTTCACAGTGAAGATCAGGGTTACGTTGGTTTTTACACCTTTTTTGGTAAGGTAGCGGCAGGCTTCCAGGCCTGCGAGCGTCATCGGAAGCTTAATGGTAATGTTCTTGTCGTTGTTATTGATCTTGATCAGTTCGTTAGCCTGTGCGATCATCTCTTCAGCCGTAACCGCATCCGGTGTAACCTCGGCGGATACCGACTCCACCTCAGGCACGAGACGCAGAATTTCTGCAATGCGGTCTTCGAATTTCACGCCTTCTTTAGCGACCAGGGATGGGTTCGTGGTAACACCGGACAGGACGCCGATCTGGTATGCCTTTTGGATGTCTTCCACATTAGCCGTATCGATAAAAAATTTCATATTCATAAACCTCCATTTTTAGTTGAATGAATTACAGTATTAAAAATTTGAAGCATCGGGCAAAGAAAGTTCAATTTCTTCTTCATTTGCAGCGTCGAGCCACCAGTGATGCCCGTCTTTTGCCAGAAGCTGATCCGACTCGGCGGGGCCAAACGTGCCTGCAGCATAGGGATACAGGGGAACAGTATTTTGGGCAAAAGCATTCAGGATCGGCTGCACCCATTTCCAGGACAACTCCACCTCATTCCAATGCGCGAAAAACGACGGATCTCCATGCAAAGCATCATATATCAGATTCTCATAAGCCTCCGGCACTTCAATAGAGCTGGTATGAAAATCAATGTGCATCGCCTTGAACTTTCCTTTATGCTGAGGATCTCTTGCCTTGAGCTGCAGGGTAATGCCTTCGTTCGGACTGATCTCGAACACCAGAAGATTAGGGATATCATCCTCAGCCGCTGACGAATTCTGCTTGAGTGGCTCTTTGAACTCTATAACAATGCGCGTCGATTTCTCTTTCATTCTTTTCCCGGTCCGGATATAGAAAGGAACACCCTTCCAGAAAGGATCATCGATCTGCAGTCTGGCTGCAATAAAAGTATCGTTCTTAGATCCTGCTGCAATTCCCGGTTCAGAGGTATAGCCTGGGACCGATTTACCCTGGATAGAGCCTGCGCTGTACTGCCCACGGATCACATTGAACTGGACATCTGCTTCTTTCAGCGGCTGTAGTGCTTCCATTACTTCTTTCTTCTTGAAACGGACCTCTTCTGCAGAGCTGTCCTTCGGCAGCCGGATGGCCAGCATCATGAGCAGCTGCAGCATATGATTCTGGAACATGTCTCTGAGCGCACCTACATGATCGTAATAGCCCGCTCTTTCCTCCACGCCCACAGTTTCCGCTGCGGTAATCTGCACATTGGCAATGTAGCGGTTGTTCCACAGGGCATGAAGCACCGGATTCGTCTGCTGGAACACATCCAGCTCCTGCACCATCGGTTTGCCGAGGTAATGGTCGATCCGGAAAATTTCATCCTCCGAAAAAGCTTCACTCAGCTTCAAATTCAGCTCCTGCGCAGACTGCAGATCATGGCCGAAGGGCTTTTCAATGACCAGACGTTTCCAGCCTTTGGCGGCACCCAGACCACTTTCTTTAATATTCAAGGCAATCGGTTCAAAAAACTCAGGACCAACGGACAAATAGAACATCCGGTTAGGGGATTTCCCCATCCCCACTTCCTGCTGTTCAACGCGCTGCAGCAGCTTGAGATAATCCTCAGTGTGCCCGACATCCAGCACATTATATCGGAAGGCCTTCAGGAAGCTGCGCACGGATGCGGAATCCTTTACTTCCCGCCGGGAAAAGTCCCGGATCGACCGCTCTACCATCGCCTGAAAGGCTTCATCAGCCACTTCTCTTCTTCCAAGACCAATCACAGAGAATGAATGGTGCAGCTTGTGATCGAGAAACAGATTATACAGCGCAGGATAGATTTTTCTTCGGGCTAAATCTCCTGTCGCTCCAAACAAAACAAATGTGGTTGCCTCCATCTCCATTCTCCTTCTGCTCTGGTTTAACTTTCCTGGTTACACTATAATACAAATACGACCCATACAAGTAATTAATATATTTCACAGGAGCTATAGACCATGTCTATGAACAATTTTGAACTGTACAAGGTTTTTTACTGGGCTGCCAAGACCGGAAGCCTGACCCAAGCCGCCAAATCCCTCTATATTACCCAGCCGAGCGTCAGCCATGCTATTAAGCAACTGGAGGACAGCTTTGGCCTCAATCTCTTCACCCGGAATTCCAAAGGTGTCACCCTGACTCCGGAAGGCGCCACCCTGTACTCCTATATCGAGCAGTCGCACATTCTGATCACCCAAGCCGAGAAGAAGATGACTGAGCTCAAGAACCTCGACAACGGTGAGCTGCGTATCGGCGGCAGTGACTCCCTGTTCAAGCATTATCTGCTGCCTTTTATTGAAATCTTTCATCAGCGTTACCCCGGCATCCGGCTGCATCTGATCCATGGAACCACACCGGAAGTCATTTCCTATTTAAAAGAAGGGCTCGTCGATCTCGGAGTAGTTCGCATGCCCATCTCTGATCCCCAACTTGAAGTGCGGCAGGGGCTGCAGCTGCAAGACTGCTTCATCGCAGGCTGCCATTATGCGGAGCTGAATCAGAAGGTGCTCTCTATCGAGGAGCTGCTTCAGTATCCCATCATCCTCTTCTCCCGCAGCAGCCGGGCGCGTATGGCAATCACAGATTTGTTCCAGGGCTACGGCTACGAGCTGAAGCCTGAATTCGAGGTCGGCAGCGTTGGCCTGCTGATCGAATTCGCCCGCAAGGGACTCGGCATCTCCTTCGTCACCCGTGAATTCGTGTCCAAGGAGCTGGAAGAAGGCTCCCTCTTCGAGATTAAGCTCGACGTGCAGCTGCCCCCTGCCCAGGTGGGCATGATGACCATGCGCAACATGCCGCTGACGACGGCCGCAAGCAAGTTTATTGAGCTTACGAAGTAGGATGGTTGGGGCATGGACAACGGCATTTTGCCGTTATTAAGCCGCAACCCCATCCCCGGGGCTTCAACAACGGCATTTCTGCCGTTGTTCCCGTACGATTTCATCCTTGGACGATGAACCAGAACGAAGGAACATCATCCTTCCTTAAAAGACACTCAAAACCCGGTTCCTTCTATGCGCTCTATTGGAAAAGCCCAATATGAAAATAATGTATTTTTCATCGATAAATACAAACAAATGTTCTAAAATAAAGATCTATATTACTCGGGAAGGTGAGTCAAGGAGATGAATATTATGAATCCATTTGAACATTGTCCAATCTATGAAACCGATCATTTAGTATTCACAAAGGTTAAAGAAGAAGATGCAAAAGACCTTTTTGAATGTTATTCCGACCCGATAACGAAAGGCCATATGAATAATGATAATTGTGGCGGCGAATGGGATTGTCCCAGTATAGATAATGTTAGACAAGGGATTAATGCATGGAATAAAGAATTCGACGCCAGATTTTTCATTCGATGGAGTGTACGTTACAAGCAGCTAAATAAAGTAATTGGAACCATTGAATTAGCACCCATCCCTAATACAACTAGGTTTTTGGATGGTGTATGCCAATCAGGCATTCTGAGAATTGACATAATTTCATCCTTTGAGGATCGGGCCATTTTTTCCGAGATTCTACAAATAGTAACTGATCATTTTTACATAGATTTTGGGATAGACAATATTATTACGAAAGTCACAACAGATGATATCGAAAGAATTCAAGCCGTAGAGGATAACCATTTTATTAAGCTAGAGGATAACCCCTTTATACCTTTTGATAATTATTATCTAAAAAAGAATAAGGATTAATATCAGCATAATAAAAAAAATTGGCACTCAAACCTTGATCAGTTTGAATGCCGATTCTAATATCAAGCGCCTCCCGCATTATTTCAACGGAATCGAGTAAAATAACCGGCTGCCCTGGTTGTTGGTGTACCAGACAACTTCTCCACCGACAATAACAGGATTGGTCTCAGATAAGGCAAAATGCGCGAGGGTCTGGATACCTCCTGTGGCCTGCCCGTTGCCATCAATATATACATATTTCAGGTCGCCGGAATTCCCTTCCTTATCGAATTCCTGCCACAGCACCATCAGCCTGTCCTCCGAGATTTTAACCAGCTTAGGGATCGATGCGATCTTGTCTGTTCCTACATATTTAGCCAAAGTGGTGTGCTGGACAGAAGCACTGGACATACTGGCCTTGGGGAGCACACTAAGTATGATATCCCGCTGGTCAATCTTCAGTCCTACCATCTCATATGAGGTATATTCCGTAACTGCAGAATGGTCCACGCTGTTCATGGCAACGATATAGCTGCCCGCAGACATTTCAAATCCGCCGATAGAAACCCCTGTACAATTCGCTCCAATATTACCTGGAATCTCAAACAAATCTACCTCGCTATAGCTGTTACCGTCCCCTTTATGCAGCACAACCGAGCGGGGATAAGCATCCCCATGATCCACAAGAACCTGGGTACTGCCGTCAAACAATACATACTGATCGAAGGAATGACTGACATGGTTTTTCTGGAATCGCCCCAGATCATTAGTCACCTTCATGGTTGATGTATTCACCATAATCGTAAGCTGGGACTGATGATTCAATCCATCGGATGTGGTGTATCTTTTACGTGCGGTGTGTAGCACCAGGGTATCCCCGTACTCCGCCATCCGGCCGGAACCCGCTTCAAAAGGTTCTATCGTAAAGCTCTCCCCGCCTTTAATAGAGACACTGTCGATCCGATTGAAGCTTTTATCATACCGGACAATACGAATCACTTCTTTATCATTGTTCTCTTCCTTATTCTCTTGCCCAAAAGCGATATAGTTATATTTCGTGCCGCTATAAAAAGCCCCGAACAACGGAAGCTCATAAGCCAGTTTGTTGCTGGCAATCAAGTCATACTTCTCATTGTAGGTTTCAATGGTAATCACTTTATTGGCCTCTATGACACTTACCGTCTGATCCTGATTATTGACCAGGTATGAGGTGACCGGACTTTTCCATCTTGGAAAATCGGAAGTTTCACCGTTATCCTTGGCGGCAAACGCTGTTTTCACCCGATAGGCATTATCAGGAATCTTCGAGAAGACCGATATCCGATTGGCTTGATTGTCGTATTCAACGTCAAATGGAATCTTGCCCGACAAATCTCTTAATTGAAAATAATTGCTGCCCCCAATCGTATAGGCTGTAATCTGCTGCTGCGTTCCATCGACCAGGAGCTTGGAAGCGGAGAGTGAGGCTATGTATTTTTTGCTGCGGCTATAATAACTGCTGTTGGCTGACCCCTCAGGCGTATAGGCCCGTCCTGTTACAATCTCTACTGCGTTCTGCTGTTTATTCCAAGTCACATCGAACTGACTAGCCGTTCCCGATAATTGCTTGGCGATATCCCGCAGACTGTAATAGTTGCTGCCCGCTATGTTGAAGCCGTATAGCGACTGCTCCTCTCCATTAAAATATGTCTTGCTGTCCGTCAGCACAGCCTGCACCGTATTGCCGGCAAACGCTGGCCTGCTTAGTGCTGGTGCAACCAATAATAGGACCAGCAGTAACCTGAAAAACCTTTTCATCCTTCATTTCCTCCATGACTTCATTCGATTTACAGAAGACGTTTCGGCTCCCATATAGACTTTATCGGTTATCCGGCAGTACAAGATCACCCCCCCAGAAACCTTCACCCTGCTGGAAAATAAAAAACACGCCGTCCAATTTCATCAGCTTCTGACACTGATCAAACGGTACGGCGTATTTTCTCATACGTATCTTCTCATACTTCTCTTCTCACATTTCTACTATTTCTTCAGGAAATCCGCACGTGCCGGGGTAAATGCATCCAGCAGGATGCCGTTATCCTCCAGCGGAATGCAGCCATGCAGAACATCAGACGGGAAGTGGATGGTGTCGCCTTCCTTGACGATCTGCACATCCTGGGTTTCACCGTTATCGATCATAAATTGAAAGCTTCCCTTCAGCACATAAGTTACCTGTTCATGGACATGCTTATGAAGCGGTATCTCCCCTTGCTGAGCTTTCGCAAACATCACTTTGGCATACATAATCTGCTCGCTATGCGCCAGCACCTTACGTGTAGTATTGCTGTCGACGGTATCTGTCTGAATCTCTTGATCTTTGAAAAACATAAACAATTCCTCCACTAAATCGATTTAGTTAAACCAATGAAAAATAGCCCACAGTACACCGGACAGCGTAGTGAAATCCGGATCTGCAAAGGTTACCCCTTCGGCTCCCAAGTAAGAAAACAGCGGCAGGGTCAGCGCAGGCAGCAGGCAGAGCAGGAACCCGTTGAGACAACTGGAAATGATAGCGCCTCTGAAACCACCGCTGGAGTTGCCGAAGATCGCAGCCGCACCACCGGCCAGGAAGCAGGCCATAATCCCAGGGACAATAACCGGCAAGCCCACAAGCGGGAAAAGGAAGACACAGGCTACTCCAGTGAAGAAGCTGGTCAGGAATCCTACCAGTGCCGAGTTGGGTGCTTTATCAAAAAGAACCAATACATCCACGCCAGGTATAGCGCCTGGAGCAAACACTTGCGAGAATCCTTTGAAAGCCGGGACAATTTCCGTTGTGAACAGCTTAACACCCGCCTTGGCGATATACAACCCGGCCGCAAAGATGGCAGACTGTTCAAGGATGAAGACGATATATTCTTTTCCATCCGCTAATTTGGTTACATAGTCAGGTCCGGCAACCAGTCCGGATACAAGCAGCAGCACCAGCATGGTCAGCGTAGTCGCCACATTGGAGTCCCGCAAAAAGCTGATCCGGTCATTGATTTTGACATTTTCGGTGTCATTGTCTTTGTTCCCGAAGACTTTGCCCAGGTATGTACCGAGTATGTACGAAATCATGGACGCATGGGCAATCGTGTATTCATCTGACTTGATGATATTTCTGCTGGCATTTCGGAGCAGGTAAGGGAACACCGCCATATAGCTGCCGATCGCCAGCGAACCGACGATAATCGTAACTACGGAACTAAGACCGAGGCCCTTCATTACTGCAGTAGCTGCAAAGCTCATGAACAGAACCAGGTGAAGAGACAAATAAATGTATTTGAATTTGGTTACCCGTGCAAGCACGATATTAAGAATCATGGAGAACAACAGAATGAGTGCCGCATCCGCACCGATCTGATCAATGGTCAGGGACATGATCGCTTCGTTGCTCGGTACAACCCCTTTGAGATTGAAAGCGTAGGAGAAAATCTGGCTGAAGTTGGTAAGCACTCCCCCCAGAATTCCGCCGCCGACCTTAATCATGGTGAAGCCCATGAAGGAAAGGGTCGTTCCGGTGATGACTTCAGGCACGGTTTTACGCTGAAAAAGAAGACCAAGCAGTGTTACAATCGCAATAATGATGGATGGTTCCCTGATAATGCTCATAAACATATGCATGATGAGTTCCAACTACTTTCTTAATTTATTTTGTAATTTCGCTATTTACTAAATCGATTTAGTAATAATCCAAAAAATTTTCTCCCGCTCAGGGAGTTACAAACAAACCGTAAACCTAATCTTGTGAACAAAATCACAACCAAGTTCAAAAATATAATCCTCTAAGCTCAAGAGTCCTCCCCTCTGTTCATATATAGCGCTATCATTGTTAAAAACAGGAGTATCCGGGAATGCAAGGGTATTCATGACTCGAATCATAGGATCATTATAACGTGGAATTTCCATTTTGCAATAGGAAAAATAAAACCGTTTCCAAAATGACAATTAGAAACGGCTGCCCCTCTTAACGGGGCGGTATTCGTTTCAGAGAGAACGCTCAAGTTAACCTTCGTACAGATTCTCTATGGTTGATCGTTGGGTCCAAACGGATAATGTCAGACGGATGCTCCTGCTCCTGTTCCTTCTGGTCGATTTTGTCCAGCAGCAGCCGGGCGCTTCTCTTCCCCATCTCAAAGGTGGGCTGGGAGATGGTAGTGATCGGCGGGTTATAAAAAGCCGCAAAAGATACATCATCAATCCCGATCAGGGAAAAGTCATCGGGGATGCTTAGCGAGTTGTTTTTGGCATAGATCAGCACCTGCTCCAGAATCATATCATTGGTGGCGATGATCGCCGTCGGGGGTTGCTCCATTTGAAACAACTCATCTATAAGGGCTGGCATCTCTTCCAGCTTGCCGTTTTTGATATAACCTTCATCCACAGGGATACCGTTCTGCTTCATAGTCTTCCGGTAACCGGACAGCCGCTCTATACGTGTGGTGATTGTCTTTTTACCCAGAGGGAAGGTGATAATTCCAATGTGCTTATGACCATGCTGAATAAAGGTTTCGACAGCCAGCCCGCTGGCTTTTTCGTTATTAAGAAGCACCGTATCTACGCTAATATCATCAATTTTCCGGTCCACAAACACAAAGGGATACCCGTTTTTGACCATGGAAACATACAGTTTCTTGTTCTCCTCGGTAGGAAAAATGACCAGCCCATCTACTTGCCGGGCAATCATCGACTGGACGTAATTCTTCTCCTTGAGGGAATCATCATCGGTGTTGCAGACAATGACCTGGATCCCTTTGAGCTGGCATTCATCCTCTATCGCACGCACAACTTCCGTAGTAAACTTCGATAAAATGGTGGAAGAAATCACCCCGACAATGAATGTCTTCTTATGCTTGAGACTTCGTGCCACCTCATTGGGTATGTAGTTAAGTTCTTCAATCGCCTGCTCAATCTTCCGCTTGGTGTCCAGGCTCATATAGTTATATCTTTTGCTTAGAAACTGCGAAACCGTACTCTTCGACACCCCTGCACGTTCCGCAACCTCCTTCATCGTGATTACCATCAAATATTCAACCTCCTGCAACGCCATCCGTTACCCTACTTGTGAGTTCTACTGTATTATATACCTTCTCGCAGGGCATGTCTTTATCTGGACAAGGGACGGCTCCAGCGGGATACCTTAGGCTTCCCATGCATAATTTCACCTTAGAAGCTGAGTATTCATTGAACGTAATCAGGTAGAGTGGGAATTGGAGCAAGGTGGATCCATATCCATTCGGTAGCACTCTTCACAAGCTTTCGAAGAAAGCTCAGAAAGTGGAGGAAACACGTTCATTGGGTTCCTGTTGATCCGTCTGTTGTTCCGCCAGTCGACCCATCGGTTGATCCGCCGTTCATCCCTTGACCGCCATTTCTTGGCGTCCCGCCGTTTCTTCGCGTCCCGCCGTTCACACCAGGAAAACCGCCGTTCCCCCGGCCTCCACCTTTAAATGTACCGCCATTCATTCCCGGGAAGCCGTTCATCCTGGAGCCGGAGCCTGTATTGGTGATCTGCTGGGCGGTAATTGCGTCACAGGAGACAAGCACCATGGAACAGCTAAGTACTACAAGCAGCACGGCGAAATCCCTTCTCTTGGTCCGCATCCTTATGACACCTTCTTTCTGAATATATAATCGTGTACATCCTTAAATCCCATATAGGAAAATACGATCAGCAGCGGATACACCGGATATATGTACCGCGACTTGATCTCCCAGAGCAGATAGAATCCGATGAACCCCAGAATCACCAGGATCAGGGGGGTCTCGGTATACCGCCCAGCTTTTATTCCACCGATCAGCCGGACCAGAATACCAGCGTACATCACCATATTCAGGACATACATCATCCAGATCAATCCTCTTCTGGCATCCGAATCTCCCTTGAACCAGTCCGAAGCAAACGTATTGTAGACATAGCTGTCCATGACGAAGTTCATTCTTCCGCCATTACTGGACGAACCTTCATTGCCCATCCCATACCGCTCCATCTGGTACGTCCCCTCGGTCCAGGTCCATATCAGCTTTTTATAATACATATTCACTAACTCGCCAGCCGTGGCCGCAGAGAACTTATCTGCGATGGATTCCTTGAACAGCTTCGTACTTTCCGCCTTGTTATAGCCCGCATCCTGCTGATAAATACTGTAGCTTTCCCGGTTATCCCAGAAGCCAAAAGTCTCCAGATTGATCCCCATATTCAGCCACATGTAGACAGGCGCTGAGTTTGTATTAACCGGCTCTTCCACAATATTTGTTCCCTGAAGCACAGCATTTTGCGTCCAGGCCGGAACATTGAAGAGCACTGCCGTCATACCTATCGCGATGATGAGCTTGGTGAACCCAAGGGTCCGCATGTGAAACAGAAGGGTAAGCAGCACTGCAATCAGAACAATAACGCCAATACTCCGGAAATAGTTCCCGACCGCCAGCAGAATCGCTGCGAACAGGATATCCCTCAGCGAAGTAGTTCTGACGAATCTTACCGCACAATATAAGGCACTTGTGAGAAAAGCGGTGGCAATCACGTCGTTATAGATGAGATTACTCATGAACAATGAAGGAATGTAAGTGGCGGCAAAGACCAGGACGCCATAGTCATTCCGCTTGGATGTCGTGTTGAGCTCTTTGTACAGCAAGTAGATCATAAGCGTAGTGACCATCGAGAACAGGATATTGAAGCTTTTGATCACCAGATAGTTATCCGGGAACAAGTACAGCAGTGTCTTCAGATACAGAACCATTGAGAATTGGAACGGGAACATATGCAGATAACCACTGGTGTCAAAAGAAGAGTAATCCTTCTGGTACAGCATATCCATCGCCAGGGAAAGCACCGTTTGCGAATCATCTGTCGGCATACGGGTAAACAGGAAAATAATCACGACTTGGATGGCACAGGAAAAAAGCAGCGTCATCGGAATGACTATCTTCGGGCTGTACTTATCAAGCTTCAGGCACATTCTATACAGCACGAAGCTTAAGGCAAGAACGGCAGCGATCAGTACAATATACAGAACCAGCTTCTGCTGTTCCAGAATAGGCACGTCACCGTATGCAAAATAATTATATTCCGCACGAAAAAAAAAGGAGGACGCGATAAACAGACTTATCCCTAAAGACAGCATGATATACAATGTTCGTTGAATTCCCTTTACCATGGACAACCTCCCTAGCGGCAGTGTCAGTGTTCTTTTCATCACATGCCTTGATATATAGAAGAAGTATAATAGTCCAATCTGAAAATCAGTTGAATGTGAGATGAAATCTCGCAGGATAGACCCGGAACGGTGGAGAAAGAACTTACGTAGGAGAACATATGCTATTCACACAGTCTAAAATAAGGAGTGTATTCGATGAAAGAGCCCTATACGGCCAGGCTTGAATTGTTTGCAGAGAACGCCCAGAGAGTCAAAAAAGGATTTGCCTGGAAAAACGCACAGGTCAACCGCCTGGCGGCACTGCTGTATACTGCCGAGAACAAAATAGCCGACAGTGACGCGATTCGTGCCAGCTTTGAACTGATTAAAGAACATACCGGAAGCTTCTCTTCATTTAGGGGCACTACCGCAATCAGCATTGCTGCCCTGCTCTCACTGGCTGTAGATCAAGAGAGACAACTCACAGACACATTGGCTATCTATGAAATGCTTAAGGATGCCAAGTTCAGAGCCTCTGACTATCTCGTCGTTGCCGCCTATCAGATCGCAGCGAATACTACACCCGATCAATACCTGCGGACCATTGAACGGGCAAAAGCATTCTACGACAGCATGAAAGCACACCACCGTTTCCTTACAGGACAGGATGATTATATCTTCGCTGCCATGCTTGGCCTCTCCGATATCGATATTCATAACGGTGTGACTCGAATGGAGCAGCTCTATGCGGCTTTGAAGCCAGAGTTTCTGTCCGGTAACAGTGTACAGGCGCTGACGCAGGTGCTGGTTCTTGGGGAAGACTCCTCGGACACAGCGGCTCACGTTCTTGCATTGCGCGATGCCTTCCGCGCCAGAGGGCTGCGGCTGGATAAAGAATACACCCTGTCCTCCCTTGGCGTCTTATCACTGCTGCCCTGCAGCGAGGCGGACATCGTGAACGATGTCTCGGAGACTTATGAGTTTCTGCGCACGCAAAAGGGCTTTGGCAGTTGGTCCATTACGAAGCAGGAGCTGCTCCTGCTGTCGGCTGCTATGGTAGCCTTCAAATACGTAGATGAAGCCAAAAGCGGTGTAGTCACCACGATGCTCTCCACCAGCATTACCAACATTATCATCGCCCAGCAAACCGCCATAGCTGCTGCCGCTGCCGCATCGGCTGCTGCTACCTCTTCAAGTTCAAGTTAAACCTTTGGATGCGCATTCAAAAGTTCAATCGATTGTAACAAGAAAATTTCTCATTTCCCGTTGCTGGCTGCATGTAAGTGTTATAATCACTTTGATTTATTCACTCCTTCATGGCAAGGATAGAACATGCAGAAACAGGTGATCAAATGTTTGAACTGAAATGGCTGTGGCAGAATCTGGAGGGAAACCGGGCTCGCTACATTATGGCGCTATGCCTATCGGTGGCGGGCTCAAGTCTGACGATTGTGAATCCGTACCTCAGCCAGCGTATTGTCGATACGTTCATAGCCGGAGACGATGCCGTACAGAATCTGACGACAGAGCGCGGGCTGCTCATCGCGCTCGTCCTGGGGATGATCGGCTTTTCCCTGCTGCGCACAGGACTGGCTTATTTTACAACCATGCAATATGAGCGCTCGTCGCAGAACATGCTGTACCGCGTCCGCATTTATTTGTACAACAAGATTCAAGGACAGGACCGGGAATATTACGACCATAACCGCACCGGCGATCTCATGACCAAGATGACAGGGGATTTGGACATGGTCCGCCACTCCATGGCCTGGATTTTCAAAACGATCATTGAATCGCTCACGATTTTCGCGGCCGCCGTTATCTACTTTTTCAGTATCGACCCCGGGCTGACGTTGTGGATGCTCACCCTGTCACCGCTGATTTTTATCGTGGCCTACATATTTGCCAAGCACGTACGCCCCATGTATGTGGATCTGCGCGAGCGGCTGTCCCAGCTTAACACAACCACGCAGGAGAACATCTCAGGCAACCGGGTAGTTAAGGCATTCGCCCGCGAAGAGTATGAGATTAAGAAATTCAGCGAAAAGAACGTCAACTTTTCCACAGCGAACAAAAAGGCAGCACTGGTATGGCTCGATTACTTCCCGTATCTGGAAACCTTCGCGCAGGGCTTCAATGTGATCCTGCTGCTGGTCGGCGGGCTGTACCTGATGAATGACCGGATCACCTTCGGGGAGTTCGCAGCCTTCTCGTCGCTGGTCTGGGCTATATCGAACCCCATGCGCAATATCGGCATTATTATCAATGACATTCAGCGTTTTTTCGCCAGCCTGACCAAGATCGTAGAGATCTATTACGCCCGGCCCGCTATTGTTAACGAGCATAATGCCCTCATCACACGCCGTTATGAAGGCCGGATTACCTTCGAGCATGTCACCTTCAAATACGACACGGCAACCGTTCTGGACGATGTCAGCTTCACGGTGGAACCTGGCGAGACGATTGCGATTATGGGCTCAACAGGATCAGGCAAAACAACTCTGATCAATCTGATTCCCCGCTTCTATGACGTGTCCGGCGGGCGTGTGCTGGTAGACGGTGTTGACGTCCGTGAGCTGGAGCTTGACGAGCTGCGCGGCAATATCGGCATGGCCACCCAGGATGTTCTCCTG
This sequence comes from Paenibacillus diazotrophicus, assembly GCF_042610465.1. Taxonomy (NCBI): domain Bacteria; kingdom Bacillati; phylum Bacillota; class Bacilli; order Caryophanales; family Paenibacillaceae; genus Paenibacillus; species Paenibacillus diazotrophicus. Next base: position 20,626 of record NZ_JBGJZN010000010.1, read on the forward strand.
TTCTCTGATACCATCGACGGAAACATTGCCTATGGCAATCCCGAGCTTCCGGAGGATGAAGTTGTAGCCTATGCCGGACTCGCAGCCGCCCACGATTTCATTGTCCGTATGCCTGAAGGGTATGATACCGTGGTCGGAGAGCGCGGCGTCGGCCTGTCCGGCGGGCAGAAGCAGCGCATTGCGCTCGCCCGCGCCCTGGCTGTCCGGCGGTCCATCCTGATTCTGGATGATACCACCTCCGCAGTGGATCTAGAGACGGAGGAGCACATCCAGAACAGTCTGCGCGGGCTGGATTATCCCTGCACGAAGCTGATCATCGCGCAGCGGGTATCCACCACTGCACAAGCGGACCGGATCCTCATCCTGGATGGCGGACGACTGATCGAAGAAGGCACCCATGCCGAACTGCTGGCACAGCGGGGCTATTATTATGATGTGTTTATGCTGCAGAACGAGGGTATTGGAAGGCAGGTGATGGCTCATGGCCAGGAATAAATTCGACGTCGACGAGAATCTGGAGTCTCCTTTTGACATTAGGCACTTCCGCCGTGCAATGGTCTATATCCGGCGGAAAAAGACACCGATGATTGTGGCGTTTATACTAAGTGCGCTCTCGGCAGCCATCGCCTTGTCAGCCCCGCTGATCATGCAGCATGTCGTTGACGTAACGATCCCCGCCAAAGAGAAGCTTCACTTGCTATGGTGGTCGCTGCTGATGCTGCTGACCATCGTGGTCAGCGTCATTCTGGCTACCATCCGCTCAAGGATTATGACGAGCGTCGGGCAGGATATTATTTTTGACATCCGCACAGATTTGTTCGCGCACTTGCAGGAGCTGCCCTTCAAATATTATGACGACCGTCCGCAGGGCAAAATCCTGATCCGGGTCGTGAACTACGTCAATGCGGTGTCGGATGTGTTATCGAACGGGATTATCAACTTTATTCTGGAGATCGTCAATCTCATCTTTATCGCCGCATTCATGTTCGCCGTGGATGTGAGGCTCTCCTTCGTCATTCTTGCAGGACTGCCTGTATTCCTGGGCATCATGCTGCTGATCAAAACCCGTCAGCGGCGCGCCTGGCAGGCTGTATCCAACAAAAGCTCCAATCTGAACGCCTATACGCAGGAGAGCATTACCGGCATTGGTGTGACACAGATCTTTTCCCGTGAACAGCAGAATGAAGGGATATTCACACGGCTGTCCGGCAATTTCCGCAAGGAATGGATGCGTGCAGTATCTTACAATATGCTGATTCCTTTTTCGGTAGATAACCTGTCCACCATCGTTACAGCCCTGATTTTCCTGGTGGGTCTGCTAACTCTGGATCCCAAGGATGTAACCTTTGGCGTTATTCTGGCTATGAGCAGCTACGCCGCCCGCTTCTGGCAGCCGATTCTGAACCTTTCGAACCTGTACAACAACTTCATCAATGCTGTAGCCTATCTGGAGCGCATCTTTGAGACACTGGATGAGCCGGTTACCGTAAGCGATATTCCTGATGCGCTGGAACTTCCGCCCGTTGATGGCCGGGTCACATTCGATAATGTGACTTTTGCCTATGATCCGGGGCTCAACATCCTGGAGAATATCTCCTTCGATGTCAAACCCGGGGAGAGCATTGCCCTGGTTGGACCGACAGGTGCCGGTAAAACAACGATCGTCAATCTGATCTCGCGTTTCTATGACCTGACCGGAGGTAGAATTCTGATCGACGGACAGGATATCTCTGAGATCACCCTGAAGTCTCTGCGCAGTCAGATGGGGATTATGCTCCAGGACAGCTTCATCTTCTCCGGGACCATTCTGGACAACATCCGTTACGGGAAGCTGGATGCTACGGAAGAAGAAGTCATCGCTGCCGCCAAAGCGGTCTGTGCCGACGACTTCATCCGTGAATTTGATCAGGGTTATCTGACCGAGGTCAATGAGCGCGGCTCCAAGCTGTCACAGGGACAGCGGCAGCTCATCTCTTTTGCCAGAACACTGCTCGCCAATCCGCGGATTCTCATCCTGGATGAAGCGACCTCCTCCATCGATGCGAAGACGGAACGGCTGCTGCAAAAGGGCCTGAATGAACTGCTCAAGGGGCGAACCTCGTTCATTATCGCGCATCGGCTGTCCACCGTCAGGAACTGCGACCGTATCATGTATGTCTCGAACAAAGGCATTGCGGAGAGCGGATCACATGATGAGCTGATAGCCCGCAAAGGCCTGTATTACAGATTGTATTCGGCGCAAAAGATGGAAGCCTGAGATACAGAAAAGTTACCATAGCAGAAGAAGACCCCGGTTCTTGGAACCGGGGGCTTTCTGTATTCATTGGATTCTGCCGCCCGGTTAATCAATTTCGTAGCCAACCGTCAGTCTGAATCCGTACAGTTCGTAGCCGATCTGCGTGTAGAGGCGGATGGCCTTCTGATTAGTTCCGTGAGTTCCCAGGGTAGCTATGGTTTTCCCCTGCCTTTTCAGGTGATCCAGCGCGGTGCAGATGATGCTCCGGGCGACGCCATGCTTCTGCCATTCCGGAATGACAAACACATTCTCTGTTGCACTTCTCTCCTCGGATATTCTCCATGTAGAGGTATTAGCGATCAGCTCGCTGCCGTGAAACGCACAGAAATTAACCTTTTCCTGCGCCCCCTGCATCCATCTCAAATGGTTCATGCTCCACGCCACGCCGTCAAAGGAAGCAAGCTCCGCCTGGTGATACTTCTCCAGAGACTCATTGTTATCCAGCGCATAAGGCGTCACCCGTACCCCTTCCGGTAACGGATACCGGGGAATCTCCCGCTCCAGGTCAAATTTGAAGACCACAATTGTATTAAAGATCGTAAATCCTCGCGCAAGATAATAGCTCAATTCGTTCATATTATCTGCGTCTATATATTGGGCTATCACAATCCGTTTATCCGGATACTGCGCTTTGATTGCTCTGGACCGTTCAATCAATGCAGCGGTCAGAGCATCCTTGAGACGTTCATCCTCCTTACCTTGCGCAAAGTTAATCTCACAGGTCAGGTAGCGGATAAAGCTTCTGTCCTCCGCCGGCCGGACCGCATGAAAGGTATCATGCTCCATCAGATAGGCCACGGCTACGATCTCCTCATCCCCATTAACCGCGCAGAACATATTTCTTTTATCCAGATCACCATGATAACGCACCAGCAGATTAAGAATACAGTCCAGTCTTTCGATTTGCACCACGTCTGTCTCCAGCAGATTTCGAATGATAAAGTCATTCATTTACAAAGATCATCCCCTGTTAAAAGAGTATAAGTAAATTGTGGGCCTGTATGCGGAATTCAGCAAGGTAGAGTTATTGTATAGGCATCTTTTACAGGCTCAGATGATATACCGGTTTAATGTTTTAAATGATTAAAGTGACTATTCTAGTACAATTCTTTCCACACGCCCACAGTCGGCAATTTTCATGATAAACTAACAAAAATATTAACAAGCCACTTAACAGCCTCGGCTGGGCTCCGTTATATTTCCACAATGAACCCGGAGGGAATACATGACAACAGTACTGCATAAGTGGAATCGGATGAGCTTGGTGAAAAGAATCATGATCGGAATTATCGTTGGTGTTATTTTGGCTTTATTGGTTCCTAATGCAACAGGGATCACTCTTTTTGGTTCTTTATTTGTATTTTCACTAAAGGCGGTTGCACCCTTCTTGGTCCTGCTCCTGGTAATGTCCGCCATTTCTCAACACAAAAAAGGCCAAAAAACCAATATGAAAGGGATTCTTGTCCTTTATGGGGTAGGTACTTTCCTGGCGGGACTGATTGCCGTTATTGCCAGTTTTATTTTTCCGGTAAGCTTGTCACTGGTAAAAGGGGCCACCGACCTAACTCCACCTGATGGGATTGTGGAAGTATTGAAGTCACTGCTGTTCAAAGTGGTCGACAACCCGGTAAACGCCCTGCTTAGTGCCAACTACATCGGTATCCTGGCTTGGGCTCTCCTGCTTGGCGTTGCACTAAGAAATGCCCATGACAATACCAAGACCATGCTTACCAACTTTTCAGATGCCGTATCCCAGATTGTCAAATGGGTTATCAACTGGGCGCCGCTGGGAATCATGGGACTTGTGTTTGATTCCATTACAGCAAACGGACTTTCCTCCATGCTCGATTACGGGAAACTACTTCTTGTCTTGGTTGGATGTATGCTATTTATAGCGCTTGTAGTAAATCCGTTAATTGTATACGTGAATATTCGCAGAAATCCATACCCGCTAGTGTTCACCTGCCTGAAGGAAAGCGGCATTACCGCATTCTTCACCCGAAGTTCAGCTGCCAACATTCCTATCAATATGAGGTTGTGTGAGAAACTGAAGCTTGACCCGGATACGTATTCGGTCTCCATTCCGCTAGGTGCCACGATTAACATGGCCGGCGCAGCGGTTACTATTTCCGTCCTAACACTCGCAGCGGTTCATACGCTTGGCATTGAAGTGGATTTCGGTACGGCACTTGTACTGAGTGTTCTATCCGCTATATCTGCTGCTGGTGCTTCTGGTGTTGCCGGAGGGTCCCTCTTGCTCATTCCTCTGGCATGCAGCATCTTCGGCATCCCGAATGATATTGCGATTCAGGTCGTGGGGGTAGGTTTTATTATCGGTGTTCTGCAAGACTCCTTTGAAACCGCGCTGAATTCATCTTCGGATGTACTATTCACCGCCACCGCTGAATACGCAAAGAATCGTAAAGAAGGCACGGAATATGTGACTAATGTGTAGGAAGAATATATTAAAAGCAGAAGGCCCGCCAAACTGGGTCTTCTGCTTTTTTTGTCCCGGTTAATGGCTATAACTTCCTGTTCCCTGGGATCTACAAACTGCTCTAATGTGCCTATGGCAATTCTTATATTCGGCGTCTAAGATAGGGTTAGAGCACCGTGGTTAGAATGGATTCGGATTAACTGCAGATCCCTTATGACTGGAGACGAAGCAATGATTATAACCCCTACGTTACATTTCCATGGAGAATGCGAAGAAGCCATCAGACTATATCAGCAAGCTTTTGACATCAGAATTGACTTCATATTGCATTATACCGACGCTAACAAGCATGACTGGAATATCGAATTAACAGAAGAACAACAAAGTTACGTGTATCATGCTGAGGCTTATCTCGGAGGGCAGCGTCTTATGTTATCCGATGAATTAGAACGGAATCCAGCGGCAAGCACCTCACTATTCCTTACGATCACCTTTGATACTGCCGCTCAGGTAAAAAAGGCCTACGAAGTGTTGAAGGCTGGAGGTACGATCATTCATCCGTTATGCAGCACGACCTATAGCTCTTGTATGGTTTCACTGGTCGATAGGTTTGGGATTCGCTGGGGACTTATGACGGAACAGACCGATAGGTAGAATCCAAAGGTACAGAATCAAGGTGGTTCTTATCCCGCCTTGATCCCCTTTCACTCACTGCGGAACACGCGAAACCCTTGATCCGGGCCTACGCCATTAGCCTCGAACTTGCCCTGATAAGTCAACTCGCTGCTGCTGACGTCGCCCATCCAACCGCCCCCTTTTAGAACCCGGAAAGAGCCACCGCTATTACTATTCGAGTCCCCATACCAGTTCCAGCACCATTCCCTTACATTACCCGACATATCATAAAGTCCCAACTCGTTGGGTTTCTTGTTACCGACAGCTTTAGTCTGATTATGGTTATTTTCTATCACAGGCCAATTCCAGTCTCCAGATAAGTATTGATCTCCGGCGTTCTTCCAATACCATGCCACCTCATCTGCATTATTACTGCCGCTGTATATGTAACTCTTGCTCAGCTGACCTCCACTTGCGGCATATTCCCACTCCATCTCCGTCGGCAACCGGTAACCATTCGCTCCGGCATTGATCGTTACTGTCCATTTGACCACATCGTTATCACTTCTATTATTCGGATCTATTGTTTTCTTATCTATATTGTAATAGGGTTTTAGCCCCTCTTTTATGCTCCTTTTATTACAGTACTCAACAGCGTCATACCAGCTCACCATTTCTACTGGAGAATTGTCGCTTCTGAAAACTGATGGATTACGGCCCATGATCTCCGCCCACTCTTTTTGGGTTACCTCATATTTCCCGACATAAAAGTCGGTTAGGGTTACACTTTTCCCGAAATAGCTGGACTTAATGTTCGTAAAAGCCCCGCCTTGAACCAATACAAAGTTATCCGGCTTTTCCTGCGAGCTGTCAGGCTTTTCTTGCGAACAAGCACTGAGAACAATCATAATCGTCATTAAAAGGATACTGGATAGCTTTCTCATGGATTCAGCCCTTTCACTCTTCTTTAAAATAAATACTGCCGGCCGTTAGACCGGCAGGACTTCATATCCATAGTTTATAAGACGGTTACCACACCGTTACGTTAGAGCTCCCGCTGCTTTGGTATCCCTCTGTCGCCAATACCTGGTAAGACCAGCTGCTGCCCAGATTCATTCCTTTACTCTTCCATGCATTCACGTGGTTGCTAAAAGTAATAGCGGAGTTGCTGCCTGTAGCCCGCTTAGACTGTCTTACGCTCCAGAACTGGGTAAATGTCTGTGTGCCGTCAATGGAAGGGGCATTGTATCGCTGAGTCGTATAGATATCATAAGTACCTCCATCACTGTTCACAGTACCTTTATAAGCACCAGTTGGTCTATATGTGCCCCAACTATCAACGACGTAATATTCTATGAGGGAGTTTCTTGTCCATCCATAGAGAGTCAAATATCCATTGCCGCTAGGCGCCCAGACCCCGGCATTGTAGTTAATGGTCCGGTTAGGAGACCCTGTAGTCCAGCCTTTACCGACAACGAAATTACCGGTATTGGACCAGTTCACACTGTAGTTCCCGCCAGATCCATTCACAGCATTTACGGTTCCGCCGCCATCGGTCCAATTCTGCCAGTAATCCGTCGCTGCACTTGCGGTTGCAGCAAACAGGCCTGTACAACTCACTGAAACGGCCATTACTAACGTGAGGATTTTCTTGTTAAACTTAAACATGACATTACCTCCCATATATTCTGAATTGTAATCAGGTACCTCAACCTGCTTCATTATTATTGCTTTTAATCTATCACTCCCCTTCGTTTGGAAGTCCATGTTCCATGAACTTCTGACTGTAGCCCCATCCCCAGCAAAAAAATGATCTATTATATGTAAGACAAGCATGTCCTACATATAGTAAATTATAGAAAGTAAGCGCATACACTTCAAATTACCAAATTCAAGATTTTCCCCCTATTTTTTTCACTAATTTTTGGAAAGTCTTCCAAGATAGATGGTCCCACAACACAAAAAACCCCCCCTTTTACAGGGACGGATACGCATTAACAACCCTTGTTAGCACTGAACTCTTGAACTGATATTGGCAGCCGGTGGCTGCCACCGCACTAATCCTCCGCTGTCCAAATGTTAAGCGCATGGGACCGAACCGCAATATTCGTATGATTCCTATATAACCTCAAACGCTCTGCACACTCCGGACTCCACAATGAAGCAACTCCAGCAGCCTCAAGCAAAGAAAGTCCAATAAACTGGGATGTGTAAGATTCTTTTGACCCTAATACATCTACAATTTCTAAAAGAATTTCTGGACTCCAATGCCCTCTGCTCTCTCTTAAGTTGTGCGCAACCCGCTTATAGACCTCACCCAAAAGATAGGGCTGTTTCGATAGTTCAACCGCTATACAATTCAGATAGTTAACGGATTCTTCCACGTCATTCCACTCTATAGCTGCTATATAGAAATTCATCACCACTTGCTGTAACGTCTCTTCAGATGCCAGCACCTCAATAATCCCCAAATACAAAGGAATCAGGCGACTACGTGTGTACATTGGCAATGATGTCAGTTGGTCTGCAAATTTCAGAAGCCGCTGCCGGTGAGGCAAATCTCTCTTGGCATTGGCATTCCAATCCTCACGGATTACAGCACTGGCCAAATCCTTAAACACACCCGTTACCACCTCATTAACCTTACCATCGCGACATGTCTCTACCAGTGTGTTCATGGCAAATTCCCACCGGGTGCTGTCTTCCAGATCCGTAATCGCCTGAGCTGTGGCGGCTGCAATGACGGCCTCATTTCCACTAGTCCACTGCATCATACAACTGAAAGCATATCTGCCAACAAACGCATCCGGATGACCCGCAATTTCGATGATTAAGGCTAAATAGCGGGGTCTATAGTCTAGCGGAAGATCATTAGGCTGCTCAGTCAACAGACTTCTCACGATGTCACTTTCTGCAGAAGAAGCCATTGCCCTTAGAATCGTCCAGCCGCGTTCATCATCCAGTAGCTGTCTCGCTGCATGCCCTATGGCAATAATGACGTCCTTGTGTGCATTTGTTTTCCCGAACTCGCTCATTAATAACGTAACGCTGTCCCTGCTTCTATAGGCTCCCAGTAACCGGATCGCCTCTTTTCTGACCGTGATTTTCAGCTTGTCCCGGTTTAACAGCTCTTGCAGCATTGAAGTCATTAGCACCGGATTCACTCTGCGGATACACCGGGGGATCGAGTACATGGCAACACGGGCCCGGTCTCCATCCAGATTCTCCAGCAGAACAGGGAGCGCCTTTTCCGGTTCTTCGGTAAGTGAAAGTGCATGCAGTGCAGCTTCTGCTACAGTGACTTCCGCATTCTGCACAAGCCCTATTATCTTATCTGGAGAAAGATCAGGCATTCTAGCCATGGTCTTAATAATGCTTGAACGCTCACCCTGACTGCGCTTGGCATCCAATGCTATTCTTTCTAATAAGGAATTAAAAGATTGTTGCTGCCTTGGCAGCCACCTGTGAAATCCGTGGGCAGCCGGCAGAAGATAAATCGTTTTGCCCGATAAAAACCTGCCCTTAATCACAGCCCCCGAAATAAAAGGATCCAGCCACTCTTGACGCTGCCGGTGCAGATGCAGGAACACTTCATATACAGTAATGAACGATTTATCCAACGCCAGTAATTCTGTGACTCTTGCATCACGTGTTGTATGGGGGGCAAGCCAATGTCTGGCCGCCCGCAGGGCAATTGAATCTGTTGTCGCCTGTATTGCTTCCCTTAACAGATTTTGAAGTCTGGTAATGCCGTAGCCTCTTTTTCCGAATGAGCAAGCTAGGCTAATCACCAGATTGTAATCTTCCCTCCGGTTGGCCTGCACAACCAATGGATAAATTGCCTCAAAGATACTCTCTTCGATTCCCTTGGGTAAATTCTTCTCCAGTGAAGGAAGGGACAACTGACCCTTCTGCTTGCCCAGCTTCCGGATCGTATCCAAAGAGAACTTGAACAGCTCCCCATGAGGATATAACGCATTATGCCGCAAAATAGAAAATGCCAATTGTTGGACGCAAAACAATGTACCGTGTGATGTATCTCTGGCATCCATCACACTATCAACGAGTCCAGTAAGCTCTTGCACGTGAGCATCCGTGAACACAGAGGCGGGACTCTCCGCAAGCTCCTTAAACACTGCGCCGCGAACAGGATCCTGATCATTTTGGATTCGGCTGAGGAACTGCAATGTCTCATTCATACCCTGTCTGGACAGAACCGTACTCCGGATCAGCTGCATAAGCGCCGTTGCGCGTTCGTCTGCATTAGATACACGTGTTGCTTGTTCCAGCTTCTCTCTTGAGTGACGAATAGAACGGCAAGCCGTAATCCGAATCATCCGGTCCCGGTCCTCATAGATTTCACGAAGGCCAAGCATCCGGGCGGCTTCCTGGTCACGTAAGGTATGCGGCAGCTGATGCAGTAATATTTTAGGAAAAATACGCTCTTGGCGCCGATCCTCATCATAGACGGACTCAAAAATCGCTTTACGGTTGGAAGGAGCCATGTATTGAAGCAGTTTTGCTACATGCACAGGGTTATCCGCAAGTAATTTAGCCAATGCGATCCATTGATCTATGGATAAATAATTTCTTCTGTTAAGAACGCCTTCAGGTACGCCATGAGCAAGCAGAGCGCTGCGCGATTCGTTACTTATAAGCAGCCTATACACCGCATCAGGATTCATTCGAACCAAAACGCCCAGTTGTTTTTTTAGCACAGGAGAGATTGTACCCATAGGTCCATGATTCATAGCACATTCTAATAGAAAATCCGCCTTCAACTGGCCTAGAATCTCCATAGCCGATGAAAATCTCCACCAGACATATCCCTTTTCCCTGGGAGGAGCACTTTCCAGAGCAGTTCTGAAATACTCCGCTACCACGTCCAGATGACGGCTAGTCAATTTGCGCCAATGATTAATGGCATATCCAATATCCACAAGCCATTTACTAACCGTTTCCTTATAACATGCCGGCAGTAAAATGGATGCCTCTTCCGCCCCCCACCCCGCATACACAAGAGGCAACAAACGCTCTGCCAACTCTTGACGATTCATATAAGTAATACTGCGCAGCAGCTTCCGGCGGCAATCATGGGACAGATTAGGAAGTTCGCGTTCAATATCCTGATCTGAAGCGACTTTGGCCAAAAGCCCCGCGGCCGTATTTCTGACACTTGCCATAGGATGCCGAAGGGCGGACCAAACAACATTAGCATCTTGAGTGACATCCGCACCGATTAAGGCAAGACGTGCTTCATACACACCATCCTCCAGTAATGAAGACAGCAATTGGGAGTACTCAGTGGAGCCTTTATGATCACGACCTAGAATGGCTACTTTTCTCACTCTGTCTGAATATCCTAGTACATCCAACTCTTTAAGCAGACTTTTTTTATTCAATGGATCTCTTTTGAAAATCATAAGTTCCCCACTTTCATCTGTCCTTATTTCCATTTCCTAGTATAACATGTGTTATGATCAAAAGAAGTTTGTAGATTTGGAGGGGTGACATGGGACTCGAAACTAACGAAATTGTAGAGTTGATACAGGAAACGACGAAGCAATTCTTTTCCAAAACAGCAATTGTTCTTGAAGTGGAAAGCACACCTATACATGTGGGATATCAAGCGGTTGACTTGTCCCGGCATAAGGTTCTTATGGATGACCAAGGTACAAAAGAATACGTTTCATTAATCACGAAGATGGCGAATAAAACGGAACGCCGAATCCTTCACCAGCTATATACGCAGTCAGCTAACGTACCTTTTAGTAGAACGCATGACCTCGATTCAGATCATCGGGCTCTTCTATGTATTCAGGATGTGGACTACAAGACGAACTACCAAAGCCTTGATTTCGAGATGCTTCAAAAAAGGGAAATGCATGCATTGGCTTATATTCATAGAACTAATCACGGATTAAGCGGGGAATTATCTTGGCTTCCCTTAGCGAATCGCAGCCATATCGAGGAAATGATCTACGGACAATGGAAACCTGTATGGGAAGAAGCCAAAAATAATGAACAGTTTATCAAAACCTTCGGTCATTATATTCCTGAAGTCGAAGCTGTAGCAGACAGCATAGTGAATGACATGGAAATGGTATGGAACGATGAACATTCACACACGTTAATACATAATGACCTCAACCCCGGAAATGTATTGGTGCACAATAATGAGGATGTTGTATTCATTGATTGGGAGGAATCGAGGTATGGGTCGTTATTCTTAGACATCCCCTTGAGATTGGAATTACATACAGCAAGAGAATATCGTGAAGTGTTGGCTTCGCTGGGATTAGAGATTCCTGTTGACCGGTTTGAAAAGTTGTATAGGATTGCTTCGCGATATCTCGGCCTGCGTTATATGACCTGGAATTTGGGAACATGGACAAACAGCCCCTACGCAAAGGACGGTCTACAAAAATATTTGAACATGGTCACTCTTGCTCCCCATAGGGAGACTTAGACAAAAAATACGGGTAACCCCGAGGCCGTTAATTAAACAGCCTTCAAGATTACCCGTATTGTAATGCTTACTCTACTATTTCATTCTTTTACTCCGCGTTGTTGGATAAACACATAGGTACTCTCATCTGACAACTCGTCAGCAAAGCGAAAGTCAAACCCTTCGAACCCTTTGATATCCTCCACGGAGGTGATGTGCCGCTCAGCCATGAAGCGAACCATTTCACCTCTGGCCATCTTGACCAGGGTCGCTCGCTCAACCACCTTACCGCCCACTTCCTGTCCGAATACAACACTAACCATTCGAACGTTCCCTTCCATATACGGGGTGATGCACTTGCTGTATTCCTTGGAGGCCAAATTCACAATGCAGTCACTCTCCGAGAATAGCTGATCCGCGAGTCTTCTGTTCCAGAACTCATAGAGAGAGCCGAACCCTGGCCCGCCCAGCTTGGCCTGCATCTCCAGCCTGTACGGAACAACTCCATCAAATGGCCGGACGATCCCATAGAACCCGGACAATATCCGCAAATGCTGCTGAAGATACTCGAGCTCCTCCATTTGCATCACCCCGGGTGCCATGTACTGATATTGAATACCCTCGTAGGAAAAGATGGCCGGCGTCAGATTCCGCGTTACATCCATATCCCGAATCCGCTCCACATTCAGCGTGGCGATGGCATCATTGCATTTCCATAGAGATTTGGCTTCTTCATAATTCAACTGTTGCAGTAAGGCCAGAAGAGTCTCCGAATCGCTTATGAATTGCGGCAACTGGCGGCAATCCAGGAAATCCGTGTCTGTCTTCATCTTCTTGGCCGGCGATATAATGATTCTCATGCTGCTCCCTTTTCTTGTCCCCGCGGGGAAAATATTTATAACTTTATCGTATCATATTTTATACTTTAACTTCACATTTAGCTTCTTACGAAAATCATAACAAAAAAAGCCCAAGCAACGGCACTGCCGCAGACTTGAGCATTTTCAATATTGTTCCTATTCGCCTATCCTTCTGATCACAGTATCAAAAGGAGCTAATTCCACAGTCTGTTCTCCATACTCCGTATCGACCGTAGTCCTTTGCAGCTGGTCGCTGTTGTTAATCACAACGAGCATTTTACTCTCCGGATAGTAGGCGCACTCTGTATAGAGGTTATCCGTAATGTACTTCGTCTCCTGTAGCTCATTGCCAGCATAGCGGATGAGATTCAGCAGCAATCGGGTATTTTCCCAGTTGAATTCGAAAGAAGGAAGGTAGATTCCTTTGCCTTTACCAAAGGTATTCGTAGAAAGGGTTATCTTGCCATCCGTTTCATTCATCACCGTGGCTGACCCGTCTGTAAGATAAATGTTCGCCTTGGGCGTAATGCTAGCCCCTTCAGGTACCAATCCTTGCTCAGCCTTCACTTCATAGATCCATCTGCCATGGGCCACCCTGGAGCCGGTATCCTCATCCAGTCCAAGCACATGTGCCATTCTGAACAAGCTGTCGTATCCGTTGACTGCCGAAGGCTGGTTAATACCGATAAAGGTACCTCCCTCATACACCCACTGGGTCAGAATGTCCACACACTTGCTGTCTTTCCAGTAGTCGCCGCCGCTCCAGGCTGATCCGGCAGAGCCGGCATTGATCACCACATCAACACTCTGCAGAACACCCTGACGGATATCCTCAAAATCAATGAACTGCACTTCAACCGGCAATCCGGATAAAGCCTCATTAACATGAATCAAGTCATGCATATACGTCTCGTGGAAGTGACCGGACAAGGTCCACGATCTCACCTTCCCCCAAGCGTGCAGAATAGCTACCTTCGTCTTAATATGATAAGGCTTGCCCTGTTGATGCAGTTCCTTGATCTCTCTGAACTCACCCGCAATCTTCTCGATGTAATCGCAGAAATCCGGGTAAGGCTCCACCAGATGCAGATATCCGCCCAGGCCAATCCGGTCAATCGGTTCGCGCAAGAGGGCGCGCCGGATGTTGATCCAGTATTTTTTGGCATCCAGCGTTGGGTTGCCCCCCTCCATAAAGGTAGGCGCTCCGCCCAGGCCCACTGGAAAAAGATACGGATGCAGTCGGATCTCGTGCGTATCCACTTTGACCCCTGAACACAACCTGGCCTCATAACCAGAGAACACACATTTAATCATTCCGTCGAAGCCGAACTCCTGAAACCGGTCATTGTAAGGCTCCACACCCACCCAACTGTCATCATAGAAGACATACGCCAGCTTGTCATGCTTATGCACAATGTCAATCAATTGCTTACCAAATTCAATGACAAAATCATTGATAAACGCCATATAGTCGAGCTTGCACTGCTCCGCCGGGATATGACTGACGCGGTATTTGCCGCCATTCACGAAATCCTCAGCCGTCAGCGAATAGCCATATTTCTGCGCAAACAGATCCAGCCCTCTTGCACTCACCGTGAAGTCATAAGAACCCCAGTCCGAGAACAGATGGCGGTTGCGCTCACTGCTGCCCCAGATCCAGGCGAAATTATAGAAAAGCGAAGTGAACCGGACAACCGTTGTTTCCTTATGCTGCAGACACCAGTCCTCCATCCAGTCCAGCAGATATTTTTGCGTGTCTGCATACATGGGATCAATCTGCATCAAATGCTCTTTGTCCCAATGATTCGTGGTGTGATTATACATGGAGATCTCTTCCCAGATCCGGTAGGCCATGAAGCTGACCGTGTATTTATGCCAAGGCGTAATGCCAGTAAGAACCACATTTCCCGATTCCCGTTCATAATTCCACTGCTCGCGGGGGACTTCCTCCCCGGTTGTCCGGTCAACCACCTGCCAATACTTAAACGCCTCTTTGGAATCATTCACTCTGAAATGTTCAGCAAAAAAATCCTCCATCAGATAGATGGATACATAATCCTGCACAGCTACCTTCGGGTTCGTGATTAAAAAACACTGCTGCAGCTTATCCGTATTGTGCGATGCCCACTCATTATGATCCCGAATAATACAGATTGTAGAGTAGATACCGTATCCCGCGTTGATAATCTCATCAGACAACTTCGTGCCGTCACTGTCACGGATGACATCGGCACCCCACCGTTCAGCGAGTTCCAGGGTCAGCGCCTCATAACCGGATTCTCCCGGCAAAGTAAAGGCTCCTGTGGTCTGTTTGGACAACCTTAATCCCTCCTATTTAAGCATATCGGACAGAAAAGCGAGCGCCAGACCTTGTCCCCAGCCCTGGATCCAATCCTTAGGGATATTACGGTATCCTTCCCGATCCTTCATAACCGCTGTACCGCCCGACACCTCCAGCACGCGTCCATCTTCGCTGATATTGCTCAAGATACCTTTCAGCGCCTTCTGCACATACTTGGTATGCAGCGGATTGCCGTTACCCACCATAGCCGCCGCAATCCCGCAGGATGCAGATACTTCTTCATAGGATTCCTCGTCATCCAGTACCGTCCGCCACAAGCCGTTCTCCGTCTGTACCAGCTTCAGCGCAGCCAGTTGATCCCGTAGCGAGCACTCTACGTCCATACACTGCGGATACAAATACCAGTCATTGAGCAAAGGTTTGACCTGAGACATGGTATAGGCACCCCAAGCATTCGCTCTGCCCCAGTATAATCCGGACATGTGATCCTGCTTCACATTATTGTAGCCATGGTACCAGAACCCGGTGCTGGGGTTTTGCAGGTATTTGATGTGCCAGTAATATTGATTCAAGGCATCCTGGATCATGGCCTGGTCCTTCAGTCTGCTTCCCACCCGCAGCAGGAAAAATGCCGCCATAAACAGCGTATCCGCCCAAGCCTGCTCCGGAAAGTCATTCGATATGGATACCGTATGCTGCAGCACGTTTTCTCCGAACCTCAGCGCATGATTCTGGAGATAATCCACCTTACTCATCACAATATCCCAATATTTCTGGTTGCCCGTCTCTTCATACAAGGTAATCAGCATATGGCCCATGGCACAAGTGTTCACCGTCCAGTCCGGCAGGCCCAGCTCCATATATTCATCCGCCCAATGGATCAGCATGTTCAGATACTCCTTATTCCCTGTGGTCTGATAGGCTCTGGACACCCCATAATAAGCCACCCCGCAAGGCCAGTCCCACGTTAAATCCATGGCCAATGTCTTTCGGGTTACTTTGTCGATGACGCTTAAGATCTCTTCCCTGTCATACGCTACTTGAAGCATTCAATTACCCCTCTCTTGTCGCACACGCCGCTAAGGCGCTTAATATCCGTCCATGTTATGCAAGCGCTTTACAGACTCTATTGTAAGCAGTAAAATGATCTGTATCTAAGCATATTCATAACAAAACTGCGCAGTTTCGACCATTTATTGTGGAGTGTTTTATAGAGCGAACTTAAGGTTTTCGAGTACAGGTCAGTCGCCACTACAGAGAATATTTGGACCTCCGGCCGCTGTTGTCTGCAGATTTCTTGATTGTATACCGTTTATAACGGGTGAAATCTGCAGACAAAGACGGTCGCTACCGCTCCTCCAGTTCCAAACTTCTCCTCCGCCACTCCTTTTCCTTATCTCAAGCTTTTAAGTTCAATCTATATAGTAGAAGTTTACCTACCGAAGGAGCACCCGAATATGCCCAGAAAAAAGAAACCCGTCATCGAGTACCGCCACTACAGCCTGCCGATCCAGTTTCCTGTCCTGCTGTTAAGCGGAGACCGCTGGAGGATTTCCGATATCAAATCTGAGCACCTGCATTTTCATAACCATCTGGAGATTGGCATTTGCTATTCCGATGGCGGCATCATGGAGATCCAAGGAGAAGCAGTCCCTTTTAAAGCCGGTGATGTAACCTTCCTCCCAAGGTATCTCCCCCATACAACATACAGCTCGCCGGGTACAGCCAGTCTGTGGTCCTATCTCTTTTTCTCACCAGAGGACCTGTTCCAGCATTCATTTACAAGCACTTACAGCAATTTCGAGCCGAATCTATGGGCAGTTAAGGGAATGAATTGTATCCTGAATAAGGAGCACTATCCCAAGGTGTATACCCTCGCCACATCGGTAGTAGAGGAATTGAAGCAACAGCATCCCTACTATAAGGAAAGTGCCTACGGTTTGTTGCTATCGCTATATATAGAACTGCTTCGAATTCATTCCACGAATGACACTCTTGCCGAACAAGACACCGTGCATAACCTGAAGGGCGATTTTGTCATTTCTCCCGCGCTGGAGTATATCACTACCAACTACATGACCCCTGTTACCATCGACTTCCTGGCGGATCTGTGCCACTTAAGCACCACGCATTTCCGCAGAAAGTTCCATGAGATCATGGGCACGGCACCGCTTGATTTCCTTACCAGCACCCGCATCGAGGAGGCCTGCAAGCAGCTCAAAAGCTCAGAGAATTCCATCCTCTCGATCTCCGAACAAGTCGGCTTCCACTCCATCTCCAGCTTCAACCGCTGCTTCTCCAGACTGATGGGCACGTCGCCCAAAGAATGGCGTAAAGGCGCACAATCCGAGGCACAGTCGGCGAAAGCGTCCATTCTTGAGTTTACAGGGTGGGTCTGACGTGCTTGTAGAGCCTTACACCGAGAATGACAAACCAGGCTGAGAAGAACAACTGTGTAACCAATATCATAGCAGTTCCAATCAACCAGGGAAAAGCGCCGATCAAGTCTAGTATGCCTACTACTAATCCGATATACGCTGCCGGTTTACCCATCACACTTTTTCTTATTGCGAGACACAGGATTATGGTGGCTATGCTGAATAGGAGCGCTACTAAGTGTACCCCTCCATAATATTCACTGATTACCAGCTTGTAGATATCAGGTGAAAGTTCAATATTATACACTGGATAGACCAACCGTCCCAGAACAATGACCAACACCAGATTAATGGGGATAACGACAGAGAGCAGACCACATCCCAACATCGTTTGGATCGTATCCACCTTCACTAATACCTGGTACAATCCCACAATAGAAGGTATCAAACATATTGTCGCAAAAAACATCAATTCGTCTGCCATGGATAGATTGAACCGCCATTCCTGCAGCCAGGTCATCAGCTCTGTATCCGGGAGCGGCGGACCCGGCATGGGGAGAACAAATAGATACTGGGCAAAAAAGAGAACACCCGCAAGGATCAATGAAATGCCGCCAAATTTAATCACACTCATTTTTGATTTCATAAGGTCTTATCACACTCCTTATCTTCTAATCCAATGAACCATATCTATGAATCCAAAAGCAGCTTTGCTAACGTAATCCACAAGATCATCCTACCATTTACTCTGCTATTTACACCTGTAATAAAATGGTATATATTGTAGATGACATACATGTAAACGCTATCATAAATTACATTTTGAGAGGATGAGCAATCTATGAAAAAACGTAGCAGTATAGTATTCATCATGATGATGGGCCTATCTCTATTGTTTGGCCTGAGTGCATCAGCGAATCCTAGCATTGTAAGCTATGGGGGTACCTATTCCAACACACTCACCGAAGGTCAGGGCTACGCCTACATTCTTCCCAACGCCAAAACATCCGGCACAAGCATAAAAATCACGACGTCCGTTGCAAATACACTTCGCCTACACTACTACTGGAGCTATAACAACACATCGATCGACCTGGGAACAGCCATCGTCAACAGCACCAGTTACAACGGCGGATCTGGCTACTACGAATCTGGAACACTGGTCACTGTAGTAGAACGAGTTCCTGGCTCCACTACGCCATATCCTTCTGTATCTTACACCATCACTTTCAATTAATCCCATAATGCAAACAGCCGTCCCTTAAGGGACGGCTACACAAGATTAATCCTGAACTATAACGTCTCCGTACTCAGTGTAAAGCCTTCGATCACAACATCCTCGTCAACCTCGATCATGATACAACGTTTCCCTTGATGATTCACCTGCTTCACATACCGTAGATCCTGCGGGCTGACAGAGATGGTCGCTACCTTGGTCTCGATCTTGATCGATTTGGTAGTGAATTTTGGAATAACACTACTCGCCTTCATTTCATAATACTTATCGTCGATGACCGTCTCGAACGCCCGCTCCACCTTTTCAGCCGTCACATCTTCTACACCACTTGCTGCCAGGACCCGCTCCACATCCTTGTAATCCAGCTTAGGAGGTTCTTCCTCCCCTTCATCGGATTCAATGACCTGCTGGATATGCTCATACACCTGGGCGAGGGTAGTCGTATCAAGCTGTTCGCCCGCCACTTCCTTCACGATGTCCTCAAAGTAAGATCTCTCTTCCAAAGCCGTTATGGACCTCTCAGCAGTCAAGACTTGCTCGATGAACTGCGGATCCGGATAATTCGATTTTCCCGTACAATACAGAATTCGGTTCACATCGGAATAATTGTCCGTCACACTAGGATAAAAGAACCCTTGCTCCGGCGTACTAAGCTTCACAATGGGATCTACGATGATATTGTATTTAAACTCCCGCTCCACATAATCGAACATGAGGTTTTTGCGTTGCTGTTCCGTAGAGTTCACGCTGCACAGAATGAACGGATGCGCGAACATCTCATTCTTCTCACTCTCTTCGGTTTCTTCATTTCTGGCCTTAGTCGGGCGGTAATACTGACCACGTACGAAAGTGATCACCATATCCTTTTCATACTTGGCATCCGCCAGCATTTTATCCACCAGTAGCATCATCAGGTCCTGCCATTCTTCAGGGTCACCGGTCACCAAGCCTTGGTGAAGCATTACCCGCGCCGGATCTTCCGCATCCTCCTGAAACTTCAATTCAAACAGCTTATGATCTAGCTCGCCGGTCAGCAGTTTTTTGAAATTGCCCATATAGAGCTCCTGCTTCTCTCTGTCCACGAGGCCAAACGGCAGCCGCTCCCAATGATAAATCTCGTTAGTCTCCTTCATAATATACACGTTAAGAATATCGTAGAGATTCAGCAAATCATGATCCAGCTTAAATTGCTTGCGTATGTGTGCTACTTCTTTTTTATTCATAATTGATTTGGCAACTCCTTAGATGTGTTCTGACTTTATCCAGTATAAAGGATCGGGGCGGAATTTGTTACATTTTACAGCTGACAAAATACCCGTAACGGATTGTCACAGGTATTTACCGGAGATTGCATTCCGACTGTGCTATTTGTCAGCCCTGTAGCTTCTCGACATATTCCTTCGCTTCGCCCAGCGGCAGATCGGTATGCATACGAACCAATTGAATCGCCCGAATGAGCTTTCCTTCTTTCTTCAATTGCCACACGGAGGCCTGAATGTCTTCGGGGAGAATACGCCGTGCGTTGCCTTCTTCTTCTCTGCGTTTCATCTCAGCGGCTACTTTCTGTTCCAGCTCTGGCGGCAGAGTCTCGTCTACCGTCTGAATGAGCGTATGCCCTCGTTCCGGCATTTTTCTAGCCACCGCCCCAAGCAGGGTCCCGAGTATAGAATAGACAACCAGATACTGTACACAGCGATACAGATACAACCATGCCGTGTTAAGCGTGATCGTCTCCCCGTCCTGCTTGAGAACCGTTAGGTTATCGGAAATAGCATATTCGCCGGGCGCATAATTATTGACATCCTGCATGACCTGCAATTCCCCGACAGGAGACACGATCCATTCAAGCGGCTTATTGTAAATGGCGTTGCCTGCAGTATCCATCATCATGCCCAGTAGTGCAAAAACGGCGATAACATAGACGATATAATGACTCCACGAGAATCGTCTCCAAAGCACGACCCCGCTAAAAATCACCAGCAGGGTAATTCCCCTTATGTAATAGTTATACAGATAAAATTGTAAAACTGCAGGCAACACCCATCCGAACAACAGCACCATAGCGGCTGCAAATAGAAAAACAACGATTAGAATCGTGGCGTTCTTCTTCATCCAACGTTCGCTTCCTTTCTCTGGTTGGTTATTTTCTTCCTCATAAAGTGCATACCCGTTCTCCTATTCTTTACTTTACTTATTGATCTCTACGCCCCATCCATTATATCCCATACGTTACGTATGGTAAAAGTAACGCAATGGATGGGGCAAACAGAGGAACAATGGCAAAGCAGCTTGCAATTTGCACTCAACCAGTAAATCCCCCCCGAAACCGGGCATGCTTCAACTTGTAATCGGGTTCTGGGAATGAGCGCGAAAAGCCGATTGAATATCAGGAAGATTCCTGATATTCAATCGGCTCGGCGGCACACTTCTTGGACTCAGTGGTGGAATTTGTGGGTCAAATCAGACTCTGAGCGAGCCACGAAACCCTCTAGCGCCATAGTAAGATTCCGCACCGTTGTGATACACGAAGACATTGCCGTAACGGAAATCAGCAAAGATAGCCCCGCCAAGTTGTCTAATCTCAGAAGGTGTTTTCACCCAACTCGATGTCTTCGAATCGAAATTCCCCAGCTTCTGCAGCTCCCGGTATTGTTCCTCTGTTAAAATCTCAATGCCCATGGCAGCCGCCATATTAAGTGCACTATCTTTCGGTTTATGTTCTTTCCTAGATTCCAGCGCTTCGTTGTCATAACAAACACTTCTGCGCCCTTTAGGGCTTTCTGCTGAGCAGTCATAAAATATATACTCACCCGTCGCTTCATCATAACCGACAACATCCGGTTCACCACCGGTTCTTTCCATTTCATGAAGTGACCACAGCTTGTCTGTATTCGCTTCCAGCTTTAGTTGTACTTTATCCCAATCCATACTTGGATGGCGGTTCATATGTTTCTCGAATCGGGCTTTCAATGCACTGAGCAGTTCTTCACGTTGTTCTGATGACAACTTTCCTGTTTCATTTGACATAATGAACCCCCTCGAAGTTTTCGATAACTCCATTCACCAGCTTACCAGCTAGTTATTTACAATTTTAATTATAAAAGAGATTTTTCTATTTGTATAACGATTATATTGAATAGGAACCATCGAAATTATACTGCGTTCACCAATGAACCATTAGATAACGAAACTTAAAGTTCTCTTTCACAATAAAAGTCAGCCTACAAAAAATCCCCCAAACTTATCCGTTTGAAGGAAGATAGAATGTACTTCATATTTTTTCGAATAAATAATCTTCATCATTTTATATAGTCTTCTCTTACAATACTGTACATTTCTATATCGATAATCCCTTTACCTGACCATAAGGTTGCTTGTCTTAGCGTTCCTTCTTTGATGAAGCCGTTCTTCAACAGGACCTTCTTGGAATTCTCATTTGGAGGCATGACTTCAGCCTGAATTCTGTTGACGTTGACCTCCCTGAACAAAAAATCGAGCAACCGATTTACCGCTCCAGTAGCAATTCCTCTTCCCCAATGCGATTCCGCCAAAAAGTATCCAATCGTCACCACGTTTACCTTTTGATTAAAATCTTGAGCTTCAATAATCCCCAACAACCGGCCGGGCTCGGAATTGTAGAAGATTCCCCACTTGACCCTTGATTTCTTATGATAGTCTCTCTCAAAATGCCCTATCATGTTCTTCACAGTATCTTTATTGTGCTTCGGGATGATGCCGCAGTATTCAAACACATGGTCATTGTTATAGATTTCAAACACTTCGTCCAGATGATCATCTTCAATCTTTTTCAATACGATATCATCGGACTGCAGGATCGGAAACTGCGCAAACACTGCTTCTAGGTTCATTCCGGTACCACTCCCTGTTTTCTTGTATATAAAATAATACAATAATCCTTTAGATTTTCTTGATCATCTATGCGCTTATTTGTCCTAATCTGTGCTAAATCCAGCCTAAACTTAAATATTCCGAACCTCCACAACCTTTCCCAAATCCACATACTGCTCATGATCCAGCTTCACCTGCACTCTGCCCTTGCGGCGCTTCTCCCGCCATTCGTGCAGTGCTTCCTCCGTTTCCAGACGGAGCTCGGCAATCTCCAAGGCCCGGTCCAGGATGTACTTGCTCGTATAGAGCACTGTGTAGATCCCTTGACCTCCTAATGTAATAGGAGGTATCTTCCCTTAACCGGGATTCCCCCAGACCCGCACGCCGTCTATATTTTGATAAGCCATACAAGCATTCAACTCCTACATAATGGATGTACTTTCCATACTTACAAACCCTTGGCCTCACGGAGCTTATGCAGCCGTTCCTTTACCGGGTCTTCAGGCTCGATTACTAATAAATGAGCGACAGCGTGAACCAGCTGCTCGCCCCAGGATGAAACGTCCCAGCCCTCCAGTGCCTCGATCGCCATGTTCCGGTTGGAGGTCACTGGACTGTTCAGGCCAGTGAGGATCAGCTCTGCCCCTATCCCTTGGAACCGATCCAAGCTCTGCAAGATAGCACCCAGCTTCCTATGTGCTGCATATTCTTCGCCGAACCCCATCTCACTCCCGGGGCCAGTGGCGATCTGCTGCAAGGGAAGGTGGTGGGTGGCGAATTGAACGAACCTATGAATTCGGTCCCGATCATCCGATTTCATGAGCTGATAGTAATAGAAATCCTGTAGCGGGTTAGCTACAAGCTGATTGTAGAGAGTGTCCCAAATATCTATGCCAAGCTTCTCGGCACAGGCTACGCCGTAGTAACGGTCCGGTGAATCGCCGCTGCTCACAACATCCATAACTATGCTGATCCATTTGGTGTCGGCCATAATCGACCCGCAAGCCTCACGAATAACGCTTCTTAACTGCTCACTCCAGCCTGCTGACATCCGGGTAGTCCACTGCTCCTCATCCTCAGCCAGGAAGTCGTAAATGCTGAATATAGCTGACAGATGCTGTGCAGTTATCCCATTCTCCCGGATGAGCCTCACATAATCCAATAACACCTGTGGAGCATGCTCATAATCATCCATGTCCTCAGCCGGCCCGCCATTCAATAACGCTTCAATGATATCGGTTGCCCCATTAAGTAATGCGTTATCTACCTGGTCAACCGACATTGCCTCCCGCAAATCACCATTTCTTGCACAAGTACAGGCTAAATATTCGTTCATGACGTTGTTGCGGCATCCATGCCGCAGTAGCCAATCTTTGATCTCCTGACTAGACGGTTCAAGTCTCTCGACGATATGTATTTTGCCCCAGCCATGAACCTGCCCAGCGAGTTTAAATAGAACCTGGTTGCTGTCTTCCATTCCATTATGTATCGCAACCACGGCATATAGCGTGAATTCCTCGTGGCTTCCCAGCGTTAGAAGCAGCTCCTTTACTTGCCCGTTCTGAAAAAGGCCCAGCATTGCAATTCCGAATTTGACGGCATTCCGGTGCGCCGCATGTTCCGCCAGCCATTTTGCCTCAAGGAATAATGAATCCGGCTGTATTCCAGGATGCTTGCGTACTTCATCAATAACTTCATCCATCATGCCGCCTACATCTGTCTTCACAAGCTTGGCGTATAAGGCCTTTCTTGTTGAATTCTTAGGCTTTCTGGTTTGCTTCGCCAGCAGGTGGACCAGCTCTCTTGTCTCATCCGTCATCTTAGCAGGTCCGCCATGATGTCCAAATGCTCCATCCAGACCGCCCGCTACCCATCTGATTTTACTACCAGACCAGAATTCTTCGTCATCCGGCAGCGATCCGTCCACGGATTCTCCCTGTCCCTGAATATGGGAGTAAATGGAGGTCCTGCCCTCCCAAAGCGGCCGTTTAGCTCTATCGAAGAAAATAACCATTGTTCACACCTCTTCCTATACTTCCTTAAGCTTATGTATTTATATTGGCTTATTTTGGGATAAACGTACATGGCGAATGTATTACAACTGGGCATTTAATTTTTACATTTTACCTAATTCACTCTACGCAAGACTAAAAAAGCCCTCCAGTTGTTGCATTAATTTGCTCCATGACGTGTAATTCCCCTCCATAACAAAACAGAGGGCAGGTCTGTTGGCTCCGAGTTTCCCCCTTCCCCATCTAATCCTTCTCTCTTGATATTTTTCTTTATTCATATAAACCCATCCTCAGGTTCACCAACATTAAACCCTAATGCTTTTGTTGCTTCTGATTTAAACCGTTCTATCCAAGAATCCCAATCACTCTGATCCATCTGCGCATAAAATGATAATCCACTCGGCTCAACGGATGCCTCAATAAACACAGCATCATCCTCTTGCCCAAACCAATATGGAATTCCATTTCGATACCCTATCCAACCAGGCATAGACTTATAGATATCAGCAACCTTATCCCATACCTCATCAGGCAGATGGCCCCATATATTCAGATTGCAGTTATGAGAGTGTACTTCCTCCATCTCCCTTCCCCTTTCGTCCGCAACTTCCAACTAAACTCCTTCCCATCGTACCATATCCTGGAATCCTCTTCACTGAAGAGAGGGCGATCCCTGTTAACTTCTCTGTCGTTTACTCCGTTCGAAACCTCTCATTCGCTTCCCCGGTTCAAATTCCCACCATACCCCTTCCCCACTCGGGAGCAGCATCCTTGAGGTCATCAACGGCGCAAATCATCAGGTAGCTAAATTGCCTGGCGCTCGCCAGGTGGAGATTCCCTCAATTGGAACAGCCTTCCCTCCGGGGCATAGTCTCTTTGTTCTAAATCAGCCTATCTTTACGAAAACCAGCTGTCAAAAAACGCCATGCAGCCTTTCTGTTTGTCAGCCAGGCGATTTGGGCACCATTCTTGGTGTTGCTGAGTATTCTTGGTATGAAAAATTTGGCGACCGTCTCAGGCTTGTCTGCTAAGATATTAAATAC
Organism: Paenibacillus diazotrophicus; assembly: GCF_042610465.1. Lineage (NCBI taxonomy): Bacteria > Bacillati > Bacillota > Bacilli > Caryophanales > Paenibacillaceae > Paenibacillus > Paenibacillus diazotrophicus. The sequence continues at coordinate 46,103 of NZ_JBGJZN010000010.1, forward strand.
CTTTTTGAACTTTTCATCTGCGATGACCTCAGACTGCCCACCGTCGGGCGTTTTGGTGATAAAATCAGTCAGCATCATGCCGGGAGATAACCGCCCCGCTATGATTCCTGTACCCTCCAGCTCCTTAGAAAGCCCTTTCATAAAATACGTTAATGCGTGCTTAGTAGTACCGTACAATATGGTCTTCAGCTGGATCATGTTGTTGGAGCCCAGACCCTCCATGCTGTATACCGCGCCATGCCCCTGTTTGATCATCCCCGCTGCCGCAACTTGTGAGCCGTATATCATGCCTGTAATATTTGTGTTTATAACATTTTCCGTGTAAGCTTCGCCCGTTTCCCAGGCAAACAAGTGCGGTGTGTTCTGCCCCGCGTTATTGATCCAGATATCTATCTGGCCCCATTTATCCAAAGAGGCGTCCCAGAGGTTTTGCAGGCTTGCCTTTTTCTGAACGTTGCATGGGACATAGATGTATTTCCCCTTAAAGGGCGAAAGTGTTGCCTCAGCCGCTTCCGTTAACAGGTCTCCTCTGCCGGACAGTATAACATTACAGCCTGCTTGCAGAAATTCCGTTGCCATAGATAACCCAATCCCTCGGGTGCTTCCTGTTATCACTACATTTGTCAAAATAAGTCCTCCTTCACCTTAAGTGGAGCTATTCCTGAACGGGCTAGGTGTATCAGTTTCTAAAAGTATTTCTATACCTTTATGCTTTCTCCTTTATCGATCCTTATCTTTCACGAAAACAACTATTCCGGGATAAAAATAAAGACGCTTCGAGGGGGAATCCCGAGCGTCTTTCTGCCTTCTTTTAGTTGCTGCGAATAAAATAGAATACAATAAGATGTGGCTGGAATGTAATCTCTTAATTTTTACCGCCATACCCCTTATAAGTAGCATAAACGGCATCTGCATATTGATCTGCCAGAATCGGACGGCCGTATGAATCTGTAGCGCCTGGATACCAGTTGTCCCCACCGTTATAGTGTAGCAATCCGTTATATATATTTCCGAACCTGACAATCTTCCCATCCAAAATCAGTGCACCCATGCAAACCTGATCCTGTTCACTGCTGTGATTATAGGCGCGGCCAAATTTGGCGCTGAATTGAGATAGATAGGCATTGCGTGTGTTGGGTTCTACCTGCATCAATCCGTCACCGGCTGATGGACTGCCTGGCAGACCTGCTCCAAAGCTGCTTTCCTTTTTGATCACGGCACTCAGCAATAAAGCAAAATCTCCGCCTTTACCGAATTGATTGTCTACATTCATTACATAGGTCCATATTTGGCTGGGAACCTCGGAAGGTTTGGTTACAGAAGTAGGGGGTGAACCCGTATAAATCTTAACCGAAGACATCTTGTCATTGACCGTGTCGCCAACCCAGGATGAATCTGCAGTATAGGTCCATTTGGTCCCTCCAAAGTTATCATTCTCATATACTTCAACCGTCCAGCCGCCAGGGACCTTGAGCGAAGACATCCAGTCATTCGGAATTCCTGAAGCATTCAGCTGAGACAGTACATAATTGCCTACTCCAAGGGTTACTGCCTTTCCACCATAGTTGATATCTGCATAGAATGTGACTCCGTTTGTTGTTGGGGGTGTTGTTGGTGTTGGTGTCGGTGTGGGTGTTCCTCCGCTCTTCCACAGAGCAGGCACATTAGGCGGCTCCCAGCCTACGAGGGAAGTATGTGCCTGAAGACAGGTATAAGTACTTCCACTATAGGTTACTGTATCATTTACTGCATATGCTGTATTTGGAGCCCATGCTCCTCTGGTGGCAGCGTGTGCCGGCGTTAAGGCTGTGAAGAATAGGGATAGAAATACTGCAATTACTACCAAAAGTGATACGGCTCTAGCTGAAACATTTTTATTCAATCTCTTAACCTCCTTAAATATTATTTATCCGGGTCTCGCCCATGAGACGATCCACAAAGCATTATATTTTATTATCATTTTTGAAATTAATTCCATAATGGATAAACTTCAACGAATCGCCGCCATAACAAATAGCCCCACTGACATCCGCCGCCAGTAGAGCTATCTAAGCTGATCATATTCCATGGAATACCGTTCCTAAGCCAAACCATTCTCTTACTGATGCTGCAACGCATTTCACTTTACAACGTCCCCCGCCGCAGCTCATAAAACCACCGCACAACCGGATGCTTCAACTCCATCTTCTCCGCCATACCTACAATCCGCTTTTTCCCAACCCGTCGATCCATCAATGCCAGAATATTGAGTACCATATCACTGCTCTCCAAGCTCTCCTCTATCGGAGTAGTCAGGAACTTATTAGCCACCACGATAAAATTCGATTTAACGAGTGCAGCCTGGGCTGCCATTAGCTCTTTGGCGTGTTCCGTACTTTTTCTGCTTCGGGCCATTACGATTAGGCGATCCTCCGGCACTGGCCCCTTAGTGGCTTGTCTGACCGCTTCAATGTCGCTACTTGCGATAGGAATTTGGATATCCGGATCATTCTTAATGTCCAGCTCCGATTGATACCATCTGATAGGGTTCGTCTTATCACTCATGTTGAGTACGTTCTTTTTATCTACCGAGATATAACAAATCCCTGATTTATCAGGCAGATAACGGTAACCCGGTGCACGGTATTCTACTCTTCCCTCTAACGCAGGACTAAGAAAGCCCTCTAATTGTTGCTTCAATTTGCTCCAGGACATGTGATCCCCCTCCATATACAAACAGATGAACGGTTTGTTGGCCCCGGTTTCTCCCTCTCTCCATTCAGCTCGATCCTCTTATATTCTTCGTTAATTTCCCCACAAAAAGAAAAGGGTAATCCTTTCATGTCTCTTAGGACATCAATAGGATTACCCCCGCTTTTGAAAGGATACTAAATTAATTCCGACTTTTGAAGAAGCCGCTTCACGATCGTTGCGACCTCAGCTCTAGTCATGTAGTCTTTTGGTGCAACCTCTGTGCTGCTTCTTCCCGATACAATGCCAGCCTGTATGGTGTCAGCAATACTGCTCCGTGCCCAATTGGAAACCTCGGCCATATCAGCATAAGGACGAAGTGCTGCTTCTACCGATGGAGTGGATAGCTTCGCTTTTAAATTCGTGATCGTCATCGCTTTGGAAATAATCACCATCGCCTGTTCGCGGGTAATTTTGTCGTTCGGACGGAAGGTTCCATCTTCAAACCCGTCGATCAAGTGATATGCCTTAGCTGTATTTATGGCATTGTTGAACCAGTCTGCAGCCTTCACGTCCGAGAAGCCACTCACACCATTCTCCATCTTGATCCCCAGTCCGCGAACGATGATCGCTGCAAATTCAGCTCGTGTAACATCTTGTTCGGGATTGAACATACTGTTTCCTGTGCCTTCAACCACCATTCTTGACCCCATGTCGTTGACATCAGCTTTTGCCCAGTGGTCCGAGACATCACTGAATTCAAGCGGATGCCAGACAATCGAATAGGTACTATTCGTCAAGCTGTTGACCTTGGCGTAATATTTACCGTCGATTGTAACTATCTTAGTGGGTACATGACGAACTGTTCCGTCCGGTTCAACTACAACGCCTGTCGTAATCTTATTAGGATCAATTCCTTCTGGAATAGCGATAGTGCGTTCTACATAAATATTAAATTTAGATACTTCAACTGTTGTACCAGAACTTGTTGCTCTCACTGTAAAATCAAGGGGTGGTGCTACCAAAGTAAATGATCCATTTGCTGCCGCATCCGCTACCTTTTTCATACTTTCTGCTGTAGGCACTGCAATTTCAATCTGAATGGTGATATCCTTCAGTGCAACTGCCTTACCAACTTGATTGGAGATCGAGTCAATATTAATTTGCTGTGCGGGCAGGACGTACGTTCCCCGATCCGTTTTCATCTCTAATACAGCCTGTTTATTCTCCATATTTTTAACCATTTGACCATTCAGTTCGCCTACAATTATGTCGGACTTCACATTAACCGGAATGGTTACAATCGCATTTAGGCCTTCAGAGACAAGCTTGTCGTCCAGCTTTTTCTGGTCAATGGCAACTGTCGTCACCGTTTGATCATTTCGGTTACTTGTTGTTGCCGTTCCCGCATTCTCCACCTTACCGTTAACGAGCACATCAACGCTTGTTCCGGTCTGTGGTGTTGGTGATGATGTTGATGCCGGTGTTGCTGCTGGTGCTGGTGTTGCTGCTGGTGTTGCTGTTACTGTTGCTGTCGCTGTTGCTGTTGGTGTTGCTGTCGCTGTTGGTGTTGGTGTTGGCGTTGGTGTTGGTGTTGGTGTTGGTGCCGTTGGGATAACAGCACTAGATGCACCAGAAGGTACACTACTGCCTACTCCATTAATCGCCTTCACCGTAAAGGTATAACTTATTCCATTGGTTAAGCCTGTTATTGTAATCGGACTTGCAGTTCCGCCCATAACTACGTTTCCCGGTGAAGCTGTCACTTCGTATCCCGTAATTGCCATTCCACCATTATCGGTTGGGGCTGTAAAGCTAATTACTGCTTGCCCATTTCCAGCAACTGCTGATACATTCGTCGGGGCCGCTGGAACCGTAGCTGTAGTTACACTTACCGTGTTCGAGTTCCCCGCATTCGCCCCGCCTGTGACTACCAATCGGAAGTCATAGTCTGTCGCTGCGGTGAGTCCCGTCACGGTCGCTGTTCCCGCATTCGCTACAATGGCACCCGTCGTCGCTGTGGTCCAGGTATTCGCTCCGGCTGGCGACTGCTGAATGATTACGCCTGTCGCTCCACCTGCTGGCGTCCAGCTAAACGTTGCGCTCGTGCTTGTCTTCGCTGTGCTTGCAAAGTCGGTGATTGGTTCTGCGTCAGTCGTTACATTTGCCGTGTTCGAGTTCCCCGCATTCGCTCCGCCTGTGACCACGAGCCGGAAGTCGTAGCTCATTGCCGGACTTAATCCCGTCACGGTCGCTGTTCCCGCATTCGCTACAATGGACCCCGTCGTCGCTGTGGTCCAGGTATTCGCTCCGGTTGGCGACTGCTGAATGATTACACCTGTCGCTCCACTTGCTGCCGTCCAGCCAAACGTTGTGCTCGTGCTTGTCTTCGCTGTGCTTATAAAGTCGGTGATTGGTTCTGCGTCAGTCGTTACACTTACCGTGTTCGAGTTCCCCGCATTCGCTCCGCCTGTCACCACCAGCCGGAAGTCGTAGCTCATTGCCGGACTTAATCCCGTCACGGTCGCTGTTCCAGCATTCGCTGCAATGGCACCCGTCGTTGCTGTAGTCCAGGTATTCACTCCAGCTGGTGACTGCTGAATGATTACACCTGTCGCTCCACTTGCTGCCGTCCAGCCAAACGTTGCGCTTGTACTTGTCTTCGCTGTGCTTGCAAAGTCGGTGATTGGTTCTGCGTCAGTTGTTACACTTACCGTGTTCGAGTTCCCCGCATTCGCTCCGCCTGTGACCACGAGCCGGAAGTCGTAGCTCATTGCCGGACTTAATCCCGTCACGGTCGCTGTTCCCGCATTCGCTACAATGGACCCCGTCGTCGCTGTGGTCCAGGTATTTGCTCCAGCTGGCGACTGCTGAATGATTACACCTGTCGCTCCACTCGCTGCCGTCCAGCCAAACGTTGCGCTCGTGCTTGTCTTCGCTGTGCTTGCAAAGTCAGTAATTGGTGCTGCGTTAGTCGTCGCACTTGCCGTGTTCGAGTTCCCCGCGTTCGCTCCGCCTGTGACTACCAGCCGGAAGTCGTAGTTCATTGCCGGACTTAATCCCGTCACGGTCGCTGTTCCAGCATTCACTGCAATGGCACCCGTCGTCGCTGTGGTCCAGGTATTCGCTCCGGCTGGCGACTGCTGAATGATTACACCTGTCGCTCCACTTGCTGCCGTCCAGCTAAACGTTGCGCTCGTGCTTGTCTTCGCTGTGCTTGCAAAGTTGGTAATTGGCGCTGCGTCGGTCGTCGCACTTGCCGTGTTCGAGTTCCCCGCATTCGCCCCGCCTGTCACCACCAGCCGGAAGTCGTAGCTCATTGCCGGACTTAATCCCGTCACGGTCGCTGTTCCCGCATTCGCTGCGATGGCACCGGTCGTCGCTGTGGCCCAGGTATTCGCTCCGGCTGGCGACTGCTGAATGATTACACCTGTCGCTCCACTCGCTGCCGTCCAGCCAAACGTTGCGCTCGTGCTTGTCTTTGCTGTGCTTACGAAGTCAGTTATTGGTGCTGCGTTAGTCGTCGCACTTACCGTGTTCGAGTTCCCCGCATTCGCCCCGCCTGTCACTACCAGCCGGAAGTCGTAGCTCATTGCCGGACTTAATCCCGTCACGGTCGCTGTTCCAGCATTCGCAGCGATGGCACCGGTCGTCGCTGTTGTCCAGGTATTTGCTCCGGCTGGCGACTGCTGAATGATTACACCTGTCGCTCCACTCGCTGCCGTCCAGCCAAACGTTGCGCTCGTGCTTGTCTTCGCTGTGCTTGCGAAGTCAGTAATTGGTGCTGCGTTAGTCGTCGCACTTACCGTGTTCGAGTTCCCCGCATTCGCCCCGCCTGTCACCACCAGCCGGAAGTCGTAGCTCATTGCCGGACTTAATCCCGTCACGGTCGCTGTTCCCGTATTCGCTGCGATGGCACCCGTCGTCGCTGTAGTCCAGGTATTCGCTCCGGCTGGCGACTGCTGAATGATTACACTTGTCGCTCCACTCGCTGCCGTCCAGCTAAACGTTGCACTCGTGCTTGTCTTCGCTGTGCTTGCAAAGTTGGTAATTGGCGCTGCGTCAGTCGTCGCACTTGCCGTATTCGAGTTGCCTGCATTCGCCCCGCCTGTGACCACGAGCCGGAAGTCGTAGCTCATTGCCGGACTTAATCCCGTCACGGTCGCTGTTCCCGCATTCACTGCAATGGCACCCGTCGTCGCTGTGGTCCAGGTGTTCGCTCCGGCTGGCGACCGCTGAATGCTTACACCTGTCGCTCCACTTGCTGCCGTCCAGCCAAACGTTGCGCTTGTACTCGTCTTCGCTGTGCTTGCAAAGTCTGTAATTGGCACTGGAACAACTGCGTCGTCAATCACGATATTATTAATCCCGTGCCAACTTGGAGTACTTGAATACAGAAGGACTGCATCTACGTTATCAAAACTTTCATTCAGGAAGACGTTCTTGGATACATATCCATCTATCACTTCATCTGCTTGAAATGAAGCGTTCGTAACTATAATCCCGTCGCGGTATCCAACTACGGTAATTGTAATCGGAGCCACCTCACCATAATTTGAATAAAAGAAACCATTGATCTGAAACTCTGATCCATCTGCTGATTTTATCCCCATTCCTTTCCAGCCATTATTACTTAAGACAGCATCATAGCTCGAAAGTGCATTGAAAAAGTCATGCGCATACGAATCTCCATGTACTAATATCTTTGGAATTAATGTACCGTTAGTATCGCTGATATTAAAAAATTGTAAAGTACGGTTAGGAATATTATAAGAACCCCCATCGCCATCCTCAGCAATCCCGTCGTCCCATACGCCTGCGTTAGTTTCAGTCGCGTTAAAAGTCACTGTTGATGCCGCTGCAGATACAACCCCCATCATTTGGAAATTAGTGAGTCCTCCAGATAGAATGAGCATACAAAGGAGCAACATCAATGTCTTTTTTAGAAATTTCATAGTATTAATAGATATCCGTCCTTTCATAGTTAACTAAGTCTAAAGTTTCGACATAAAGCTTTGTGTTCCTTTAATTTTTTATTAAAAATTTAGAGATTTCTAACGCTAAGTAGACGCTCTTATGTTATTAAGACAGACAATTCTGTGAAAAAGTAAAAAGAGCCAAGGCTGCTACAGCCCTGACTCGATCATTTGAATCTCCGGATTATCCCAACTTCCGAATAAAATGCTGAATATATAGCAGCTTAAGCTCCACCATCCTCAGCCCCGGCCTGCTCCCTACCCCCAAACTCATCAAGCAGCGAACGCACTTCACTTGTCGACTTGGTGTTCATTAAGCTATTTCTTAATTCACTTGCCCCGCGGAAGCCGCGGACGTAGATTTTGAAGAATCGTTGAAGCGGACTGAACGAACGTGGGACCTGTCCTGCGTATTGATCGTAGAGATCCAGATGCAGCCGCAGCAGATCAAGCAATTCCTCACTACTGTGCTCCTTAGGCTCCTGCTCAAAGGCAAACGGATTTTGAAAAATACCGCGCCCGATCATAATCCCATCCACACCGTACTCTTCAGCGAGCCTTAGACCAGTCTGACGATCGGGAATATCCCCGTTAATGGTCAGCAGGGTATGGGGTGCCACCTCATCACGAAGCTTCTTGATCTCCGGAATCAGCTCCCAGTGGGCATCTACTTTGCTCATTTCCTCTCTGGTGCGCAGATGAATGGACAGATTCACAATGTCCTGCTGTAAAATATGGGTTAACCAGCCGCGCCATTCGTCGATGTCCGTGAAACCGAGCCTTGTTTTGACACTGACCGGTAACCCTCCGGCCTTTGCGGCCTGAATGATCTCCGCTGCGAGTTCAGGACGGCAGATCAGGCCGCTTCCCTTCCCGTTCTCTGCTACATTCGCTACAGGACAACCCATATTAATATCAATGCCCCGGAAGCCTTCCTCAGCCATCCCGATGCTCATCTGACGGAAGTATTCCGGCTTATCTCCCCAGATATGCGCTACAATGGGCTGTTCATCTTCTGTAAAAGTCAAACGCCCGCGTACCGCATGGTGCCCCTCCGGGTGACAATAGCTCTCTGAATTCGCAAACTCCGTAAAAAACACATCCGGTCTGCCCGCTTCACTTACGACATGGCGAAACACCACATCCGTCACATCCTCCATGGGCGCCAGTATGAAAAAAGGCCGTGGTAAATCAAGCCAAAAGTTATTTGTCATATTCAAAACCTCTCTATTTATACCGGGACAACTCTTTATCCCGAAGTAGTAAACGAACTTGTAAAACAAAGTATATCATAACCCCGTGAGAAGCATGCGCAGCCAATAAATGTGCATCTTTTGAATTGCAATTATATAGTTATTTTCAGGGATTGCACATGGTAAAATAAAGAAGAATTTACTATTAGGTAAATTCAAATTCGGGCGATAAAGAAGGAGAATACACATGAAAATATGCAGTGGCACTGCTCCGTGCAAGGTCTGAACCGGACGAAACTGCACGGAGCGAATTACAGTTCGTCCGTTCGGCTTTGCACTTTCATTGAATCGTTAAGAATTCTTTGAAAGAGGAGCAGAGTCATGATACAAACATTTAAAACGAACATCAGGGAGCTTCGGACTTTCCTGATTTTATGGATTACACAGTCCTTTTCAGCACTGGGTAGTGCAATGACCGCCTTTGCCTTGGTGATCTGGTCTTATCAGCAGCAAGGGTCAGCTCTTACCAGCTCGCTATTGGTTATCTGTTCCTACGCACCCTATGTCCTGCTAAGTATCTTCGCAGGTGCACTGAGCGACCGGTGGAACAAGAAGGCCACCATGCTGATCAGTGACAGCTTTGCGGCACTTTGTACCATTACGGTCCTTATTCTGCTGACAACGGGTACACTCCAGATTTGGCATCTGTATTTGATTAATACCTTAACTGGACTTATGAACACTGTACAGCAGCCGGCGTCGGATGTAGCAATCAGCCTGTTGGCTCCGCAACAACACTACCAGAAGGTTAGCGGGATGCGCTCCTTTTCCAATTCGCTGGTTACCATACTGACGCCTATACTCGCCACTTCAATGCTTTCCTTTGCCAGTATCCGGTTTGTTATCCTGTTTGATTTGATTACATTTATTACAGCATTCATGGCGCTGCTATGCTTTGTCCATATCCCGCCAGTTCCAACCCGAAGCAGCACGGGAAGCGAGACAATATTACAATCTGCCAAAAACGGCTTGCGGTATCTCCGGGACAACCGGGGCATTCTGGATTTGATCCTTTTTTTGGCCGTGATCAATTTTACCGCCTCGATCTTTAATGCTGCCCTGCCCGCAATGATGCTCTCACGTGTTGGCGGCGGCGAGTTCGCGCTGGGTATGGTCAACACCGTTACTGGGATAGCCATGATGGTCGGAAGCCTTTCGGTTGCTATTCTGCCGCCGCCTAAAAGCCGGGTTCGGGTCATTTTGAACTGCCTGCTCTTCTCCATGAGCTCCGAGAATTTCATCCTTGCCTTTGGCAGAAGTACACCTGTGTGGTGTTTGGGCGCCATCCTCGGATGGGTATTCATTCCGGTTATGAACGCTAATATGGATGTACTTTTCCGCTCAACCATCCCGATTGAGATGCAGGGGCGTGTCTATTCGGCGAGGAATACCTTACAGTTTTTCACCATTCCTGTGGGATATCTGTGCGGTGGTGTGTTGGTTGACAGGGTGTTTGAACCCTTTATGGCCGTGCAGTCGATAGACAGCCTGTGGGTCGCACTAGTCGGAACAGGAAAGGGCTCCGGAGCAGCCTTGCTATTTCTTGCGATCGGAATTTTTGGCGCATGTTCTTGCCTGCCGTTCCGGGCGGATAAGCATATCTGGAGATTGGAAGAATAGTATCTTCATTTCCAACAGCAATTAGCACAAGGTAGCTTATAACAGCTGCCCTGTGCTTTTTATTATCCTGCTATATCTCAGGTATCTGCCAAATGTGCACAGGGTGCTTGCCGGAGCCGCCTTAAAGAACGCAAAAAAAAGCAATGGTTCGATTCCATCACCGTGCTTTTCGTTCCTCACTCATTAAGTTTGAATCGCTACCGTCGACCGATAACCTTTCCTCTACTTTCATTATAACGCTTTATAAAAATGATTTGTAGACTACTCTTTTGGAAATTCCTAACTTATACTGTTGTATACAAATCCAATAAAAGAGGTGTACTAAAATGGAGGACAAGAAAGATGTCTTGGATATGGGGCCATTTTTCCACGGGACAAAAGCCGAATTGAACATTGGCGATCATTTAGAACCACAACACTTATCGAATTACCAAGATAAAAAATCCAACCATATCTATTTCACAGCAACATTAGAGGCTGCTAAATGGGGTGCCGAATTAGCGGCCTCTACATCGAAAGAAAGAATATATATTGTAGAACCATTAGGTGAATTTGAGAATGACCCTAACGTAACGGACAAAAGATTTCCCGGGAACCCGACACGCTCCTATCGATCTAAATCACCACTGAAAATCGTAGCTGAATTAAGTGCGTGGGAAAGACATTCCGATGAACAAATCAATCATATGATGACTTCCATAAACAAGCTGCATGAACAAGGGAAATTCGTAATCTATGATTAAGACAAATTATCTCCGTTTAATAAGCCAAACCCAAATGGGCAAATGGTAACAACTTACTTCTCATTTCTATAGACCAAAAGTCTTCCAAAAAATCTGCATGCTTAATTAACACTTCGTCTAATTCATTCTTGTTGTTACTTGAATTCATATCATCCTTGTGTATTCCTAAAGCTTCTTGATAATACAAATTCACATACTGTTCAACATTAAATAATACCTCTCTATAGAAATTAATATCTAATAATTCTGATTCCTGATAAATCGTTTGATCATCATTCAATATCTTGTAAGCATTCAGAGCACACCTGACAAAATAATCCTGTCTTGTTCTAAGCGGCAAATATTTAGAACTCAGATAGTCTCCTGGTTCTCTCTTTCGTCCCAATCCCATAATGCTAAATGTAATACATGAGCTAATAATTACCAAAATTAAGGAATGAATATGGTGCTTAAATAGATCAGGAATAATCTTATTGTAGGCTTCGATGTTTGGTGAAAAGGTGAACTGACCTATTATTCTTGTAGCAGCAAAAGCATCTGCGTCCATCTCGAGTACTTGACTCTCTAAAGGAGGTAATTGATTTTCACTTGAATTCAGGAAAAGGGATAATCCCTGGGCTCCTGTTTTAAAAGTCTGATAATAATCTAAGTGGCCATTATAAATATGGCCTAATTCGTGGAAAATGATTAATCTTGTCGAGATTGCATGCATTAAATCTAAATATAAGTTTGCTTTTTCACTGTTATATGTCTTTTCACCGCCAGAGATGATCCTATAGAAATTAATGTTCTCTTTGTACAATAATGTGTTTAAGATATGAAATGTTTTCTCGAAGACCTCAGAATTCATTTTCAATTTATAAGTTTTATCATCAAATACGCTACTATTCGCGTTAAATTCCATACTATCAATAATGGAATAGTCTATGCTTAGCTCGTTCCCCTTAAAAACCTTTAAATCTCCATTACAATAATGAACTGAACCTTCAATATGTTCATAACAATTTTCCTTATACTTTTCAGAAAGCATACAATTTATCTCCCTCTAACTATTTAAATGAAACGATACACACTTTGTGTCTTTAGACTACTTTTCAGGGATATTATTCTTAATTGATAAATTTCGGCATTTATCTCTATAAGTCCTCCAAGAACTACATTTGGGGAATGGTCAGAGACATATATTGATACACATAGCAGAAACCGCGACAGCAATAGCTGTCACGGTTTCTATCATCCTTATGCGAAATTCTTACTTATTATACAGTCTGTAGAGGAACACTGCAGCTTCTGCTTTGGTTGTGTTTCCAGTCGGATTGACTTTGTTGCCGCTGCCTTCGATCAACCCTTCCTTAACCATCGCAGCTACGCTGTTCACCGCATAGGAGGCAACTTCGGACTTGTCGGAGAATCTCTCCAAATCCGCAGCCTCACCCTGGTTATTCAACTTCTTCTCAAGTTTCAAGGCTCTTTCGGTCAACACCATCATGTCCTGTCTTGTGATCTTAGAGGTGCTGCCGAATCTGTCATTGTCTATGCCATTCGTAATACCAAGAGCTTTGGCAATTGCAATTTCATTATAGTAATAAGTACTCTTCTGTACATCGCTGAAATTCCCATTTACTCTTGCAGTCAAGTCAAGTGCTCTGACAAGGGAGTACAGGAAATCTGCCCTTGTGATATCGGTTGACGGATTGAATACATGACCCTCTGTCTTGAGAATATCCTTTGACACAAGTACTTCGGCCGCGTTCTTGGCCCATACAGCCGTTCCGAGATCTGTAAATGTCCTGGACACGTAAGCTACTGCGTAGTTGCTGAAATGAGTTGTTGTGAAGGTAACCATACCGGTCTTGGGAGCATAACGTCCACTCGGTACTGTTAGAACATCCCCGCTTCCGTCAATGCACCAGACAACAATCATTTCGGGATTCTTCAATTCATCCGCAGACGGCATGTAAGGAACGGATACGGTTACAGGTGCACTGGGATTGCTCCAGACCGTTTCTTTTCCATCCACCTTAAGACTAAGCTGTATGATCGGCCTATCGCCAAGAGCCGCCTTCACTTCCGCAGGGAGCTTGGACTTGTCGCCTTTTCCAATCTCCAGCGCTACTTCCTTGCTGCTGCTTTCAGTTGTGCCCGTCAACATGTTACCGGGTATTACTACCTTACCCAGCACAGTGGAAATCGTGAGTTTGTCATCCTTAGTTCCGCTTGTCAGTGCTGCAGTTGGCAAGCCTACCGAGTATGAATTCACTCCTTGCGCCACTGGTATGTCTAGGGTAACATTTTTCTCCATAAATTCCTTTACTTTCGCCTGATCCAGCGCCTTAACAAATGCGGTTCCATTCTCCACCGTTGTCTGCATGGTTACTTTTTGATCCTGAACAACTGGTGCTACAGGTGCAGGCGTTGAAGATGGTGTTACGGAACCGGGGGTGGACGGAGTCTCTGTCTTGCTATTGGTTACTTTTAGGGTGTATGTCTTGACCCTGCCGTCTGCACCTGTTACCTCAACCTTTATATCCGTTCTTGTACCTGGTGTAAGCGCTATAGCTCCGGAAGCTGTACCGCTGGCAACCCCCGTGCCGTTCACTTTGATGGATGATCTGCTGTCTGCCGCCGCCGCTGTCACGGTAATGCTGCCAGCATCCTGCAGGGAAACATCGTATTCGGTGGTTGCTGCGTTGAACGCCGGCTGGAGTGTTCCCGCACTCAGAGTCAAGCTGCTGAGGTCCGCATTCACACTGCCGGGTCTATAGACTCCAAGATCGCCAAGGTCAATGGCATCGTTCCGGATTGTCTCATATTCGCCTGCAAAGTAACCATCCAGATACGAATGTCCAAGAATGAATCTGTCCGGATTCATAGCGCCATAGTAGCCGGCATTAGCATTGCTCTGACCGTCAAACAGGACATAGCTTCCCTGCCATCCTGAACCTGATACGCCCCAACTGATGATGTGATCGATATACGGGGCGAACTTGTTGAACATTTTGTACAGCAGCGCGTACTCATAACCAAGAGCATCCGACTGTCTGACATTAAGCACAGCAGGAGCGGTCGCGCCTCCTCCGGGAGCATCAGTCGGCACCTTAAGGTCAAGCTCAGAATAGGTAATACCAGATAGCAGGCCCCGGTCAATGAGAGAGGCATAGAGGGCCATCGCATATTGGTTATCGCTTGCAAGAGTCTTACCCACCGCGTCATGTCCCTGGATACCGATGTCTTCGATCAGGGGTCTTCCGTCATACAGCGGATCGGAGCGCCATGCGGTATTTAATTCGAGAACCATGTTGTAGACGGTCCTCGCTTTACTGCGGGTCGCGAGTCCGTAATCGTTGTAGGTCAGCTTCGGAGGATTGTCAACGATGTAAGCGTCAATACTGCCGTTGTTGTCGTGCCCGTCGAGCTTCATGTACTCTGGAAGGTTCGCGTAATTGGCCTTGTAAGCTGCTGCCATCTTGGCGTTGGGAGCAGCGATGTGTGCGTTTTTGAAGAGCAGGTATACGTAATGCTCCGTGATGTCGCCGCCAATTTGATCATCCGACATTGCAGCAAGCCAGTTGGTGTGTTTCAGGCTCGTTCTCCAGCTGTTCGCATTCGTGGGGATGAGTTCGCTGTGGCGGCTTTCGTGAACCTCTTCGTTGAGTACATCCCATGAATTGAAGGGGATGACTCCACGGGATACGCTTGAGCCGTACTTCGTATCTGTGGTCAGGAAGTGCCGCATCACATACATGGTGTGGTTAAACTGCACTCTTCTCGCCATTTCTTTGTCTACCTTAACTGTAGTTGTAACGCCGTTGCCCAGTCCGTAGAAATCGGTCGAGCCATTATACCCGGAGGAAAGGTTCGCGGGAATAATCTGCGTCATCCATCCAGGGGCCTGATTGTACCATGCCAGAACATGGCCGTGAGACTTGTACTGTCCGGGAGTTCCGGAATCCCTGATCGCCTGATAAGCGTTGGTCGGGAAGCTGTATTCCGCTAAGCCAGGGGTAGTAGTTGCGCCGCTCAGGGCCTCGCCGTTAACGCTTTTCAGCCATTCGGGGCCCCGGGGATGCGTTCCATCGGCCTTCAGATTGTTGCCGTCGACAAAGATTTCATAGTGATTGGCTCTGGTTCCGGTTACGGCTCCGGTTCCGATCGCACCGACCATGAACAGGCCATTCTCCTTATTGTATACACTCTTTAGAGGCGCTACGGCACTCTGGTGTTCCTTGTTGACTACGTCGGGAAGCGCAATGCCGTTAGGATCAGGTGCAGTAATCTGGATGTTGGCGACAAGCAGCATTCCGGTTTCCGCAGGACGGGCATTCTCGCCATGAAGCTCAAGAATAAAGTTCGAGGAATTGCCCGTTGAGGCGGTAATGCTGTGATGAGCCTTCAACCAGGATTCACCGTTGTAGCTGCCAACCCAGTCAGGATTCAGGTTGTTGTACTGGTAATCCCTGAGGTAGGTATCGAGGTTAGTGTTAGTATTTCTGATTCTCCACCTCATGTATTTGCCCTGCGCGCTCTTGGGATAGTAGACATCGAATTCAATCGTTGAACCCTCTGTGATATTTACGGCCGGGGACAACGGAGATTCAATACTTATGCCGCCGAACGTGCTTTTTCCGCTATGGGCGTAATTAATCTGGAGCACTTCAGCTTTGCCCTGGGAATCTGCAAAAGGATACGGAATCATTTTGAATGTGCCACCGGCAAAGTCGGCGGGGACACGATTGTCAAGCGGAGTTCTTGCAGTCCAGTTATTAGTGGGCGAAGTAACTTTCACAGGAACTTTACCAGGACCCGGATCAAGACGGAAATAGGGATCGGAACCGTCTGATTTGATCTTTCCAGTAAAAACCACGATTGCTTCTTTAAGAATCGCTATAGCTTCGGCGGTGGGAGTGTCCGCTTTGCGCGCGAACTCCAGAGCATTATTAAGAGCTTGGAGTTCGTCGACATGCACCCAAGGAAAAGCTCGGTTCACATCGGAACCATAGACGGATCCATAGACAGACTGACTGACTTGGAGCGGGAATTCCTGATTGCCGGTTTTTAACGCTTCGGCTTGAGCAATGAGGTCGTTCAGTTCAACTGACAGTTCGTCTCCGGCCGCAGCAGCTGGGACGGGAGCATATGTGAATACGGAGAACAACATGATGACGATGAGGAGGCGGGAGATGTTGATTACACATTTTCGACTGTTCATCTTAGTTTGACTCCTTTTCTTAAGGAAACCTCTAAAGTCTCGTTTTAGAGTCACCCCAATTAATATGTTGTTTTGGATGAAGATATCGTATTTCCTAATATTCACTCCTCTGGTTACGTCAGGTCTGGCTTAACGGTCAATACAAACACCTCCCTCCGAATATAAATGGCAGACAAGGTTTGAAAACGCATTCACAATAGCGGACGGGTAGAAGACCTCGATTATTTACAGCCGTGACATTTGATGCAGCCTTGCATCTGCTGACCACACTAATCCGCCAATTACTTGCTGTAACAGCTTTCATAATAACAACAGGAAGGGAAAGTCTAAATATGGGTAATGCACGAATGATTTTAATATAATACGAAAATAGACAACTTCTCATCTGATCCTACATATCCGGCCGATTTCACATGAGGTCATTCCCCGGCCATTTGATTAATCAACAAAGCTACATACTCCACATATGTGGAATAAGCAACGTCAACACATCTTGCCTATTTAATGGAATCCCTGATGGGCAATCATAGCAAAAAATTATTCAGCATTACAAAGTGGCAATTAGGGATTGTGTATATATGTGGAAGTATATTGTCAATATTTGTTTCTTGATAAGCAGCTCGGGGGTAATATATAGAGCGGCATCCGCATACATAACGGTCTGTTATTGGCATAAAGGACAATACGGTTGTCCTCCTGTGGATGATAAGCGCAATTATTACAGAATAGGAGAACATAAATGAATAATCAAACCCAGGATACATATCGTTTTCAGGTCAACTTAAGCGGTATGATCAACATTTTGTCTAACCATTTGTATAGCAGCCCGAAGGTATTCTTGAGGGAGCTGCTGCAAAATGGCGTAGACGCGATTACTGCACGGCAGGCTTATTCTCAGGGTGGATACGATGGCAGGATTCATGTCGAGGTAAGCGAGACTTCAACCGGGGCGACCTTATTAGTAGAAGATAACGGGATAGGATTAGACGAGTCGGAAATTCATGAGTTCCTGGCTATGATCGGACAATCCTCCAAGCGGGGCGAGGACTTTCTCCAGACCAACACCTCTTTTATCGGGCGGTTTGGCATCGGGCTCTTGTCTTGCTTTATGGTGAGTGACGATATCGTCATGGTTACACAATCCGCCAAGGGCGGACCTGCACTGGAATGGCGCGGGAAGCCGGATGGAACCTATACGATCCGCAAGCTCGAAGGGATACATGCTCCGGGAACCAAAGTTTTTTTGCGTTGCAAAGAAGGCTCCGAACCGTACTTCAAGGAAGGCAATCTTCAAGAATGGCTGTTCCATTATGGAGCCCTGCTGCCTTATCCCATCCAATTGGTGTCCAATCACACCACTCGCTTGATTAATCCGCCTTCCCCGCCTTGGGTCAAAGATCCGCAGCTGGCCCGGAAGCATCGCAGCGAGGTGCTGGCCTTTGGTAAGCAGGTGCTTGGGGAGACGTTCCGGGATTTCATTCCTCTGCATACCTCCTCCGGCCGGACGGGAGGCATCGCCTTCATCCTGCCGCATGCAGTGAACTTGGGCGCCAAACGCAATCACCGGGTGTACTTGAAGCACATGCTGGTCTCCGAAGCCGCCGATAATGTCCTGCCGGACTGGGCGTTCTTCGTCAAATGCATGATCTGGACCGATGATCTACAGCCGACCGCTTCCCGGGAGCATTTCTATGAGAACGTCCAGCTGGAGCAGGTGCGTGAAGAGCTGGGGAACACCATTCGTCAGGAATTGATGCGGATGGCAGAGTATGATCCGGATCGCCTGCAATCCATCATTTCCCTGCATGCCTTATCCATGAAGGCCCTCGCGGTGGAAGATTCGTCCTTCTACTCGATTATTCACGAGTGGCTCCCGTTTGAGAGCACGTTTGGCACGAAGCCGCTTGGCGAGCTGAAGCAGCAATCCCCTCTTTACTTTACTGCTACGCTGGACGAGTACCGCCAGATTACCCATGTGGCTGCGGCCCAATCCATGCTGGTGGTGAATGGCGGGTATATTTATGATGCCGAGCTGCTGTCCCTGCTGCCCCTAATTGATCCGGACGTGCAGACAGAACGGCTACTGCCGGAGGAGGTGTCGTTATCTTTTACCGATATTACACCCCAAGAGCGGCTTGACTACTATGAATCCGTAAGATTGGCAGATAGTGTGCTGCAGAAATTCCGCTGCCAGGTGCAGCTTCGCCGCTTCAAGCCAGAGGAGATTCCTGTACTCTACACGCTGTCTCAGGAGTCCGCTCAATGGCGGGTTATGGAGGCAACCAAAGAAGTGAGCACCGACGCTCTGTCCTCCGTTCTGGGCAGCCTGGGCGCTTCGTTAAAAGATACAGCGTACGCAACGCTTTATTTTAACCTGAACAATCCTGTCATTGAGCGGGCATTTCATCCGGCACACAAGGCAATGCTGCCTTCCATTATCGAGATGCTGTACTGTAATGCGCTGATGATGGGACATTATCCGATGAACCGCCTAGAGACAATGCTTCTGAACAAAGGCATTATTCAATTTATTGATTGGGGTATGACGGCCAGTCATTCAACAGGAGGAGACGAATAGATGAACCTTACCGGGATGAGTTTTGAAGAGCTGATAGACGAAGCCTATGACATGCCAGGCGGAAAGGCTAAGCTGGAACTGCTGGAGCAGGCGGTACGGGTGGCAGATGCCGCAGGAGATCTCGATCAGGGTTTTGAGGCACGCAGCGAAATCGTAGAGACGGGCAGCTTCTACGGTTATCCAATGAAGGCGCTGGTCGCCTTTTCCTGGCAATTGGGACAGTATGACAAAAATCCGGACCAGTTTGATAGCTTCACCCTGCTGTGGTCCTACAAGTGGGTTCTGGATCGCATCACCTCTTTTGCAGATATTAGCCGTGTTCAGATCGAGAACCTGCTGGAGGACATGAAGATACGTTTTGCAGCCGAAGGCTATAGCAGCCGTTCCTATCACTACTACCGGGCGCACATCTTCGCGGAGTTTGGAGAACTGGACCATTCTCAGGCAGAATGGGATATCGTGCAAGCCATGGATCGGGATGAGATGAGCGATTGTCCGGCCTGTGAGCAAAACCGCCTTGTCGAGTTTCTGGCGAAGCGGGGAGACGACGAAGGAACCGTGAAGGCGGCCGAACCGATTCTCAAAGGTAAAATGAGCTGCGGCGAGGTGCCTCATGTGACCATCACGAAGGTGCTGTTCCCTCTCCTGCGGCTGGGCCGTCAGCAGGAAGCAGATAAGCTTCAGAAGAAAGGCTTACAATTGGTAAGGGGTAACCGCGATTTTCTGTATCATCAGGGAGAGCACATCGGTTACCTGACCTTGACTGATCCAATCAAGGCGCTGGAGGTCTTTGAAGAGTATATTGCCTCCTCTCTCGATCATGAGAACCCGGTCGACCGGATGATATTCAACGCCTATTCGGCCAAGCTGTTCCGCCAGCTGGCGGGAGAATCCATCCGGTTCCAGGTCAAGCTTCCGGCAGGACACCCGTGTGAACACCAGTCCGGGGAGGTAACGCTGCTTGCGAAGCACTTCCAGCAAGACGCTCTCGCCACAGCGGAAAAACTGGATAACCGAAACGGTAACGATTACTATACCGCACTCCTGCAACGATTGTAGACTATGTTCCTGTTCCAGTTTCACACTTTTATTATAGGCACAGTGTTAGACGCGATGATGCCTTATCCTAACCGTTGATGCGCTTATCGTAGCGCTTGCTGTCCAATAAAAACAATAGACCGCACTGCCGGCAAAGGCATGCGGTCTATTTGATTCCGGTACTCAAAAATCCTTATAAATTAAGGAGCAAACAGCCTCTACATGGGGTGAGTGCTGGTCACTGTAATCGGGTTTGTCTCCGTTCGCATGATACTTGATCGTAAAGTCGTCAATAACCTCCGACTTCTTCTCCTTGACACCGTTTGATGGTTCAGGTCGCAATTATCGGTTTCCATTGACGCTCCTGCTCTCACACATGCAGCACAGCATACTCATGGCAAAAAACGATAGACGTCCCGATGACTCCTTCCGCAAAAGCCGGCTTTCTGGGCTCTCCGTTACCGTGTGGAGGCAGCGTGTCCTTGTATTTGTTGAAAGTTATCGAATGGGCGGCCGCGTTTGATGTAATCTCGATCCGAAGCTCGTCTTCCGTAAGCGAAACTCCCGTGATGACGCTTCCTTTTAAAATGCCGGAAAGATCGTCCCACTGGTTCTTTTCACTTTCGCCGGCCCATTGAGAAATCCAGGGATGGTACGCCTCGTTATAGTTAATATGACACTCGATGACCCGATCGTCGATCGTAATGTACTCCCCCGACGCCCATACCGTGTAGACCAGATATTCCCGAGCTCCGTCTCTTTCCATCAGCAAACCGAAAAATCCCGGACCGCCCATGCCGTACGAACCCAGATGGGACGAGAAATCGAGGATCGTTTTGCCTACCAGGCTGTCCGGCTCGATATCGAGGAGGGTCGCAGGCTTACCGAGCAGCACCGTTTCGCCAGCTTCCGCGTAGTACTCGAAATCCGTAAACGACTTATCCTCGACCCATCCTTTATTCGTCCATTCCGCTAGTTCCTCTTCGGGGACGATCATCAAATATTCTTTGATTAGGCTCATGTTGAATCTCCTTTCTGGAAGGAAATCGATAGAACTTTTAACCATATGTATTATTATATGGATCTTTGAATAAATGCTCAAATTAACGGGTGGACCCTGCTTTTAAATGAAACTGTGGGATTCTCTTCGGCATGATCGGCTTCCGCAAGCTCCAATACATTCCGGGCAAACCCAATAATCATATGCTGGAAGCCTCCGCAAGTGCCCAGAAAAGGCAAACTGCTTTCCCGTGCAAATCGGATACCGTTTAACGCGCCCCGCATATCCGTGGAAGAGCCAAAAAACCGGGGCCAAAAACTGTAGTTTTCAGCCCCGGTTTTTGTTCAATTCCGTTCCAAAAACCACAATATTTTGTGGTCTAACCTCTAATTGTCTTATCTAAACCACAATACGTCATCATTACCACCGACTCCACATGGGGTGCGTGCTGGTCACTAGAATAGAAAATGACCTTATTTTACTAGTACTTATCCGATAGGTAGAACCTCTTGAACCTTTGTCCTTTGAAAACAGAAAAATTAATACTACTACGATGGAGTCCTATCCTCACGACATTATTCTTCTTCAAAATTGATCTTATGTACATCCGATAAAGGAAGCCAATGGGGGTCACGCACATCATCGTCATTGGGTTTCCTAACAAACTGTATGCAACGTTCTTCGCATGCCCCGAACTCTATAAAGTTTTTCTGCCCTTGTCTTAATGATACTTTATTTGCCCCACCCTCATAGTCTGGATCGTCAAACTGCACACCATCATCTTCCCAAAAACAAATTTTACATATTTCATAAGTACCAGTTGGCTGTTCATCTAAAGTCATGTATCCACAACAAGGACAAGTATACTTTTTCATCTCATCACCCTATTTTACAGTCTTCATCTTGTTCCAGTCCCTATAGACCCCTACTCTTATTAAGCCACTCTTCGATATTCCACACTACAGTCTTTGCTCCTACCGATTGAATTTGTAACTGTAGATCGTTGGAATGCAAAAATGCCATTCTGAACAAGTAGTCTCCAAGAATTATTTTGGATAATGTCTACCACATGGTATGCAGTGTCTTTATCTCGTTCATTGAATTTGTCGAAGTTTTTGAAGACTAATACAAAGCCTTCATTATTAGGAATAATATCGGAAAGGCAATCATTAAATGCATCTAGGTTTTTACCATAGTAATCTGGGAACTCAAGAGTATTACCTAATTCCAAAAGACAAGTGTTCTTATCCCATGACTCACAATCAAAGAGATATACGTCAAATCCTTCTTCTCTTATATTTTCAATATACTTCTCTAATATGCTTTGTCTCCAAAACATAACAATAGAACCGTTCATCATCAACGACTTCCATAATACTTCTCGCTCCATTTATTTAACCCCCAGACAGCTTTCATCATAACAATAACCTAAACCTATTGTACCGTATATTGGTATTCATCTCTTCGTATCGTTAAATTTCTTGGTCTGGTTGCTGAGAAGCTGTGTACTACCCAATATTGAGAACAGAGACATTCAATTAGCTGTAAACCACTCCCGAGTGTTCGATAGCATCCAATTTCCGCTTCCTTGTGAAGCCAAAAAAATACCCTCTCAATGAAGAGAGGGCAATCCCACATTAACTTCTCATTCGTTATTTCCGTTCCAAACCAATAGTGAACAGCACTCCACATGCACCGTATGCGGGAACATGTGGGAGTTGTTTGTATTCTGTATTAGTTGGTTAAAACCTTTGATTTATAAGGATTTTAACCAATTGAAATTGTCCCTTTCGTTTGCGTTTTATTGCTTGTTGACGATGTTCGTCAACAATGTGTCAACAATTTATGTTTTCCCTTCAAAGCTAAGTTAGTGGAAGAGTGCGTAGTTTGGTTGTAATCAGTAATACTTTGCTAAAGTTTGTCATGAAAGTATCCGCAATAATTGTTAGTCCAAATCAATTGCAAAGGACCTACAATTCCATTTAAAGTGGAAAAGCAGGCCTTTTTGAATATGAAACATTAACTTTAAGTGAGACGAAAAATCATACATAGAGTTACAAGTCAGCCTCTTCTCACCCATCGTTTGTGCTGTTTGTATTTTTTTAATCTAAATTGTCAATCAACCTTAAAATAACTACTCATTATTTCTAATGTATATTGTATTTGCAACATAGTTAATTGTCTGAGCTGTTTCACTGTAAGGGAAACAAGCAGCTAAACCAATAATTCTCTGATCCAAACTTTTAATTGCCGGTTTCTTCCCATCAACTGCAAATTTATCTGTAATTATTAATGGATATACTAACAATAACGCATTAGTTACTGGTCTCAACGCCCTTAAAGTTTTTATTTTTCTTGATGCTTCTTGTTGAATATCAATGTCAAGAAACTCATCTCCTTGACTTAACAGTGTACCTATTGATATTATTCCATCAATTCTGTTGAGGTATTGCCGGCTTGCCGGATTACAAATAAGATTGCTAGTAACTTTGAAACTATGCTCGTTTTCTTGCTGATTGGACATCAAAGCAACAGTCCAATTAGTTAATTCATTCTGCTGTAATTGCTCTTTTATGTAATCTGACCATAAATTGGTTTTCACAGTTAATGCATTTTCAGGAGTAGAAAACTTATTTAAATACTCAAGTACAGTTTCTGGTTTTACATGCCACAGATAATTCCCATTCTTTGGGTCTTGGGGCTTTCCTAACTCATTAATAAATGATTGGGTGGCATAGTAATTCCCCTCAATGATCTCCTTTTTCTCTTCAAAAACAACAGTCTGTGAGGTCGAGCCTGAAAAAGATAATGATTCGGCAATTTCAACCGCATCCTTCATTTTAAGCAGACTGGTGACCTGTAGATCAGGATGTGATAAAATCTTCAAACCAAAACTAGTAGGTGCCTTTCCCCATACTTCCATTAGCTTAAGATTTTCCCTTAACTCATTGCTTGCTTTCGCAATATATCGATAGTTTTCAATGAGAATAGGTGACGTATAAATTCTACACAGATCAACATACCCATCTCTATACCCAAACCATCTACCCATTTGCATTAGCGTATCATACATATTACTCGATCTTAAATAATAACTAGTTGTAAGTCCTTCTAAAGTCAATCCCCTTGAAAGCTTATCGCCACCAATTGCTATTACATATAGTCCGTTTTCAACATTTTCTTTATAATTTAAACTATCAGTAGATTGGCCATTTATCATTTGAATAGTAATTTTTTGAATTACTTCATGTAGTATTTGGTTGATATCACCCCAATTATTCTCGTTATTCGATCCACAAATTGTTGTTGTCGTCTTTATAAAGTCATCTTCCCATAAACCTTTCAACTCATCAATTATTCTATCCTTTTGTTCTTTATTGTCATCATATTTAAAGTAAATTTTAATCTGTTCTAACTCCTCGTGAACCAGCCTAGTCAGAACCTTTTGGAAATTAACTGATCGATTTATATGTACCAACATTGAATTATGTTCATAGGTTTGTCCACGCAAAACTCTTATTGCTGTTGATAAAACAAACGATTTCAAAGCCTTTTGCAAAGAGTTTGGCAAACTGGTAGGCAGACCTTCTTCATTCATATTAAATTGTATCTCATCCTTAGTTTCCCTAAGAATTGGATACCCATCAATCCCAAATATAGTATTTGGCCCAACATAATTCGGTGGTGTTATCAGAGAAACAATAAAATCCTTGGGGAATAAATCAGGTCCATACTTGTCATGTGATAATTGATGATCGATCAGCACATTTGCAAAAGGAGTCGCCGTATACCCTGTATAAACTCTCTGTTTAAACTGCATCAAAATTTCACGTATTAAAGCATTGATAGTAGTAGGGTTATATTCCTCATTCTCAGTGCTTTCTGGGTTATTTGTGTCAATCGACGCCTGATCAGCCTCGTCATCTATCATTAGCATTGAAATACCGGAAGTTTTATTCTTAAAATAGTCTCTTATTGCTTCTAGTATATACTTGTTCTTTTTAACAACTAAGATAAGCGGATTTCCTTCAGTTGGATAAACACCTACCCGACTTAATAAGTTGCTGTTTACATCTCCTCCTTCATCACGTGATGTTAAGCACTGGATTTGTAGTTCTTCAATAAGTCCGACGCCAATTAAGCCCTTACTTTGCTCTCCCGATTTTCTACCTATCACTTCTTCATCAAGCCTAATTTGTGTCTGACTTCTAAGATCATCATGAATACCTGTTAATACTATAACTAAGTTATAACCTAGATCTAGAGACTTACAAATCAATCCCGTATAATTTGACGTCTTACCCGATTGTACTTCCCCTACCACAAGACCCCTTATACCAAAATCCTCTTTAAATTTAGGGTGTTCAAATCTTCTTAAAATTCCCTCTGTAGAAATATCAAGTCCGTCAACTGTTCTACTATCCCACTTTTTTGTTTCTAACAAATATTTTCTATATCTATTCCAAAACTTCCAAGTAATATTGCTATATTCTGAGGTATACCACGGTGTCGGCTCTGAATCCTTGTTTTTGATTATTACATTGCTGCTAGTACTTGAAGAATTATAGTAGTCAAGCATACGTTCTTGCACTTTGATAAAATCAACTTTTGAAAATTTGGGTATAGATTTCAAAACTTCTACAGCTTCATTTATCCCGAAAACAGCACCATACTTTATTACATGATCTTCGTCAATTAAATTTTCTGCAGCTCCTATTGCCTTTTTGAATAACTCAGTATTGACTTCAGCCTCTTGAGTGTTTAGGTCATTTTTCAATATTGTATATATTTTCTCAACCCATTCTAATGGTGATAGCTTTATAGCTGGAAAGTTTATGAAGACATTGTTTAATATAAATTGCTCTTTTTGTTCCGAGGTCCAGTCAGCCACTTTGAAAGCCTCAAGAGAATTAACAACAATATTTTTATAAGATATATCATTATTTTCAACAAAAGTGTCTAAAGCCTCTTTTATAGACCCCATATCTTGATTGAAATAAGACAAAAGAAAGTCTTGCAATTCCTCATACCAATCAATTTGCTCCATTTAAATACTCCTTTACCAAGTAGGATACCCTGTATAAATAAAACCATCATTCCCCGTACGACGTAACACTACCAATATATTATTCAAACTATCAAATGACGTGTTTCCTCGCAAAATTCCCCGACCATTTATATCTGTAGCTCTATGCACAATAGTTGTTTGAAATTTCCCTGGTCTGTTTTTTAACCAATTTTCTATTTTTTGCTGGTTTGATATCAATAATTCTCTAACTACGTTTTCTGCCGTATTTAGATCATTAAATCGAGAAGCACCACTAATTTCAGGTTCATCAGTTAGTCTCTGAGTTAAGTCTAAATCTGTTACACTGACGTGCTTCTTTATCAAATGACCCCCCATATCTTCGTGCTCTTGAAGCCCTTTCGGTAATGGAATAGTTGTGTTTGAATATAAAGCCATTAAGTATCACCCCTAAAAAATGTGCTGACAAGCAAAATATATGTAGAATATGTACATTATTTTATTTCAAATTCGTTTTTTATTAATTGAATCAAAAACAACGCTGTTTCCTCATCAAACTGCAGTGACTGACTTATTTTGTTTGGTATTTCCCTGTCATCCGAGCCATAAGTATCTATCTGAAAATACTTTCCACCGCAACTATCTCTGAAAACCGAATACGTCCCCCGAACAGTCTGATGAATGCTGATTTTTGTTTTATCTATTTTAGTCATTTGTTTATGACATAATAGAGCCATATCATCACCTACCAAATTAGTATAAAAGTCCCCCATACACTCAGTATTCTACATCAATTTCCCATTTCCTTCTTTTTCCTCCTGTGGAAGATTACAAATATATTGTATATAGGCATGAGAAAAGGAGGTTCTTTTTTGTGAGCACAAAAAGAACCTCCCTACGTTCGTGAATGCTCATACTCTCCAACTGAAGTCCAAGTCACGATATAAATTTTAGACAGTACTCGGATAATGGGCACTCTCTTATATGTGGATTTTTAGCGGTGCATATTAGGCCTGCAAGGTCGAGCACTGCTAAATTAGCTTCTCTTGTGCTTTCCATACCTTCGAAATGAGCTCTTATTTTAGATGCTAACTCTTTATCCATTGGAGGTCTAGAACTTTTCGATGTATAACCAAAATACCTTGTAAAAAGCCGAATAACATTCGTATCAATTGGAACGACCGGCTGGTCAAAAGCATAGCAAAGTATAGCATTTGCAATATAATCGCCAATTCCAGGCAGCTGTCTTAACTTATTATAATCATTCGGAACCTTACCATCATGATGGTTGCAGATCATCTCAGCTGTTTTTATTAATCATGATGCACGGTATATTAGTCCAATTGGGGCTATGATTGCTTCCAATGATATAATACTCGCCTTCGCTAATTCGCTTATATTGGGGTAATTAATCAACAGCTGTTCATATACTTCTTCGACTTTGCGTACATGGGTCTGCTGTAGCAGAAACTCAGCTATCAACACATGATAAGGGTCTTTTGTATTACGCCAAGGAAATTGATGATGCCCATACTCGGTATACCATGTTAACAGTTCGGCCCAAAAGTAAGAATCTTTACTCATCCCATCACCCATTTAATGTTCTCTGTATTCTTATATTCTTACCCTTTTAGCCGGCATACATAATTTTCAGCTAATAAATCAACTCGTTTGCAGATCCCTTCGCAAATAAAAAACACTCAATACCCGCCTATTAGAACGGTAGTTGAATGTTTTAATTAATAAAGCAGTAAGCCCTTCTAATCATAATTAGATGATATTACTCAACTGCTTCGTATACCCATCCTTGAACTGCACCCAACATGCTTCCTGTTTAGCCCATTGGGTTACGTTTCTATCGCCTGCAGATTCACGAAGGAAGTACAATGCCTTGTTAGCAATAACCATTATCGCTTCATCCCATTTATCAGATAATGCTTGACGATTCCATACATCAATTAAATCTATTTTGTTTCCATAAATATGATGAAGCATAGCCACTGTATAATAAATTACATTTGCTCTATACCCCTGCAGTCTCATGGATTCCACAATATTAGTCACATGGAAATTAATAATCGTCCTTGCTATTAGTTGTTGATAGACTTCAAGGGTGACTTCACTCAGTGGAATGACTTCATCATTATCATCCTTATCGTATTTCCAATATTGTTTGTTTTGCTCCATAAACCGCTTAAAGGCTTCTTCTCCACCTTTACTTGAAACGTGAGGAAAACCTTCACATGACATGAAATATTTAGCTAAGTCAACTTTGATAATAGCCTTTTCAGATGGGTAGTGCTTTTTAAATTCATTCTGTTCCTTACCACGTTTTCGTCTATTTAAATCGACTGCATATTGACCTCTCGCACGTTCAAAATACCATTTACTCTCTGATTTTCTCCCATCATTTGATGGAATCCATGTATTCCTCGACAACTTTTCTAGTTCGGACATAAATCTAGAATTGGCCAACAAGTCAGACTTGTTAATTTTATTCTGAGTATTGGCATACTCCGAAATACTTGATACCATCTCATCTTCAAGAAGCTGCTGATCCTTTTCTTGGTTTGCTTCAACATGCAGAATAGTCAATTTAGCCTGAACATACACATCCGTTAAATCTACATTACTCTTATATGCCTGGTGAATGGATGCTGTCGTCTGTCCACCATTCACAATTTGCCATCCAGTCAACCCTTTAATACGGTAAAGGTTAACATTCCCATTTATTCTCTCGATGTCACCTGAACGGGCCACACTAGAGACTCCATTATTATAACTGACAAACATGCGCCGTTCTTTCGGGTCCTTTAGAGTCTTCAGTATCCCCTTATTAGTTCCACCTTTAGCCTGCAGGAAGGATCTTACATTTCGCTCAACGAGTTTGGAACCCCATTGGTCATAAGCTTTTGCCAATAAGCCTGCAGGTATAAATCCTACATAACATGTAAAATAACTCTGTTCGCCTTCATATTGAGAACCGGGGACAAACATCATATCAAACGACTGTCCCAAATCCTGCTCAAAATCAATATGGATCGTTTGGACTCCTTGTTCAGCCAAAATGATTTGAAGTATGCGATCTATGTCCCACACCTGAACATTTACCGTTTCTATTCCAGGGATCGATAGCTCAATTGGTTTATTAGCATTATAGAACATATTGGTCAGCACAAAAATATTTACTTCATCGATAGCATTAATATTTTCTGATATCAATACAGCCAATTCTCTAGCTTGCAGAGATTGATCAATAGTGTGAGCTAATGTTTTAGCATTCGTAATAAAGCGTTTAGCTTGATTGGCTAATTCCGTCAGCATCGTCATATTTATTGAAAGTAAATCCCGTTCATTTTGTTCAAAGTTATAATCAGCTACATATAGATCAAGAACGTGCTGACTTTCGTCATATGTGTAAGCATTCACAGCAATTTTTTTTGAGGTATCTATATATGGAGGAATTAATATATCGGGATCATCATCCCTTTCCATATACTGAAGCATCTTTTCAAGAAAAGGGACCCGATATACCCCTGTTTTTGCCGCTTTTTCTTCTACTTCTTCAAGAAATTCCTTCAGGAATTCACTTCTCTGTCTATTCTCTAACATTTAAATGATCCCCCATTACAAATCAAATACCTCATCAACTTCTCTTTTGAATTCCATACAATGTGTAAGATCTATGCTGTAACTAACATGAGAAATCCCTTTTGGCAAATCCTCCTGCAAAATCCTTGGGAAGTTCGTCGCGGCTTCGTATACCTCTACTTTATCTACAAAAAAGAAATCATCCGTATAATGTTCTTCTTTAAATCTTAAATCCTCTAACAGATCATTAAACTTTAATAGCATTCGGTCGGAACGACTTGCAATATGGTTTCGAACCTCGTTTACAAGTGCTTGTAAAGAAACACCATGAGTCTTACTTGATTCTATAAAGCATACATAGAGATAAATACTCGATACTGCATTTGTAAGCCTTAACTGATTTTCATTTGAAATTTTAATTGTTTTGGTTAACTTATTTATTGCCGTCTTAATCTCTACGCCGCGATTAGAATGCTTAAAATCAATTCGCCCACTGGTTGGTCCTTCCCACTGTTCTATAATAAGTGGGGGAACCGTGGGAAAACGATTAAGCCAGTCTTGTATATACCACAATTCGCCGAAAAGTCCCCGCTGCTGTTCCTCAGTTAGTTTACGGTAACCACCTTTTTGAAAAAACACGCGCCATCTGTCAAGTACCTTGTATACTACTGTAAATACCGATTCATTCTGTTCCCTGGCTATCAAATGATCCACAACATTCTGCAGTACAACCTCAAAAATATCTGTACCATGTTCTGACTCTTGTCGTAAAACCAGATAATAATGCCCTTTAAGTAATGCCAGTTTTTCATAATACTCAATTTTGATAGATAAACCTCGCCACTTTGGAAGTGCCTTAAGCTGGTCCGGTTCCCAAGGTTCAAATCCCAAATCGATATACAGTTGCCTATTCATATTCACAGTATCTATTCCTGCAAAAAGAATGGGACTTTCCGCCGTAAGAACCCTCAGTTTATAAACTTCTTGCTGAGACTGGCTATTTAATTCTTTAATCATTTGCTCGAATTCTAATTTAAGATTCAACATATATTCCTCACTCTATTTAGAATACTTATTTTATTGTTTTGTTCACTTCATAAATTTTAGAATCATCTAACACTGAGTCCGGGAATGAGATCGCAATACCAATTGGGACCATTTTCTCGCTAAAGGTAAAACTAAGGGATTCGAATACTTTTACTTTAGGATGAAGCGGGTAGATTAGAAGCATGCCTTTTTCTTTTGGCCGCAGCTTTCGAATATCTTGTTTGTCCTTCATATTCTTTATTGCGGCTTGATCGAGATCTATGAATTCCTGCCGCGAAGCAACTATAGCGCGTATATCAATTTTAGCCTGCCCTTGGTTGTTATACTCTTCAGCCTTAACCCCACGTACCACTGCAGAATCAATCTTAAATGTCCCGAATTGTACTGGGAATTTCTCAAAACCACTTTTATCTCTTGGCTCTCCTTCAACCACTGCTACTGTCCAATGTAAAAGCTCTCCATTTTCATTAACCTGCCGAATATAATTTACAATTTTGCTGCTATCAACCTTATCAGCGCCTTGGCTGGTCTTGTATTCAGACAGAAAATTCAATACTGTATTTGCTTCCACTTCCGGAACCATATAATAACCAGTTTTACCTGATCCAATATGCGTTTTCGTAAATTGAGAGGAGAGTTTATCAATAAAGTTCTCAGTCACTTTCATGTTGTGAGAAAAAAAAGTTTCCTTGTTCTCATATATACGAGTTTGCTGCAGGGTTAACCGGTAAATAACATTTGTTATAGCAGCATTTTTCATTTTTAATGGACTCGTTAAGGTCATAGTTGGATGACTTAACATTTTTACAGCGTATTCCAATGGAGTCTTATTCGCTAGTGCTAGCCTGTCAAATTCTTTTCGCAGTTCAATCATTGCAATAGCTAGGTGTTCAAAATTCGAAGCAATTTCTGCAGTTGTGTATATTCTGCACAAGTCCATATATCCTTTCCGATATCCAAACCAGCGCCCCATCTGCATTAAAGTGTCATACATCAACGTATTTCTAAAATAGTAAGTTATACTAAGTCCCTCGAGTGTGAGTCCCCGTGACAGCTTATCTCCACCTACTGCAATTACGTTTAAACCATCCTCTTTATATTGATGATAGTCTAGAGCATCTTTGCTATTTCCATTAATTTCAAAAACACGGACCTTTTTCGAACTCTCTCTTAGCTCCTGATAAACATCTTCCCAACTAAATTCCTGAATATCCTCAGGCCATGCCCTGCTTGTTGGAATAACATCTTCCTCATAAATCCATTTAATTGCTTCTACAATTTCACTATTTTTGTTATATTGGATCTGTTTTGTAATTTCCTTAAATACTTTATCCACACCGTCTTTTACACTTGATTGAACATCTTTAAAACGAGAGGTATGAATAAGCATCGAGTTATGCTTGTTCCTCTGGCCTCGAAGATTTCTTACAGCAATAGTTAAAAGAAATACCAAGATGGACTCTTCCATCTGTGGAGGGACCTCTTCAAATTTCCCCGCATCACCTTTTGTTTTAATTCCAGTAAAGACTTCTATATCTGGATCCCTCAAAGGACGAATTAAACTTGGGCGTGGATCGTCCGACTCTTCTTCAACATTAAAGAATTCTTCCGGACCACAATATTCTTTAGGCTTCAGGAGACCGACAAGAAAATCTTTAGGGTACAGATCCTTACCTTCCTCTTCTGTTTTAGCTTCTGCACTAATTAATAAATTTGCAAAAGGGGTTGCTGTATAGCCTACATAACACCTTCTATTAAATACTTCTAAAATTTGACGTATTAACTTATTAATTGTCTTTGGATCTTCATCCTGTTTAGAGGTGTCAACAGATGCCTGATCTGCTTCATCATCAACTATTAAAACAGGAATATCTAATTTAAATAAATTCTTTTGATACTCAAGTTGATTTTTCAGAGATTCTAAGACAATACTATTCTTTTTAACAACCATAAGAGTTCTTTGATTTAAGTTAAAGATACCACTCGGTTCAGATGAAATGTCACGTTCAACTGTAGTCCATGTTGAAATAATATGATTAGGCGTATTAGCATAGATTTGGGCTACTCCAACTGGTTTGCCCTCCCTATCGACCCTGCTGCCAATCACTTCTTCATCCAATCTAAGCTGTGTCTGCGCTCTAAGATCATTATGAACACCTGATAGTACAATCACTAATTTATATCCAACGTCGTAAGCTTTATTAATGAGACCTGTGAAGTTAGCGGTCTTTCCGGACTGCACGTACCCTAATACAAGACCCCGTTTATCAAAAGGGGTGTTTTCGTTTGGGTTGCCCAAAGACCGCATGATTTCATTTGTTGAATCATCAATGGAGTCAACAGCCGCTTGGTCCCAATGTTTGACTCTTATTAGATAATCTCTGTATCGGGTCCAGAAAAACACCCCTAAAAGTAGTTTGGGGCTATACCAATCGCCCGCTTCTTCTTGACGTAATACGGGAGTTTTTATAATGTCAAAATTAACATTATATTTTAAGTACATTTCCAACGACCATTGCTCAATCAGAATCGTCTCTACTTTTTGTCCCTGTATTACTAGCTTTGCTAGATCTAGAGCTTGCTCAGCTGCCTTTTCTTGGCTGGGCAAGAATGACTTTAAGTTCATATAATTAGTTGCAAATGTTTGTTCAAATAGCCCTCTTGCCTCATTCATAGCTGATATTCACCTCTTCCAAAATTGATTTCAACGTTATGCGATTTAGACCATCAAAGGCAGGTTGAGTAATAAGTGCATCTAATAGCTGTTGTTGATTTTGAACAACATGAAGCTTAGTTAAGGTTGAAGCGAATTGGACCACTAACTCCTTCATAGCGTCAGTGACCATTTGAATGACTTCTTCCGCCACTTTGGGTGAATCAATAATATTACTGGGTGATCCCAACTGAACGAACCTTAAATACATATTAAGCAGTTTTGAGGTTTCGTCATCTATTCTGTTCTGAATTTCTGATAAAATAGGATGATTTCTATTTAAAATAAATTGCTGCCCTTCGTCACTTCCCGACAACTCCCATGTATTGAGACTCCCTTTAAAGGTTTGGTTAGAATGAGAGCCTTGAGTCCTAAAGTAAAAGATATCGCGAGAAATTTTGCGAACAAATTTCGCTATTGATTCCATCCTTGTTTTTGCGTTATCCGGTGGAATCACAGCTGACTTTTTTATATCTACCTGCCAATCATCATCAGCCGTATTTGGTAGGTCTATGCGAATTCTTGCTAGCTGGGATGAAGAATCCTTTTGAAACATACCCAACCAATCACCGTAATGCAGAAGTCTGTTCTCGCGATATATATAAAAACCTTGATGGTCTCGCCACCCTCTATTGCCTCCGGCTCTTTTATATTCTTGTTCATTTAAAAATGAGGCATGAGGCAGTACATAATATTTAACTTTTATTCTGTTTCCATTGATGTTTAAAACCTGTATCTCACCTTCCAGAGTAGAAGGATGTTTAATCATAAAAGGATCCCATGGATCAAGAACATTTCCGTTTAAGATAATCTGGACTTTGCCATATTCAATAATTGAGTGAAATACAAACTCTAAGTGATTATGTATCCGCCGAACTTTGGTGAAAAAACTGCTTTCATGTATGGTATTTGCAGTCCCCGCTCCCATGAAACGATCCAGCTTGTCTATACAAATAACTGTGCCGGTATCTCCCTCAATCCTCATTAATTCCCTAACTTCGTCTGGGATTTTCGTGAACAGCTGCCACTCATTACATTGGGACACATGATCAAGATCCCAACACCGTTGTGCATAAACTCCCTTATGTTTAGTAAGAACACTTAACCGCTTACCAAGAGAAAATGAGGCAGTCTTGAGTCCCATACCAAATCTTCCGAGTTCACTGGGTTGTCTATTTACACGTGGGTCTTTCGAGCCTATGTTCATAGCTATTTGGAGCATATCTTCATCCATACCAGAACCGTTATCTGCAATTATTATTGTCCCGTCGTTTCCTAACCACTTAAATTCGAGTGTGATTTTAGTTGCTTTTGCATCAATGCTATTGTCCACCAAATCCGCTATTGCGGTACCAGCGTTATATCCTAATGAACGAAGTGCTTGGATAACGGGTGTAGCAGATGGCTGAGTTACAACTATATTCATAATGAGTACTCCCATTAAAAAGTATTTATTGTCGAAAAAAATAAGCAGTTGGTTATGATAACCACTTTGTTAGCATGAAAAAAATCGGAATATGTAAGAGCCTTTCCGACTATTGTATACTGCAATATTCGACACATGGGACTTATATCCTTCCTAAAACATGGTTATCCATTTTTTCAAAATAAAAAGAGCCTCCTACTCGAATCGAGTAGAGACTCATAACCTAAATTTTTGTAACTGTTTCCTGGCGAATTATTATATCTTTTAGTTTATCTTGTACAGATATCCCTAGATAGTTTAATACTTGTTCAGCAACTGCCCTCCCCAAAAGCGGTGGAACGGCGTTTCCAATTTGTTGATACTGAGAATCTTTAGAACCCTCAAAAATAAAGTCATCCGGAAAAGTTTGAAGTCGCGCTGCTTCCCTAATACTTATTGCTCTATTTTTACGTGGATGGATCCACATTGACTTCCTAACGTTCAAAACAGTCCCGGATGGAGTTTTGTAATTAAGCCTTAGATATACAGTATTTTGAGTTCTACCAGGATCAGAATATGTTTGTTTGTGAGAATCATCAAGATCATGAAAGTTCTGCCCTGGCTGCAATACTTTAAATCTCTCTAAAGCCGTATTAGTTGTTTCGGTCATAACATGGTTTTGTAGTTTATCATTAGCTCCACGTAAATATTGAAGAAGCGGGTTATTGCTTTTAGTTGGTGGTTTATCAATTGGTTGATCTGCTTCCATTGTTGTAAATGGTTCAATTTCCTCAAGATCTCCAATGGCATCTTCCACTTTATAAAACTGACTTGGTTCCTTAACAACAGAATCTGGTAGTACTACAGGATTATCTCCTACAAACTCTTTTTTGACTCCAATAAGAACAAGGCGTTCTCGTAGCTGGGGTGCACCGAAATGCGCTGCATTTATGATATGTTCTTCATTTATTGTATAACCAAGGTTCTTAAATTTGGAGGTTAAGTAACTCATTACACCGTATGTCTGCACATTAATACAAATATTTTTATGATCAGGTAAAATATCAACTATCTCAATGTCGTTGGCTTGAATTTCTTTCATTTTCATCAAAATCTTTTGAACTTCAATGATTTGATTTAAAGTATTAAATAAATCTTTTCGGGATGAATCTGTTAGATCTTTATTCATTATCAAATCCCCAAGCTTCATCCATTGTTCTTGGTAATAAATACTCCAATAACTATTATGCTGTTCCTTCCAGTTCGAGAGAGCTTTATGTAAAGCATTTTGGGCTTTTTCAATATATATATGAGCTTCTTTCTCTTTTCTACTGATATGACTTATTTTAGAAAATAAATTCTTATCATTTATTATGAATGGAGATAGATTAATCTTCCGCTGAATGCAATCTCTAAGAAAACTGACTAGTTCATCGGTTAAACTATTCTCACTTCCTAAAATAACCTTATCCGGTATTAGTTGTATCCCCAATGCTTCCACTACCTCTTGTTGGTCATTTGATGAGTAGAAGAATTTATGCTTGTCCGATTTCATAGCTTTAACATTTTCCATTACAAATGCGTCTGGATTTAACTCTTTAATAGCTCTTACATATTCTTTGACCAACTGGTTATTGGTTGAAATGAGCTCTGACTTCTGCCGGTTTGCATTCGAAAAGCCCTGACAAGGTGGTCCACCAAAAACAAGATCTATCTTTTGACACTCATCTATTATCTCTTGATAGTTAACTTTTCTAATATCGTTGAAGTATCTAATATTTCTATCATCATTCTCATAATTGTAAAGATCATGATTTCTTCTATAGGTTTTTTGGGCAGACTCATTGTTTTCCACCGCGGCTGCAATTTTCACTTGACCCGTTTGCAAAAAACCTAAACTCAACCCCCCAGCTCCAGAAAACAAATCAACCGCTAACAGCTTTTTATTTTTCATTATATACCCACCCCTTGCTCACGAACATCCGTTCCGTATATAAGCAGCTTAACATTTCGAAGATTATTTTTCAAGTGGTAACTCGTAAATTATTAGAATACAATATTTCAAGAAAACATGCTATACAAAATAATAATCCCACCTATTTTGGTAGGGTAGGATTATTATTAAGCCAACGTTTCGATCTTCTCTCTAACAAGTTCCTCTAGATCTTCTCGATCCAAGGTATCTAAAATTGTAACACCTCCAAGCTGATTAATGTACATCATCAGGCTTCTAAAATTTTCTCTCTCGATAAATGAAGACTCCAGCTCTTTTTGATTTAATACTGAGAGAACAGCTTTCGTTATATCAGGGTTTCTTGAAAAACTACGTTCAAGAAGACTCTGGGCTATATCTAATTTAGAAAGGAGCACCTTGGTAAGTTCGAAAGGGTCTTCTCTATTTTCATCATAAGAAACATAGCCGTACCACCATAATCGAGCAATACCGTTTCGGATTAACGCCCTATCCCGATTAGCCATGAAGAAATAGCGTTCTTTAATTGCTTCTTCCGGTTTATCTTTATCTAAATACGACTCCACAGGCCACCTTTTTCTCATGTAATTCCAAAAGATAGTGTGCGTCAAATAAACCCATAATCTCTCATCTGTTGCTTGTATAACTGAAAGACCTTTTAAGGAAGTATAGATTTTTTTGGTATTTTCAAAATCAAAATGGATTGTACTGCTCTGAGGCATATGTAAATCAATATTCTCAATTCTAATCTTCGACGGGAAATCCCACGCAGTTCCTCCAAAGAATCGATCAACCCAAATCTCATTTGACGTATACTTTTCGAGATTGCTTAAAATATTAACTTTTAATTCCTCAAGTAAACTGTCACTAATATAATTTAGTTCCAAAATCCGACACCTCAGTTTTCGTCTTCAAAATTAACAAGAGTCAATAGCGATATATTTAACGGGTCCCCGATAAGTTTTTGAGCAACAGCTAGAGTAGAGTCAGAAAAAGCACTTTCATTTTCAAGATCAATTCCTAACTCTTTAAGCCTGTTTTTAATTACTCGATACCATCTGTATTCTTCAAGATCAAAATCTTGATCTTCCCCATTTTTAATTATTTCTAATACGGATACTAACACAGGCATAATAATTAACGAGGACAGCAAGGACTGTAGATTTTGATTTAGTGAAATCGTCTTGTAGTGCTCAAAATTATCTTCAGAAAGCTTAATGATAATTTTATGACCAGAAGAATCCATGTCAAAAGGCAGCACATTATGACCACGATTAGGCTGAACAGAAAAAATAGAAGGTATCCTTTTTAGGGGGTCAAACTCCTTTTCAGCAAAGAATGTCCTCTCTGAGTCTATCGCTAAAACGTCGCCCTTTTTTATAAAAAAGGTGTGTCCTTCATAATCTGGGTGAAACTCTGATAATGAGTAATGATCTATATTCACTGCAGCCAAAATAAAAGAACATATCTGTACTTTTCCCTCAATAGAATCAGCAGGCAGCTGAAAGGTAAAATTAGATTCAAATGATGTAAATACTTTACGAAAGCGAGTTGTCGAGCATTCAAAATGAAAAGCAAAGCGGGCCTTTTTCTCTGCTATAAGCTGGTTGATCCCATCACAGCTAGTTACACAGTAGGCCTCAAATATATAAGTATTTTGGGTTTTACTGCTTTTCAGTG
The DNA here is from genome assembly GCF_042610465.1 of Paenibacillus diazotrophicus. NCBI lineage: Bacteria > Bacillati > Bacillota > Bacilli > Caryophanales > Paenibacillaceae > Paenibacillus > Paenibacillus diazotrophicus. The sequence goes on from NZ_JBGJZN010000010.1 coordinate 84,624, forward strand.
AGGCCTGAAAATCACTTTCAATAACATCATCAGCGAAATATGATAGAACCGGATGTGGGTACTGACGAAAGTTAATTTGCATGAATCGCTACCTCCAAAGCACACCGAAGCGAATCATTCAGCGTGACGACTAAATCACATTTTTTATCTTTGTAAAAAGATATCGGTCCGATCTTTCCATTTTTTCCAAGACATACACTTTCTCCTGTTTGATATACAACAACGGATTGAATAGGAGCTGCTTCTCCCCCTACTTCTCCTATGACTTTAATCCCGACGTAACCAGCACCATCTGCATCTGTTTGCACAGATACTTTGTAAGTTCCAGCTGCAGGATCTATACAGAATATACGCGAGCGTACCAATCGCAAATTTTTGCTTGGTGTAGGGGTATTATTACCTTCGGTCAAATTCCCTTCCCCCGAACCAGTTTGATCGTTCTTATCATTTCTGTTTGATGTTTTATTACTTTCTCCGCCAGATCCCATTTCGTTCCCTTCAGCACCATCATCTTCACTTCCTTGTGAAAACTCCTCATCTTCTGATCGAGCTGCAGTTTCCTGATAAGCAGCAAAGCCTTCATTATTTACAACAAATGTTGTGTGCTTCATTCTTCTATGATTAATTTCAATTTCAATATCCTTAGGAACCGTCTTTTCCCCTTTTGAACCGTTTTGAACGAGCTCCTGCTGGGCTTGAACTTCTAATGAAGAAGCACCATCATTGTCGGGTAGATATTGGCTTAACCCCTCTACGTCCAATTCTTCTTCATTACTAGTTATTGTAATTGATCGAACTTCTTCATTTATCCAAGCGTAGAGTCTTCTTATAATACCCTTTGCGTCTTCCGGATTTTCATGCCGATCAGGTTCCCAGGCATTATGCGTTGGTGGCTCAATTTTCCTTAAGAAATCATTTAACTTTTCACCTTTTGCAATCATAACACCTACAAATTTAAAAGGTGTGCGGAAACTGCCTTTATCATAAATTTTCATGCCCGTCCCTCTCACCATAGCTACTCGTTTAGGTAGGTCTTTTCCTGGAAGAATAAATAAATCTATCTCGCCCAGACCTAAAAAGTTCTTCTTAGGGAAGTGGTGTCGACTCGATAGGGTATAGGCTTCATAGTAATGATATGAGAGGCATTCCGGGTCATTTTTTGTGTACTTCTCTAACAAACCCGATAATGAATTAGCGTTAATTGTTGTTTCTCCCACTTTGACAATTAATTTTTCATTCAATATAGCAATAAAGAAATTTTCAAGAACAGATTTAATTACTTTTTCTTCCCATCCGGCTTTCTCATTAAAACCAGCAATAAATATGTCTGTACCAACATCCGCTCTTTTGAAGAGATCATACGTATCATCAATTGCAACAATCGGTTTATTTTTCTCAATTATCCCGAAATATCCAGTCCCCTGCGTCGGTTCCCCATATTCATTGAGATGAGTTACCAGCTTAGCCACACCTTGAAAAGCCTCTGTTCCGCTTCCTACTTCTTTTGTGCCGTAAAAAACGGTCCTTAGATCAGAACATGCAAAAGGAGCGTGTTTACCGATTCCGAAGGACCCCCCAGATTGGGAGTCCTTATCTGAAGAGCCAACTGATTTTATAAGGTTGTGCCAGCCACCTCTATGTCCATCATTAACCCCAGTTAGCCCTGTTGTATTATAATCACTAATTTTCAGAAAGGGGATCTGTTCTAGCTCCATTATCGAAAGCGCATTTTCAAAAAAACGAGCAGTTTTGATATTATCCTTCCAATACTCCCGGCAGGATTTAAGTATATTTTTAAATTCATTTATTTGGGGAAAATGTATGGAAGGAACATCAAACAAACTAAAATGGACCTCTACCGGTCCAGGATTATTAGTATCCTTTGCGTCGCATGAATTTTGGTTAATTTCTCTTGCCAATGAATCCAAAGGATTCCCACGAAAAGTTTCTATTCCAGCATCATTTAAACCCGTTACTTGACCATAATTATTAGATGGGAAATTCCAATTAATCATAACGTTCTCCTCATTTTTGTAAACTCTCTAATTTATTCAGACATTCTGCTGCTAATTTTTGCACAAGTTCAACCGTAACAGCATTACCAATTTGTTTATACTGTTTCGCTTTTGACATACCTTCTGGAAATGATAACTGATGATCTTTAAAACCTTGGAGACGGACACATTCTCTGGGTGTTAGTTTTCTAATTCCCCAGTCATCCTGTATAACAGGCACGTTATGCCCACCTTCACCCATATTCGCCGTAAGAGTGAAAGTACAATCTTTTTTATTCTCCCTTACGTAGGCTCTCCTTAACAAATAAACGGAATCTTTATTTCCATTTGCTATTTTTTCTGCAAACAACTTACCGTACTTAGAATTTTCATCGAAATAAAAAGCAGGATCAGTCTTAGAATCAAGATTTAAAAACCCCCTAACGTCTTTCAAACCTGCTTCATTTCTTAAAGGAAACTTAAAGTTATTGTTTTTAAAATAATCATTCGAAAAGGCAACCATATAGAGCCGTTCTCTATTTTGAGGTATATTTGTGTGCTCTCTGGTATTAAGTATCATTGCATTACTGAATTGTGATCTTAGGTTTCCTTTTTCATCTACGGGTGCCCTGAACCAATAACCAGCTCTCTGAATTTCCTCTTCAATTCTCCTAAATGTTTGATTATTATTGTGGGATAGTAGGTTTTTTACATTTTCAAGAACAAGTATCTTAGGCCTATCTTTTCCGAACTGTTTTATTAGTCTTATTATTTCAAAAAATAGTTTACCTCTCGGATCTTCAAAACCGAGTTTATTTCCTGCCAGAGAAAAAGATTGGCAAGGAAACCCTGCAGTGAGGACATCAACTGGTTCCAGTCCATCGCTAATAACCGATAAGTCTTCAATAGATTTCTCATAAAGTTTAGTTTCAGGATAATTATACTTATATGTCTGACAAGCATGAGGATCTAATTCATTTGCCCATATCACATTAAATCCTTCGTTTTTAAAGGCTCTACAAAAACCACCAATACCAGCAAATAAACTTCCAACTTTATATGTGTGTTGCTTAATATCCTGTTCCAATTCATCCAACTCCGTAAGCTTAAAATTTCAATTTAAACAAAGTTTTTTCTGTATATAATTCGACGAAATCTGACTGACTCCTTCATGTTCCTCATTAGTAGAGTGAAGCTGATTCAACTTATTTCTTTAAAAAGGGGGTATCTCAAAACGAAGCGCTTCCTCCGGATCAAGTGGCTCTATACCAATTCATATAGAAAAGGATCTAGGTCCAAGATAGTTGTTTTCCTGTCAAAACATTTATTAATATAAACTCACTCTAACTGTTAATGAAATTTCTGAACTTCTTGGTGTCTCAGCGGATTGTATCAATTCAATGGTCCGTGAGAAACAAATACCTCAAATCAGAATAAGAATGAGAATCTTATTCTATCAGGAGTCGATAAAAGATTGGCTGATAAAAGGATGCTCTTAGTTAGCCTGACTTCGACTGAAAAAATAGATTACTTAGATAACCATTCTGAAAGTTCATCATAGTCCTCCAGACTACCTATGCGTCGCAAGTAATCATGCCCTCAGTCAACACCAACTTTACCACATGAACAAAAACTAACATCATGAGTAGTCATTGATTCGATTACAGCAAGGTACAGCGCACAGCATTACGGATAATTCTTTTCTTCTTCATATGACTTCTCCTTCAAACAAATAGATCAATTTCTCTATAAAATAAAAGAGATTCCTTGAAGTAGCTCAGTCTACTCAAAGGAATCCCTTTTGTCCGTCAACAGGATAAAACATTTCTCCGTGTTTGTTCCCGTAAACAAAATTGAAATCCAAAGGCTGATTCAGTATTAAAGCACGTATGATATCATTCAGCAGTCTTTTTCTCACTTCGTTAGCTTTTGCGTTGTCCCTACCTTGCGCATAATCACGTTGGATTATTGGAATACGAACCTCAAAACTTTCGAGCAGACTATATAAGGTATTGCATTTCTCCATATCATTTTGCAAGTCATTGTTCATAATGTTCAACTCCGTCAAAAAATTGGACCATGGTGCGTGTGAAGTCCTGGAAATAGGCAAGCCGGCTTTCGGGTAGCCATTGTGCGGCAGTATTCAAGCTCCTAGTATACAAATCGGTAAACACGAGTACTGTACCAAGAGGAATGAAGCTACCTTGTTTGAATTTCTGATAAACTCCATCACGTTTTTCTTAATAAGACTTGTTTTTCACCACTGAGTTGACGCTTCCGGAAAGCAACGTCAAGTTTCCCAAGGAATGATCGTTCAATAACCTTGTGTAGTCATTTTTGAAAAACAAGTCGATATTTTGAGCTAGGTCTTTTAAATGGTTGTCAATCGCAATCATAATAAACTCAATATCTTGTTCCGTGAGCTCAAATTTCTGTTTCAGTCCTTCGATAGTATGAAATGATTCAGAAGAGTCTAATTGTGATATCTCTTCGTCATCCAGCTCATCCCTCCATGCCTCTTCATCGACACCAGGTAGTTCGTCATCAGAAGCAAAGGTCCCTGTACTGTTCCCTTTTTTGCGCAAATCTAAATAGAGTTTCAGTGCATCTTGAAGAGTTACTCTCCTATCGCAATACTCGTAAAATTTGTTTTTGTCTTCTATATCGAACCCAAGTGTTTCTTTTAGTTTCTTGACATACCTAGTGGCAATGGCTTTATTGACGGCACCAATCTTGTTAATTTTAATCTTTGCATTTTCGTCCGTGCTCTCCATCCAACCTCTGAATACAGCTTTCGCATACCCAAGTTCACTAACATTAGTTACGAATTCTTCAAACGGATTGCTACGCATCGTTTCAGGATTAATTTGCAATTTATCCGATACCATCTGATTGAACTGCTCTTGATCGAAAACAAATGTATCCTGTTCCTGCTTGATAAAGCTTTCAGGCTCTTTACCAATCAATTTGAAGACATCGAAGACGATATTTTAAAAAAGAATCTGTTATCGCTTCTGTAAGTGAGAATAGTCTCGATGAGCTCATCTTTGGATCGCCGAGAGGGGACTTTCTTAAAATGTTCATGGCTTTCTCGAATGCGGTTGGCCGTATCCAGCCAGTCATTCATATCAAGCACATTTTTCGCTCGCCTCCGTGTACGTAACGCACCCACATACTCCCTATGATACCCTGTTGAGCTTTCATAGCGGTCTATGAAAGCGGACACGGCTGCCGCGTCGACTGGAATCGGATTTATGTCATTGTCCTTAAGCGGGCAATGGTCCTTCGAATGTCCATTTTTAATATTAATATATTGCATGAGACTGTTTACTTTCAGTCCTGTCTCAATATCCAAGTAGTCATGCCCTTTCGCTAACGAACGAAGAGCTGCTTTTCGTTCATCCACCAAATTGCTGTCATGCAAATAATCCTCCTCCTGCGCGAAAATATGCTCTCGCTACCAAGTCATCATTGCATAGCTAGAGAAATGGAATCGGTTTCCAACCCCCCCCGAGGCATTAAGTAGCGCAATGTTGTAAAGTAGAAGAAGGATTGCGATCGGACTGTTATTCTTATCATAGCTGATTTCCCGAAGAAACACTGGTATTTCTTTACCCTTTTGGATACCGAGTAGCTCTTTGATCTCTTCTTTCACAAGTTTTTCACGAGTATTTCTATGTGTCTGGGCCAACAAGTTCAGAAATCCAAATATGGAGAGGTAGACATATTTACCCACATCGTTGATGACATTGTTGTTCTTATAACTTGTATAGAATGTACCGTCTCCCTTACGGGTATTACATGCATAAATATAGAATCCGATTAAATTATACTGCTTGCTGGAATTTTCCGAATTCCTCCCATCGTCGTCATAAAATTCCCTGATGCTTGTATAAATTTCCCTTACTTCATTCCAATACTTGTCCATCACATCCCGCTTCGCCTCAGGCGATGTTGCACCAAATAGCTCAGTTTCAATCCACTTCTCTATCTGATTGAAAGTATGGTATGGATCGAGAGAAGCCTGTTTATATTGTTGTATGTAATGGCTAATGTCGTTCCTGTAATTTCCTGACCGATTCTTTCCCAACCACTTTCGCATTACAAGGAAATCAAAGATGATGTCAATACGAGTTTCCTTATACTGGATTAAATTACCGGTATAGTCATATTGACCTGGATGCGGAACAAAGCTCCAGAAATCCGGATGATGAAGTGCAGTTTCTATAGCATCCCATTTCTCCGCGATTACAATCTGACGGTCACTGATCTTGCCACCTTCCCCATAATTGGAGGGGTTCATGAACATTGCCTTGATCAATTCGGCATTCGTTAGAGGAAGTTTTCCTGTATTGAAGTTAGCAAATATTTTTCGTTCATTAATTGAGACTTGCTCTGAGTAATCCGGATCTGCTATGTACCAGATGACCTCCGTGCATTTCAATAAAACGAATTGGAGATAGTCAATGTACTCCATTAGTCGGCTTTTCCCAAACTCCTGTCTAAAGTCTTGCATGATGGCAAGAAAGAAATCTACCGACTCCCTGAACGCATTAATTATATGGTCGAAATCGATATTTCTCTTAAAATCATTTCTTTTACGAAATTCATCCCATATCCATTCATGAAAGTCGTTCTGATTAAAATATTTGATTTCTTCTTCAGACTTGTCAGCTTCCATGTCCCATAAGAACTGAAGGAGATCCTTGCTGCCAGGCCTTGATGCGTAACTAATTTGTATCGGAATTTTCTGTTGTTCTGTACTGCCGTAAATAGATTTGCATAATTTCAGTGCAGACAAGATAATCGTGATTGTTGTAATACGTTGCTGACCATCAACTACATCATAAACATTCCGTCTACCCTTGCGCATAACAACAAGTGGCTGTATACAATACTTGTACTTTTCTTTTATCTTCTTGTTCTCTTCAACATGCTCTTTAAGATACTGGAAGTCTACTTCATCTGTAATTTTAGTAATAATTTCCCGGCTCATGTCTTTTAACTGTTTTCCCTCATAGAGATCTTTTAACAATTTCTCGACATGCGTGCTGTCCCATCTGTATCCCCGCTGATAGGTCGGATCAGATATTCGCCCTTAAGGATCTCTTCAATTTTTTTATGTCCTGGTGCGTCACTGATAAGGTCGTATGTCTCGGTTTCATCCGGAACTTCACAGTAAAAACTTTTTTCAACCCAATAATGGCCACCTTTATCATGGGTGAAACAATAGAAATGCTCTGAGCTTTCTTCCTTACTGTATTTAAATAGCATATTTTCCCCCTATCAAACCACAATGTTATTTGGTTGGAATTTTTTTCTTATATTTTATCATAATATCATTTTCTCTGAGTTGGATGATAGAACTCCTAAAGCTTGCCCATAAAAATACAGTAAATATTCTTCCAACATGCCCCTTCTCATGCACGACAGTCTTTGTATGAATCTGTATTTATTTACTCAAATCTCGCAGAGCGAAAATCGGCTTGAATCTTTGCAAGAGGTGGTTTACAAGAATTAAATAAACTTCTTGTGATATAGAAAAATAGAAATTTTCTACCGGAACAGAATGGAATTAAAAACGTACAAGGGGATGTTGGGTTTGAGTAATCCTGAATTGGACTGATCTCATTTTTGCCTCTGAAATAGGAAAACCCCGCTCCAAGAGCGGGGTTAGCATGGAGCTATGGGGAGTCGAATCCCTATCCTAATAATTGAAAATGCTCGACTCAAGAATCAAGGAGCTCCTTATTAATCTATTAATTTCGTCAACAATCAGTCAACTCTATTATTTTTGATCTTCTATATCACATTTTAATCTCATCTGTACTACTCTCCAAACCCGCGCCACCATTGTCTTTCAGCAATCTGTTTAATTCCTCACCAACAAAGCCACCGACTCCACATGCAACGTATGCGGGAACATATCCACCGGAGTCACTTCGACGGTGGTGTACCCGCCATCCTCAAGCACCCGCAAATCCCTCGCTAGTGTCGACGGATTACACGACACATACACCACCCGTTCCGGTTTCATCGCAAGGATTGTCTCTAATAACCTAGGATCGCAGCCCTTACGGGGCGGATCGACAACGATTACGTCTGGTGTGACGCCCTGCTCTTTCCAGTTCGGGATCACGTCTTCGGACGCGCCTACCTCGAACACTACATTCTTCATCCCATTCAACTTAGCATTAGAACGTGCATCCTCGATAGCTTCAGGCACAATCTCTACACCGTACACTTTAGCCGCATGCTGGGCCAGGAACAGCGAGATCGTCCCGATGCCGCAGTAGGCATCGATCACCGTTTCGTTGCCAGTCAGTCCGGCATATTCTACGGTTTTGCCGTATAGTACCTCAGTCTGTACCGGGTTCACCTGATAGAACGAACGGGCGGAGATGGCGAACTGCACATCGCCAATATAATCGTAGATGACATCTCTGCCCCACAGTACGCGGGTTTCATTGCCAAAGATCACGTTGGTCCGCTGGGTGTTCACGTTCTGGCAGATGCTGACTACATCTGGGAGCTGTTCGCGGATGCTGCCGATCCAAGCGTCCAGATGCGGAATGTCGCGGCCGTTAGTCACAAGCACCAGCATCATTTCGCCGGTGCGGAAGGCTTTCTTCACCACGACGTGGCGCAGCAGTCCGTGTCCGGTTTCTTCATCGTAGGCAGAGATGCCCAGCTCTCTGCCGATTCGCTTCACCGCAGCTACGACATCATCGTTATGCTCGTGCTGGATCAGGCAGGTCTCCATGTCGATGATTCGGTGGCTGCCGCGTGCATAGAAGCCGCCGACCAGCCCGCCTTCGGTGACGCCGATAGGCACCTGAGCCTTGTTACGATAGCGCCAAGGCTCGTCCATACCCAGGGTAGGCCGGACGATGATTCTCTCAACTGGAGAATCTGCGGCATTTGTACTTGCTACTTTAGAACCTTCAGCCGAAGAATCCGCAGCACCTGTACTCGCCCCATTGCGGATATCATCTGCCGCCTCCGCGCCTGATGAGTCAGCATCACCTTCAGCACTGCTGTTCCCAGCGCCTCTATCTGACGCGCCCGCCACCTGTAGCTTCCCAATCCGCTGCAGGTTGTCCACCACCAGCTGGCGTTTCCACGCCAGCTGGGCGGTGTAATCCATATGCTGCAGCTGGCAGCCGCCGCATTGATCATAGATCGGGCATGGCGGCTGGGTCCGGTCGCTACTGGGCCGTACAAGCTCTAGCAGCTTGGCATAGCCATACTGCTTCTTGGTCTTGAGCACCTTGGCCCGGACCTTCTCACCGGGAAGAGCGCCCTGCACAAAAAGGGTAAAGCCCTCGACCCGGCCTACCCCTTCACCTTCATGGGTCATGCCGATGATATCGAGCAGGACCTCATCATTCTTATTCACTGGCAGTCCGGCGACAGAGGCCGGTCCAGGTTCAGGGCGGCTTGCGCTGCGTCCACTGCGGTGTTTACTCATGTGTATAGGTTCACTTCTTTCATTATCTTCACGATTCATCTTGTTATGGCCAAGCCTTGTAATCTAGCTTGTGTACAATTGACTCTCGCCCGGAATAAGAGCCTCTCAGTCCGTTACCAACTGGCGATCCCTCCCGATCGGGAGATCGTTGCGATATCATCGTAATCTGATGACCCCGCGGCCGATTATCTCCCAATTCGGACCCGGACAACCCTCTAGTTATTCTGCGCAAAAATCCGCAAATGCTGCGGAAGGATCTGGAACTTGCCTGGCAACGTGCCGCCGAGTTCCCCGTCCAGATTAAGCTGAACGTATCCCGGGGAGGTGACCTCCATCGCATCGGTACGGAAGTACACGACCTTCTTGTCCTGCAGATGCTCACCGCGGATCGCCAGGCTAACCAGGCGGATGAACTCGGCCAGATTGCATTTCTTAACGGCAATCACATCGAACAGCCCATCGTCGATCCGGGCATCCGGAGCAAGCTTCTCGAAGCCGCCTACAGAATTGGTATTGGCGATGAGGAATAACATGAACTCATCATGAATCAGTTCCTGGCCATTGGCACGGATGTACAGCTCCTGCGGTGACAGGCTGGCCATTTTTTCAATACCCTTCAGGTAGTAGGCAAGCTGGCCCATCATAGTCTTCAGCCTGCTGGGAACCTCGTATGTCAGCTCGGTCAGTCTTCCGCCGCCGGCTATATTAATGAAATAACGGTCGTTAGCTTTGCCGAGGTCAATCAGGCGCGATTCCTGACGGAGAATCAGATCAACAGAATCCTCCCAGTTCTTAGGAATGCCCATCGCCCGGGCAAAATCATTAGTTGTACCCAGTGGCAATACACCGAGCGGGGGAAGATTCGGCTTCTCAGCCATGCCGTTAATCACCTCGTTCAGCGTACCATCGCCGCCCGCCGCAATAATCAGATCATAACACCCGCGCTCGACAGCCTCCGCTGCCGCTGCCGTAGCATCTCCCTCTCCGCTTGTTGCATGGCACGAGGCTTCAATGCCGCCAATATCCAGCCGGTCCAGAATATCGGCGAGCCGTTTCTTCATTTCTTCCCGACCGGAAGTGGGATTATAGATCAATCTCGCAGTTTTCATTACCGGAACGCCACCTGTTTATATAATAGATAACCTTACTGATTATACCCAATTCGGAACCCTACAAGCAATGTCGGTAAGCAGAAGCGGCTTCGCCATCCTGGTATAAGGGACTCTGCAAACGAAGAAATCTTACTCTCTATCGCTTTCAGGTGCCGTTTCAACGAGAAGGGTTTCCTCAGCAGTAAGCATATATCAGTGTATGCGGCAGGAGGTGTAATAAATACCGGAAGCGCTATCTTTTGCAGCACAATATTCTTAACAGCTTTGCCGGATCCGCTCCAGCATAACCTTTACCTGCTGCTCTATCCAGTGCGGCAGTAAGGGATGCGGCAGCAGCGTCTGCCCCGAATAGGCATACTCCAGACCGAGGAGCCGCTCGGGAATCACACGCTTGGTGAAATAGCCTTCACTCAAAAAAAGCGGAGCCACCAGCACGTCATGCCCCTGCTCCCGCCAATATTCCACCTTGCTCCGGACATTGTCCGGGTTCAGCAGACCGTAGTCCGCCGCTGCGGCTCCGCTAATCTGGCGGACACGCTCTGCCAGCGAGGAGATTCCCTGCTGCCAGCGCTGCCGGAAGCCCTCATGGACGCTGCCATGGCCTACGAGCAGAATCGTCTCCCGCTCCGGGTGCTTAGACAGTTCACGCAGCTTGTCCCAGATCATAACAGCAATATCCGGATCGTCATCGACCGGGTAACCATAATGCACCTTGGCCTTGACGTCAAAAGGCTCAAGATCCGTCTCCTTCTCCGGCGCAGGCTTGGCGCCCAGCGCATACTCTATTTCATCGACATGCGTACTGCCAGAAGAAACAAACAAGGGGATCACAATAATATCTGTGACCCCTTCATATTCCAGACTATCTATACCATCTTGTATTAACCGGCCTTCGACCAGCTCCAGAAAAGAAACCGCAACGGGCATCTCCTCCTCCAGCACCAAATGGCTTACAGCTTCCTCGACAATCGACACCCAGGCTTTGTCGCGGGAGCCATGACTAATAATCAGTACGCCCGTCTTCATGGTTTATCGTCCCAGACGTTCCAGCGTTAATTTGTATCCGTCATTTCCGTAGTTCAGGCAGCGCTTCACACGCGAAATTGTCGCCGTGCTGGCTCCGGTCTCCGCTTCGATCTGATTGTATGTAGACCCTTTGCCCAGCATACGTGCGACTTCCAGACGCTGCGAAAGGGATTGAATCTCATTCACCGTGCACAAATCATCAAAGAAAACATAGCACTCTTCCATATCTTTTAATGTTAAAATGGCTTCAAATAATTGGTCTATACTTTTATCGTTTAGCTTCTTAAGCTGCATCGATTATCATCCCCTAAAGTTTGGTCAGTGCTGATATCACTGATAAGATATCCTTCAAAAAAAAGAGTTCAAAAGCTTAAATGTAATGACTATCTTGCCTCTACTATATTGTACTGGAGCACATTTTTCAAGCATTAACGATTTCACGCTGTAATGAGCGAAAATGACGGACAAACGTCCACCCCACGTGTACAAATTTAAACCTGCTCACAAGCTTCTGCTCAGAATCCATAAGAATTTACTGCCTTAACTATAGTACTACATAAGTGCCGAAAATCAAGCATGGTCACGGTTTCTTCACTTCCTGCACCGGCAGGTGGGCATCCGCCCTTTTCCGCTGCTATCCCGGTAAACCGGGCGTTCGTCTATACCTTATGTTCGCCTATGACATACAGTATAGCAAACCACTAACGAAGGAATGTGATGTTATGCCTGATCATTACTATAATCATTCCCGCCGGGGCGGGCGTTCACTGGCCGAGCCGTATCCTTCATCGCCGTATCCCGGGATCAGTTCATATGCCTACCCTCCCGTCTACGGGCAACCCGGAATGCTACCTGCCGTAGGTGTAGAGGCAGCCGAAGAGACCGCACTCGCAATACCCGCTGCCGCTGCCGAAGCCGCTACTGCCAAACCCGGCGGGCTGCTTGGAGGACTGGGCAATCTCGGGAATCTCGCCAACATGGAACAGATCAAGGGGATTGTTGACCGGCTGGGCGGCGTCGACGGCATCGTCAATTCTATGGGCAAGGTGCAGAAGGTTATGCAGGGATTTCAGCAGATGGCCCCGATGGTGAAGCTGGTCATGGGCAGCTTTGGCAAGAAGAAGGGCTCGGGTGCAGGTGAGCTTGCAGCTGAAGAAGATGCAGCACTCTACAGCCCCAAACGGCGCAAGAAGAGACGCCAAGGATTACAGCCACGCAAAAAAACAGTGCCGAAGAGCCGGCGCAAATCCTCCCCCGCCTCTGTTAAACGCCGCCGGAAGTAGGCGGCTTTTTTGATGCTTTTTGACGGGTAGCTGTCAAGGGTTCCGTAGTGCAGTGCATCACTTCGCTGCCCCGCTCCATGCTTAGAACACCACAAAAAAAAGCGTACCTCTCAGGGTACGCTTCAGGCAAACCTGGCGCTAGCTTCATACTTTTCTCAGCACTTTACTTAAACCAGCCACTGCGCCGGAACCAGCGGAACATGCCCACACCGAGCACCAGCATCAGCATCAGCACCCCAAAATAGCCATATTTCCAGTCCAGCTCCGGCATGATCCGGAAATTCATCCCGTAAATTCCGGCGATCAGGGTCAGCGGCATGAAGACGGTCGTAATCACCGTCAGGGTCTTCATGATCGAGTTCATCCGGTTCGAGTTGAGCGAGATGTAGCTGTCGCGCAGATCGGCGGTCATTTCCCGGTCCACTTCAATCATGTCCGTCAGCTTCAGCAGATGATCGTAAATATCGCCAAAATAGATCCGTTCCTCCCCGTTGCTCTGCACATGCTGCGAATTCACGATCCGGTACATCAAGTCACGCATCGGCACGATCGTCCGGCGCAGCTTAAGCAGCCGTCCGCGCACATTAAAAACCTGGCTCATGAGGTCTTCTACAGACTCGCTGCCGCCCTGGCTCTCCAGATCAGCAAGCTCATCCTCTAAAGCGTACAAGCTTGGAAAATACCGGTCTACCAGCTTATCCATCACGGTGTACGCAGCAGCCATCGGACCGCCGGACCAGCCTTTGCGGCTATGAATTTCTGCCTTTACCATCTGCCAGGCTTCATCCATCTCTGGTTTCTCCTGATGGTGATAGGATACGAGAAAGCCTTTGCTGAGGAACAGGTCAATCTCCTCGGCCTCCAGCGTCCGTTCATTCAGCGCATGCAGTACAAAAAACTGCACGTTCTCATAATAATCCAGCTTCGGGCGCTGCAGAATATGCATGCAGTCTTCAATCGCCAAGGGGTGAAAATGAAAATAAGTATCCAGCAGCAGGGTCTCCTCCGCTGTAGGGGTGGAGAAATCCGCCCAAATCCAGGCATAGTCTGCCAGGGTAATGTCCTGAAGCGGCAGATCCGTCAGCACCTCACCCTTATGTGTAACTGCAAGCGTTCGTATCATATAAGTCCTCCGTCTATTACATCTTCCCATCACTCTTTATTGCACGTAACCATTGTACAGCAAGAACTGCTTTCACCCCAAATGGTCTGCCGCCGCTCCCCGCCCAACAAAAAAAGATGTCCGCAGCCATCCGTGGCTTCCGTGACATCTTGATAAGCAGCAATGCTGCTTAGAATATGATTTTGAATATAATCCCTGCCAACACAGCGCTGATTGGAATGGTAATAAACCAGGTGATCACAATTCGTCCAGCGACTCCCCATTTCACAGCAGAGAAGCGTTTGGCTGAACCTACACCGAGAATGGACGATGTAATGGCGTGTGTCGTACTTACCGGCAAGTGCAGCAGTGTAGCCGAGAAAATAACAGAAGCGGCGGAAATATCTGCAGCGAAACCGTTAATAGGCTCAATCTTGAAAATCTTCGTTCCCATAGTCTTAATAATCTTCCAGCCGCCAATCGACGTGCCCAGTGCCATGGACGTTGCTGCAGCGATTTTTACCCATAAAGGAACTTCCATAGTCTCCAGACGTCCGGAGGTAACGAGTGCAAAAGTGATAATCCCCATCGCCTTCTGCGCATCATTGGTACCGTGTGTGAAGGATTGAAGCGCCGCCGTAATAACCTGCATGGAGCGGAAGCCCTTATTCACGGTATGCGGACTGCGTTTGGCGAAGATCCATTTCAGAATCGTCATGACGATGTAACCAATGACAAAAGCAATCAGCGGGGAGAATACGAGCCCCTCGACAATTTCAATAAAGCCATGCCATTTGATATGCTCCGTACCGGCACCTACGTAGACCGCTCCAGCAAGCGCACCGATAAGCGCATGGGAAGAGGAGGAAGGAATCCCCAGCCACCAGGTTACCAGATTCCAGATAATCGCAGCGATCAGTGTCGCTATGACGATGTCTATCCCGTTATCCAGCAGGGCCGGATCGGTGATGCTGCCCCCGATTTTTTTGGCTACACCCGTAAACATCAGTGCCCCGATAAAGTTCATCGAAGCCGCCATCAGAATAGCGGTCCGGGGACGAAGCGCCCGTGTGGAGACCGAAGTGGCAATCGCATTAGCGGTATCGTGGAACCCGTTGATGAAATCGAATGCAAGCGCTAGAAAAATAACAAAACCTAGTACAAATATTGATGTTTCCATTTTTCCAGGCCCCTTATGAGTTGCGCATGATGATCGATTCCAGCATGTTCGCTACATCTTCGCATTTATCGGTTGTAGTTTCTAGCCGCTCGTACAGCTCTTTGCGCTTAATCAGCTCAATCGGGTCTTTTACCGTTTCAAACAAGGCTTTGGTACAGATGCGGAGCACTTCGTCGCCCTGGTTCTCCAGATCGTTCAGACGGATAGTGTACTCACGGATCGCCAGCAGCTTCTTCTGGGAGAGCAAATGAACCGCTTTTTGAATTTCATAGGCGGACTGGCGGAGAATCTCTGCGAATTGCACGATATATTCGTCCGGCTCCAGCAGATTGTACATATAGAAACGTGAAGCTGAAGCTTCCAGACCGTCAATAACATCATCCATACTGGTGATGAGGTCCATAATATCGTCGCGTTCCAGCGGTGTGATAAACGTCTTGTTCAATTCCTTGATAACGGTGTGCGTGTACGTGTCGCATTGGGATTCATATTTCTTCATCACCGCTGCGAAATTCTCGACATTCTCCCGCAGAGTCGTAATATTCTGAGCGAAATAATCTGCCGCCTGGACAATGGTATCAGCCATGTTTTCCAGCGTCTCAAAGAATATGTCCTTTTTTCTCAACTTCATTAGTTTAAACCCCTTTACATAAAATGCAGCCATTCATATGTAAACAGCATGAAAATGAATGACAACCCTTGTTATCTTATCATATCAATAGGAGGGATAGAAGTAAAAGAAACGAACTTTTTTACACTATAATAACAATTCCCTGTAATCGTAAAAATAATCATCCGAACCGCATGTTTTGGCGTCTCTACCCGTTAGGCACTGGAGTCGGTGCATATTGAATATGACTGCTGAAGGAAGGAGCGTTCGGCACTATCAGAATATGAGTGATTCCGGGATACATCAGCGCCTCTGTGCCATCATTCTTCACAAAGCGGATCACATCTCCCGGCTTGCGTGACCATCTGCCCTTCTGTACTTGTCCACGCTGAAACAGCACAGCCTCCCCTCCCAGCTCGATATCGATCTGCAGTCTTCCCACGTCATCGAGCACTTTATGATCAGCCCCCATCACCATCACATTGGCCGCCTCTACCGGATTGCCGTTATTCAGGTCCAGATGCGGCTTACCGTTCACCCAGCGTTGATAGGTCTCACGTTCATTGCTGTATTTGTACCCCACATTATAGCTTTTCAGCAGAAAATTGACTGTGAACTCTGCCGCAGGCTTCCCCTCAACCGGCACATAATTGGGATCTGTGAAAAGATACCCGGGAACCTCCACTGTTCCGGCGTATCCGAGCTTGTCCGCACCCTCGCGCAGCTTGGCGGCATTGCTGTACAGATTATGCGGCGCTTTGCGCGCCTTGTCGCGCCAGAAGTAAGCTCCGGCTCTGCCGATCTCGTCCATGTCATCCTTTTTCTCCTTCTGGAGAATGGCATACGCTGCCTGGCTGCCCCCAGCATGTACCGTTACACCGCCGTAGCTTTCACCGATGTCGATGAGATACGGGCGGATGCTGCGGATCGGTCCGATTTTGACCACGCCGGTATGACTCTGGAAAATCCCGATCAGCCGTGTAATTCCGCCCTCGGCCAGCACCTCGTACAGAATATCCGCTTCGCTGATTCCTGACTGCGGCCGTGCAGCAGGTGCGTTGTTGATCATCACCGCCAAAGGGCGGGGCAGAACGCTCTCTTCCAGCGGAAGTCCGGTCAGCCCGGAGGTGACTCGCCCAATGACAGGCTCGACCGCTGGTGATGGCTCCGCAGATGTGACTGGAGACGGAGCAAGGGTTGGTGCTGCCGAAGGTGAAGGCGCAGTCACTATTTCCGCTTCCTTTTCCCCGCAAGCAGAGAGCAGCAGGGCCGCAAGCACACAGCCGGTGATCAGGCAGGAAGAATATCGGCTTAGGGTCATATGTGTTTTTCCTCCTAAAAGTTTTATGGAGCCTTACTTCGTGATCTTTATGTAAGCTATCTCCCATTTAATCATAGCGGAGTTCATTTGTCTTGATTCCCTCACGAAAAAAAGATACAACCCCTCTTCAGGCTGTATCCCTCATGTATCGTATGTGTGATTTAGTCCAACATCCAGCAGTTCAGGCTAAGTGTCCCGTATTGATAAGCTTGAATCATAAGCTGCGCGCTTCTGCCTTCGTCCGCTGTTCCCATCACATAGAAGAGCGGCACAAAATGCTCCCGTCCATAGCTGGGAACCGCATCACGCACATGCGGCGCTTTCTTCTCGTAGGCGAACAGTGCAGGCAGATCCCATACTTCAAGGCCAGCCGCAATCCAGGCATCAAAGTCAAGGGCCCATTGCTCCGGCTGGTCGTCCTGCTTCAGCAGCCGCAGATTATGAACCAGCCCCCCGCTTCCGATCAGCAGAATACCCTCATCTCGCAGCGGAGCCAGCATCTTGCCGATATTATACTGCTCCTCCGGGGAGCGCAAGGAATCGACAGACAAGGCCACTACAGGGATATCAGCAGCCGGGAACATCTTCTTCAGAATGACCCAGGTTCCATGATCAAGCCCCCGTCCCAGCACCGGCTGGTGGGGAAGATTCTTGGCGGCAAAGAGTTCGGAGATTCGGCGACTGAGTGCAGGATCTCCCTTTGCGGGGTAGGTTAGCGAGTACATCTCGTCCGGGAATCCATAGAAATCATGCATGGTTTCGTGCTGTCCGTCCACCGTAATCAGCTGCTCAGGACTGTCCCAATGTGCTGAAAAGACAACGATCCCGCGGGGGGTGCCCAGATCAGCCCCCAGCCGCTCCAGAAAACGGGTATATTCGTTATCCTCAAGGGCAAGCAGCGGAGAACCATGTGCAATAAAAAATGCCGGTAATTTCATAGGGCGCCAACCTCCATAACCCAGTATATGGTCTGCATTTTTATTTTACCGCTTATTCTGAGTTATTGCGAGCGGAGGACACCCCCTATATCATCCAGTTCTGCCACTCTTCCTGCACATGCTCCTGCTGATTCATCCAATCCTTGGTCCGCTTCAGTAACTGAGCCTGCGCCGGGCCTGATGAGAAGGTATGATCCCCTTGAAAAATCACCTCTTTGTCGCAGCGCCCCTCAGGGCGTGTCCAGAACAGTTTCTGGTAGAGGAACGCATAATCCACAGGAATCACATCATCTGAGGTTCCGTGGATCACCAGTACATCACCGCTGAACTTGCCGGCTTCCTGAAACGGCTGATAAGCGGCAAGCGAGTTGAAATAGACTGGAGTAAAAGAATAGCCCGCAAAATCCGAAGAACCGCTCTTCACCGAACGGTCATAAGCTTCCCGGCCCACGATCTTCACAATATCATTGAATGGATAGCCTACCGCTGCCCACAAGACCAGATTCTTGACCCGGCGGTCCCGGACCCCGGTGAGCAGGGCCACTGCGCCGCCAAGGCTGTGCCCGATCAGCGTGACACGCTGAGGATCTACATCGGCAGAGCTGATACCATAATCGAGGACGGCCCGGGTCTGGGCTATCATCGATTCCATATCTTCACTGCCATAATTCCCGCTGCTCTCTCCGCAGCCCACATAATCAAAACGGATCACCATGTATCCGTCAGAAGCCAGCTCACGGGCAGCCTTGACAAATATACGGTCTACACCGATCCGGTTGCCGACGAATCCATGGCAGATCACCGCCAGTGGCACCCTATCCTTGCAACGTCCGGAGCTCCCCTTTTCCCTGGATGGATAATGGATGCTTGCCGTTAATTCTTCCCCGTTATGACGAATAGTAATATTCCGTTCCATTGCTGAACCCCTCCTTGAAAAGGCAATCTATTTCAAATTGTAATTATCCCGATTAAATTAGTCAGATTAATATCTTCATTATACGTTTTGCGTGTCTCTTGTCAATAATAAGCAGGAATAAATAGGCAGTACCGGCGAATAAAAAAGCCCCTTCTGCTCCTCATGGAGCAAAAGAGGCCCAGCACAGGAGGAACCGTGCTTCAATTACGCATTATTCATAGCTTTCATGAAACATATCATGCGTCTGCCGTCTGCCCTGCCAGCCTTCCAGGCCATTGTCGGGCGTATCCGATTCAGAATCCCATAAGCTTAAGCCATCGGAATTGCCCCAATCTCCCACTTCACCCGCAAGCGGAGGCGCGAAGCCATCACCCACGAATTTGCCTGGCTCTTCTCTGTTATCAGTCTCCATAACGCTCCCTGCCTTCCTTGTAGCCGTAGTAGTGAAGCAGAAACGTTACTAGTGTTCACTCTTCCAAACGGATTATTCATCCCGGACCGGAAATGCTTGTCCTTGCACACAACCGCCACCCAAACGTATACTCTAGGTTAAAGGCCTATTCCGACCCACTACTGGAGGTTTATATTTTTACTATGAAAGTCAAAGCTATGATGAAGCAAAATAACGTGCTGCGTGAGCAGATGACACCGTTCAACCGCTCTTATTATGAAGATATGCTGCTGGGGCTCCGTGCCAGCAAAGTAGACCCGGTCCGCACCGAAGAGTTGCTGCTTGAGGCGGCTGCACTTCTGCTGGAGGGCCAAAGCAAGGGTAAAAACGCCAAACAGATTTTTGGCGATCATCCCGAGGACTACTTCAAAGAGATTACCTGCAAAACTTCTGTCCCCAAGGAACGCAGCAAGCTGAACCACTATCTGATGATTTCCTGCGCTGCACTGACTGGACTATTCAGCGTGTATGCCATTGCAGGTCTGCTTCTGTCATGGAGTACCGGGGAACCGGGCATGTTCGGTCAGATCAGTATATTTACCATCCTTGCTGTGGGTGCAGGGGCCATCGTCCTTATAGAGATGATCATGAGATGGATGTCCTCCTTGTCCGAGGATGATGCTCCACAGCCCAAGGCATTCGATATCAAGGCACTCGGAATTTATGTAGGTATTGCTATCCTGGTGGTCTTCCTTGGCGTGTTTCTTGACAATCTGTTTCCGGTCATTTCCATCTCTCCTTGGGTAAGTCTGGTTCTCGCCGTGACCGGCGGGCTCGGGCTAAAGTATTTCTTTTTCAGATCATAGATGTCAGGATTCTCAGGTCAACTCAAACAGGGGGAAATGTCCATGAAAATGAAAACAATTCTTCTATCTGCCGCTATAGCTGCCGTTCTGGGACTGCCGTCCGGGATTAACGGACATGTGCTTGCCAAGAGTTCATCCACCGGAACCGAGGGACTTTCTGCCCCTGGTAGCAAGGTAACCGCAGAGGCGGGCAACAGTCATGCTGAGGCGGTGTACAAGGCGGCTCTGCCGCTGCTGGCCTCTTCCTCCAGATTACCGGAAGCATTACGATTCTTGAACAACAATATATATGCCGTCAGTCCTTATCAGGCCACCGTCTTAATCCTGAAGCTGGAGAATCTCCATAAGGCCACCATGAAGACCTGGGAGAGCAAATTCAGCAGCAGCAGTGTTCAGCGGAAGCTGACCTCAGTCTACAAAGCAGGGATCAGCATGACCAAGCTGGCCGAGATTACGGAGGATGCTTCTCTGCGGGACCTGCTGAAGAGTGCAGGGGAAAGCGGCTATAAGCTGGAGACTGCTGAAGGCTCCTTTTTTCCGGTAATCGATTATGCGGCTTACCGCAAATACAAAGTTTACGTTATGAATGATATCCGTGATTATATTTCCATTATGGCCACCGAAGCAGATCTGCCTTCTTCAAAAGATAACGGGCTGGTCATTTCCTGGGGGGATGTGGCCGCCCGGGCGCTGGCCCAGGAGGAATTCATCCAGAGCCATCCCAAATCGAACCGCATTTCGGCGGTGAAGGCCTTATATTCCACCTATGTAATCAATACCTTTTATGGGCAGAATAACACCCCGCTTTTCCACTATGACAATCTGGAGATGGATCTGGAGGCGCAAAAGGCCTACAGCAGCATTCTCAGCAAGAACAACGGCAGCAGCCCTTTTCTACTGAAATTGGAGGACTTCATGAAGCTCTTGAAGGCGAATGGCTATAAGCTGGATGATGGCATTACCGAATATCTGAAGACAGAGGTTCCCCAGTCGTAATCCCTAGATTGTAAAAAAAGGCCTGCCCCCTAACTTCCTGGGGCGGGCCTTTTCGTCTGTTTTTAATGAAAGATTAGATCAGCATATTAAACAAGTTCGGATCTTTATTAATTTCCAGATAATCCACACCTTTTTGCTGCATCCGTTCGATGAGCGGGGTGTAGTCCTCTTTATGCTGAAGCTCGATTCCGACCAGCGCCGGGCCGTTTTCCTTCTCATTCTTCTTCGTGTATTCGAAACGGGTGATATCATCCCCGGGTCCAAGCACCTCAGCGAGGAACTCGCGCAGGGCACCGGCGCGCTGCGGAAAGTTAACCATGAAGTAATGCTTAAGACCTTCATAGATCAGCGAACGTTCCTTGATCTCCTGCATCCGGTCGATGTCATTGTTGCCGCCGCTGATTATGCAGACCACCGTTTTGCCGCGGATCTGGTCACGGTACAGATCAAGTGCTGCGATAGGCAGCGATCCTGCAGGCTCCACAACAATCGCATTCTCATTGTACAGTTCCAGAATGGTCGTACAGGCCTTGCCCTCCGGAACCTTAACCACATCGTCAAGCCGGCGGGAGCAGATATCATATGTCAATCCGCCCACCCGTTTCACGGCAGCTCCATCGACAAATTTATTAATCTCTTCCAGGGTGATCACTTCTCCGCGCTTTAGCGCTTCGCTCATAGAAGCCGCTCCGGAAGGCTCAACACCAATTACTTTTGTAGAAGGGCTCACCGTCTTCACATAGGTGGCCACACCTGCTGCCAGACCGCCGCCGCCAATAGTAACAAACACAAAGTCGGCAGGCTTGTCCAGGCTCTCCATGACCTCCATCGCAATCGTGCCGTTTCCAGCGATAATCCGTGGTTCATCAAAAGGATGAATCAGAGTCATACTATGATCAATGCATGCCTGAAGCGCCTCCTCGTACGCATCATCAAAGGTGTCACCTTTTAGAATAACCTCAACGTACTCGCCGCCGAACTTCCGGACCTGCTTAATCTTTTGATTTGGGGTGGTGCTTGGCATATAAATCTTCCCTTTAATACCCAGAGCCTTGCAGGAATAGGCTACGCCTTGAGCATGGTTCCCTGCACTTGCACAGACAATGCCCTTGGCCCTGTCCTCAGCAGACAAGCTGCGGATCATATTATAGGCCCCCCTGATCTTGAAGGAGCGGACAATCTGCAGATCCTCACGTTTCAAATACACATTACAGCCGTATCTGGCCGACAGCACCGCATCGAGCTGCAAAGGGGTACGGACGATAACCTCCCGAAGCACATGATGTGCACGTACAATATCTTCCATTCCTACGATCCGGTCTTCGCCTTCTCTCATTATTCCTCGCCTCACTGTCTCTAACTAATCAAATTGCTTCTTGTAACATACTCTTCCGGGAACTTTTTTTCAAGCATTGTCCCCTCCCTGGCAATTACGCCTTGAACCTGAATACGCTATTCAGCAGTTTCTCCAGGCTTCCAGTAGCTGTTCGGAGATCCCAGGACTCCAAGCTGTGAATAAATTGTTACGGTGTAAGGTATTTTGCAAAAATAACGTAACTAAACAAGCATTCACCTATGTAAATGCCTGATTAAGAGGCTGATTATTATAAGAGGGGATTCGAGGCGTTATACTACCGCAGGCATTGTTATAGTATTTAATCAAATTAAAAGCCTGCGGCGTACACGACCTGCTGTTCCATTCGAGCATATTCAAGGATGCTGGTGCAGCTGAGAGAGAATGACTACGAAGGTGTAGTGCGTAGAGTACTTCCACGCATTGTTTTAGGACGCGGAGTTTGCGGTACGATAGATCTGTGCATGCGTTGGCCATAGCTCTTCAGCTGCCAGCCGGTTTCCTGCTGCACCCGATCTTTTTTTCACTTGGGCGACGTTGCTTCGGGTGTACTGATTGATTAGCTCGTCGAGTACCATCGATTGATGAAGCACGGCTGGATGGTCCAGGTCGTACTGATATTGCAGATTATTCAAATCTTGCCGGGCTTGTTCCAGTACTTTTTTCAAACCATCTTCTTCTCTCACTCTTATCCCTCCTTTTTTAGTATTTTAGAGGGCTATGTCTTTTTTCGGGTGAAAATTTTTTCAGATAATTTTTGTATAGAATTGGAAAAAGACCAGCCGAGGACTGGTCCCTTTCCCACTATATTATGAACTCCAGAATAATTACTATAATTTAACCGCCATGAGGTTCATAAAGAATACCAAAAGAATGACCTGACGCTGCAGAAATTGGAGTTGCCAGCACCAGAGCAAAACTAACTACGACCAACAGGAATGCCAATTTTCTTTTCATGTTCTTCTTCCTCCTCTTGTAATAGATTTTGATATTTATTTTGTATTTCGTGGGATGCCAGAGTTCTATATTTCTCAAATAATCTCACACAAGCGAGAATACGGGTTTCATTGTTGATCAAAGATGATGTGGACAGACTTGCCAATAAGTAGTCAAATCCCTTCTGGTACAACTCTTTCCTCAAATAATACTGGGCAACCCCATACAGAAAACGGGCGTGCTGCTCAGATACAACTTGCTTCGTATATACACCCACAGCACCTTGATGTTTGATCTGCATGTAGCTTTTGATTTCGGAATCAAAATAATCTAGGATGTTATCCACATTAAGATCGAATAGGTTGGCAGCAGTTGTTATGTTTAACAATCCAACCAGAAGCTCATCCTTGTTCTGTTCGATATATTCTACATAATCGGCAAGCATGCTCTCATCGCCATTCATCAGCTTGGATACGCAAGTATTGGCCTGTGCCCAGCCTTTATAAAGTTTCAGCCAGTGCAACGTATCCTCATCGGTTTCCTTGACCCAGCTCAAATCTTGATAGGCGTATGTGAATTGCATCTCTTGCTCATAATCGCCTCTGGCATTACAGACATTTCCTTGAAGCAGATAAGAGAAGGCCAAGTATACAAACATAGGTTTCTTCGGCTTTTTACGTTGTTCGTGTCTTGCTTTCGCCGGTTGAAGAGGAGTAAAGAGTTGAATATGGGCCAAGCGCTCCATTTCCTGAGCGATCCGCTCCACTTTGTCCCAACGCCTCAGCGAACGGTACGTATTCGCCAGGTCTCTTAACGCATCAAGCTGATCTATCTCGTCAAGTCTGTCCACAAAAGGCTCAAACTGAAGCGCACTTTGAAGATTGTCCTCCTGATCATCACTTAGCCGAAGCGTAAACAAGCGATATTGGCAAAAAGCCAGCCGTTCGGAATGTTGCCTCCTCTCACTGAGGGCAACACTTTCATAGAGAAGAGCTGCCGCAGCATGCCTTCCCTCGGAGAAGAACTCCTCCGCTGTCTCAAACAGCAAGGGAGAATACGTCAGATTATCCAAAAGCAGCGGCAGGATTCTCTTGATGCAATCCAGCTTGTCCAGCTCCGCACAGCGGTACAGAAAGGGTCTGACTCTGCGCCAGTTCGGTACGGCTTCAACCATACATTCCTGAATATACTGCTCGTAAAAGTGTCCTTTGGGCAAGCCTAGGACAGCAGTCATCCGGTCCAGCTGATCCACGCCCATAATCCGGTTACCCTTCATAATAGAGCTCACGGTACCTGCATTAAGCCCCGCAAGCTTTCCCAACTGGCTGAAGCTCAGCGCTTCACGTTCGATAAAACTCTCCAGCTCGGTGCGAATCGTGGTTGCATGGTTCAAACAAACCACCCCTTAGAAACGCTTCACAATGGCGAAATCCCCCGCTGCAACTTCGCTAACATTTGATAATATTTTCTAATATATTGCAAATATAACCATGTTTTTTAACCCCGTCAATTCTTTTTTTTGCATTCTACTTTTTTCTGCAGCATGTTATATAATGCGCCCTTTTTCGCGTAAAATTATGACATATAAAAACAAAAAAATCACAGCCATATCCGGCTGTGATTCGTATTACAGTATCCATCCTTGTTCATCCTTACTGCTTCAGCATCCACTTCAGCAGATCAGGTACACTCGCCCATAGACGGGAGTGCATGATGACATATTCAATCGCTTCATTGGAATCGCCCATTCCGACAAAATCAGGGAGGTTATGCGGCAGCCGCTTCACACCCAGCAGGTAATCAGGCACATGCTTGTTCACACCCCGTGCCACGCGGTACAGCATTTTGAGCTGGGAGGTGATTCCGTTCTTCTTGTATTCCAGAATGATGCGGTCATAGGCAAAAGCGGCAGCGGCATCATCCTTGCCGTACTTCTCCAGCACCTGCTCCGCCTGCTTCAATTGGTTGCTGTATAGGTATACCGCTGCAAGCAGGTAGCGCGCTCCGGTATTATCTTCCGTATTGAGCTCCAGAATATGCTCGAGGATTTGTGCAGCTTCTTTGGCATTTCCGCCAAACCAGCAGGACTCGGCGTAGCTTTTACAAATCCGGATGTATGGACGGGTCTCATGAAGCCCCCAGAAATATCCTTTATTCTTCTCAAAAAACAGTTCGCCCAGCTCTCGTTCCCCAGCAGCGATCCCCGCCTTGAGGTGAGCCCGTGCTTCATGCTCATTCTCCGATTCCTCCGCCAGGATCAGATAAGCGTCCGAGCTGTCGGGATACATCTCAAGCGCTGTCTGCGCCAGCTGTATTCTCCGTTTGGACGAGGTCGCCTCCATAGCTTTATACAGCAGGGCCTGCGCTTTATCCTTAGGTGTGCCCGGGCCATTCAATGCCAAAAGCTCATCTGCCTCACCGCCCATGCCATACTCCTCGATGTAGTTAAGCATTTCTTTGATCTTGCGTGAGATTGTAGCCGTTGTGACCTCATATTTGACCGCGAGATCCGCCTGTGAAATATTGAACCCGTATTCCTCAGACAGCAGATATTCGATCGCTGCACAGAAGGAGCCTGTCTTCTTCACAGCAGGTTTGGTCTGGCGGGAATAGCCGTTCCACAGAACCAGTGCTTCAAAAATCAGCTCCCGCTCGTATTGATTTCTCATGCTCTCGATAAGCTGCAAAGCCAGCTGTTCGTGAGCCGGATGCTCCCAGTTCAGCTCACGCGTCACCATCTTCTTCAGCTTCGTCAAGGTAAGTTTGTTCTCCGGCTGAATCGCGGTTTCCTGGACCGACTCTTCCATTACAGGCGTAGTGGTATCAGCATCCTGCGCAGCCGCTTCTTCTCTAGTCACCAGCCGAAGTATGGATTCTACCGCAGAGGATTCCTTATCCAGGCAGCATCTTTTATATTTTTTCCCGCTTCCGCACGGGCATAGCTCATTTCTTCCAACCTTACTCAAAAGTAATTCCCCCTTAAATCTGTAACTAACCATTCGCATAGCATATTGCTGCTTTTGCACTACAGGTATCATTTCCCGGCACGAGGCAATCTATATGACTTGCATTTCTGATGATTTAAAAAAGGCCTTTCCTGAAAGGAAAGACCCTTTATCTGTATATATCCGCACATTTTTCCCCCGTACGAGTTGTATTATAGCACTTCTTCTACTACTTGTCAGTCCTTTTTTGGGACTAATAGCGCAAAAGGTTGCTCTAATACAGTTCTTTGTCCTCAGACCAATGCCTTCATCGCGATGTCGGTGCGGCTGTGCATTCCTGGAAATGAAATCTTTGAGGCGCTGGCATATGCTGCAGTACGCGCTTCAGCTATACTCGCTCCCAGGCCAACCACCCCCAGCACCCGCCCGCCATTGGTTACCCATGTCCCATCTTCCGTGCGCGCAGTTCCGGCATGAAAAACCAGCTCATTCGAGCGGCTCTCCAGCCCTGAGATCGGCACACCCTTAGGATAAGGACCCGGATATCCTTCAGAAGCCAGGACTACGCACACCGCAGCTTCTTCACTCCATTCAATCTCGACATCCGCAAGTCTCCCCTCGGTTACAGCAAGGAAAATCTCCAGCAGATCACTCTTCAACCTCGGAAGCACAACCTGTGTCTCTGGATCGCCAAAGCGTGCGTTGAATTCAATCGTCTTCGGTCTGCCATCCGGTGAGATCATCAGACCGGCGAACAAGACACCGCTGAATGGACGGCCTTCCGCTACCATTGCCCGTGCAGTCGGCTTGATAATCGTCTCTACGGCTTCCTGAATAATTGCTTCGTCAATATGAGGAAGAGGTGAATAGGTGCCCATTCCGCCTGTATTGGGACCTTTGTCGCCGTCAAAAACAGGCTTGTGGTCCTGTGCAGCGGCCATCGGACGCACGGTTTCTCCATCCACAAAAGCAAGAATCGACATTTCCTGCCCGGCCAAAAACTCCTCAATGACCACATGTGCACCAGCTTCTCCAAACACCTTAGTCACCATGATATCCCGTAAGGCTAGCTCCGCTTCCTCGTGTGAATAGGCTACAGTTACGCCTTTACCAGCCGCAAGCCCGTCCGCCTTAATGACGATTGGCAAGCCCTGGCTGCGTAAGTAGGCGAGTGCTGCCTCATACTCACTGAACTTCTCATAAGCTGCGGTAGGAATGCTGTATTTATGCAACAGATCCTTCATAAAGGTCTTGCTGCCTTCAATTTCAGCTGCATTCTTGCGCGGGCCGAATACCGGAATATCTTGCGCTTCAAATGCATCGACAATGCCTGCGGCAAGCGGGTCATCCGGTCCGATAACAACATAGTCAATGTTATTGTCTTTGGCAAAAGCGGTCAGCTTATCGAACTCGAAGACATTGATCGGCACACATTCCGCAAGCTGCGCAATCCCGGCATTGCCGGGCGCGCAGTAGATTTTATCGGCTTTGGCGCTGCGGGATAAGCTCCAGATGATTGCATGCTCCCGGCCGCCCCCGCCCACTACTAAGATATCCATATGAAATGAGTCCTCCCAGCGTTCTAGTGTTTGAAATGGCGAACGCCTGTGAAGACCATGGCAATACCATATTCATTTGCAACTTTAATGGACTCCTCGTCCTTGATGGAACCGCCTGGTTGGATGACTGCGGTTATCCCTGCTTTTGCTGCCATTTCAAGCGTATCACCCATGGGGAAAAAGGCGTCGGATGCGAGTATGGAGCCCTTGGCCTTCTCACCAGCTTGCTCAATAGCAATCTTCGCTGCACCCACACGGTTCATCTGACCTGCGCCAACGCCGACTGTCATATCGTCTGCCGCCAGCACGATAGCGTTAGACTTCACATGCTTAACGACCTTCCAGCCGAACAGAAGCTGCTTCAATTCTTCCTCTGTTGGCTTACGGGTAGTCACTACCTGTAGCTCCTCAGGATTGACGGAATGCACATCGCTCTCCTGAACGACCATACCGCCTTCAATAGAGGTCACCACAAAGCTCGATTTCCGTGCAGCAGCCGTGCTGAGATTACCCAGTTTGAGCAGCCGGATATTCTTTTTCTTGGTGAGAATTTCGAGGGCTTCGTCCGTAAAGCCTGGAGCCAGCACGATTTCCAGAAAAATATCCTTCAGCATATTGGCCGTATCGGCGTCGATAATCCGGTTCGCGGCTACAATCCCGCCAAAGATGGAGGTTGGATCGGCATTGTAGGCTTTTTGATAAGCTTCATATACGCTCTCCCCTACGCCTACACCACAAGGATTCATGTGCTTAACTGCCACAACTGCAGGCTCTTCGAACTCCTTCACAATCTGCAGAGCCGCATTGGCATCATTGATATTGTTATAGGAGAGCTCTTTGCCGTGTAGTTGCTCAGCAGCCGTTAGTGTATCCTGAGCAGCCAGAGGTTTGCGGTAGAACGCAGCTTTCTGATGCGGATTCTCCCCGTAACGCAGATCCTGGATCTTTTCGTAAGTTACCGTATAGCGCTCCGGCAGCGGTTCACCGGTCACATTCGCCAAATAATCGGATATCAGGGCATCGTAAGCCGCCGTATGGCGGAACACTTTTGCCGCAAGACGTTTGCGGGTCTCCAGAGTCGTATCTCCGCCTGCTCGTACTTCTTCAAGCACAGTAGCATAATCGGCCGCATCCACTACCACACTGACAAAAGCGTGGTTCTTCGCTGCCGAACGCAGCATCGTCGGTCCGCCGATATCGATGTTCTCGATCGCTTCCTCATAGGACACATCCGGTTTGGCAATCGTCTCTGCAAACGGATAGAGATTTACCACGACCAGATCGATGTAGTCCAGACCCAACTCCTGCATTTGCCGCGTATGCTCCTCGTTGTCACGAACCGCCAGCAGGCCGCTGTGTACAGCCGGATGCAGTGTTTTGACGCGTCCGTCCATAATTTCAGGGAACCCCGTGACATCGGAAATGCCGATGACTGGTACGCCTTCTTTAGCCAAAAGGGTGCTCGTGCCTCCTGTGGAGATAATTTCTACGCCCAATGCAGACAACTCGCGGCAAAAATCCACGATGCCCTGTTTGTCCGATACGCTGACCAGCGCTCTTTTGATACTCACTTTGAATAGTCCTCCTCCGGATGATGCTGAATTTAGTTACAGGTCAATCGGTACTGAAGCACTGCTATATGAAAATGACTTTATCAAAATTCCATGTCTGGCAAAAATCCGCGTTATTCGCCTTCATCCTCTGTGCAATTAAGAACAAAATCCCCCTACATCCGGGCAATTGCTCACTGCCCATGCAATATTTCCCGAGAAATATCAGAACAAGTCGGGCTTGTCTGAGCAAGTCGACTTATGTGTGTATGACTGATGATGACGTAAGAATCCTCAAGTAAGATAACCATTTCTCAGGAACATTTCATCCTGATTATTGAGACTTTGAGGCTTCGTTTGAACTTACTATGACTGTTAAGCTGTTATTAGCGGATAAGGGTTTGTCTACCTTCCAGCGAAACCTTCCCCTCAGCCAGTGCACGCACAACCTCGGGATACAGTTCATATTCGATCTTATGGATCCGTTCAGCAAGCGATTCCGGAGTATCTCCTGGTTCCACAGCCACACTGCGCTGGGCGATAACCGGACCGGTATCCATCCCTCCGTCGACAAAATGAACTGTCACTCCCGTCAGCTTGACGCCGTAATCCAGCGCCTGGCCAATTGCATCTTTCCCGGCAAAGGCCGGCAGAAGCGAAGGATGAATGTTAATAATCCGTCCTGCATAAGGTTCAAGCAGAACCGGCGTAATCAGACGCATATATCCGGCCAACACGACAAGTCCGATGTCCCGGCGCTGCAACTCCGCCACAATCTCGGCCTCATATAGTTCCCGGCTCGCAAAATCCTTCGGCCGCAGCAGGAGGGCGGGAATGCCCGCCGCTTCTGCACGCTGTGCTACAGGCGCTTCCGGCCTGTCAGACACCAGCAGCTCAATGCGTCCTCCGCCAAGCAGCCCTGCCCGTTCCGCTTCTGCCAACACGGCAAAATTGCTGCCCTGCCCAGAAGCAAAGACAGCGATCCGGCTCCACTGCATCAGACTTCAGCTCCCGTAAAGGTAACGATACGTTCCCCTTCCGTTACTGTGCCAATCCGGTAAGCTTCTTCCCCGGCAGCCTTCAGCAGTTCCAGTGCACGCTCTCCATCGGCTTCAGCTACAACGATCACCAGACCTACCCCCATATTAAAGGTGGTGAACATATCACGGTTGCTCACATTGCCCTTCTTCTGCAGCAAATCGAAGATCGGCAATATCGGCCACGAGCCGTAGTTGATCTCCACATTCACACCGTCTGGCAATACGCGCGGAATATTCTCAATGAACCCGCCTCCGGTAATATGCGCCATGCCCTTGACCGTGAGCTGCTCCAGCAGTCCCAGCAGCGGCTTCACGTAGATCTTGGTAGGTGCTAGGAGCACATCTACCAGCGGAGCCCCCAGCTCTGGAACCACAGCGTTCAATTCATAACCGTCTTCTTCCAGCAAAAGCTTGCGCACCAGCGAGAACCCGTTACTGTGCACACCGCTGGAAGCCAGACCAATGACTGTATCTCCAGGCGCAATGTCGGCACCTGTTACCAGCTTGGCCTTATCAGCCACACCCACCGTGAATCCAGCGATATCATATTCACCCGCCGAATACATCCCCGGCATCTCCGCAGTCTCGCCGCCGATCAGCGCGCAGCCTGCCTGATGGCAGCCTTCGGCAATCCCGGCAACAATCGCTTCAATCTTCTCTGGCACCACCTTGTCGCAAGCCAGATAATCGAGGAAGAACAGCGGCTCTGCACCCTGTACGACGATATCATTCACACACATGGCAACGGCATCGATGCCAATCGTGTCGTGACGGTCGGCCGCGAAAGCGATTTTGAGCTTCGTGCCTACACCATCGGTTCCCGATACCAGCACCGGCTCATCATACTTGTCTTTATTGAGACCGAAGAGCGCACCGAAGCCACCCAGCTCCGTCATAACTTCCGGACGATAAGTGCGCTTCACATGCTTTTTCATGCGTTCTACCGCTTCATTGCCAGCCGCAATATCCACTCCGGCGTTTTTATAAGCTTCCGACACTTTTGGACACCTCATTTGAATTAGTTTAGAGCGCGTATTCGGGGCGGTAGGGATTTGAATCTGGGGTGGTTATAATCGTGCTTACAAGGAATGTTTGGACTTCCGGTCGCTGTTATGTTTGGATTTCCTTGATTTGAACCGCTGTCCGCGGTAGAAATCCAAACATAAAGGCGAACGCTTCGCTCCTCCAGTTCCAAACTTCCTCTCCATCACTCCAACCACCGGGTTCAAACCCAGCCGCAAGCCGAAGAATCGCGCCTTGCACAGGGGCAGTCAGTCGGCGCTTCTGGCGAAGCAAAGCGCCTCCTGTAGCGAGAGCTCCCCCGCTTTTGCGAAGCAAACAGGGCGGCGGCTCGAGCTCCTTGGCCCGGCGAGGCAGCATGCCGCCGGGGCGTGGTGCGCCGTTAAGCGTGTCCGCAGGACAAAGCGGGCACACGAACCTACACCCTCTTAGAAAGTTAAAAGCATACTCCTAGCGCCAAACTTTCGGGTGGCCGGAGGGCAGCGCCCTTCGGAATCCCCCTTTGCAAGGGGGACTTAGGGGGATGTCTAACAGCTGCATCCGTCCTTCTCTTCCCCGCCGAAATCCACCTGCGTCGGGTAATCATTATCGAAGCAGGACAGACACAGGCCGCCTTTATAATCCCCGCTGTTGTACCCGCCGATGGACTGAATCAGGCCTTCCGGGGAGAGAAACGCCAGGGAATCGGCATTGATCTCCTCGCACATTTCAGCAATCGTCTTGTAAGAGGCGATCAGCTCACGGCGGTCTGGTGTGTCGATGCCATAGAAGCACGGATTCTTGAACGGCGGTGAAGTGATCCGCACATGGACTTCGGTGGCTCCGGCTTCGCGAAGGAGATTGACAATCCGGCGCGAGGTTGTGCCTCGCACGATGGAATCGTCGATCATCACGACACGCTGGCCTTCAACGACGCGGCGCACCGCGCTCAGCTTCATCTTCACGCCCTGTTCTCGGAGTTCCTGGCTGGGCTGGATGAAGGTCCGTCCCGTGTATTTGTTCTTAATGAGGCCAAGCTCATAGGGAATACCTGTCTGCTCGGCATAGCCAATGGCCGCTGAGATACTGGAGTCTGGTACACCGGTTACGATGTCTGCATCCACGAACGCTTCGAGGGCCATCCGGCTGCCCATCCGCTTGCGGGCGGAGTGGAGGTTGGAGCCATTCAAATCGCTGTCGGGACGAGCGAAATAAATATATTCCATGGCACACAGTGCTTTGCGCTGCGGCTCAGCGAACCGGTCTTCCTTGAAACCATCCTGATCAAGTACCAGCAATTCGCCTGGTTCAATGTCGCGGACAAACTGGGCACCGATGACTTCCAGTGCGCAGGATTCTGAAGCGAAGACATAGGCCTCGCCTACACGTCCCATCACTAGCGGACGAAGACCGTGCGTGTCAGAGGCTACGATCAGTTTGTCGTTTGTCATGAGCAGGAAGGCGAATCCCCCTACAAGCTGCTTAAGTGCATCTTTGGTAGCTTCGACAAAATCCTTCTGCGACCGTGCAATCAGATGCGCCAGCACTTCCGTGTCACTTGTGGTCTGGAAAATCGATCCGCCCTGTTCCAGCTGCTTACGGATCAGCGGCTCATTGACGATATTCCCGTTGGTGGCGATCGCCAGATCGCCGTCACGGTATTTGAAGACCAGCGGCTGCGCATTGGTCAGCCGGCTGTCACCACTGGTGGAATAGCGTACATGGCCAATGGACATATTGCCGATCAACGAAGCGATTTTATCCTTATCGAACACTTCTTTGACCAGTCCCATACCGCGGTGATAGTTGAAGTCGCGTCCGTCTGCCACGCAGATGCCCGCGCTCTCTTCTCCCCGGTGCTGCAAGGCATGCAGGCCGTAATATGACATGGAGGAAGCCTCCGGGTGTCCGAAGACACCGAAGACACCACATTCTTCTTTTAGCGTGTCAAAAATATCTCCCGAGCCCGTTCCTTCGTTGTAAAAGTCGCCGGTCCACAGGATAGGAGTCTCCTGCTTGTTCCCGGTCTTTATTTCATAAGACATGGAATAGCATCCTCCCAAGTGGTTTTTAATGCTGATACCGCCTCATCCAGCACGGATGCGCCGTCGAGGGAGACGCGCAGTCTGTCGCCACCAACGGTTCCGATGATTTCTACCGGAACGCCATAGGCAGCTACTGCTGCTTTCAG
The DNA here is from genome assembly GCF_042610465.1 of Paenibacillus diazotrophicus. NCBI lineage: Bacteria > Bacillati > Bacillota > Bacilli > Caryophanales > Paenibacillaceae > Paenibacillus > Paenibacillus diazotrophicus. Next base: position 118,404 of record NZ_JBGJZN010000010.1, read on the forward strand.
CTCCTCTGCACGGCCAGGTGCCGATGTCAGGATAATACGGGACTGACTCTCGCTGAACAGTGCCACATCCGGACGCAGTCCGCCAGCAGACAGTTCCACATTCGCACCGACCGAGCCGCTGATGCAGCTCTCCGCCAGCGCTACTGCCAAACCGCCTTCCGAGAGGTCATGCGCCGAACGGACCAAACCGCTACGAATGGTGCCAAGTACAGCATCCAGCAGCTTCTGCTCTGTAGCCAGATCCAGCTCTGGCGGACGGCCTTCAGTCAAGCCATGTACCGCATATTGGAATTCACTGCCGCCCAGCTCTGCTTTGGTGACTCCGAGCAGGAGAATAGCATCGCCTTCCTGCTTGAAGGCCTGAGTCGTAATATGATCGGTATCTTCAACCAGACCAACCATACCCACAACTGGTGTCGGGTAGATGGCGCCGGATGCATTTTCGTTGTATAGACTGACATTTCCGCCGATAACCGGCGTATCCAGCACTCGGCAGGCTTCAGCCATACCCTCTACCGCCTGTTCCATCTGCCAGAAAATCTCCGGCTTTTCCGGACTGCCGAAGTTCAGGTTGTCCGTAATCGCCAGCGGCTTGGCCCCGGAACAAACAATGTTACGCGCCGCTTCACTTACCGCAATGCGTCCGCCCACTTCAGGGTCCAGATAAACATAACGACCGTTACAGTCCGTAGTCATAGCCAACCCTTTGCGTGTACCGTGGATGGTCACCACCGCCGCATCGGAGCCGGGACGAACCGCAGTGCTGGTTCGTACCATATAATCGTACTGGTTGTATACCCAGGCTTTGCTTGCTACAGTTGGTGAAGCCAATACGGTACGCAGGGCGCCGCCGAGATCAGTTACCTCATCATAGCGCAGCGTATCAACCAAGGCGTTCTCCTCATAGTACGCAGGAACTGCAGAAGGCTTGTTATAGATCGGACATTCATCTACAAGTGCTGTTACGGGCATATCGCCAACAACCTCACCGTGATGGAACAGCTTCAGGCGGCCATCATCCGTTACCTTGCCCACTTTGCGGCAAATGACACCCCAGCGGTCAAAAATCTCCTGGGCCTGAGCTTCATCCTTAGGCTCTACCACAAATAGCATCCGTTCTTGTGACTCGGAGAGCATCATTTCGTAAGGGGTCATGCCTTCTTCACGCTGTGGCACCTGGTCCAGATAGAGTTCAAGGCCATTGCCCGCTTTACTTGCCATTTCAGCACTGGAACAGGTCAGTCCGGCTGCACCCATATCCTGAATCCCTAGCACGATACCGCTGTCGATCAGCTCCAGGCAAGATTCCATGACCAGCTTTTCCATAAACGGATCGCCGACCTGCACTGCAGTCTTCTTGGCTTCCGATTCTTCGCTCAGCTCGACAGAGGCAAAGGTTGCTCCGTGAATCCCGTCGCGTCCGGTAGGCGGACCCACATAGAACACAGGATTACCTACACCTTTAGCGACACCGCGCTGGATTTTATCATGATCAATGAGTCCGACACACATGGCATTGACCAGCGGATTGCCGTCATAGCTGTTGTCGAACATAATTTCGCCGCCCACAGTAGGTATCCCGATACAGTTGCCGTAGCCTGCGATACCGGATACTACATGCTCGAACAAATATTTAACACGGTCGCTTTCAAGCTTCCCGAAACGCAGCGAATTCAGCAGCGCCACCGGTCTTGCACCCATGGAGAAAATATCGCGGATAATCCCGCCCACCCCGGTTGCCGCACCTTGATAAGGTTCAACTGCCGACGGATGGTTATGACTTTCGATTTTGAATACCACTGCCTGGTTGTCCCCGATGTCTACGATCCCGGCGCCTTCACCCGGTCCCATCAGCACGCGTGGTCCGCTTGTAGGAAAACGGCCCAGCAGCGGCTTAGAATTCTTGTATGCGCAGTGCTCAGACCACATTACGCTGAATACACCGATTTCCGTATAGTTTGGCTTGCGGCCCATGAAAGAAGTGATGAGCTCATATTCGCTGTCCGACACACCGAATTGACTGTAAATTTTCTGCTCCGCGATTTGCTCTGCGGTCGGCTCCTTAACGGATACTTGCTGCGTCATAACGATCCCTCCATGTCTTAAGAATGGATGTGAACATCCGTTTGCCGTCTTCTGAACCTAGCAGGCTGTTCGCCGCGCGTTCCGGGTGAGGCATCATGCCAACCACGTTGCCCTGCACATTGCAAATCCCCGCAATATGTTCCACAGAACCGTTAGGGTTATCGCTATATGTGAATACGATCTGATTGTTAGCTTTTAGTCCAGCCAAAGTCTCTTCATCACAGTAGTAATTGCCTTCACCATGCGCGATCGGAATAACGATTTCTTCATCCTTTGCATAGTCAATAGTAAATGGGGTAGTGTTATTAACCACCTTAAGCACCGAATCATGACAGCGGAACTTCATCGACATGTTGCGTCGGAGTGCCCCAGGCAGTAAGCCTGCTTCGGTCAAAATTTGGAACCCGTTGCAGATGCCCAGTACGTATTTGCCCTGTTCTACCGCTTTGGCCACTTCGGCCATTACCGGAGCAAACCGGGAAATCGCACCGCAGCGCAGATAATCACCATACGAAAAACCGCCAGGTACGATAATGCAGTCATAAGCCGACAGATCCGTCGCCGTATGCCACACATAATCCACAGGTTCACCAAGGCTGTCTTCTACTGCTTTGTAGCAGTCAATGTCACAATTGGAGCCCGGAAAGACAAGTACAGCAAATTTCATGACTTTTAGTCCTCCAATTCGTAGCGGTAATCCTCGATCACCGTGTTGGCCAGCAGTTTTTCGCACATTTCCTTAAGGCGTCCTTCCGCTTCAGCGCGGTTGTCTGTATCCAGGGTCAGTTCCATATACTTACCGATTCGCAAGCTCTCCACTTCCTGAAAACCTACGGAATGCAGCGCCCCTTGCACGGCTACACCTTGGGGATCGAGCACACTTTTCTTGATGGTGACATAGACTGTCGCTTTTAACATACGCTTGTAGTTCCTCCTAAAATTTAATGAGCCTGACGTGGCATGAACATAACTACTTGCAATCTATAAAGACTTGCCGGTGAGGCGATGATAAATATCCAGATAACGGCGTGTAGTTTCTTCCACAACTTCAATGGGCAGCGGGTCTGGCGTACTGTTCTTGTCCCAGGAGGATGCGGACAAATAGGTCCGGACCGGTTCCTTATCCATACTGTCGATCTCAATATCCAGTGCGTAGTTATCCTTGGCCCAGAAGCGCGAGGCATCCGGTGTAAAAATCTCATCGATCAAGATCACCTTGCCGTCCAGCAGACCGAATTCGAATTTGCAATCCGCGAGGATGATGCCGCGCTCTTCACAGTATTCTCTGGCAAAAGAGAACAGCTTCAGGCTCTTTTCCTTCAGCTCCAGGGCCAGCTCTTCACCAATCAGCTCCTGCATGGTCTCAAAAGGGATGTCCTCATCATGACCGACATCATTTTTGGCGGCAGGGGTGAAAATCGGCTGGGTCAGCACCGCATTTTTGCGCAAGTCTGCGGGGAGCTCAATTCCGTTGACCTTGCCGGTCTCCTGATATTGCCGCCATCCGCCGCCGGTGATGCAGCCGCGCACGACGCATTCAATGTCAATGCGCTCTGCTTTGCGGACGACCATGATACGGTTTCTGAGCGCCTCCCGGTCCTTCGCGATCTCTCCCAGCTGATCCACATCGATATGCACGACATGATTATCCATCAGTTCCTTGGTTAAGCCGAACCAGAAGGCACTGAGCCGGTTGAGCACATTGCCTTTCTCCGGCACCGCCGGTTCAAGTACATAGTCAAATGCGGATATCCGGTCTGTGACGACGACCAGCATTTCTTCCCCCAGATCGTATAACTCGCGGACCTTTCCTTTGTAGAGCAGCGGTGCATTTACGAGATCCACAGCCGTGGATACGGCAGGGTATGCCATGACCTTTCCTCCCTTGAACTAATGATCTTGCTTATATACTTGAGCTAAAAGAGCTGAGACGTTGCTTATTATCCGCTTCGCTGGTGAATTTGAACGAATCTGTTGGTTAATAGGTTCACTGCAGGAAATGTTTGGACTTCCGATCGCTGATATGGTCATATTTCTTTGATTTAACCGCAAGCTGCGGTAGAAATCTGACCATAAAGGCGAACGCTAGCGCTTCTCCTGTTCCAAAATTTCTCTCCACCACTAACTAACCTTTGAATTAAATCAGCTCCAGCTTGCGGAAGATGGTGTCCACATGCTTAAGGTGCCAGGAAGGATTAAAGGCATCCTCGATCTCTTCCGGGCTGAGCACGGCAGTGATCTCCGGAGTAGCTTCAACGATATCACGGAACTGGGTCTGCTCCTCCCAGGCCTGCATCGCACGCGGCTGTACGGTATCATAAGCCTGCTCACGGCTGAAGCCTTTGTCGATCAGCTTGGTCAGAATACGGCCGGAGAACGGTACGCCGAACGTACGGTTCATATTGCGCTTCATATTTTCCGGGAATACGGTCAGGTTTTTCACAATGTTGCCGAATCGGTTCAACATATAGTTCAGCAGCATAGTGGCATCCGGAAGGATGATCCGCTCCACGGAGCTGTGCGAAATATCGCGTTCATGCCACAGCGGCACGTTCTCGTAAGCAGTCATCATGTGGCCGCGAATGACACGCGATAAGCCGGAAATGTTCTCGCAGCCGATAGGATTGCGTTTGTGCGGCATCGCCGAGGAACCCTTTTGTCCTTTGGCAAAAGCTTCTTCCACCTCGCGGATTTCGCTCTTTTGCAGCGCACGGATTTCGGTTGCGAATTTGTCCAGAGACGTGGCGACGAGTGCTAGAGCAGCCATATATTCGGCGTGACGATCACGCTGCAGTGTTTGTGTAGAAATTGGCGCCGGGCTGGTTCCCAGCTTGCGGCAGACGAACTCTTCGACGAACGGGTCGATATTAGCGTAGGTACCGACAGCACCAGAGATTTTACCGAACTGCACTCCATTCGCCGCATGGCGGAATCGCTCCAGGTTACGCTTCATTTCCTCGTACCATAGCGCCATCTTGAGACCAAAAGTAGTAGGCTCGGCATGTACGCCATGCGTTCGTCCCATCATCGGGGTGTCCTTGTAAGCAATAGCTTTGTCTTTGAGAATTTCAATAAAATTAATAATGTCCTTCTCCAGAATCTCGTTAGCCTGGCGCAGCAGGTAGCCGAGGGCCGTATCAACAACGTCAGTAGAAGTAAGTCCGTAATGCACCCATTTACGCTCTGCACCCAGGCTCTCGGATACTGCACGGGTAAAAGCAATCACGTCATGACGCGTTTCCAGCTCAATTTCATTAATGCGGTCGATGTCGAATTTGGCATCCTTCCGCAGCTTTGCGGCATCTTCATGCGGGATCACTCCCAGCTCGGCCCACGCCTCGCAGGCGCATATCTCCACTTCCAGCCACGCGTTGAATTTATTTTCTTCGGTCCAAATGGCCCGCATCTCAGGTCTACTGTAACGTTCGATCATATCTGGTCAGTTCCTCCAAAGGTTAGTTTGCTCTACCCAGGACAGCCCGTCGCCGGTATCCTTGCAGAGCAGGTTGATATGGCCCATTTTCCGGCCGGTTTTGCTCTCGGTCTTGCCATATATATGAAGCTTGGGTGCTATTCCGAGCTGGTTTGCTTCCTCATTCACCGTGCTGAATGCCTGAATGGCCCCTTCCAGATGCTGGCCGAGCACGTTCACCATGACCACTGGGGTCAGCAGGGAGGTGTCGCCAAGCGGCAGATTACAGATGGCTCGCACATGCTGCTCAAACTGCGAGGTCACGCAGGCGTCCATCGTATAGTGCCCGGAATTATGCGGGCGCGGCGCCAGCTCATTTACGAACAGTTCACCATCTTCAGTCACAAACATTTCCACGGCCAGCAATCCAACCGCGTTCATCCCGGTAACAATCTGCTCCGCCAGCTCACAGGCCCGCCGCTGAATCTCCACAGGCACCCTTGCTGGCACGATGGACAAATGCAGAATGTTGTTCACGTGGATGTTCTCTGCCGGCGGGAAGCTCTTGACTTCACCGGAGGCGCTACGGGCGGCAACCACAGAAATTTCGCATTTGAAGGCGACAAATTTCTCCAGAACCAGCTCTGGTTCGGCCTCCCCTGCTGCCTTGCCTGGCGCTACCTGCCGGAAGGCGGTCTCCAGCTCTTCCGGCTGACGGATGACGGCTTGTCCCTTGCCGTCATACCCGCCTGTGGCTGTCTTCAGCACACAGGGTAAGCCCAGCTCAGCAGCCGCGGCTGTAAGCTCCGCCAGGCTGCCGACCTTGCGGTACGGGGCAACGCGCACGCCCGCTGCCTCGATGGCGGCTTTCTCGCGCAGCCGGTGCTGTGTTGTATACAGCAGCTCGCTGCCCTGCGGCACGTACGACTCAGCCGTCAACAGCGCGGCCACGCCCGCGTCAACGTTCTCGAATTCGTACGTGATGACGTCTGCGCGCTGTGCCAGCTGACGCGCCGCCTCCCGGTCATCGTACTCCGCCGTAATCTGCGGCGTTACCTGCCCGCAGGGCGCATCCGGCGCAGGGTCCAGCGCCACGAAACGGTAACCCATGGCGCTGCCGGCCAGCGCCATCATACGTCCAAGCTGTCCGCCGCCAAGCACGCCGATCGTTGCCCCCGGCAGCAGCGTACGGGGTAAGCCCGTGCCCGTAGCCTGCACGGCCATGTCTCCCGAAGCCGCAGCCACTGGATTAGGAATCTCCTTATCCTCTGCCTTCAGCTGTTCCCTGCTCCCTTGACCCGTTATGCCAGAGCCTTGCACCTTCAGCTCCTCTGGCCTCATAGGCTCTCGCTGCTTTCCAGCACTTCGCGCTCAATGGCATTGCGCCGCTGCTGTGCCCGGCTCTGCACCTCAGGATCGAACGCGCCGATGATCTGCGCCGCAAGCAGCCCCGCATTGATGGCGCCGGCACGGCCAATCGCTACTGTGGCCACTGGAATGCCACCCGGCATCTGCACGATAGAGAGCAGTGAATCCAGGCCGTTCAGCGCCTTGGACTGCACAGGAACACCGATAACAGGCAGCATCGTCTTCGCTGCCACCATACCAGGCAGATGTGCAGCACCGCCAGCCCCAGCGATGATCACCCGCAGGCCGCGGCCCGCCGCCTCTTCAGCGTAGCGGAACATTAGATCTGGTGTGCGGTGTGCTGAGATCACTTTTTTCTCATACGCTACACCCAGCTCCTCAAGCACAATACAAGCCTGCTCCATCGTTTCCCAATCTGATTTGCTGCCCATGATGACACCAACCTGCACAGACATGATTCAACCTACCTTCCACTCCCGATTTAGAGACTCTTGTTGCTATAAGTTTGTCCTGTTTCCATTCAGTTTTCCATAAATCCGAAAAAAAAAGCCCGGATTCCAGACGCATTTTGCTGCGGGTGGACCCAGACTACTGCAGGAATTAGGATTACCGCATCGGTATTATCGCTGCAGCGGCATCTAACAAAGACAAGCGTACAGCTCGCTGCCCCGGATCCGGGGCGGTGCTGACGGCCGTTCAAGTCATCCTATTCCCTCGTAGTCCGGCAATTTACGGTTACCGGGTAGAAACTTCCGGGCCCTATCCCCGGTTTTATACGAGCTCTTCATAGGTTCATCTTAACAATGGCCTACACTTCATGTCAACTTAAACACGAACATTGTCATATAAAGGAGTTAAATTGTTCGCTTTTGAGCACATTTTAATTCTCTTGCATGCAAGGTATCTAACTTCCTATAAGAAAAAAAGGGGAACGCATCGGCGCTCCTCCAGGCAAATATATTATTTAACTACCAGTACAGGAATCCGCGCGCTCTGAACCACATTGTGGCTCACACTGCCTAGAACGAATTCACGAATTCCGCCAAGCCCGCGGCTGCCGATTACAATTACATCCACATCATGCGTCTTAGCATAACTTAATATCACTTCAGCAGGAGAACCCTGCAGCAGCTCAACCGTTGCATTCAATCCTTCCGCCTCCAGGCGGCCCTTCACTTCATCGGTAGTCTGTTCCGCCAAATCATAATAATCCTTGTTCACCGAAGCTGGCAGAGGCGCGAGAGCTTCCCCGATGAAAAACCGCGGGAATTCGAAAGCGTGTACGACGTAAAGGGATGAGCCCGGAGTTACCTTAGCCAGTTCGATCGCGCGCTCCAGCGCCTGATTGGAAGCCTTGGAACCATCATAGGCAAGCAAAATTTTCGAGAATAACATGTACGCCACCTCTTCTTCTGTTTTATCTATCCCAAAAAGTAACCATATAGCAAGATATTCAGCAGCAGCAAGAGCGGAATTCCAATCCTGAAGGAAGTATGCCTGGTTTTGTGACGTTTACGGTACATGGCAATAAGAACACCCAGCGCTCCGCCCATGAATGCCAGCAGAAACAATGTTTTTTCCGGCACCCGGTCCCGCCTTTTACGGGCCCTGTTCTTGTCCTCGGACATGACCACATATCCTATAATATTAATGAGTGCGAACCATAGCAGTACAACCTGGACCATCCTTTCAAGCCCCTCCTCCACACATCCTATCTACTATATATTATATTACCCTTTTGGACAAAAAACCAATAACCCTTACATCAGCTGCCAAGTTTCTGCCCGTATCTTCGCTCCTGGCCACCAGCTCCGCCTGTTTCCCTGATCCACACCCAGGATAGCAAAGCAGCAAGTATTGCCGCGATCCCTCCCAGCCAAAATCCACCCTTCAATCCATACGCTGAACTCATCCATCCCGCCACAAAAGGCCCACCCGACATGCCGATCGCGTACACCGCCTGGTAGAACCCCATGGCCGTCGCCCGTTTGAACGGAGCCACCCCCGAGACTGATTTGCCCAGCAGTAATGGAAAAATCAATCCTTGCATAAACCCATTACCCACCTGGGTCGCACACAGGGCTGCAAGTGTCGGCATGGATGGAATCAGCAGAGTGAACACTGCACTTCCGGCAAAACCAAGCAACAGCGTCCCCCGGTCTCCCAGCAGCCTGCCGAACCAGCGGGAACCATATAACGTCGCAGCTGCATGGGGCAGCATGAATGCCAGCGTAAGCCAGCCCAGGCTTTCCTTGCTCGCTCCAATGGCGAGGGCCTGATTCGGAGTATATCCGAACATCGTAATGAACAGCACACAATGCGCCAGTACCGATAATAGTGAAACTTTAACCAGCAGCGGTTCCTTGATCACTTCTGCAAGATCTTTAATCTTGATTGTATTTTCGCGTTTGTCCTGCTGCTGTTCCGGTAACCGGAGCGCTAATATCAGTGCAGCTGCTGCGACCAGTCCCCCTATAATAAATGGAGCATTCCAGCCCCAGTGCTCTGTTATATATCCACTGATCATCATACTCGCCAGTTGGGCAATCACCGTGGTGAACTGCAGCATGCCCATGGCTTTTCCAGCTTGCTCCTTCGGAAAATATCCGGCAAACATTACCGAGTAGACAACCCAAGCCGATGCTGCAATTCCTGATACCGCACGTGCGGCCAAGGCCCAGCCAGGACTTGCACCTGCGAGGAACAGCAAACAGCTGGAGCCGCTGGCGATCAGTCCAAGGTAGATAAACGGCCTGCGACGGTTTAGAATATCTGAACCAATACCGATCGGCAACCGGAATAGAATCTGCATCAGCCCGTATACTCCAAGCACCGCTCCAACCATAATATAGGGAGCCCCCAAATGCTCCACATACGGCGAGAGCACCGGTACATAGATATAAGAAGAGAACCAGAACATAAATACAATTGTTAAAAAGAAAAAACGGCTGCCACCCCAGCTCGCCTGTATTTCAGCCGCTTGTTTTGCGTCCATTACCTCCTGTGTCGCTGCCACACCATATCACCTACTCTTTTCTATTTTCCCGAAAACACTATCTGTATCGCTTCGACTTCAAGTAAAACACATCTTGTAGGTATTGGACAGTCCAGAATTCCCTTGAGCTGACAATCAGGAACATCCCTTTTTCAACAGATAAGACCGATCCTATTTATCTCCACAAAAAAGACTGCCATATCCGGCAGCCTATTTTATATATATATGGAATAGTCCTTAACCAGCTGACGCTACACTTACATCTGTCCGATCTCGTATCCCGTATCCCTTATCTGCTGATCCCTTAATCTGCTTATCTCTTTATTTACCCTTCGCCTTGGCTTCCATAGCTGCTTTGAGCAGATCACCAAGGTTAGACCCCACACTTTCCGGTTTGCTGTACTGCTGTACCAGCTTCTGCTGCTCACGCTTGTTGATATGCTTGTGATCCATATCCATGGTCTCCGTTATTCCGCATCCGAGGCACTGGACATAGAGGCCAGCTTTGCCCTCTTTAAGCTCCATCTTCTTGTGGCATTGCGGGCAGCGGCGGTTAGACAGTTGTTTCTCTCCTGCTCGGGTATATCCACAGTCATCTGCCGGACAGACCAACAGCTTGCCTCGCTTGGTTTTCTTCTCCAGCATTCTTGTTCCACAATTCGGGCAGTGGCTGCTGGAGACGTTATGCGGCTTGTACTCCGCACCGCTGTTCTTCACACCAGACACCAATTCCTGAGCCATACTGCGGATCCCTTGCAAAAAAGGCTCCGGACGCCCCTGTCCGCGGGCGATCTTTTCCAGTTCCGCCTCCCAGCGTGCCGTCAGCTCTGGAGTACGCAGTTGTCCCGCCACGAGGCCGATGAGCTGCTTACCCTTCCCTGTTGGGTGAAGCAGATTGCCCTGCCGTTCAATCGTATCGGAGCTGACCAGCTTCTCGATAATATCGGCGCGGGTAGCCGGCGTTCCCAGTCCGTGCTTCTCCATCTGTGTCAGAAGCGAAGCTTCATTATAGCGTTTCGGCGGCTGCGTCCGGCCTGGCCGGATCACACAGCGCTGCACAGTAACGGCCTCTCCCTCACGCAGCTCCGGCAGCTTTACAGTACTCGGCGCCGGTTCGTCTGCGGCATTCTCTTCTTCGTCATCACTGCTCATATCTCCGCCGTAGACTTCACGCCAGCCTGCATCTTTTACCGTTGTTCCTTTAACACTGAAGCTCTCGCCTTCCACATTTACGGTTACAGTTACAGCATCATAACGTGCCGCTGGATAGAACAGACTGATGAAACGACGAACAATGAGATCATAGAGCTTGCGCTCCTCCACACTCAGCTGATTTAGAAGAACAGTCTGCTCTGTAGGAATAATCGCATGGTGATCGCTCACCTTGCTGTCATCCACAATCCGTTTAGTGATGGGCAACGGCTTGCGCAGCAAAGGTCTTGCTAATGTTGCATAAGGACCAACAGCTATGCTATCCAGCCTCTCTTTGAGCGTACCCGTCATATCGGATGTTAAATAACGGCTGTCTGTTCGCGGATAGGTCACCAGCTTGTGCTGTTCATATAACTTCTGCAGTACACTGGAGGTTTGTTTGGCCGAGAAGCCAAACTTACGGTTCGCATCACGCTGCAGCTCTGTAAGATCATAGGCCAACGGGTGCGGTTCACTTCTCTCACTCTTTTGCACCTTGGTAATCCGTCCGCTACGCCCGGTAAGCTTCTCTTTTAGCACCGCCGTTTTGTCCCGGTCAAAAATACGTCCATCCCCGCCCTGTGCCCTCCAGCCTGCCTGGAAGCTTCCAAAATCAGCCGTCAACTGATCATACTCTTGAGAACGGAAGCCTGTTATCTCATTTTCCCGGTCCATAATCATGCCCAGTGTTGGTGTCTGTACCCGCCCGGCAGAGAGCGGCGCGCCAAACTTGCAGGTCAGTGCCCGCGTCACATTCAGCCCGATCATCCAATCAGCCTCGGCACGGCAGCGGGCTGATTCATATAGCCGGTCAAAATCCCGGCCCGGACGGAGTGAAGCAAACCCTTCCTTAATGGCCTTATCCGTCTGCGAAGAGATCCAAAGCCGCCGGAACGGCTTCCTCCAGCCTGCCATATTCATGATCCAGCGCGCCAGCAGCTCGCCTTCACGTGCAGCATCTGTAGCCACAATCAGTTCCTCAATGTCCTGTCTTTTCATCAGCTGCTGCACTGCCTTATACTGCTGGTTTGTCTCCCGTAACACCTTAAGCTTCGCCTTCTCCGGCAGAATCGGCAAATCCTCCAATGCCCAGCTGGCATATTTATTGTTATAGTCCTCCGGCTCCGCTAGGCCCACCAAATGCCCCAAAGCCCAAGTAACCACATATTTCGGTCCTTCAATATAACTCTTCTGTTTGTTACCACAGCCCATCACCCGTGCAATCTCACGGGCAACTGACGGCTTCTCCGCAAGTACCAATACTTTCATAATTCTCTCCCTTCCCTGTCAAAACCCTATTATACCATTTTCCCAAAGTCCGCAAATAACGTCAGACAACTTAATAGACAACTCCTGTTATTAATAAATCATTGAAATAAATCATTTTTAACTATAAGGAGGATTCTTTTACTTAAATATTTATACCAACTGAGCTGCTATTATTTAATAAAGGCCGTATCTGCATGCAGAACACGGCCTTCCCAATTCTTTAGAATCCTAGACAAGCGGTAAAAAACACTTTATCACCTGCTATACCCTGTATATATATACCATCATCAGTTACAACAGAGCGCTGTACCTGAAGTTCATCGCCTAACCTCGCTTCCTGTACATAAGTTACCCGGAAACGCTTCAGCTCTCTGGATCCCCATTCGGCTATAGACAGGGCATCACTACAGATCTCACCATACCTGGCGTTGTTCAAATGTAAATTACTGTCCAGACCACTGAACCGTACTTTGTATGCATAAGCTTCATGAAGACTTAGAGTTTCTGAAATGGTTACTTTCTCTGGCATACTTCCTACCGAATCCCCATCATAATGGATCACGGGCACTGATATAGCAGTTGGCCGTAAAATTCTCCTTTTTTCGATATCCACCAACGCCCATATGGAACGCGCCACAGCTACCTCTATATGATCCTGATCATAAACCCGGTAATCACGCTGCCATAATGCTCCTTTGGTTCCTTTACTCCACGTTCGCACTGTTAATTGATCATTTATCCGTGGCATCCGGCGAATCTCAAGATCTAGCGTAATCAGCATCCAACCCATTCCAGCATCCTGCATATGAGTCAGGCTGAAACCCAGCGCATTTACAGCAGCATCAGCGGTGCGTTGCAATATTTCTAAAAGAAAAGAGAGTTTTGCCTGTGAACGGTAATCCGTGTCGTTTGCCTGTACAGCAAATTGCTCTGTCCACAGGGATGTTGTTGATTTATCCACTATTTTATCTCCTTTACAATGCAAGAACATTAACATTTTATTAGTTGAACCATCATATCCACAATTATTCTACACTATCCACACAAAATGGGGAGTACTTCGATTCCAATTAATTAATAATCTTTTTGTCCACATGTGGATAAGTTTCTCCGAAATTCTTCTTAGGTCTTGTAATATCCACAAACCTGGGTTTATCAACAAATTTCACATATATTAAAAAACAAAAAAGCCACTGTTGATTGCTCAACAATGGCTTTCAGTGCTTGGCGGCGTCCTACTCTCCCAGGACCCTTCGGTCCAAGTACCATCGGCGCTGGAGGGCTTAAC
>NZ_JBGJZN010000011.1:0-91139 GCF_042610465.1 Paenibacillus diazotrophicus
ATGGAGCTGACCAATACTAATCGGTCGAGGGCTTATCCAAGAAATAAAACGCAGATTCGTTTCGGATTCAGTTTTCAGGAATCAATTTCCTGTATGGATTTACATGGCTATATCAATTGGAGAGATACCCAAGTGGCTATAAGGGGACCCTCTGCTAAGGGGTTAGACTGCGTAAGCGGTGCGAGGGTTCGAATCCCTCTCTCTCCGCCATTTCAAATCCATTACCATGTTATTGTGGCGGCGTAGCTCAGCTGGCTAGAGCGTACGGTTCATACCCGTGAGGTCGGGGGTTCGATCCCCTCTGCCGCTACCATACATACCTGGAGGCTTAGCTCAGCTGGGAGAGCATCTGCCTTACAAGCAGAGGGTCGGGGGTTCGAACCCCTCAGCCTCCACCATTTTTATCTTTTTGGATTCAGGTTTTACACCGTGCCGGTGTAGCTCAACTGGTAGAGCAACTGACTTGTAATCAGTAGGTTGGGGGTTCAAGTCCTCTCGCCGGCACCATTTTCTATAAAATGCGGAACCGTGGTGTAGTTGGCCTAACATGCCTGCCTGTCACGCAGGAGATCGCGGGTTCGAATCCCGTCGGTTCCGCCATTTTTTTATTTTGAAGCTTGTTTATATGGCTCGGTAGCTCAGTCGGTAGAGCAAAGGACTGAAAATCCTTGTGTCGGGGGTTCGATTCCCTCCCGCGCCACCATATTGTGGAGGCTTAGCGAAGTGGCCAAACGCATCAGACTGTAAATCTGCTCACGTACGTGTTCGGTGGTTCGAATCCATCAGCCTCCACCAGTTTTATGAGCCATTAGCTCAGTTGGTAGAGCACCTGACTTTTAATCAGGGTGTCGAAGGTTCGAGTCCTTCATGGCTCATTCCAATCTGAANGTTTTATGAGCCATTAGCTCAGTTGGTAGAGCACCTGACTTTTAATCAGGGTGTCGAAGGTTCGAGTCCTTCATGGCTCATTCCAATCTGAAAGTCATCACCTTTAGGTGGTGGCTTTTTTGTGTTTTCAGAATTTTTGATGATAATGTACTGAGGGGAGTTTAAGTTTTCTGTCTCCGTTTAAGTATATGGTTATAACGTAAGCAGAAATGAGGGAATATCCATGATATATGATGCTATTATTGTAGGAGGCGGGTTTGCGGGTCTTCAGGCAGCCATTCAATTAGGCCGTTACTCTGCTCACCGTGTGCTTGTGGTAGATGCCGGAGATGGAAGGTCCAAATTTTGCAGAAGCTATCACAATATTTTGGGGTGGCCAGATGGGATATCAGGAGAGGAAATACGGGCCAGAGGGCGGAAACAGGCAGAAAGTACAGGGGTAGAATTCAAAACAGATAAAATTGTAAAAGCTGAGAAGCCGGATGGTTATTTTTTATTGCAAGGAGAGCATGGCCAGACCTACCAATGTAAACTGCTGCTATTGGCAACAGGGGTTATGGACCGTTTTCCTGAACTGCCCGGATTGATCCCTACACTTGGTAAAACCGTTTATGTCTGCCCGGATTGTGACGGTTATGAGATTCAGGATCGGCAGACAGTGTTGATAGGCTCGGGGGATGCAGGAGCTCAGATGGCTTTTATTTTACGCGAACGTACTGGAGATCTAACGTATGTCAACCATGAGATGTTCCCGGTATCTAAAGAGAGTATGGATCGGATGATTGATGAAGATATCGTATATATAGAACAGCCCGTGGTGAGAGTGGAAACGGTGGATGATGGGAGGATACAAGGTGTAACGTTGACAAATGAAATAACAATTCCGGCAGAACGTGGATTTATTGCCTTTGGTCATAATCCGGTACATTCTGAGCTTGCGGGGAACTTAGGAATTTCCCTTCATAAAAATAAGCATATTGAGGCGAATAGACGCTCCTTGATGACAGATGTGGAGCATGTATGGGTGGCAGGGGATGTGGCGGTACATGCTGAGCAGGCTACAGTAGCCATGGGAGAAGGGGCAATCGCAGGTATCTGGATGCATAAGGAATTACGAAAGTTAAACCCTGTCACTTTGCCACCAGCGAAAAAGCGGCACATCCACGCCAAATGATATTTTTGCTGATCACTACACCGTTTTTGCTGAGGCGCATATTGTCCACAAATGTGATAAAATAGGCGAAAAGAGCAAAAGTGGTGGAGTATGGTGACGATGGATAGTGAGATTTTGCGTCAAAAGTTGGAGCAACTCACCGGAAAGAAAACCGGAATCAAACAGCTTGGGAGGCAGCATTCGGCTTCCCTTTTTGGCATAGGCACAGATGAACAGGAACAGCCAGTGTTTCACGAGGGACATTTATGGGTTCCATTGTACGAGAATGAAGGAAGAATAACGGCAATTTGGCTGGAGCTGGAGGGCCTGACTCCTTTAGAAGTACAATTGGTCAATTATGCTGCACGGAATTTTGCTATAGCCCTAAAGGCTACAGGACTCAAAGAAGAAGGCGAACTGGAAGCCCGCCAGCTCAGCGTCTGGTTAAATACTCAGTTAGAGCAGGAAAAGAATGATGCGGAAATCCCTGATGAGATGACTTTAAAGGGACGGCTGGTGGGGGAGATGATCCCATTCCTGCTAGTCAGCGAAAATGTTCATAACCCGCAAGTGACCTACCGCTCACTGATGAAGCTACTGCGAAGTTATTTTGAGAATGAAATTCTGCTTATTCCACTTCAGGAGAAAGAATGGTTAATATTAGCCCGTAAGGAACTGCTCACCGGCGGGGATGATAAAGAAGATGAAGAAGAGAGTGCTGAGGATCTGCTGGCTCAGACTTGTATGGGACTGCATGAACTGATTGCCAGCGAGTGGGTGGGAGTTTTTCACCTGGCAGTAGCACCAGCCATTATTCCTGTGAAGGGATTGACTGGGTCAGTAGCTTTGCTGAGGGAAACGATTATCTTGGGCCGTGTTTTTCAGGTTGGAGACTATATTCATCTTCCCTGGGAGCTTCATATGGAACGGCTGGTAAATAGTATTCCGGATGAGCGCCGCCGTCAGCTGCTTGGACAGATCGGTGATTATACCTCTGTGCTGGCTGACAGGGAGATGCTGCTGACGCTGGAGACTTTCTTTGAGATGGACTGCAATGTCAGTGAAACGGCTAAAAAGCTGTATATCCACCGGAATACGCTGCTCTACAGGCTGGATAAGATTAAACAGGAGACCGGAGCCGATGTCCGGAGCTTTGGAGATGCCGCTATTGTGAAGTTAGCCATGTTATTGTATAAAGTGACGAAAAGAAAATAGGTTTTTTGTGAACGTTACAAATAGCCAGCGCGGCATGTCTGGGGTAAGATAAATATACAAGAAAGCGATTTATTTTTTATCCAAATAATAAACTCGAGGGGGAAATACAATGGCAGGCGTTCGTTTAGAGCATATTTTCAAAAAATACCCGGGTTCCGATAAAGCGACAGTAATCGATATCAATCTTGATATTAAAGATAAGGAATTCTTGGTACTGGTTGGACCTTCCGGTTGCGGTAAATCCACAACTTTGCGTATGATTGCCGGTCTGGAAGAAATTTCCGAAGGTAAAATGTACATTGGTGATCGTGTAGTTAATGATGTAGCTCCAAAAGACCGTGATATCGCGATGGTATTCCAATCTTACGCCTTGTACCCGCACATGAGCGTGTATCAAAACATGGCATTTGGTTTGAAACTGCGTAAAGTGAAAAAAGAAGAAATCGACAAGAAAGTTCGCGAAGCTGCGAAAATTCTCGATATCGAACATTTGCTGGATCGCAAACCAAAAGCATTGTCCGGTGGTCAACGCCAACGTGTCGCACTGGGACGCGCTATCGTACGTGATCCGCAAGTCTTCTTGATGGATGAGCCTCTCTCCAACTTGGATGCTAAACTTCGTGGTCAAATGCGTGCGGAAATCACTAAGCTGGTTAAACGCCTTGAAACCACTTGTATCTATGTAACCCATGACCAGACAGAAGCTATGACAATGGGTGACCGTATCGTAGTTATGTACGATGGTATTATCCAACAGGCTGCTTCTCCTGAAGAGCTGTATAACGAGCCTACGAACCTGTTCGTAGCCGGATTCATTGGTTCCCCTACAATGAACTTTATCAACGGCACATTGTCTGACGTTGGTGGCGCTGTACGCTTCCGTGCTGAGAACCTTGATGTTGAAGTTCCAGGCGGCAAAGCTACTCTGCTTCGCAACAAAGGCTACATCGGCAAAGAAGTAATAATGGGCGTTCGTCCAGAAGATATTCATGAAGAGCCAGTATTCCTGGAAGCTTCACCGAACACAATCTTCACTTCGATGGTTGATGTTACTGAAAACCTTGGTCATGAAATGCTCCTCTACTTGAGCGGTCTTGGCGCTAACACTGTAATTGCACGTGTAGATGGACGCTCCACTACTCGTGAAGGCAGCAAGCCAAAATTGGCCATTGATATGAACAAAATTCACCTCTTCGATAAAGAATCCGAACTTAACATTTTGCTCGGATAATAATAGTAAGACCTGCTTGAAATAAGCCGCCTGAGAAGGCGGCTTTTTTAATAAATATGTCCGATTTTATGAATGGATTTTTCTCTATAGACCTTGAATTTGGACCGAAGCCTGTGCCCCACCGAGTGGGGCTGTTTATATTTACATACTGCTATTTATAAAAGTCGGATTTATATTAGCGCTCATACGGGCGAAACAGCGGCTGTTAAGATTGCATTCATAGACGTTATCCATTAAGATAGCAGGAGAATTACCTGCGGCTGGAATAGGAATTAGGATTAACCAAATGCGGGACGAGCGGATCACACCGCTGGTGACGAAAGGACGGACACACATGGCTAAGAAGGTAAAAGTATCTGAATTGGTGCAGCATTTTCAGTTAGAGGTAGTTTCCGGACATGAGGGTCTGAAAAGACCTATTACCGTGGATGATTTGAATCGTCCGGGACTTGAAATGGCCGGTTATTTTGAATATTATCCGGAGGAACGCGTTCAGCTTCTGGGAAAGACCGAGCTGGCTTTTTTCTCCATGCTACCGGATGAAGAGCGTAAGAGCCGGATTCGCGGGATCTGTAATGATAATACACCGTGTATTGTGATTACGAGAGCGCTTGATGTGCCTCAAGAGCTTATCGACATAAGCAATGAAAAGGGACTGCCGGTGCTGCGCAGTTCGATGGCGACAACCATATTTTCCAGCAGACTGACCAGCTTTTTGGAAGGAAGACTGGCTCCTACTGCCACGATCCATGGTGTTCTGTGTGATGTGTATGGTGTGGGCATGCTAATTACCGGCAGCAGTGGTATCGGTAAAAGTGAGACAGCGCTTGAGCTCGTAAAACGCGGACACCGTTTGATTGCCGATGATGCGGTAGAAATCCGCCAGACCTCGGATAATCAGCTTCATGGTACGGCACCGGAGCTTATCCGCCATCTGTTGGAAATCCGCGGTGTTGGGATCATCAATGTGATGACACTGTTTGGTGCGGGAGCTATTCGTAACCATAAACGGATTACACTTGTGATCCGGTTAGAAGCCTGGCAGCAGGACAAGCAGTATGACCGGCTTGGACTGGACGAAGAAACGACCAGAATTATTGATACGGATGTACCCCTTGTAACAATTCCAGTGCGTCCTGGACGTAACCTTGCGGTTATTATAGAGGTGGCAGCAATGAACTATCGTTTGAAGCAGATGGGCTTTAATGCGGCTCTGCAATTTACGAATAAGCTTACTGCAACCATATCGGAAGACATGGATGATTTGGACTAGGAGTGTGAGAGTATGTTTTTTACATTAGCGATTGATCCGATTGTCTTCTCCATCGGTTCTCTGCCGGTTCACTGGTATGGATTAATACTTGGTGTAGGTGCGTTGGTTGGATTACTTCTGGCGATCCAGGAAGGTAAACGCTTCAACATTTCACAGGAATTCTTCATGGATATGCTGCTTCTTGGATTGCCTTCGGCCATCATTGGTGCCCGGATTTATTATGTAGCGTTCAAATGGGAGGATTATAAGGATAACTTTGCAGATGTCTTCAAAATCTGGAATGGCGGGATCGCTATTTATGGTGCTCTGATCGGCGCGATTATTTGCGGCATCATTTATTTCCGCTATAAAGGGTATCCCTTCTGGCGGATTATTGATATTTGCGCACCCGGACTGCTCGCAGGTCAGATGATCGGACGCTGGGGCAATTTCGTGAACCAGGAAGCGTATGGTGGCGTTGTGGAAGAGTCCTTCCTTCGCAATAAGCTGCATCTTCCTGATTTCATTGTGAACCAGATGTACATAGGAGATGCTTTTCATCACCCGACTTTCTTGTATGAATCCCTCTGGAGTCTGGTGGGTATCCTACTCCTGCTGGTGCTCCGCCGGCAAAAGTTCGTACGTGCAGGTGAAATTTTCCTGACGTATTTCATTTGGTATTCGATCGGCCGCTTCTTCATCGAGGCGCTTCGTACAGACAGTTTGGGGTTTCAAGGAAGTAGCGGGCTTGCATCTTTCCTGAATGGATTGTGGGCACCAATGAAGTGGTTTGGTTTTGAACAAGGATATCTCGATCCAGCTTATGGGAACATCCGCAGCTCGCAGCTGCTGGCACTGCTGACCATACTAGCGGCTATAATTATAATCATTGTCCGACGGGTAACGGGTAAACCCAAGGATCATTACTCTGATCCTATTGTCAGTACTAAGGCCACTGCCGCAGATACGATAGTTCCGGAAAGTGCGGTACACACGCCGCATAGTGCTCCACCGGCTAGACAGCCGGAACCGGACAAGACACCGGATAAAGTATCGGAGGAGTAGTAGAAACTAATGATAGAATGTGTACTATTTGATCTGGACGGAACCATTGTAAATACAAACGAACTGATTATCAACTCATTCATGCATGCACTGAGAGAGAATAATCTTCCCCCCTTAACCCGGGAGCAGATTATTCCCCATATGGGAACCACGCTTCAGCAGCAGATGAGAGTTTTTTCTGGTCTCGATGATACCAGTGTGCTGGAGCTTGCCTACCGAGCCTATAACAATGCCCACCATGACGAGCTGATTGGTTCTTTTCCCCGTGTGAATGAAACGATGGAAGAATTGTCACGCCGCGGCATCAAACTGGGTATTGTAACGACCAAGATCCGTCCAACCACGATCAAGGCGCTGGAGATGTTCGATCTGCTGAAGTATATGGAGACGATTGTTACCGTAAGCGATGTAGTTCAGCCCAAACCACACCCGGAGCCGGTTCTAATGGCTGTCAGCAATCTGGGAGTTGACCCGCAAAAAACACTGATGGTTGGTGACAGTGTGGTTGATATTCAATCAGCCAAGGCAGCAGGTGTTATTGCAGCTGGAGTAGCCTGGTCGCTCAAAGGTGAAGAGACGTTACGGAAATATGGACCTGACTACATCATTCATGATATGAAGGATATCTTTGATATTGTGGATCAGGGGTCGATGAGACGGTGAGAAGAGTAACCCGCTACCCCGTGGAAGGACATAACTCCCTTTGGTACATTTATCGCACGGTTAACCCCTGGAAGGGTGTACGCAATTTTATTTTTATACAGATTGCCCGTTATTGTCCGTACCTACCGCTTAAGAACTGGATATACCGCAGTGTTCTGGGTATGAAGGTTGGCAAGCACACAGCGTTTGGATTGATGGCTATGGTTGATGTGTTTTTCCCGGAGAAGATTACAGTGGGTGAGAATTCCGTGATCGGCTACAACACAACCATTCTTGCACATGAATACCTGATCAAGGAGTACCGCTTGGGCGAAGTTATTATTGGTGAAAATGTGTTGATCGGCGCCAATACTACAATTCTGCCTGGTGTAACTATCGGGGATGGAGCGGTTGTAGCGGCAGGTTCGGTAGTGCATAAGGATGTTGCAGCGGGTTCGTTTGTTGGAGGTAATCCTTTGCGGGTGCTACGGTCGTCGGCCGAGATGAATACCGCAGAAGTACTCGAGGATAATTAATGGAAAAAATATGGCCCTGCAGTATCAGGTTGCGTGCACTTACGCAGGAACTGCGGGGTTTTGTTGTGAAAATTAGATAAGGCACCTGGGGTGCAAGTTCACAGGAGGAAATAAAATGGGACAAAAGGAAAGAATCCCGCAGCTGGATATATTTCGGGCAGTTGCGATATTTGCGGTGATCGCAATACATGCCACTTCACGCACACTTGCAGAGACTTTGGATACCTCGATGTTCCATCCGTTTTTATTCATTAACAAGTTCAGCCAATTCGCGGTACCTTCATTTATTTTTCTGAGCGGATTTGTGTTGTTCTACAATTATATTGACCGCCCGCTAAGCGGGAAAACGCTGGGGAAATTTTATAGCCGCAGGCTAATATATATTATATTGCCCTATATTGTCTTTTCACTTATGTACTTTATTCTAAAAATGACTGCCGGTCATACCTGGGGGATGCCTGCAGATGAAATGGCCCGTAAACTGGGCAAGTATCTGCTGACGGGGACGGCGTATACGCATCTGTACTACATCATTATTATTATCCAGTTCTATGTGCTGTTCCCGCTGATGTTGTGGTGCCTGCAAAAGGTCCGGCGTCTCGCTGCCTGGGCTCCGGTATTGGGGCTGCTGTTGCAATGGGGATTCGTGCTGCTTAACAAATACATGACTAATCACGGGTACTGGCATCTGTCCAAGGGGAGTTTGGCCATTACTTACTTCTCCTATTTCCTGCTGGGGGCAGCGATTGCCGTCTACTATGGCTCATTGAAAAAATGGCTGATCCTCTCGCGTGAGGGATGGCGTTCCGGTAAAGGTCCGGGGTGGGTTGCGCTCTGGTTACTATGGGCTGCCGCAGGAGTGATTCATGTAGAGCTTTGGTTCAATAACTATACGAAAAAAACAGTAATTAACAGTCTATGGTATGAAGGTTTCTCCAATCTGCATGCGCTGCTATCCTGTATTGTGCTTCTGCAGCTGTCGTTCCTGCTATATGGGACAGGCCGCCGTCTGCTGAGCCGTCTGCTGATCTCTATCGGTGCCTGTTCCTTTGGGATCTATCTGCTACATCCGGCACTACTGTTCCTATACAGAAAAATTCCGTTTCACGGAGGTTCGCTTGCGTATATGGCGGCCATTGCCGGGGGTTGGCTTGTAGCCTTGCTGGGTTCGTGGCTCTTGGTTGCTCTCGTCTTCCGCTATGTGAAGCCTGCCTGGATTGTATTCGGTTCTGGACCGAAGATGCCGCAGAAAAATGTATCCATGTAGCAGCCATTATTTCAATACTCTAAAATAAAGCGCCGACGTTCGCTTCCTGCGATTTGTCGACGCTTTATTTGGTATATGAAGAAAATGGCGAAGAAAGGTATTATTCTCCGGCTTGCTCCCGCTGAAAATCGGCGATGGCCTGATACTGGCCTTCCAGGCTGCGGAATACCGAAATAAAAATAGGCAGCAGTTGTTTATAGACTTTGGCATGCTCCGGAACTGGATGATGGCGGTGGGTAGAGCCGATCATTTGGAAAACAACATCAAAGGAGTCAATGCGTCCGGTGGCGTAAAGGCCAAGCACGACCGCACCAAGACAGGAGCTTTCGAAGCTTTCGGGAATGATAACCTCCTGATCAAAAATATCAGCCATCATCTGCCGCCATAGAGATGAGCGGGCAAAACCTCCAGTGGCATGAATCTTGACCGGTTGTCCGATCTGCTCCTCCATAGCCAGCAGTACAGTATACATGTTGAAAATGATACCTTCCAGAACAGAACGGATCATGTGCTCTTTATGGTGATTCATTGTTAGGCCAAAAAAGGAACCCCGGGCATCCGGATTCCATAGCGGTGCACGTTCTCCGGTAAGATAAGGATGGAAGAGAAGGCCATTACTGCCTGGCGGAACCTGCTCTGCAATACGTGTTAACACCTCATAGGGGTCAATGCCGAGACGTTTCGCTGTCTCCACCTCGGAGGCAGCGAATTCATCACGAACCCAGCGGAAAAGCATTCCTCCGTTGTTCACCGGTCCGCCAATGACCCAGTGCTTCTCAGTCAGGGCGTAACAGAAGATCCGACCCTTAGGATCGGTAAGCGGCCGGTCGACAACCGTGCGGATGGCCCCGCTGGTTCCAATCGTGGCCGCAACGACCCCAGGTTTAATGGCACCAACTCCGAGATTGGAGAGGACACCGTCACTGGCTCCAACTATAAAAGGTGTGGAAGGCAACACACCTAGCTTTTCGGCCCAACCTGGCAGCAGACCCTGCATAACCTGAGTTGTGGGTACAGGCTTGGAGAGCTGCTTTGTAGTAATACCGGCAATACGCAGCGCCTCCTCATCCCATTCCAGCTGTTCTAAATTGAACATGCCTGTGGAGGAAGCAATAGAATGGTCAATGACATATTCACCGAAAAGCTTGGCGAAGATGTATTCCTTAATGGAGATGAATTTGTACGTCTGGCGGAATAGCTCCGGCTGCTCCTCTCCCAGCCACATCAGCTTGGTGATCGGAGACATGGGATGGATGGGTGTTCCGGTGCGCAGATACAGTTCATGTCCGTCCAGTTCGTCCCGCAGACGAGTGGCATAAGCAGCGCTGCGGTTATCCGCCCAGGTGATACAGGCGGTTAAGGGACTACCGGTACTGTCAACAGCAATCACACTGTGCATGGCGGAGCTGAACGAAAGAAACAGGACAGACTCCGGGGGGATGGCGCTGTCTTTCATGACCGTCTGGACTGTATGGATTACGGCATGTAATATTTGCTCGGGATCCTGCTCTGCTACTGAAGGCGAAGGCGTGTGGAGCGGATAGCCGAGACTAGCTTGTGCGGCAATTTTCCCATTTTCCTCAAAGAGAACAGCTTTGGTGCTAGTAGTTCCAATATCGACGCCAATCATGTAGGATATGCTCAATCGTCAGACCTTCTTTCTAGTGGAAATGCGGAAATCGGGCCGGACTGAAAGTTTCAGCCGCCCCGTCCCGCTTTTCGGATATTCTGGAGATGTAAGAATTATAAGATATCATTAGAGCCTTAGACAAAGATGCTTAGAATCATGATGAAAGTTAAACCGACCACTGACAGAATGGTCTCCATCACCGTCCATGATTTCAAGGTCTGCACTACAGACATGCCGAGGAATTCCTTGATCATCCAGAAGCCGGCATCATTCACATGGGAGAGCACCAGAGAGCCGGCACCCGTAGCAAGCACTGCAAGTTCGATGTTTACGCCAGGCGTTACGGCAAGTACCGGCGCGACAATTCCGGCGGCTGTTGTCATGGCTACAGTGGCTGAACCGGTTGCCACACGAATCAAGGCAGCAATCAGCCACGCGAACAAAATAATATTCACATGGGTTTGTGTAGCCAGCGCGGCAATGGCCCCGCCTACGCCGCTGTCGATTAAGACTTGCTTGAATGCTCCACCGCCTCCAATGATCAGAATAATAGAAGCTGTGGGTGCCAGACATTCACTTGTGAAGCGTGAGATTTCATCTTTCTTGAAGCCGCGTGCAAAACCCAGCGAGAAGAAGGAAAAGACGGCTGCAATGAGCAGGGCAATGATCTCATGCCCAATAAATTTCGCAAAGGGTGTAAAAGCATTAGTGGCCTCAGGATCTATAATATCAGCTACAGACCCCATTAGCATCAATATAACAGGCAGCAGAATGGTTAATAGGGTAATTCCGAATCCCGGGAGTTCCCGGACGCTTTTTGCAGCAAATTGCTCAGCCAGCTCCCGGGGAGGCTCTACATTTATCCGTTTGCCTATAAATTTACCGAATAACGGTCCCGCAATAATTGCCGTAGGCAGACCTACAATAACTGAATATAAAATCGTTTTACCCAAATTTGCACCGTAGGCCCCAATAGCAATCATAGGCGCCGGATGTGGCGGAACCAGTCCGTGGACCGTCGACAAGCCGGCTAGAATCGGGATTCCAATTTGCAGGAGAGGCATTTTTGTTTTACGTGCTACCATAAAGACCACTGGGATAAGCAGGATTAAGCCAACTTCAAAAAATACGGGAATCCCTACAACAAACCCAACCAGCATCATAGCCCAATGAACTCTCTTTTCTCCGAACCGGTCTACCAGCGTATTTGCAATTCGCTCCGCGCCTCCGGATTCGGCCATCATTTTCCCCAGCATCGTACCAAGGCCGATGACGATCGCTATCGTGCCCAGTGTTCCGCCAAGACCTCCGGTTATGGACTTGATCAAAGCCGGATACTCCATCCCTGCGAGCAGGCCAAGGGTTAAGGCAGAAATAAGGAGTGTGACGAAAGGGTTCCATTTATATCTGGCGATAAGCATAACCAGAAAAACAATGACAAGCAACGTCCAGACGAGCAGTGTCGCATTATGACTGAGTCCGAATAAATTTTCCATAGTTAACGGGACCTCCCTTTGTTGGCTTCAAGTCTATATTGAGCGCTTTCAATAAAAATGATTCATTAGTATACTTGTCGACAAGATGATCGAAACAAAGGCAGGCCTTTGCTGAAAAAAGGATGCCCTACGGTAGGCTGCGGATAAGCGTTTCTCCGGAGTCGGCGAAATACTCCTGGACTACCTTATGAATGGTTCCGGGATCGCCAGAACGAAGCCCCTCTATAACCGTCCGGTGTTTATCTGCTACCCAGTTCATCCGTTCTTCTCCAAGGGCAAAGCCCTTTTCGGTAGTAATCAGAATGACAGTCATCACGATATAGCGGATGCTGTTCCACAAATGAAGAATCCGGGTATGATGGGCTTCTGTAACAATAGCTTCGTGAAAGGAAAAGTCCTGAAGCGCAAACTCAACATAATCATTGTGTTTAACAGCCAGCTTCATTTTGTCGATGGCCTGTTCAAGCTGTTGGATCAGCGTATCCTGTATATTAACGGCAAGTCTTTGCTGGGCAAAGCTCTCGATAAGGTACCGTACATCATACAACTCTTCAACGTCCCGGATATTCAGGCCCACAACAACGGCTCCCATTCTTTGCAGACGAATTAAGCCTTCGCCCGACAATGATTTAAGCGCTTCCCGAACAGGAGAACGGCTGGTGCCAAAATCTGCAGCAATCCGGTTCTCGGAGAGCACCTCGCCTGGCTTTATTTTTTCATTAATAATCTGAAGCCTGAGTTCACAGGCAATGGATTCTCCGAGAGAGGCTCCTTGCAGCCAAGTAACAGGATAATGCATGAAAAACGACTCCTCTATGTGATTAGTTGTAAGCTAAAACCTGGGATTTCATTAATTTTAGCATACAATGTCTTCACGGTTCCATCAGTTTAACATGCTTACCTTCCAGCACGGAGATCAAGTTGCAAATTGATTCTATTGATCCTCCCGCACAACAGCATGACCGCCAAATTCATTGCGGAGCGCGGCGACCACCTTACCGTGGAAAGTATCTTCCTCGAGGGAACGGTAACGCATCAGAAGTGAGAGGGCAATAACCGGTGTGCTGGCTTCAAGGTCAAGAGCGGTTTGTACTGTCCATTTCCCTTCACCTGAGCTTTGCATCACTCCGCGTATCCCAGAGAGCTTCGAATCTTTGGCAAAAGCGCTCTGCGCAAGTTCCATGAGCCAACCGCGGATTACGGAGCCATTCGACCACAGCTGGGCGACCTGTTCATAGTTGAAGTCAAAATTACTTTTCTCCAGCAGCTCAAAGCCCTCGGCAATGGACTGCATCATTCCATACTCAATACCATTATGAATCATTTTGAGAAAATGACCGCTGCCGCTTTCCCCTGCATATAGGTAACCGCGTTCAACCGCGAGATCACGGAACAGGGGCTCAATAGCCGGGAATACTTCGGGATCACCGCCAACCATAAAGCAGGCTCCATGCTCAGCCCCTTCTGTTCCGCCGGATGTGCCTGTATCAAACAAATAGATGCCTTGTTCTCTAAGCTTCTCTGAACGCGCGATAGACTCCTTATAATGGGAATTACCGCCGTCGATAATAATATCCCCCGCCTCCAGCAACCCGGCCAGAGTATCAATCACTCCACTTACAATCTCTCCGGCAGGGACCATAACCCAGATCATTCGCGGATGCTCAAGGTTCGCTACTACTTCCTCCAGGGATTCAGCGGCAAGTGCACCCCGTTCTGCTAATTCAAGTCCCATTTGCGGGTTGATATCGCTTACCACAAGGTCATGCCCATGGTTCAGCAGGTTCAACGCCAGGTTAAAACCCATCTTGCCTAATCCAATCATACCCACTTTCATTGTTGTCCACTCCTTGGCAGATTATTTTAGACTATCTTGTGTACTTGTATACAACTTTGTTTGTATCATACTACTGTGGTTAATCATTTGTAAAGAGTAAATTTGTAAGCGGTTTATATTGTGGTGAATGGGCTCTGGTTGACACACACATAGGAAGAATGGCTGGCTGCAGCATATAAAAATCTGAACTTACTCTATATGTAAACAATTATGCTATTCTTATATCAAAGCTTCAATTGACGTAAGGGATAGTCCGTGATACGATATTGCCACTGCTTTACTTTACTACCACTGTACCATAGTAAAGTGTTTACACTTACTTATTGATGATATCTGACGAGGTGACCAATGAAGATGTCCAAACCAAAGGGATTCGAGAAGCCGGCCGGCGTACGTGATTATCTCCCGCGTGCAGTGGCCAAACTGCGCAAGATCGAAAATGATGTGCTGCACTGCATGAGCCGCTGGGGATACCGGCAGATGATTACGCCTACTTTGGAATATTACGATACGGTCGGGGTGGCTAGCTCCACTTCGGACCAGAAGCTCTATAAATTACTTAACAACCGCGGGCAGGCACTAGTGCTGCGTTCGGAGATGACCGCACCGGTGGCGCGTGTGGTTTCTTCACTGTTAAAAGACGAGCCGTTGCCTCTCCGCCTGTCCTATCACGCCAATGTATTCCGGGCCATTGAGGAAGAAGCGGGGCGGGAAGCAGAATTCTTCCAGACCGGAGTAGAGCTTGTCGGGGATGATTCACCGGAGGCCGATGCCGAGGTTGTAGCGCTGGCGATTTCCTCGCTGCAGGCGGCGGGGGTAAAGTCCTTCAAAATCGCCATGGGGCATGTCGGCTTCCTAGACGGCCTGTTTCAAGAAGCGGTGGACGGTCTTCCGGAAGCACAGGAGGAACTGAAGAATCATTTGCTAAACCGTGATTATGTGGCCTTCCGAGAGACGCTTCGCCAGCTTTCGCTGACCGAGGCGCAGAAGAGTGAACTGGACGGACTGCTACGGCTGCGGGGTGGCAAGGAAATCTGCAGTCAGGCTCTGGAACTCAGCAACCATCCGCTGGCCCGCACCTCCATTGAGCATCTATGTAAGGTATGGGAGGTACTGGTGTCTTACGGAGTCTCCCAGCATGTGCTGATTGATCTGACGATGATTGGAGACTTCTCCTATTATACGGGGATGACATTCGAAGGCTATGCCTCGGAGCTTGGATTCCCGGTGTGCAGTGGTGGCCGTTATGACAATCTGCTGCAGCAATTTGGGCGGCCTATTCCGTCCACCGGATTCTCCTTGAAGACGAACCGTATTCTGGACGGAGTAACCGGCGTGCCGGAAGAGGAAGAGCTTCCGATTCTGATCCAGTATGACGCGCTCCGGCGCAAGGAAGGCCTGGAGGAAGCAGCACGGCTGCGGGCTGAAGGACATGTTGTGGTGACGCGGCTGGCCAATGAGGCTAGTGATCTGAAGGTAGTGAAGCGCCTGGACCCGAATGTGGTTGAAGCGGAAGGCGAGTCATACGGAGAGATTTATACATTCGTTTCTTTTGTTAGTGAGCATGGCTGAGGGTTAACTTAATATACAGGTGTATAGGCAAAGATATGGAGACGGAGGTCAATGATTATGGCGCAGATATTGAAGGTGGCCATGCCGAAAGGCCGGATCTACAATAAAGCGGCGGAGCTGTTCCGTCAAGCGGGACTGCCGATTCCACCCGATGGTGAAGAGTCGCGCAAGCTGGTGATTTCATTGCCGGAAGCGGGAATGGAATTTATCCTGGCCAAACCGGTGGATGTTCCTACATATGTAGAATATGGTGTAGCGGATATTGGAATTGTCGGTAAAGATGTGCTTTTGGAGGAAAATCGTGATGTCTACGAGCTGCTGGATCTGGGGATCGCGCGCTGCCGGATGTCAATTATCGGTCTGCCGAACTGGCAGCCGGGTATTCAGCAGCGGGTGGCGACGAAATACCCGAATGTGGCTTCACGTTATTTTCGCGAACAGGGGCAGCAGGTAGAAGTGGTGAAGCTGAATGGTTCCATTGAGCTTGCGCCGCTAATCGGCCTTGCTGACCGTATTGTGGATATGGTGGAGACCGGGCAGACGCTGAAGGATAATGGGCTGGTGGAGATGAAGAGCATCTTTGAGATCACAAGCCGCCTTGTGGCCAACCGAGTAAGTTACCGCATGAAGAATGAAGAGATCCAGCAGCTGTGCGATCGCCTCCAGGCGGTTATCACCGGAACGGGAGCAGCAACGGGTGGAG
Organism: Paenibacillus diazotrophicus; assembly: GCF_042610465.1. NCBI lineage: Bacteria > Bacillati > Bacillota > Bacilli > Caryophanales > Paenibacillaceae > Paenibacillus > Paenibacillus diazotrophicus. The sequence continues at coordinate 16,488 of NZ_JBGJZN010000011.1, forward strand.
TAGAACGCTAAGGATGTAAAAGGGGGAAGCAGCGGTGAAGGTTCAATCGAGCAAGGATTTTAAGCTTCAGCGTGAAGTAGAGTACGGAACGCCTGAGCAGAATAAGGCCGTGAAGGAAATTGTGGCCGATATTAAAAAAGAGGGCGACGCGGCCCTGCTCCGCTATACGGAGCGGTTCGACGGCGCTGCACTTACTGCAGCACAGCTGCGGGTGACGGCAGAGGAGCTCCAGGCTGCATACGGCAGGGTGGAGGAGTCTTTTGTAACTGCGATCCGCGCTGCTGCAGCCAACATCCGGGCGTTTCATGCGCGGCAGAAACGCAATTCCTGGATGGATCTGCAGCCGGACGGCACGATCCTCGGCCAGATCATCCGCCCGCTGAAGCGGGTGGGCGTATATGTTCCCGGCGGCAAGGCAGCCTATCCGTCCTCGGTGCTGATGAACGTGATTCCGGCTCAGATTGCCGGAGTGCCGGAGATTGTGATGGTCACTCCGCCGTCGACTGGCGGCACGGAGGGCATAGATCCTTACATTCTCGTTGCCGCCGCCGAAGCCGGCGTGAACGAGATCTACCGCGTGGGCGGCGCGCAGGCGATCGCCGCACTAGCCTTCGGCACGGAGTCTATCGTGCCGGTCGATAAGATCTGCGGGCCAGGGAACATCTACGTGGCCCTGGCCAAACGCGAGGTCTACGGCGCTGTCGATATCGACAGCATCGCCGGACCGAGCGAGATCGTCGTGCTCGCCGACGATACTGCTGAGGCCGCCTACGTCGCGGCCGACCTGCTCTCGCAGGCCGAGCATGACGAGATGGCCTCGGCCATCTTGGTTACGCCATCGCAGCGCTTGGCGGACGCCGTTGCTGCCGAAGTAGAACGGCAGCTGCAAGAACTTCCGCGCGAGGCCATCGCGCGCGCCTCGGTAGATAATTACGGTGCGATCATCGTTGTCGAGTCGCTGACAGAGGGAGTCGATGTGGTGAACCGGCTTGCACCCGAGCATCTGGAGATTGTAACGGGGGACCCGATGGGTCTGCTCGGCAGCATCGAGAATGCCGGAGCGATTTTCCTGGGCCCGTACAGCTCGGAGCCGGTCGGGGATTATTTTGCCGGCCCGAATCATATTATTCCGACCAATGGCACAGCACGGTTCTCGTCACCGGTTGATGTGGATGATTTCATTAAAAAATCAAGCCTGATCTATTATAGTAAGGAAGCATTGCTGAAGGACGGGGCTACAATTATCGAGCTGGCCCGCCGCGAGGGGCTGGAAGGCCATGCGCGTGCGATAGAAGTCAGATTGCAGATGGAAGCGAAGGGTGGAGACGGAAATGGAAAATAATAATGAGAACCAGGCCGTGCGCCAAGCGGGGCTAAGCCGTACAACTAATGAAACGGATATCAAGCTCTCTCTGGCCGTGGATGGCAGCGGGGTTTCAGAGCTGGAGACGGACGTGCCGTTTCTGAATCATATGCTGGATTTATTTACGAAGCATGGCCAGTTTGATCTGTCCGTGCAGGCGCGGGGCGACATTGACATTGACGATCACCATACCGTGGAGGACATCGGTATTTGTCTGGGACAGGCGCTTCGTGAGGCGCTGGGTGACAAAAAAGGCATCAAGCGCTACGCCAATGTCTTCATCCCTATGGATGAGGCACTGGCTCAGGTGGTTATCGATATCAGTAACCGTCCGCATTTTGAGTATCGTGCTACGTATCCATCGCAGCAGGTTGGGAGCTTCTCCACAGAGCTGGTGCATGAATTTCTGTGGAAATTTGCCCTGGAGGCGCGGATTACGCTGCATGTGATTGTGCACTATGGCTCGAATACCCACCACATGATCGAGGCTATATTCAAGGCGCTGGGCCGGGCGCTGGATGAAGCGACGCTGATTGATCCGCGCGTGAAGGGTGTGCCTTCCACGAAGGGAGTGCTGTAGAATGACCGTTGCTATCGTCGACTACGGCATGGGCAATCTGCATAGTGTCAGCAAGGCGGTGGAACGACTCGGGTATCAATGTCTTGTGACGGGTGAAGCCGGAGAGATTCTGGCTGCCGATAGCGTCATTCTGCCGGGTGTCGGTGCATTCGGCGATGCGATGGAGCATCTGCGGGAGACCGGGCTGGATACTGTGGTCAAAAAAGCCGCATCTTCGGGTCAGCCGGTGCTGGGGATATGCCTGGGAATGCAGCTTCTGTTCAGCAGCGGCGAAGAGTACGGCACTCATGAAGGGCTTGATCTTCTGCAGGGTTCGGTGGTCCGATTTGCGCCGCGCGAGGGCTACAAAGTTCCGCATATGGGCTGGAACAAGCTAGAATTCCTACAGCCGCAGAGTCCTTTGTTCAAGGATCTTGAAGCGGGTCATGTGTATTTTGTTCACTCATTCCATGCTGTCATGGCTCAGCAGAGCGACCTGCTCGCCATCACAGATTACGGGCATCCGGTTACGGCTATTGTTGGCCGGGAGAATGTATTCGGCATGCAGTTTCATCCGGAGAAAAGCGGAGAGCTGGGAATGAAGCTGCTGGGTAATTTCCTGCAACTGAAGGGTAAGCGGGAATAAGCCCGCTCTGTATATTGAAATTATGCAACTCTCTAAATAACTATATTGTAGCGAAAGTGGGAGACCTCATGTCTTTTATCGTATATCCGGCGATTGATATCCGGGATGGGAAATGTGTCAGACTGCAACAGGGGGATTACAACCAAGAAACGATATATAACGACAGTCCGCTGAAGGTAGCCAGATCATGGGAAGAGCAGGGCGGGAAATTTATTCATCTCGTGGATTTGGACGGAGCCAAGGCCGGACATCCTGTTAATGATACGATCATCGGGGCGATCGCCAAAAATGCGGGTGTCCCTGTCCAGGTAGGCGGAGGCCTCCGCACGATTGCGGATGTGGAGAAGCTGCTGGGTCTCGGCGTCAGCCGTGTCATTATCGGAACAGCGGCGATTAATGACCATGCCTTCACTGAGGCAGTGCTCGCCAAATACGGCGACAAGGTTGCGATCGGCATCGATGCCCGGGGCGGTTATGTGGCTACACATGGCTGGCTGAACACTTCCGAGGTTCGTGCAGAGGATCTGGCCAAAGAGCTTGCAGCCAAAGGCGCCGAAACGTTCATATATACCGACATCTCACGTGACGGTATGATGCAGGGTCCGAATATTGAGGGTATCTTGTCCATGGCCGCTAGCAGCGGTAAAACCGTGATCGCCTCGGGCGGGGTCACAAGTCTGGACGACCTCTTGCGCCTTAGCGTACATAGCGGCAGCGGCATTGGCGGTGCGATAGTCGGCAAAGCGTTATATACTGGCAATATAGATCTATCCGAAGCTTTACAGGCTCTGAACGGGAAATAAAAGGTTTTCACTCGAAAGCCAAGGAAAGGGGGGATTCCATGTTAGCCAAACGTATCATTCCCTGTCTGGATGTAAAGGACGGGCGGGTAGTCAAAGGCGTGAACTTTGTGAATCTGCGCGATGCCGGGGATCCGGTAGAGCTGGCGGCATTGTATGACCGGGAAGGTGCCGATGAGCTTGTGTTTCTGGATATTTCCGCCTCTGTGGAGGGACGGGCCACAATGGTTGAAGTTGTGCGGCAGACCGCAGGGGAAATCGCCATTCCCTTTACAGTGGGTGGAGGAATCTCTACTCCGGAGGATATGAAGCGCATCCTGCGTGCGGGTGCGGACAAAATCGGCATCAATACAGCAGCGGTCAACAATCCGCAGCTTATTCTCGAAGGAGCCCGGCGTTTCGGCGCCCAGTGCATTGTAGTGGCGATGGATGCCAAATATAATGAGGCTTGGGGCGAATGGGAAGTATACACGCACGGCGGGCGCAAGCCTACAGGAATCCGCGCGCTGGCCTGGGCCAAGGAGGCTGAGAAGCTGGGAGCAGGTGAGATTCTGCTGACCAGCATGGATGCAGACGGCACTAAGGACGGCTTCGATCTGAAGCTGACCGCTGCGGTCAGCGACCTTCTTACCATTCCTGTGATTGCTTCCGGGGGAGCGGGGAAGATGGAGCATTTTTATGATGTATTTACGGAAGGCAAGGCCGACGCTGGACTGGCCGCGACGATTTTTCACTATAAAGAAATTGCCATTCATGATTTAAAAGCAGATCTGAAGCAAAAAGGGGTAGAGATCCGATGAGCGAAGCAGAGCAAATAACCGCCCAGAGCCAAAAGGAAGTATTAGAGGGCATCCGCTGGAATGAAGCTGGACTGCTCCCTGCTGTAGTGCAGGACGCGAACAGCCTGGAAGTGCTAATGTTTGCCTATATGAATAAAGAATCACTTCAGCTGTCGCTGGAGAGCGGACAGACTTGGTTCTGGAGCCGTTCACGCAGCGAGCTGTGGCATAAAGGCGGGACCTCCGGTAATACCCAGGCGATTACCTCCATCCATTATGACTGCGACAGCGACACGCTGCTGGTGAAGGTTGTACCGGAGGGACCAGCTTGCCATACAGGCGAAACCTCCTGTTTCTTCCGCGAGCTTCCACTGAGCCATCCGTCAGCAGCAGCTACGGATCGGCAAGCGCTGAGCGACAGTGTGCGTTTTGCAGTTCTTGGCGAACTGGAACGGGTAATTGCCGAGCGGGAAGCTGAACGGCCGGAAGGTGCGTATACAACCTACCTGTTCGATAAAGGGGTTGATAAAATCCTGAAAAAGGTGGGCGAAGAGGCCTCAGAAACGATTATCGCCGCCAAAAATAAAGACAATGCCGAGCTGCGGCTTGAAGTCAGTGATTTGATCTACCATCTGCTGGTGCTGCTGCAGGAGCGCAAGCTTCCGCTGGATGAGATTATGGAGGAACTGAGCGCCCGCCATGAACGGCCGCGCCGCGATTAGGAGGGAGCCTTCAGCATGCGTATTGATTACCATACCCACCATGAACGCTGCGGACATGCGGTTGGAACCCTTGAACAATATGTACAGCGGGGGATTGAACTCGGGCTGGAGCATCTCGGTTTGTCCGATCACCTGCCGCTTATTCATGTGGACCCGGAGAACTACTATCCAGAGATGGCGATGCCGCTATCCGAGCTGCCCCGCTACGTGGATGAATGCCTGAGCCTGAAAGAGCGTTACCGTGGACGGATTGAGCTGCGTGTAGGACTGGAAGCCGATTATATCGAAGGTTATGAGGAGCAGATCCGTGAGCTTTTGGCACCGTATCCCTGGGACTATTTGATCGGTTCAGTACATTTTCTCGGCGAATGGGACATTACGGATTTTCGCCAGACTCACGGCTGGGAAGGCCGGGATGTGATGGAGGTCTACCGCCGTTATTATGATGCTGTAAGGAAGTCGGCGTTATCGGGATTATATGATATTATAGGACATATGGATGTTATCAAACGGTTTGGATACGGTCCGCAGACACCGGAGGGGCAGGCCGAGGTGAGGGCGATGGAGCTGGAGACGCTTAGGGCGATAGCAGGCAGCGGCATGGCGATGGAGCTTAATGCTTCGGGGCTTACCAAGCCCTGCGCAGAGATGTTTCCCGCTGAGCATGTGCTGCAGCAGGCACTCGAGCTGGACATCCCGCTTACCTTAGGCTCTGACGCCCACGACCCATTGAAGCTGGGAGACGGTTTGCCGGAAGCCCGCAGCTTGCTGTGGCGCACGGGTTTCCGCGAATTGGCTGTGTTTGAGAATCGTGTTCGTACATTGGTTCCGTTTGAACTATAAATTTTGATCCCCAGGAGGGTACTATGCATCATCATCAATTACGTATTTTTTCCGGTTCGTCGAATCCGAAGCTGGCCGCTGATATTGCGGAGCGTCTGGGCGCACCGCTGGGCCAGATTAAGCTGACCCGCTTCAAGAGCGGCGAAATTTATGTGCATTATGAAGAGAGCATCCGGAACTGTGACGTATTTTTGGTGCAATCCCTCGCTCATCCTATTAATGAGCTGTTCGTAGAGCTGCTTGTCATGATCGATGCAGCTAAGCGGGCATCAGCAAGAACGGTTAATATTATTGTACCTTACTACGGTTACGCCAGACAGGAGCGCAAGTCTGCGCCGCGCGAGCCGATATCAGCCAAGATGGTGGCGGATGTGCTTACAACCGCAGGGGCAACGCGCGTAATCACCATTGACCTGCATGCGGCGGCTATTCAGGGGTTTTTCAACATTCCGGTAGATCACTTGACAGCCCTTGATCTGATCAGCGGATATCTGAAGGTTAAAGGCTTGTCCGACCTGGTTGTTGTGTCTCCAGATGCAGGACGTGCCTCCATGGCAGAGAAGCTGGCCAGCCGTCTGGATTCACCATTTGCTATCATGATCAAGAAGCGCCCGGCTCACAACGAATCCGTGATTACGCATGTGATTGGAGATGTAGAAGGACGGACGCCTATCATTATTGAAGATCTGATCGATACGGGGACCACGATTGTAAATGTGGTGGAAGGCCTGAAGGAGCGGGGGGCGAAGAACAGTATCGTGTGTGCCACCCATGGACTCTTTTCAGGAGATGCTCTAAGCCGTATGGTTCATCCCAATATAGAAGAAATTGTCGTTACCGATTCCATTGCGTTGCCGGATGATCATTCCAGCCGGTTCACTGTACTTTCAGTAGCACCTATGCTGGCTGAAGCTACACGCATTATTATTGAAGGCGGTTCAATTGATAAGCTGTTCAGAGACGCGGGGATTTAATTCCTGCGTTTTTTTGTTTGAGGCTTTTTCCTCCTGGTGAGCTCCTTCCAATCTTGAGAATCCCCCTGTCACATGTGTTATACTGTGTGAAGACAGTCGGGACCAAAAATGGAAACGACGGCACTGAGGTGGGAGCCCGGGCAGGCGTTTGCTGCCGCTCTCCTATTTTTGTGTGGATAAGGAAGCTTACAAAGGGAGGTGCCTTGCTTCCATGATTGATAGAACTTCAGAGAATAATGCGGTGAATGCTAACGTAATTCCCGTCACTCTGGATGCCAATTTTTTCTTTGAAAGAGCCGTACGGTCATTGGACCGCTTTCAATATGATAAGGCATTGAAGAATTTTAGCAAAGCTGTTGAATATGAGCCGGAAAACCCGGTGAATCATTGTAATATGGCGGGTATATTATCGGAGATGGGGAAGTACGAGGCGTCTAATGAAATCTTGACTCATGTTCTGGAGGAAATTGACCCCTCTATGACAGAATGCCACTTCTATATGGCTAATAACTATGCGAATATGGAAAGCTTTGAAGAGGCGGAACGCAGTCTGGTCACCTATCTTCAGGAGGATGCAAGCGGTGAGTTCCTGGCCGAGTCCGAAGAGCTGATGGAACTGCTGCAGTATGAGCTGAACCGTCCCGCTCCGCTAGTCCGGATCCGCAGTCGGGAGGGTGTGGTGGAGCATGACAGAGCCCGGAGTCTTTTGGAGGAAGGGAAATTTCCGCAAGCGGTCAAGCTGCTTGAAGAGATTGTCCAGAACATCCCGGACTTCCTGGCGGCACATAACAATCTGGCTCTTGCCTATTTTTATATGGGCCGCTTCGCCAAAGCCAAGGAATGCCTTGGCGAAGTGCTGAAGCAGGACCCGGGTAACCTGCATGCACTCTGCAATATGGCTATATTTCTGCAATATGCCGGCGATCAGGACCAACTTGCAGGCTTGGTGCGTATGCTTGAAGCGACTGTGCCTTTTCATCAGGAGCATGTATTCAAAATGGCAACTACGATGGGCATATTGGGCAAGCACAAAACAGCATACGGACATTTTCGCCGTCTGCTGAAGGATGAAGAGGTCGGCGGTGATGCCGGTTTATACCATTATTGCGCGGCCGCGGCCAGCAACAGCGGGCTCCATAATGAGGCTATACGCTGCTGGCAAATGGCCGCCAGACTGGACCCGGAATCAGCAGTTCCGAAATTTTTCCTGTCCCAGATGCAGCTGGCACAAGCAGAGGGCCGGCAACTGTCTCAGATAAGCTATAATTATCAGCTGCCCTTTCAGGAACAGTTGAAGCAGTGGAAGAACAATACGGACAGCTTCACTGAGGAACTGCAGAATAATCCGTTGCTGCGTGCATCATTCTTCTGGGCGCTGCGTTATGGTGATGCCAATACGAAGCTTCAGGTGACCGAAGCGCTCCACTGGATTGAAGATGATGAAATGTCTGAAGTATTGAAGACAGTATCGGAGCAAGAACCGCTTCAGGAGGCTGCGCTTCTCAGTCTGCAGCGTCTGATCGGCGGCAGTTCGGAGGAAGGCGGAATCCAGAGGGCTGTGCAGGACTCTGTTGTGTCAGGCCATAAAGGACCGCCAGAGTGGAAAGAGGACTGGCAACGGATTTTGGATCATATGGCTGCTGTGCAGGACCGCAGATTTGATACTGCGCAGAAGAAGGATGCCGAGCTCCTCTGGAAGCATTTCATAGCCCGCCTCTACCCGGATGTTCCTTTGTTCCGGCATGCGGAGGGCTGGTGTGCAGCTCTGGAGTATTTAACCGCCAAACTGCATGGTCATCCGGTTACCTACCGTGAGGCTGCCCAGCGCTACGGCGTTTCCGTCTCGACGGTAAGCCGGTATGCCCGGCGTATTGATCAAGCATGCGGGTTAACGCAGGATGGGGCGGCAGCAGACGTTTTGCCGCCATTTACGGAAAATATCTGACCCTAAGGAGGACTTGCTAATGTACAAAACAATTGTAATCGGAACAGGTCCGGCAGGATTGACTGCTGCGATTTATCTGGCACGTGCCAACCTCAGCCCCCTTGTTATTGAAGGATTGCAGCCAGGAGGACAATTGACTACGACGACAGAGGTAGAGAACTTTCCAGGTTTTCCAGAAGGTATTTTAGGTCCGGATCTGATGGATAACATGCGTAAGCAGGCTGAACGCTTTGGGGCTCAATTTAAGAACGGCTGGGTGGATGCTGTGGATTTCTCGCAGCGCCCCTTCAAAGTAACCGTAGATGGACTGGGTGTGCTGGAAGCAGAGTCGGTGATTATATCAACCGGTGCTTCCGCAAGGTACCTCGGCATACCGGGAGAGCAGGAGAATGTCGGACGCGGGGTTAGTACCTGTGCAACCTGCGATGGATTCTTCTTCCGCGGCAAAAAGATTGTTGTGGTCGGCGGCGGCGACTCCGCGATGGAGGAAGCCAGCTTTCTCACTCGATTCGCTTCCAGCGTAACCCTGGTCCACCGCCGTCCGGAGCTGCGCGCCTCGAAGATTATGCAGGACAGGGCGCGTGAGAACAGCAAGGTGGCCTGGGCACTGAACCGCACGCCGCTTGAAGTTACCGTCGGGGATACCGGGGTGAAGGGACTAACGGTCCGCAATAATGATACGGGTCTTGAGGAGCTCGTGGAAGCAGATGGCGTATTTGTTGCTATCGGCCACACACCGAATACGGCATTCCTCGGCGGTCAGATTACTACAGATGCCAACGGCTACATCGTGGTGAATCCAGGAACAACAGAAACTAACATTCCAGGCGTATTCGCTTGTGGGGATGTTCAGGATACGCGTTACCGGCAGGCGATTTCGGCTGCAGGAACCGGCTGTATGGCCGCTATGGATGCTGAGAAGTATCTGGAAGGCACTATGGTGCATGATTGGAGCGAAACGCTGGATAAGTAACGGAGCGGACTAAGCGAATTTTTGGTTGACAATAAATACCTGCTAGCGTAGATTGTATTTAATTAGATAGATACCCACTAGGGGAGCCTGAATGGGCTGAGACGGGGAAATTGAATTCCCGGACCCTTGAACCTGATCTGGATCATACCAGCGTAGGAAAGTGGAGCCGGACCTTTTTTGAGCACAGCCTTATTGGCTGTTCGTGAATAAAGCCGCTCCAGGTGGAGCGGCTTTTTGCTGCGTGCTGATCTTATCTAAAATGGCTCACAGAGCGTTGAGGAGGAGATAAGAATGTCAGATTCATCAAAAAAGGAACAAGTCGATCTTTCGGGATTCCCCGCAAGCCGTAAGGTGTATGTAGAGGGCTCGCGCCCGGATATTCAGGTTCCGATGCGTGAGATCCGTCTCAGCCGTACCGAAGGGGTTGCGGGGGAAGAGGATAATGAGCCGCTGCGTGTCTATGATACTAGTGGGATTTACACGGATGCTGCTGCACAGACCGATGTACGTAAGGGCCTGCCGGCGCACCGCTTAAGCTGGATTGTGGAACGTGGGGATTCAGAGGAATACGCCGGGAGAGCCGTTCAACCTGGAGATTACGGATTGGCTGCAGACGGAACGTCGGCGGAAGGGTTCACCGGCTTGCGGCGGAATCCCTTAAGAGCACGTAAGGGCTGTAATGTCACCCAGCTCCACTATGCACGGCTGGGGATGATTACACCGGAAATGGAGTATATCGCGATTCGGGAGAATACACGGCCTGAATTTGTAAGGGATGAGGTCGCTGCCGGCCGCGCGATTATCCCGGCCAATATCAACCATCCCGAGAGTGAACCAATGATCATAGGCCGTAACTTCCTGGTTAAGATCAACGCGAACATCGGGAATTCCGCTGTCTCTTCTTCCATTGAAGAGGAAGTGGAGAAGATGAGATGGGCTACCCGCTGGGGTGCGGATACGATTATGGATCTATCTACCGGTGCGAAAATTCATGCCACCCGCGAATGGATTATCCGCAATTCACCGGTACCGATCGGCACCGTACCCATTTATCAGGCACTGGAGAAAGTAAAAGGAATCGCCGAGGATCTGACCTGGGAGTTGTACCGGGACACGCTGATCGAACAGGCGGAGCAGGGTGTGGATTACTTCACCATTCATGCCGGGGTGCTGAAGCGTTATATTCCGCTTACTGCCGGAAGAACGACCGGAATTGTCTCACGTGGCGGCTCTATTATGGCGGCCTGGTGCCTTGCACATCAACAAGAGAACTTTTTATATACACATTTTGAAGAGATTTGCGAGATTATGAAGACTTATGATGTGGCCTTCTCCCTGGGGGACGGACTGCGTCCGGGCTCCATTGCCGATGCCAATGACGAGGCACAGTTCGCTGAACTGGAGACGCTTGGAGAGTTGACAGCCATCGCCTGGAAACACGATGTTCAGGTAATGGTCGAAGGTCCGGGACATGTGCCAATGCACAAGATCAAGGAGAATATGGATAAGCAGCTGGAGCTCTGCCAAGAAGCCCCTTTTTATACACTGGGTCCTTTAACCACGGATATTGCACCAGGTTATGACCATATTACTTCTGCGATTGGTGCGGCGATGATCGGCTGGTTCGGGACAGCGATGCTGTGCTACGTCACGCCTAAGGAACACCTGGGATTGCCTAACAAAAATGATGTACGCGAAGGAGTCGTTACCTACAAAATCGCCGCACATGCTGCAGATCTGGCCAAAGGCCATCCAGGTGCGCAGGATCGGGACAATGCCCTGTCGAAGGCGCGGTTCGAGTTCCGCTGGCGTGACCAGTTCCACCTTTCGCTGGACCCGGAGCGGGCGCTGGAGTACCATGATGAGACTCTTCCAGCCGAGGGTGCCAAAACAGCGCACTTCTGTTCCATGTGCGGGCCCAAATTCTGCAGTATGCGTATTTCGCATGATATCCGTAATTCGTCCAGGCTAAGCAAAATGCTATAACCCAAGCCGGACCACATAAGGCTGTTCCCGCGCTGCGAGGCGTAAGGGGACAGCTTTTTTTCTGAAGATAAGAGGTTATCCGCTTCACGTTATGAATTATCTTTGTCCTTCTACAACTACTTTAAAATTTAGTGACTGCAATCACTCTTCGGCCCTGTGCCCTATGCTAAGCTGTTGTTGAGAAAGGTTATCAATTGGTAGAATGCCAAGCTGCAGGAGGAGAGTGCAATGAGCAAACACCTTAACATGGATGAGTCCATATTCGAGCTGGTCAGCCGTTATCCGGAAGCCATAGACATTATGGTTGAGCTGGGTTTCCGCGATATAACTAAGCCTGGCATGCTGCAGACGGCGGGCCGGTTCATGACCTTGTCGAAAGGAATCACAATGAAGAAAATGGATCGCGAAACCGTCCGGCTGGCATTTCAGAGCCATGGCTTCGAGATTATTGAATAGAGTGCTGAGATTAACAGATGGAATGGAGAAGGAGAGAGAACGATGAGTGAACTGATTAACAACCGTGAAATGGATATTCCTCAGCAGACACGCCGCCAAGCCATGCTTAAGGAGATTATTAAGGAGCTGCATGCCGGTAAAAGTGTAGAGGAAGTCAAGGCGCGTTTTGCAGAAGCGGTAGGTGATGTCACGGTAGAGGAAATTTCTGCGATGGAGCATTCCCTGATGACGGAGGAAGGGATTCCTGTAACTGAGGTACAGCGCCTGTGCTCTGTGCACACGGCCATTTTCAAAGGATCGATCCAGGAAATTCACCGTTCTGCCAAGCCGGAGGAACAGCCGGGACATCCCGTCCACACCTTCAAGCTGGAGAACCGTGAGATTGAACGGCTGGTGAACTTCCGTATGCAGCTGCATGCCGATAAATTCCAAAGAAACGACAGCGAAGAGATGATCTTCAAGCTGCTGGAGGATCTGAGCCTGCTGCTTGATCTCGACAAGCACTACAGCCGCAAAGAAAATCTGCTGTTCCCTTACCTTGAGAAATACGGTATTTATGGCCCAACCAAAGTGATGTGGGGAGTGGATGATGGGATCCGCGGCATGATCAAACAAGCCAAGGCTGCGCTCAGTGCGTACAACGGGGAAGCGGCAGAGGTTGGAGCTCTGCTTACGAACATTATCCAGGAAGTAAATGAAATGATCTTTAAGGAAGAAAATATTTTGCTGCCGATGGCGCTTGATAAACTGACTGAAGATGAATGGGTCAAAATCGCCCGCGAAAGCGATGAAATTGGCTTCTGCCTGACTGCGCCGGAGCGGGAGTGGATTCCTGAGCGTGCTGCAGAGCCGGAGGGGGCAGTTGCGCAAGGCACAGAAGATGGAAAAGAAGGCTTATCACCTCAAGGCTTTATCCGCTTCGAGACGGGCCTGTTGTCTCTGCATCAGCTGGAAACCGTGCTGAATCATCTGCCTGTTGATCTGACATTTATCGATGAAAATGATGTCGTTCGTTACTTCTCCCATGGCAAAGAACGGATCTTCGCCCGCACTAAGGCTGTTATTGGCCGCACGGTGCAGAACTGCCATCCGCCGCAAAGCGTGCATGTCGTTGAGAAGCTGCTGGAGGATTTCAAGGCAGGCCGCAAAGACGCCGAGGATTTCTGGATTGCCATAAAGGATAAATTTATCTACATCCGTTATTTCGCAGTACGTGACGAAGCGGGCCGTTACATGGGCACCCTTGAATTCACCCAGAACATTGCCCCGATCCGCGCGTTGGAGGGTCAGAAACGGATTTTGTCGGAGTAGCTGTCTACATTCGTACTACCCTCCGTCCACCGCCTTGAATTTATGCTGATTGATCCGCCCCTTGCCGCATAGGCAAGAGGCCTTTTTCATAAAAACAGGAATTTTTCAGATTCTCTTAAAGCCGCACTTTTTGTCATAAAAAAATACAAGACTCTTCATATAGCCGGGTGTACCGCCTTTCCTTGACCGCAGGGATACCTTCTATTATAGTGGGTACGTAGGATTAACTATTTTAGCATAGAAAAAGGTGGCTTGTTACATGTCTGAAAGTATCTACGTTGGCGTGGATTTAGGTGGAACCACGATTAAGGTTGGAATCTGCAATGCCGAGGGGAACCTGCTGCATACCTTTGAGGGACCTACGGGGACAGCCGATGGCGTCGATGCTGTCATCGATAATATCGAAAAGTATGTGCGTCAGATTGTGGAAGAATCCCCGTACTCTTGGGATCAGCTTGCCGGTGTAGGAGCGGGCCTGGCCGGGTTTACGAATATTCGTGAAGGAATCATCATTCTTGCGCCTAACATAGGTTTTAGAGATGTGCCGATCCGTGCCATTCTGGAGGGTCGTTTGAACAAGCCCGTCAAAATAGACAATGATGCGAATGTGGCTGCGCTGGGCGAGGCCTGGAGCGGAGCGGGACGTGGTGTAGAGAACTGTGTTTGCTACACGCTGGGCACAGGTGTCGGCGGCGGAATCATTATTAATGGCAAAGTGTATCAAGGATTTGCCGGACTTGCGGGCGAGCTTGGTCATATTTCTGTAGTGCCTGATCTGGAAGCTATCCAATGCGGCTGCGGCAACATGGGTTGTCTGGAGACCGTTTCCTCTGCAACCGGTATTATTCGTATGGCAAATGATGCTGTTAGCCGCGGCGACCGCACTTCCCTGTCCATGGTGGAGAAAATTGCCGCCAAAGAGGTATTTGATGCCGCCAAAGCCGGAGATGAAGTTGCTTTGCGGATTGTGAACCGTGCTGCGTTCTATCTGGGCAAATCCATGGCTGCTGTCGCAGCGGTACTGAATCCAGAGGTGTTCATCGTTGGGGGCGGGGTCTCCAAAGCCGGAGATATTCTGTTTGAAGAGGTTCGACGCGTATTCGCAAAGCTGGCCCCGGCTCCGCTGCAGACCGGAGTGACCATCGTTCCGGCCGAGCTCGGTAATGATGCGGGTATTATTGGCGCTGCAGGTCTTTTGCTGCGTTCTTAAGCAGATGGAATTATTCATATACTATTTATAGGGAGGGGGCGCTTTGATGACCGAACTGGAACAATCACCGCCCGGTGGTGCCACCCTGATCATTATTACGGGCATGTCAGGTGCAGGCAAGACGATTGCTGTACAGAGTCTGGAGGATCTCGGGTTTTTCTGTGTGGATAATTTGCCGCCGGTGCTGATTCCCAAATTTGCTGAGCTGATTGAGCAATCCAAAGGGAAAATCGCCAAAGTAGCGCTTGTTATCGATTTGCGCGGGAGAGAGTTCTTCACCGCTTTGTCGGAATCATTGTCCTATATCAAAGACGAGTCTACGATCGGTTTTGAGATTCTCTTTCTGGATGCAACGGATTCTGTACTGGTACAGCGTTACAAGGAGAGCCGGCGGCATCATCCGCTGGCACCTAAAGGCATGCCGCTAGATGGTATCCGCCTGGAACGTCAGATGCTGGAGGAGTTGAAGAACTCTGCCACCTTATGTCTGGACACCAGCAGCATGAAGCCCGTCCAGCTAAAGGAGAAGATCGTATCACGTTTTTCCCATTTAGGTAAAAGCACACTTTCTGTTAATATCACTTCGTTTGGCTTCAAATACGGAATTCCGATCGACGCAGACCTGGTATTTGATGTCCGTTTTTTGCCGAATCCTCATTATGTGGATCATTTGCGGCCAAAGACGGGTCAAGATAGCGAGGTTTACGATTATGTTATGAAATGGCCAGAGACACAGACGTTTCTGACCAAACTGCTGGATATGCTTCATTTCCTGATACCGCAGTACCGGAAAGAAGGCAAATCCCAGATTATTATCGGTATTGGCTGTACGGGTGGCAAACACCGCTCTGTAGCAATATCCGAATACCTGGGCAAGATGCTGGGGGTTAGCGAGACGGAGTCTGTAGCCGTCAGCCACCGGGACTCTGAACGTGACCGGCATTAAGAGAGAAGGGGTCAATAGTGGCTGAAGAACAAGGACAGCGTCCACGTATCGTCGTTATGGGTGGAGGTACGGGATTGTCTGTTATGCTTCGCGGTTTGAAGGAAAAGCCGCTTGATATTACAGCGATAGTTACTGTTGCGGATGACGGGGGGAGCTCTGGCATACTCCGAA
This sequence comes from Paenibacillus diazotrophicus, assembly GCF_042610465.1. Classification (NCBI taxonomy): domain Bacteria; kingdom Bacillati; phylum Bacillota; class Bacilli; order Caryophanales; family Paenibacillaceae; genus Paenibacillus; species Paenibacillus diazotrophicus. The sequence goes on from NZ_JBGJZN010000011.1 coordinate 32,172, forward strand.
GTGAACTGCAAATGCCACCCCCTGGTGATATCCGCAACGTATTGACAGCAATGGCTGATGTAGAACCGCTCATGGCCCAGATTATGAGATACCGCTTCAGCAGTGGCGAAGGCTTGGCCGGGCATAGCCTGGGCAATCTGATTCTGGCGGCGCTTACGGACATTTCCGGTGATTTTGTCACTGCCGTCCGGGAGCTGAGCCGGTTATTCGCCGTGCGCGGACGCGTGCTGCCTGCTGCGGGTGAGGCGGTAGTGCTGCACGCTGAGATGGCTGATGGCTCTATAATCACAGGTGAGTCCAAAATCCCTGAAGCTAGAGGGGTCATCAAAAGAATCTCCCTGGAACCAGCTAATGTAGAGCCGCTGCCGGAGGCACTGGAGGCGATACGTAATGCCGATGCAATTCTATGTGGACCCGGCAGCCTATACACGAGTATCCTGCCAAATTTGCTGGTGCCTAAGCTGGCAGAGGCCGTTGTGGCTTCGGATGCGATCAAAATCTTTGTCTGCAACGTGATGACCCAGCCTGGTGAAACGGACAACTATACAGTTAGTGACCACCTTCAGGCCGTCTATGACCACATAGGACTTCATTTGTTCGATTATGTGATCGTGAACGATGGCGAGATTCCCGAGCAGGTACAGTTGAAGTATGCAGAAAAGGGTGCCCGGCCTGTCCAGCTTGATCTTGATGTGGTGGATGGTAACGGCTACAAAGTGATTGCCGATAAGCTGGTATTATTCAAGACCTATCTGAGGCATGATACAGATAAGCTTAGTCATCATATTTACCAGCTTGTGAAAGACTGGATTTCCAGATAAGTCTATTTTGTAGGAACATGAAAGAGGTGAGCCCCTTGTCTTTTGCGGCCCTTACCAAAAAAGAGCTGACGATGGTGGAGAGCCAGCCTTGCTGCGAGAAAGCAGAGATGTCCGCGCTGATCCGGATGAACGGTTCCGTGCAGCTTTCAAGCAAAAAGGTAGTCCTCGACATTTCGACGGAGAACGCCGCGATTGCAAGGCGGGTATATTCTTTACTTAAGAAATATTACCAAGTCCATATCGAGCTGCTCGTGCGTAAAAAAATGCGTTTGAAGAAGAATAACGTCTATATCGTGCGGATTCCAAACCGTGTTCAAGAAATTCTCAAGGATCTCCGGATTGTGTCCGAAGGCTTCATCTTCACAGATGGGATTGACGAAGAAATTGTCGGCAAGAACTGCTGCAAACGTGCGTACCTTCGCGGGGCATTTATGGCTGGCGGATCGGTTAACAATCCGGAAGGATCGTCTTATCATCTGGAGATTGCTTCGATGTATGAGGAGCACTGCAAGGCACTGGTGGATCTGGCAGGTGAGTTTCACCTTAATGCCCGTTGTATTGAACGCAAAAAAGGCTTCATCCTGTACATCAAGGAAGGCGAGAAGATCATCGAGTTTCTGAGTCTGATCGGCGCACATCAAGCATTGTTCAAGTTCGAGGACGTGCGGATTATGCGTGACATGCGTAATTCCGTGAACCGGATCGTCAACTGCGAGACGGCTAACCTGAACAAAACCATAAGCGCCGCAGTACGGCAGATCGAGAATATCAAGCTGCTGCAGCGGGAGATGGGACTGGATAGTCTGCCGGATAAGCTGCGCGAAGTAGCCGAGATCAGACTGGCACACCCGGACATTAACCTTAAGGAAGTTGGCGAAATGCTGAAGGGCACAGTCAGTAAATCAGGAGTAAATCACCGTTTGCGCAAAATTGACGAGCTGGCTGATAAGGTCCGGGGCGGCTGATTATTTTTTTTCTAGTGTGGTTGCGGTTATAATGATATAATATTATAAAATTAATGTGAAATTTTTGGGCAGATCTCAAATAGGGGGTAAGCGTTTCATGACAAAGCACCCGGTAGTTGTACGGTTGAAGACGGGGCTTCACGCTCGGCCGGCAGCATTGTTCGTGCAAGAAGCAAACAAATTCTCGTCGGAGATTTTCGTGGAAAAAGACGATAAAAAAGTGAACGCTAAAAGCATCATGGGTATTATGAGCCTGGCGATCAGTTCCGGCACGGAGATTTATATCAGCGCGGACGGCGCCGATGCGGACCAAGCTGTAACCGCTTTGACAAGTCTTGTTAGCAAAGAAGAGCTTGAGAACCAGTAATTGTTGCAAGGCCTTACTTTTTAATGGCATGACTAAAAGCCCTCCGGGGCTTTTTTTATTGTCTGTGTATAGATGTGCATTGAAAAGGATAAGGGTATAGATAGGTGTTCTGGCAGTCTTGTATAATTTCTTTCTTATCCAATGAGGTAATATGCAACTTTTGCCAAGCTGCATCGTCTAGAGAGTACCAACAACAATTACAAATAGCGAAAGGGGATAGCAGACATGAATACATGGAGCAAAAAGCTTGGAGTAGTAATGCTGGCAGGGAGTTTGATGATGGGGGGGATGGCTTTGAGCGGAGCATTCCAGGGTCCTGAAAAGGCTTACGCCGCCGATGAAGTGCAGAAAAACGTCGTCAATGTGATCGGTAAAGGAGAACTTTCCATCAAACCGGACGTTGTCTATCTGTCCATCGGGGTCAACACTACTGCGGCAACGGCTGAAGAGGCTCAAAAAACCAATGGAGCAAAAATAGCCAAGATTACCGCACTGCTGAAAACCACCTGGGGCATTGCAGATAAAGACATTCAGAGCACTCAATTCAGCGTACAACCGAACTACAGCTATACTGAAAAAGATGGTCAGCAGATTAAAGGCTACATTGCGCAGCATACGCTGAAGGTAACCTATCGTGATCTGGCCAAGGTTGGACAGTTACTGGATGCTGTTTCTACTGCAGGAGCGAACAACATTGGGAATGCACAATTTGCTATTGAAGATCCGTCTGCATTCGAAGCGCAGGTGATTGAGAAGGCCATGGCCAATGCCGATGTAAAAGCTGGTGCTATTGCCAAAGCAGCCAAACGCAGTCTGGGCCAGGTCGTTACAGTCACGCAGAATGATGACGGCAACAATCCTGTGGTCTACATGGAGAATGCGGTGATGTCCAAAGCAGCAGCAGATACTGCTGGCGGCACTTCCGTTGAACCGGGGGAAGTAAAGGTTTCGACGCAGCTTAGCGTAATGTATGAGCTGAAATAGTTTGTTTGCTCAAGAGGCACTTTTTCTGCTGGCTACAGTGGGAACAGTGCCTTTTTTATTTTTGAGGGAAATGGTTGTGGAAATCTCTCATTTTGTTTAAAGAAATGTAATAAGGAGCTCTGAAAAGCCCATCGAAGCTTAAGAAATTGTAAAGGGCTTTGTAACAATGGCTGCTCCTGATGTCTCTATAATGGGAAGAGTGGAAATGAGGCTAGCGGAAGGGGATAATCATATGAAGAACATCAAGAAGAAACAAGCCCATGTGTGGGGCGCAGGGATCATGGCGGCGGGGATTCTGCTAAGCGGAGGGCTTTTGCCGGCAGAGACGAGTCAGGCAGCTTCGGCTACGGTTCAGACCAATCCAGAACATTCGCTAGTAGTGCTGAAGGTGAACGGCAAAATCACGCCGCAGACCGGCATTGTCCGTGAGGGGAAAGTTTGGGTCCCGGTGACGTTTTTACGGGATTCTCTGGGGATGCAGCTAACCTACGATAAGACAGAACAAGCTTATACGATTGGCAAAGGAATATCGAAGGTTAAGCTATCTGTTACCGATTACGAGATTTCAATTTCGGTGAATAACTTTTATATTAATGAATATCAAGCCGTGAACATCAACAATCGTCTGTTTGTTCCATTAGATCTGCTGAATGATTTTCTGGGGTATAAAGGTGATTGGAGTGCGTCTACAGGTAGGCTGAATGTCATCAGCAAAGCGCAAAATGCCATCACCATTAAGACGGAGAGTATCGTCAAGGACCGTGAAGATGCACCCATCAAACTGGATTACCCGCAAATCAGTGGTCTGGCGAATGCCAAGGCCCAGCAGACGATTAATGACACGATAAAGCAGACCTTCACCAAGTTTGCAGCTGGCGCGGAGAAGGAGATTGCGAATAAATCCTCGGACGACCGGCCGTATGAATTCGACGGGGGTTATGTGATCACCTACAACCAGGACGGCATACTCAGTCTGATCACGAACCAGTATAGCTATCTTGGGGGTGCTCACGGGATGACTTACCGCAATGCGTTCACATTCTCACTGAAGGACGGCAAGCGCCTCCTGATCGGGGATTTGCTGAAAGCCAACCCAAATTATAAAAAGGAGCTTAATGCGAAGTTATCCAAGCTCATTAAGGCAGAGGGCGGTTACCTGGGAGGGTTCACGGGCCTGAATACAGAGAAGAATTTTTATGTGAAGGACGGGAGGTTGGCCGTATTCTTCCAGCTCTACGAATACACAGCCTACGCTTCCGGGTTCCCAGAGTATGAGTTCACCTTCAAGGAGCTTCTTCCGGATGGAAGCAGCCCATTCGCTGGGCTGAAATAAGGATAGTCTACTATAAAAGAGTAGATTAACCCGCTCCGCTAATGTCGTGTAGGGATACCTTTCCGTGACCAGGCGCTTCTCACATTCATAAGCTATAGGAGAAACTAGCTTATGAAGAGGGGGGAAGGAAATGAGTTATCTGTACACAGCCATTGGCGATTCCCTGACAACCGGATTCGGAGCTCTTCCGGGCAACGGTTTTGTACATGTATACCGCAAAATGGCAGAGAGCCGGCTCCGTGCACCAGTTGGCGCAGCCAACCTTGGCATCAATGGTCTAACTACGGATGCATTGGGGCAGCGTCTAGGCAGTGCACCCATAATGCGCCAAGCGATCCGGGATGCAGATATAATTACATTGTCCATAGGCGGGAACGACCTGATTAAGGCAGCCAAAGCCGTCTCCTTTCGTCCAGGTGACCTGTCTCCAGCGCTGGAACGGGCACTTCGTGAGTGCAAAAGAAATTTCAGCGGGATTATGGGTTCTCTCTGGCAGCTCAAGAACGGCAGCCGCCGCCCCTTTATCATCCGGATGGTTGGACTTTATAATCCTTATCCTCAGTTCACGGAAGCTACAGACTGGGTAAGGCAGTTTAACGGCTATGTAGCGGGCTATAGCAGCAGTGTATGCGGGTTTGCCTCCATCTATCATGAGTTCGCCGGCAATGAGTATGGATTGCTGTCACTGGACCATGTGCATCCAAACGGCAGAGGCTACCGTATAATTGCCGGAAAGCTGGATGCCTTAGGTTACGGCCGGCTGCGGTAACAAACTGCTACTATATAATGCAAAAGAGGCTGCTCAGACCATAATGGTCCAGGCAGCCTCTTTGTATGTTCTTCTGAATTATACGCCGGTAGGCAGCGTCTTCTCGATAACTTTATCGACGATACCATATTCAGCTGCATCAGCAGCACTCATGAAGTAGTCGCGGTCTGTATCCTTTTCGATACGCTCCAGCGGTTGGCCAGTACGTTCGGACAAGATACGGTTCAGTTTGTCGCGAAGCTTAAGGATACGGCGGGCACGGATTTCGATGTCTGTAGCCTGCCCCTGCGCTCCACCCAGCGGCTGGTGGATCATAATTTCACTGTTCGGCAGTGCAAATCGTTTGCCTTTGGCACCGGCATTCAGCAGGAAAGCCCCCATGGAAGCGGCCATGCCCACACAGATGGTGGAGACATCCGGCTTAATATATTGCATTGTATCAAATATAGCCATTCCGGCTGTGATGGAACCGCCAGGGCTGTTCACATACAGGTGAATATCCTTATCCGGATCCTCGGCAGCCAGGAAGAGCATTTGTGCGATGATGGAATTGGCTACCACGTCATTAACCTCCGTTCCGAGGAAAATGATGCGGTCCTTCAGCAGGCGGGAATAGATGTCATAAGCGCGCTCACCGCGGTTGCTCTGTTCTACTACCATAGGAATATAACTCACGTGGAAAACCTCCTTGAATTGGTTCTTCGAATGTGTTCATTTTTACTGTTACCGTATTAACCACATGATAAACAAATTCAAACAAAAAGTCAAAGAAAGTCAAACTTAGTTAATAAAAAAAGAGCCAACAAGTGGCTCTTTGGTTAAGTAGTATAGGTACAGCTGCTAAATTATGTACAAAGATGAAATTAATGGCGCGCCCGCCAAGAATCGAACTTGGATCTCAGGCTTCGGAGGCCTACGTCATATCCATTGGACCACGGGCGCAACAGAAATTATTATAATCCATTTAGGCTGTAAATGCAACGGCTAATCATGTTGCTGCAAAATATCTTTGTTTTCTTCTCCATTGTCAGCCGCAAACGTGCGTGGATATTCGGCAGCCTGGGCTTTTATCTTAGGGTCACGGGACTTTCAGCACTTTCCATTACCCACCAGATGTATAAGATGAAAAGAGGTTGAGAATTATACTCACGGAAGACTTGCACTCCGCGTAATATTTGGGTAGAATATGGGTGGGACTTAAAAAGTTAACCCGGGACATTTTAAGACCATGAACAAGGGAATAAGAGGAAGACGAAGTTGCAGGAGTGAAAGCATGCGTAATTTATTAGAAATCCAAAAGCAGCTTCTGCCTGATCTCATGGAAACCCTTAAGAGACGTTACACGATTCTACATCAGATCATGCTGTCCGATATTATTGGGCGCAGAACGCTTGCCGCTTCGCTCGATATGACTGAGCGGGTGCTGCGCGCCGAGACGGATCTTCTGAAATCGCAAGGGCTCATTGAGATCGAGAGCGTAGGCATGCGCGTAAGCGATGCGGGGCGCAGACTGCTTGACCTGCTGGAGCCAATCGCCAAGAGCCTGTTTGGCCTGGATGATCTGGAAGAGAAAATTCGTACAACGTATGGTCTGAACAAAGTTATTGTGGTCCCTGGTGATTGCGAAACCTCGCCATTCACGAAGCGTGAGCTCGGACGCGCGGGCGCCAAAGCATTGCTTGGTGTACTGCGGTCGGATGATACCATTGCTGTGACGGGTGGTTCAACGCTTGCTGAAATGGCTGATCAGCTCACACCTCCGTTATCTCCTTCCTATAAGAACGCTTGGGTTGTCCCGGCGCGCGGGGGATTGGGTGAGAGCATGGAGATTCAGGCCAACACGATTGCTTCAAAGATGGCCAAACGGATGGGGGCTAATTACCGCCTTCTGCATGTGCCTGATTTACTTAGTGAGGATGCTTACCAGTCCCTGGGGCTCGATGCGAACATTGGGGAGATTGTACAAATTATCCGCAGGTCGCGAATTATTGTGCATGGTATTGGGGATGCCATTGAAATGACCCGCCGCCGTAAGCTGGATGAGGCTACAGTCTCAGAAATCCAGGGAGAAGGGGCGGTTGCCGAATCGTTCGGCTATTATTTCAATGAAGAAGGTCAGGTTGTTCATACTATGCTGACTATGGGGCTCCGCCTAGAGGATATTATCCGCACGGAAGTCGTTGTCGGTATCGCCGGAGGCAAACGAAAGTCCAAAGCCATCCATGCGATGCTCCGTTTCGGGCAGGAGGATATACTCGTTACCGATGAGGCGGCGGCTATCGAAATTGGTAAAGAAATTGACAATCAGGTCCAGGCAGTCCTATAAATTCCACAATATGGGAAGCAAGCAAAGGGTTTATGCATTATACTTAACATTGTTGTCTTGACGAGCCTCACGGCCTGTCTTGAATAAATAAAACGAAATCTAGGAGGAACTATTCAATGAGTGTAAAAGTTGGTATTAACGGTTTTGGACGTATTGGACGCCTTGCATTCCGCCGTATTCAAAATGTAGAAGGTATCGAAGTGGTAGCAATCAATGACTTGACTGACGCTAAGATGCTTGCTCATTTGCTTAAATATGATACAACTCAAGGTAAATTCCAAGGGGACGTTGAAGTACATGACGGCTTCTTCAAAGTTAACGGTAAAGAAGTTAAGGTTCTTGCGAACCGCAATCCTGAAGAACTTCCTTGGGGCGACCTGGGCGTAGATATCGTTCTGGAATGCACAGGTTTCTTCACAACTAAAGAAGCAGCTGAAAAGCACCTTAAAGGTGGAGCTAAGAAAGTAGTTATCTCCGCTCCAGCTACAGGCGACATGAAAACTGTTGTTTACAACGTTAACCATGACATCCTTGATGGTACTGAAACTGTAATCTCCGGTGCATCTTGCACAACTAACTGCCTGGCTCCTATGGCAAAAGTTCTGAACGACAAGTTCGGAATCGTTGAAGGCCTGATGACTACTATCCACGCTTACACTGGCGACCAGAACACACTTGATGCTCCACACGCTAAAGGCGACTTCAGACGCGCCCGCGCTGCTGCTGAGAACATCATCCCTAACACTACCGGTGCTGCAAAAGCAATCGGTCTGGTAATCCCAGCACTGAAAGGCAAACTGGACGGCGCTGCACAACGTGTGCCTGTTGCTACTGGTTCCCTGACTGAGCTCGTTACTGTTCTTGAAAAGAATGTTACTGTTGAAGAACTGAATGCAGCTATGAAAGCCGCTTCCGATCCAGACACTTATGGCTACACTGAAGATGAAATCGTATCTTCCGATATCAAAGGTATGACTTTCGGTTCCCTGTTCGATGCTACACAGACTAAGGTTCTGACTGTTGGCGACAAACAACTGGTTAAAACTGTTGCTTGGTACGACAACGAAATGTCCTACACTGCACAGCTCGTTCGCACTTTGGAACACTTCGCTAAGCTGGCTAAATAATACCGATTTCCCATAAGCAGTATCTATAGAGCGGAAACAGAAGTTCCTTGTTTCCGCTCTTTCTAAATGAATTCGTGGTTGTACCAATTTTGGGTGTGGAGGAAATTTAATCATGAACAAAAAAAGTGTCCGTGATGTAGAAGTAAAAGGCAAGCGCGTATTCGTACGTGTAGATTTCAACGTGCCAGTGGAAGACGGCAAGATCACTGATGATACCCGTATCCGCGAAACCCTTCCAACGATTAAATACCTGATTGAGAACGGTGCAAAGGTCATTCTGGCCAGCCACATGGGCCGTCCTAAAGGCCAATTTGTTGATTCCATGCGTTTGACAACGGCTGCTGTACGTCTGTCAGAGCTGCTTGGCAAACCAGTAGCAAAAGCTGACGAAGCTATCGGCGATGCAGTAAAGGCAAAGATCGCTGAAATGAACGATGGCGATGTGCTTGTGCTTGAAAATGTCCGTTTCTACCCGGGCGAAGAAAAGAACGATCCTGAACTGGCTAAGCAGTTCGCAGAACTGGCTGATCTGTTCGTCAACGACGCATTCGGTGCAGCTCACCGTGCGCATGCTTCCACTGAAGGTATCGCTCACTTCTTGCCGGCCGTATCCGGTCTTTTGATGGAGAAAGAACTGTCCGTACTGGGTAAAGCTCTGTCGAACCCTGAACGTCCTTTCACCGCCATTATCGGTGGTTCTAAAGTTAAAGACAAAATCGACGTTATCGATAACCTTCTGAATCTGGCTGACAATGTTCTGATCGGCGGCGGCCTTTCTTACACGTTCACCAAAGCTCAAGGTTACGAAATTGGGAATTCCCTGGTCGACAACGATAAAATCGATGCGGCACTTGGATTCATCGAGAAAGCCAAAAAGCTGGGTAAAAACTTCGTGCTTCCGGTTGACGTTGTAGTCGCTGACAAGTTCGGTGCAGATGCCAACACCAAGGTTGTAGATGTAACGGATATTCCTGCAGGCTGGGAAGGTCTGGACATCGGTCCGAAGACCCGTGAGATTTATGCCGATATTATCAAAAACTCCAAGCTGGTGGTTTGGAACGGACCTATGGGCGTATTCGAAATTGACATCTTTGCTGAAGGTACAATTGCCGTAGCTAAGGCTTGCGCAACTACCGAAGGCTACACTGTTATCGGTGGTGGTGATTCCGCAGCGGCTGCTGAGAAATTCCACCTGGCTGATCAGATGGATCACATCTCCACTGGCGGCGGCGCATCACTCGAGTTCATGGAAGGCAAGGCTCTTCCTGGTGTAGAAGCACTGAACGACAAGTAAGACGTAGAAGGTAGAAGGAGGCAATCCATTACTATGAGCAGAACACCTATTATCGCCGGTAACTGGAAGATGTTCAAAACAGTTTCCGAAGCGGAAGGCTTTTTCGCTGAAGTCAAAGGCCAGGCAGAAGTGAAAGGCGTAGAAACTGTAATCTGCGCACCATTCACGAATCTGCCGGCACTGGTTGCAGCGGCCAAGGGTACCAGCATCAAGATTGGTGCACAGAACCTGCACTTTGAAGATAACGGAGCCTACACAGGCGAAATCAGCGGCGTAATGCTGAAAGACCTTGGCGTAGATTATGTAATCATCGGTCACTCTGAACGCCGTGCATACTTTGGCGAAACAGACGAAATCGTGAACAAGAAGATGCATGCGGCATTCCGCCACGGCATCACTCCAATTGTCTGTGTAGGCGAAAAGCTTGAAGAGCGCGAAGCTAACCAGACAAAAGACGTATGCAAAGTTCAGACCGAAGGCGCTTTTGCCGGCCTTAGTGCGGAACAGGCTGCAAGTGTAGTTATTGCTTATGAGCCAATCTGGGCTATCGGCACAGGCAAATCGTCTACTTCCCAGGATGCTAATGAAGTTATCGCCTACATCCGTACACTTGTAAAAGACCTGTACGATGAAGCGACTGCTGAAGCCGTGCGTATTCAATACGGCGGTAGTGTGAAGCCTGAGAATGTTACGGAGTACATGAGTCAAAGTGACATCGACGGCGCGCTCGTCGGCGGTGCCAGTCTGCAGCCTGCTTCGTTTGTTTCATTGGTTGAGGGGGCGAAGTAAGGATGTCAGCACCAAAACCGGTTGCTTTGATCATCATGGATGGTTTCGGTCTGCGCAACACGACTGAAGGCAATGCTGTTGCCCAAGCCAACAAGCCGAACTATGACCGTTACCTGAAACAGTATCCGAACACCACGCTTACCGCTTGCGGCGAAGCTGTGGGACTGCCGGAAGGACAGATGGGGAACTCCGAAGTGGGTCACCTTAACATCGGTGCCGGCCGGATTGTATATCAGGACCTGACCCGTATCGACAAGTCGATCCGTGACGGGGAATTTTTTGAGAACGAAACACTGGTTGCAGCTGTAAGAAGCGCTAAGTCAACTGGCAAGAAGCTTCACCTGTATGCGCTTGTATCCGACGGTGGGGTGCATAGCCATATCAAACATTTGTTTGCTATGCTCGATCTGGCCAAAAAAGAAGATATGCACGAAGTGTATATCCATGCTTTCATGGATGGCCGCGATGTACCTCCTGACAGTGGACAAAAGTTCATTCAGGATCTGATCGCGAAGATTGAGGAAGTAGGCGTAGGCAAGATTGCTACGGTATCCGGACGTTATTTCGCGATGGACCGTGACAAACGCTGGGAACGTGTAGAGAAGGCTTACCGCGCTATGGTCTATGGCGAAGGCCCCCAATACACTGATGCTCTGCAGGCAATCACTGGATCTTACCAGAATTCTGTGTATGACGAATTTGTTGAACCTAGTGTAATTGTAGACAGCGAAGGCAAACCGACAGCGACTGTAGAGAGCGGCGATTCCGTCGTGTTCCTCAACTTCCGCCCGGACCGTGCCATTCAGCTGTCCCAGGTATTCACGAATTCAGATTTCCGCGGTTTCGACCGGGGTCCATTGTTCCCGCAGAACCTGCATTTTGTATGTTTGACTACTTTCAGCGAAACGGTTCAAGGTTATGTGGCGTATTCGCCGAAGAACCTGGACAATACGCTGGGTGAAGTGCTCGTACAGCAGAATAAGAAGCAGCTGCGTATCGCGGAAACTGAGAAGTATCCGCACGTAACCTTCTTCTTCAGCGGTGGACGCGACGAAGAGCTTCCTGGCGAAACCCGTATTCTGATCAACTCCCCAAAAGTGGCAACCTATGATCTTAAGCCTGAGATGAGCGCATACGAAGTGGCGGCGGCCTGCGTAGCGGAGATCGAAGCAGACAGACAAGATGCCATTATCCTGAACTTTGCCAATCCTGACATGGTAGGACACTCCGGCATGCTGGAGCCAACCATCAAGGCAGTAGAGGTAACGGATGAATGTGTGGGTAAGGTTGTGGATGCAGTCGTAGCCAAAGGTGGCGTTGCAATCATCATTGCCGACCACGGTAATGCGGATATGGTGTTTGACGAGAATGGTCGTCCGTTCACGGCACATACCACCAACCCGGTTCCTTTCATTGTAACCACCGAAAATGTTGTACTGCGCGAATCCGGTATTCTCGCAGATGTGGCACCGACTATTCTGGACCTGATGGGACTTCCGCAGCCTGCGGAAATGACCGGACAGTCCATGATTGCCAGCCGCAAATAAGTAATACCTTAAGTAATTAATGAATACCAAAACCATATTTAAAAGGAGATTAACTTACATGACTATTATTTCTGACGTATATGCACGCGAAGTCCTTGACTCCCGCGGTAACCCGACTGTAGAGGTTGATGTTTATCTGGAATCCGGCGCTAAAGGCCGCGCTATCGTTCCTTCCGGCGCTTCCACTGGCGCTCATGAAGCTGTAGAGCTTCGTGATGGCGACAAATCCCGTTACATGGGTAAAGGTGTTCTGAAAGCTGTTGAGAACGTAAATGAAATTATCGCTCCAGAAGTAATCGGTATGGACGCTCTTGACCAAGTGGGCATCGACAAACTGATGATCACTTTGGACGGAACTCCTAACAAAGGCAAGCTGGGCGCTAACGCAATCCTGGCAGTATCTATGGCCGTAGCTCGCGCAGCTGCAACAGCTTTGGATATTCCTTTGTACGTATACCTGGGCGGATTCAATGCTAAAACTCTTCCAGTACCAATGATGAACATCATCAACGGTGGTGAACATGCTGACAACAACATCGACGTACAAGAGTTCATGGTTCTTCCTGTAGGTGCTCCAAGCTTCAAAGAAGCTCTTCGTACAGGTGCAGAAATCTTCCACAACCTGAAATCCGTACTACAGTCCAAAGGCCTGAACACTGCTGTAGGTGACGAAGGTGGTTTCGCACCGAACCTTGGTTCGAACGAAGAAGCAATCACTACAATCATCGAAGCTATCGAAAAAGCCGGCTACAAACCAGGTGTTGACGTATTCCTGGGTATGGACGTTGCTTCCACCGAGTTCTACAAAGATGGTAAATACACACTTGCTGGCGAAGGTAAATCTTACACTTCCGCTGAGTATGTTGACCTTCTGGCTTCATGGGTTGAGAAGTATCCTATCATCACCATCGAAGACGGTATGTCCGAAGACGACTGGGAAGGTTGGAAATTGCTTACTGAAAAATTGGGCGATAAAGTCCAATTGGTTGGTGACGACTTGTTCGTTACTAACACTGAGCGTCTTGCTACAGGTATCGAAAAAGGTATCGGTAACTCCATCCTGGTTAAGGTTAACCAAATTGGTACATTGACTGAAACCTTCGATGCTATCGAAATGGCTAAACGTGCTGGTTACACAGCAGTTATCTCTCACCGTTCCGGTGAATCCGAAGATAGCACAATCGCTGACATCGCAGTTGCAACTAACGCAGGTCAGATCAAAACAGGTGCTCCTTCCCGTACAGACCGTGTTGCTAAATACAACCAATTGCTTCGCATTGAAGACGAACTGGGCGAATTGGCTCAATACAACGGCCTGAAATCCTTCTACAACCTCAAAAGATAATTTCTTTTGAGAAAAATAAATACAGAGCCTGCCGAACCCGGCAGGCTTTTTTTGCCTATCTGCTCTCAATCAGTTGTATTCGAATCTCTCCTATGATAAAATAAAAATGCTGTTTATGAATTCGTGAAATTTAAAATTAGCATAGATAGTGATGCTTGGACGTAGGAGGTGGAAGTGAATGGATATCTTTTTGAAAGTAGTGCTCCTGATTTTTTCCGTCGGTCTGATTGCGGTCGTTCTTCTGCAAAAGGGGAAAAGCGCAGGTCTTTCCGGTGCCATCTCCGGCGGTGCTGAGCATCTCTTTGGTAAGACCAAAGCGCGTGGTATGGAGCTAGTACTGCAACGCGTAACGGTTGGACTGGCAGCGGGATTCTTCATTATGTCGATCCTTGTGGCCGTTCTGGTTGACTAGATTGCTAACAACAAGCTTTCGCCCTGTTCTTATGGAATGGAGCGGAGGCTTTTTTGTATGGAGCTTAGATTGTATATGTCTAAAGGGGCCCCGCAAAGTACCTGAGTATGCTTCAATGCCCAGGTTTAACTTTGCGGGGTTGTTTTGAAAGATACGGTTTTTCGATGATGGAATTTTCTATTGCTTGAACCATCGGTTGATCATAAAAGGGATGCCGGGGATTGATTTCGTGTATACTAGGGTATGAGTATATAAAGGTAAAATTTACTGGGATACGCACAGGCAATACAGGACAAGACATACATATGCCAGCAGCACACGAATGCTGCGGAGGGCCGAGGTGACTAATTTGATAACACAGGAACAATTATTGGATTTCATGCGGGAGACCGCTTATAAACCACTCACTTATGATGAACTGGTGAGTCATTTCGCCATTGAGGAGAGCGAGGCGTTCAAAGCATTCGAAGATTTACTGCTCTCATTGGAGCAAGACGGAAGAATGATCCTGACCCGCAATGCCCGCTATGGGGTACCGGAGCGTATGGATATGGTGCGAGGACGTGTGCAGGCACACGCGAAGGGGTTTGCTTTTCTCATCCCGGATGACCGCGATCATCCCGATATCTATATCAATGCCAATGATCTGAAGGGTGCGATGAACGGTGATATCGTGCTGGTTCGCATTACATCGCGTAGTCCGTCTGGCGGGCGGATGGAAGGTGAAGTCGTACGGATCGTCAAAAGAGGGGTGCTGCAGACCGTAGGTGTGTTCCAGAGTCTGGAAACCTATGGCTTTGTGCTGCCGGATGACAAGCGGATTAACCGGGATATTTTTATTCCGAAGCAGTCCTTCAAAGGGGCGGTTGACGGTGAAAAGGTCGTAGTCCGCATTGTGAATTACCCGGAAGGCCGAGCAGCGGCTGAGGGAGAAATTATTGAGATTCTCGGGCATAAGGATGACCCGGGAGTGGATATTCTGTCAGTGATCCGCAAGCACCAGCTGCCGGAGGCCTTCCCGGGTGAAGTGATGCATGAAGCGGAGCAGGCCCCGGATTCGATTACGGAGGATGAGATCGTTCAGCAGGGACGCCGGGATCTGCGCGGGCTGAACATCGTTACCATCGATGGTGCGGACGCCAAAGATTTGGATGATGCAGTAAACGTGTCTTGTCTGGAGAATGGACATTACAAGCTGGGCGTGCATATCGCTGACGTTGGTTATTACGTACGCGAAGGCTCTGAGCTGGATAAAGAAGCATATGACCGCGGCTGCAGCGTGTATCTGGTCGACCGGGTAATTCCAATGCTGCCTCATCGTCTGTCGAACGGGATCTGCAGTTTGAATCCCAAGGTGGATCGGCTGACGATGTCCTGTGAGATGGAGTTCGACGAGCATATGAAGGTCGTGAAGCATGATGTCTTTACAAGCGTAATCCGCACCAAAGAAAGAATGACGTATTCTGATGTCCGCAAAATCGTCGAGGACGAAGACCCCGAGCTGCTGGAGCGCTATGCTCCGCTGATTGACGACTTCCGACTGATGAAAGAGCTGGCGATGAAGCTGCGCGATGCCCGGATGCGCCGCGGTGCAGTTGATTTCGATTTTGAAGAGAGCAAGATTATTGTCGATGAGAGCGGCAAGGCCATAGATATCGTAAAACGCGAGCGTTCCGTGGCCGAACAGATTATCGAGGAATTCATGCTGGCGGCCAACGAGACTGTGGCTGAGCATTTCCACTGGCTGAAGGTGCCGTTCCTCTACCGGATTCACGAAGACCCGGACCCGGAGAAGCTTCAGAACTTCATGGCCTTCGCAGCGAACTTTGGCTATCATGTCAAAGGCCGGGGCAATTCGGTACACCCCCGCGCCCTGCAGGATCTGCTGGAGCAGATTCAAGGGACGAAGGAGCAGACCGTCATCAGTACCATGATGCTGCGCTCTATGAAGCAGGCGAAATATGATGCGGAGAGCACCGGCCACTTTGGGCTGGCAGCAGAATTCTACTCCCACTTCACGTCGCCGATCCGTCGTTATCCGGACCTTGTCATTCACCGTGTCATGCGTGAGGTCATCGAGAATGGCGGGGCGCTTACAGAGAAACGTCATGAATACCTAGCCAGTCGGATGCCGGATATTGCCCAGCAATCCTCAGAACGCGAGCGTGTAGCCGTTGAAGCTGAGCGGGATACAGAACAGCTGAAGAAAGCGGAGTACATGCAGGACAAGGTCGGCGAGGAGTTCGATGCCATGGTCAGCAGTGTTACCAGCTTCGGTATGTTCATCGAGCTGGAGAATACCGTCGAAGGCCTGATCCGCCTTAGCGCGCTCAGCGATGATTACTACCACTTCGACGAAGCCCATATGGCGCTCATCGGCGAGCGGACCTCCAAGGTGTTCCGCATCGGTGACGAGGTGAAGATCCGTGTCGCCAAGGTTAATATGGATGACCATACGATCGATTTCGAGCTGGTCGACATGAAGCCACGCGCGGCGGGCGAGCACCGCAGCTATGGCGGCGGCCGCGGCGGCAAAGGCGGCCGCGGGAACGGTGGCGGCGGCTTCGCCAAGCCGCCTGGTGGCAAAGCCGGCGGCGGCAAGGGCCGCACCGGCGGTAAAGGCAAGCCCGGCAGCGCTGGCGGCGCGGGCAAGGGTAAAACCGGCGGCGCAGCACACGCCGGCAAGGGCAAGCCCGGCGCGGTAGCACGCGCCGGAGAAGAGCCGCGCGCAGCGGCAGAGGCCAGCGGCGGTGCGCCGGCTGGCGGACGCGGCAAGCGCGGCGGCGGGCCTGCAGAGGCCGCGCGCCGGGCGTTCGCGGCCTTGAACCGCGGCGAGGCTGGCGGGGCCAGCGCGCCGCGTGAGCGGGACCGCAGCGGCGGGCGAGGCCGCGGCGGAGAGGCCGGAGGCGGTGCCGGGGGACGCGGCATCAGCTTCGGCTTCGGCTCCGGCAAGGGCGGCTACGGCGCCCCAGCTGGCGGTGCAGAGCAGGGCAGCGAGCTGCGCGGCGTGGACGCCAGCACGCGGTTCCGCAGCCGTGAGGACCTCGGCAGCGGGCCAGCGGCCGGAGGCCGCAGCAGCGGCGGCGAAGGCAAGAGCCGCCGCAAGAAGAAGAAGGGCGGGGTCTTCATAAGCCCTTCCGTGACTCCGGGCAACGTGGAGCAGAGCGACAAGGGCGGAAGTCCTGAAGGCAGCGGCCGCCGCAAGAAGAAGAAAAAACCGCAAGAGTAAGCTGGGTACGATATGGCGCTGCTTTCCGTGTGAGGAAGCAGCGCCTTTTTGCTGGCAGGGATGGATATTTCCAGTGGTTCAGTACAGGAGAGGATCATCCTTCCTTGCGTTAGCGTAATTGCTTTTGATACAATATAGATCTGACGTTTGACTCCGTGCAAACGGGAAATTCGATTCAAGGAGTGACTTTCATGGGTAAAAAAGCAGACGGGAAAGTGCTCGCCCAGAACAAAAAAGCTTCCCATGATTATTTTATCGAGGACACTTATGAAGCTGGCTTGGTACTGACCGGTACGGAAATCAAGTCACTGCGTAATGGCCGTGCTAACATTGGCGATGCTTTTGCCACCATTCGAAACGGCGAGATTCACGTGCATAACATGCACATCAGCCCATTTGAACAGGGGAACCGCAACAACCCGACAGACCCGACCCGCACACGCAAGCTGCTCATGCATAAGGTGCAGATCAGCAAGCTGCTCGGTTTGTCCAAACAGGATGGCTACTCGATAGTGCCGCTGAAGGTGTATGTGCGCAATGGTTACGCGAAGCTATTGATCGGCCTGGGTAAAGGGAAGAAGCAATACGACAAACGCGACACCGCCGCCAAAAAAGACGCTCAACGCGATATCGCACGTGCGCTGCGTGAGAAACAAAAGATCGCCAGATAAGCCGATGTGCTGCGCTTCCTGGAGTTCCAGATCTACCCTTCAATTCCTTTAACCCACGTGTTAAAGTGTTGATAAATGTGCTATACTGTGTAAGTAAGATTTTTGCTTCGTGACAGTCCTCTAGACAGAGGCTGCCTGGATCTCTCTTGCTAGAAGATCCGCTTGATCCGAAGCGCCCTTTTCTAATGAGGGGCCGTTCTTGGATTCGACGGGGGTAGTTCGAGCATGAGCAGCGAGTAGTGGGGACGCGTCCGCTTCATCAACGCTAAAGCCTATTAAACGGCAAACAACAAAACAACTACGCTTTCGCAGCTTAATAACCTGTGTGCGTGCTTCTACCCTGCATCGCCCATGTGACAGGGATAGGGGCTAACAAGTAGTGGGATACGCTGTCTGGTCTCCGCCTGGGGTCAGCAGAAGAAGATAATCAGGCTGACCCAACGTATAGCCGGTTACGGGGCGATACTCGGGTGACATCAAAACTGTAACTACACTCGTAGAAACTTATGTGCCGTTATCTTCGGACAGGGGTTCGACTCCCCTCGGCTCCATATGGAGTATCAGTGAAGACACCTTTAGGGGTGTCTTTTTGTTTTGTTCTCTATTCATAGAGGTGATCACCCTCTAAGTTTAATCAATCTTCAATGAACTGAAAGGTAGCTTCGCAGTATTGAATAAAATCATCAAACGAGGAAAAGACACTGAATTGCGGGAATCTCTCGTTCTTGTTCTGATTCCAAGTCAGATGCACAAGGTAATATTGACCTGTGCTGATTTCATGGAACAATACATCATCGGACGCATAACTTCGAGCAAATGTGGTTAGATCTTTTTGATACAAATGATGCATTGCATTCAGTTCGCTTTCCAACTCCTTCTCCCATGTACATTGCAAACCAAGCATTAGCATGAAATAAACAATAGTCGCCCTATAAAGATATATCATTTGTGAATCCACTGAAGAACCTGTGTGCGTGCTTCTACTCTGCATCGTCCGTGTGACAAGGCTAGGGGCTAACTAATAGTGGAATACGCTGTCTCATCTCCGCCTGGGGTGAGCTGAAGAAGACAATCAGGCTGACCCAACGTATAGCCGGTTACGGGGCGATACTCGGGTGACATCAAAACTGTGACTACACTCGTAGAAGCTTATGTGCCGTTATCTTCGGACAGGGGTTCGACTCCCCTCGGGTCCATATGGAGTATCAGTGTAGACACCTTTCAGGGTGTCTTTTTTGTTTTAGTATGCTCGTATCGAGCAGGAGAAAGAATCAGTTTTAAAGCTTAGCTTTCCTAATAATTTAATACATCTATTAAATTGTAGGACGGTATACAACAGATATGGTTTCACCACGATGCTTTTTAAGTAAACAACTAACTTGGAAATATTGGGGAACATGATAAAATATTAGAATGTATTGATGATCATTAGCTTCGAAAGAGCTTGATTTAACAGGATTTATTTCTGAGCGAATTCTTTAGAGTCAAACATAAAAAGGGTACCAAAGACTGAGGAACCTGACCTTTTAGCAGTTCTAGTCCTAAATAAAACCACACTAGGGGAGAGAGTGTTATGGCGGAGAAAACATCAACAGAGTTAGAACAATATCTTAAACAAATCGCCGAAAGTCTGAAGGCGAATCGTTGTGCAGTACTCGTAGGAGCCGGATTTAGTAGAAATGCTGATAGTGGATCGCTTTTTGCACCTACATTCCCCACATGGAATGAACTTGCAGACACATTTTATGAAAAAATATATTTATGTAAGCCAGAAGCTGCCCAATACCTTAGTCCACTCACACTCGCAGAACAGGTAGAAGCTGCTTATGGACGTTCTGTATTAAATCAACTGCTGGTTTCTCGGATACCTGATGCCCAGTATAGCCCCTCTATACTACATACGAAGTTGCTTAATCTACCTTGGAGAGATGTATTTACCACTAACTATGACACTCTACTCGAGCGCGCCAGCCAAGAAATCACAAGTAAACGGTTCAATATTATCAACTGTAAAGAAGACTTGGTTTCCAGTTCAGATGCTCCTCGCATTGTTAAGCTGCACGGAACTTTTCCTTCTCATCGACCTTTTATCATTACTTCTGAAGATTATCGCCGTTATCCACGAGAGTTTGCTCCATTCATTAATACAGTACAACAGTCATTACTCGAGAACACGCTTTGCTTAATCGGTTTTTCGGGAGATGATCCCAACTTTAATCAGTGGGTTGGATGGATTCATGATAATTTAGGGCTAGAAAATTCCCCGCAAATTTATCTTTTTTCTCATGAGGATTATCCCCATGCTCAGAGAAAACTTTTAGACCGCAAAAAAGTAGTTGTTCTTAACATTGCTTCATTTGCAGCTGATGGCAATCCCCGCGAAAAGTACGAAGGTTTACTCGATTATCTTTTGGACAGTGTTCGTAAAGCCCAACCGAGCTGGCCTGGAATTTACAGTCTCCACGAGGGTGAACAAATATCTTTTACAAAGGTTATATTACTTCTTCAACAGATACGTAAAGAATATCCGGGATGGTTGGTTCCACCTTACGATGCAAGGAAACGAGCTTTGATTTTAAGAGGAGAAATAGAGGATTTGTTGCAATCCGTTATAAAGGAACAGCAAAATGTAGAACTCTCACTTTTGTACGAATATGATTGGTTGCGAGAAAAGTGTTTACGTCCTCCCTTTCAGTGGGAACTGAGATTTTATTCGCTAATTTTGGAGCGTAACCCTGGTAATTCTATTGACGATCAACTAATGCGTATATCTATACAAATTTCACTATTGCGTGATTTGCGTGAAAGTGGCGATTTTGAAGCTTGGAACTTACTTTTTAAGCAAATTGAGTCTCAGTCAGTAATTATGAAAGAGGAACAATTAAATCGTTTTTCCTACGAACGTTGTTTGTTTTCTATGTTTAATTTTAACTATAAAGACTTGCAACTTCATCTTAATGCGTGGAATGTTAACGAACAATCTCCTGAATGGGTATTGCGAAAGTCAGGGCTATTAGCAGAGTGCAACGAATTGTTGCAAGCACAAGAATTGCTGCAAAATTCGCTTGTACTTGTAAGACGACAACTTCAAAGTAATGATCAGAGCCTACTTTTGCTTTCTTATGAGAGTTCTTTAATGTCATTGAAAGGCCATATTGAAAAGTCAATTTCTATTGAGAAGGATTATGGGCAATCTTGGAATGAACAGCGGGATACCGAGGTCGAACGCCGTCAAATGCATAAAAGATTCACAACAGATTGGATTACAGAGGACGAACGATTTCAGTTGCTTTTGACCGTGCCTCGTCAAGATTTTGAATCAGTTGGTGAACAACCTACATTTGATTTTGGACGACGCACGCATTCGTTTACTAATAAGGAAGATGCTGACAGGATTACCGCATATGCTTTCCTTCGTTTCCGTGAAGAGACGGGTCATCCTTTCCGGGTTCACAATATCACTAGCGGAAATAAAGCTGCGACTGGAGCAGTTGAGCGAATCGCACCTTATTCGTTTGCATGGGCGGTTGTTACAATCGCACGCGCAAATGAGGTGAAAGCGTTTGAAGCTGTTTTATCCCGATCAGCTCTCTATAAAATGGCTGCATCAACAGCAAGCGAGCTATGTCAAAGTTATCTAGGTGCACTTCGTCGTACGATGGGAGAACTTCACGCTAACGATGGTTTTTTTCCAAAAAGCTTTGCAGGGTTTTCGGCAGAGGTATTACCATTGCTATTATCGCACCTTTGTTGTAAGTGCACACTTTCTGTCCTTGATGAGCTACTTCAATTTCTGCTGGAAATTTATCAGAGTGAGTATCGCTTGCATTATAAAAAGATAGACAAGCTGACCAGGAGATTGGTGAGTGCATTCTCAAAAGAACAGCAATCGGAACGCATCCCTATTTTTTTAAAGTTTCCGTTTCTCCCTGAGGAAACTCGAATAGTGAGCGAGTTTCCTGATCCATTAAGTTTTTTGTCTGTTCCATTTGAGAAGCCTATCCCTGTTACTGAAGCTGTTCCTGGAACGGAGAGCGTTTTGGTTCAAGCTACATCTTCCTCTGAGTTGCGGTTATCAGCGCTTGGCCGCCTTGCCATTCTTTCACGCAACGGCATATTAACGCGAGAACAGGACGAGCGGCTGGGCATATTGCTTTGGAAAGATGGGTTTGTAACACCAGCGAATTTTAATCGAACGATTAGCTTAACGCTGCCACATCCTGATCAGATAAACCCCCAAGAGATTATCAAAGTTTTGTTGATAACCGATTTACAGGAACGTGCGAGCGAAAGAAAGACCTCTATTTCGGATCGCGATTCCTTGCTAGACGAATTTAGTAGCGGGGTTTTTTATGAGATATTCGATATACAGGACATACCTATACTTTTGCAAATCTGTGAAGCTATACAAAATCGTCTCATTCATCATTTTGGGAAGACCAGTTTCTTCAACGCGGATAGTATTGCACGCAAACAAATGTTTCAGCTTGTAAAAACGATAACTCGCTTGTTACTTATCTCAACTGAATGGTATCCTTCAAGTGTAGAACATGAAATCATGGAGCGGATTTTAGATGTATTGCGGGAGAACCAACTTACTCATCCGAGTTTGGAGTTTTTGTGGGCAAAAAAGTGCAATGTAACTATCGATGTTAACAAGACGATACTTAACCATCTGTTTATGGGAAGCTTTTATCAAAAGCTAGCTTTATATGATACAGCGATCCTATCGATCGAGTATAAAGAGAGAGAGGTTACGACTCAGGAAGAAAATAGTCAGTTACTTACTTTGATTGCTCAACAGATTTTATGGCGTAATAACGAGCATTTGGTTTCCGCGATCAATGTGATGCATGAGGTAGTTCGACTTGCCCCTGAAACCATATCTTCTGAGATTGAACATTCGTTGCTAACTGGTCTAAATTGTTTACAGGAAGATAGTAAGTTTACTGAAATTGATGCAATAGTTGCGGCTGTCCCGAAAGGCGAGCTCCGTGTTGCATCAGCTCGGTTGGCACATATAATGATTCAAAAATATCTTAGCGCTAGCAGTAAACCAATACCTGAAGTGTTAAGACAATGGGAAAGTATTTACAATAGCCCCGATGAATTCTCTGAGATTCGGAATGCTATTGAATGATATATAAGTATTAATTTGAATAGATGATCCGCAGCTATTTTCTTGTTTGATCACAATCGAATATTATTTAAGAATATATGAAGGATACGCTGTCTCATCTCCTCCTGCGGTGAGCTGAAGAAGATAATCAGGCTGACCCAACGTATAGCCGGTTACGGGGCGATACTCGGGTGACATCAGAACTGTGACTACACTCGTGGAAACTTATGTGCTGTTATCTTCGGACAGGGGTTCGACTCCCCTCGGCTCCATATGGAGTAAAGTAGAAGACACCTTTCAGGGTGTCTTTTTTCGTTTTATCGTTTGTTTTGGACTATACGTGGCGGTTATTAAGTTTACTATGATATGGTTTTTGAGGCTTACTGTTAATAGGGTTTCACTGAGCCTATACGGAGACGGGAGGCTTTGGCCGCCACGTTAAACAGTGATAATTACAATTCCCTTCGGCGATGAGAATTGTGCCGATCTCAATCCTGTTCTCGGTAGCTGTTTCTTGTTCAATTATGGATACTTTATTTATTAGTTCACAGACTGGATTAAAGTTAAGTTGGGGGAGAGGTCACATGTGTACATGTCATGAGCATGTACTCATGTAAATATGAATGCAATCATAATTTTATACGACTATTGTGGAGGTATGGTTATCATGAGTAGAAGTTTTCTTCTTTTGTATGGAGTCGGCGGCAGTGGACCCGATCATTGGCAAAGATGGTTACAGCAAGAGCTGGTGAAGCAAGGTGAACAGGTCTATTTTCCTGATTTTCCAGATAAGGATCAGCCAGATAAGGATGTTTGGCTTGACTATTTATCTTCTGTTCTTGAAGAAATTCCGCAGGAGGAAGAAGTAATCGTTGTAGCTCACAGTTTAGCGTGCATTATGTGGTTTCACTATGCGACTTCACATCCGAAACGAAAAATTCAGCGAGCGATTCTGGTAGCACCGCCTTCGCCATTTTTGAAATATGAGCCTGTGATGACGTTTTTCCCTGTACCGGAAAACTTGGCTGAGATTGCAACGGTGGCGGAAAAGGCGCTGTTTGTTTTATCCTCAACAGACCCTTATTGTTCGGTAGAAGATGTTTCTCAATATTTAGATTTAGGGGTGCCTTGCGTTATGTTGCCTAAAATGGGTCACATCAACGTAGAAGCGGGCTACGGTCCATGGCCGTGGATTCTCGATGTGTGCTTAAACCAGCAAGTTACACTATGAAAGAGTGGACGAACAAGGTGCTTAATGATCAGTGATTCTGATTATGAGGTTATAGCTCAACATTGCAAAAATCATGGTAAAAAACGAACTCATAAAGTCAGTGACCAAACTGATCTAATTCTGGTTTAGAAGTTAATACCCGATATTTCACACCTCCCGTCCTGCGGTTGTGGAGAGAGAAGAATATGGCTCTTTACGTCCCACCCTTAGCCTCATATGGAGTAAAGTAAAAGACACCCTCAGGTGTCTTTTACATCCCCTTATGACCAAGCCATAAGTAACATAAAACTAGATAGTACACTAACTGCGTTTCAGTAATTTGCTACCCCATGATAACCCGTACGGTGTTTTCTGCCTGCATTTTGGTGAGAGGAATTAGGTCACCTTGAATTTCCTCACCGTTAATGACGATATGGGTAACTCCTTTTTGTACGTTGTTCTTGTTCTCCACCTGAATGTTCAGCTTCAATCCGCGGAATTCCCGCACCATGGAGAAGTCTGTCCAGTCGGAGGGCACGCACGGATTGATCCGAAGGCCATCGATCTGCGGTTGTACTCCCATGATGCCCTCTACTAGAGAGACCATCACGGTCGAGGCAGTTCCGGTGAGCCAGTGGACATGTGCCCGGCCTTGATAGGGACTATCTTTAGACTCAACGAACTGACCATGTACGTAAGGCTCAAGTTTGCGGATTTCGGCTTTATCGTTCATGCTAGCCGGGCTGCAGTTCAAGAAATACTCGAACGCACGTTCACCGTTGCCGATCATCGTCTCCGCCAGGATGAGCCATCCCTGCGGCTGGCTAAAGATGCCGGCATTTTCTTTGGTTGACGGGTTGAAAAGGGCCATCAGTGCTACGGGCAAACCATATTTCCGGAATGGCGGATAGAATAGCATGGTGCCATAATCGGTACGCAGATTCTCGTACACTTTGTCCATGGAGAGCTTCGCCTGATCCGGGCGGGCGGCACCGCTTAGTACGGACCAGCTTTGTGGGTTCAGCCAAATTTTTGCCTCATCGTTCTCCCAGGACCCAATGGTATAGTTGTCTTCGGTGAACCCGCGGACGAACTGATTGTTCTCCCAAGCATGCTTCTGAATGTTTTCATCGAGCTCATCGAGCAGGCACTGTGCCCATACTACGTCGTCAGGCTTGCTCTTATTTTGTGCGATTTCAATGAACACTTTGAAGGCCATATACAGCTGGAAGGCGACGAACAGTGATTCACCCTTGGCTCCAAGACGCAGACAATCGTTCCAGTCCGCATGAAGCCCGACCGGCATACCGTGCGCACCCATACGGTCAAGGCTAAATTGCAGGGCCTGGCGCAGATGCTCGTAAACCGTGGCTTCGCCTTGGTCTGAATAGGGAATCACTTCATCCGTGAAGTCCCAGTTACCGCTTTCATTTATATACTTGATGGTGGTCGGGAACAGCCATAAGGCATCGTCGGCACGATAATGGGGATGACCGGTCTCACGCACGTATTCCGGATCGTCGGGCGTGCCCTCATGTCCGGGGTTATGGTTGAATTTTACGAGCGGCAGACCGCCACCGTTGGAGACCTGAGCCGAGATCATCAGCCGCAGACGCTCAAGTGCCATCTCATGGTCCAGATGAATGATGCCTTGAATATCTTGCACGGTATCCCGATAGCCGAGTCCGTTACGCAGACCGGAGTATTGGAAGGAGGCCGCACGTGACCAGATGAAAGTGATGAAGCATTGATATGCATTCCAAGTATTGATCATGTTGTTCAGATTGTCGCTTGGCGTCTGGACCTGAAAACGGTTAAGCTTGCCGTGCCAGAATGTCTTCAATTCTTCAAGTTCCTTGTCGATAACGGACAGATCCTTATAGCGGTTGAGAATTTCGGACCCACCTCGCTCATCATACTGTCCCAGTAAAAATGCAATTTCCTTCTCTTCTCCTGGCTGCAAATCCACGTTGATCTGCAGGGCACCGCAGGCATTGGTGTTATAGTTCAGCGAATTGGAACATTGGCCCTTTTCCACGGAGGCCGGATTGCCGTAACTGCGGTAATCGCCGAGAAATGTATCCCGGTCGCCATCGTAGGCGATTACCTCCGCACCTGCAGCGCCGAAAAATCTCCAGCTTTGCTCCTCGGTTGTGTTTTCGTTGATCACTTGCAGAATCTTATTGTTGTTGTAATAGGTCCGTGAAATGAACAAAGTGTACTGAAGGTTCACAGTATCCTGTTCGTAATTGTTATCGTTGGTGAATTCGACAAATCCGAAGAGTGCCAGCTTCCGGGCCTTGGAGCCATCATTGCGGACCTTCATGCGCCATACTTCGTAGGATCTGTTCAGCGGCACGTAATATAATGATTCTGTATGAATGTTGTCATAATCCGACACGATGTTCGTGTATCCGGTTCCATGATGGCACACAGATTTGTACTGCTCCAGATCCTTGCCAACCGGCTGCCAGGAGCCGGACCAATAATCCCCGTTCTCCAGATCTCTCACGTAAATGTAGCGTCCCGGTTCGTCCTTGGAGTTAAAGTGATACCTGATATGCCGCCCGTTTGCTCCAGATTTTACAAAGCTATAGCCTCCTGCGTTGCCAGAAATGATGGCGCCGTATTCCGGCGATCCGAGGTAGTTCGCCCAAGGTGCAGGGGTATTCGGTTTTGTAATGAGGTATTCTTTGTTCTTTTCATCAAAACAACCATATTGCATAACCATTCCTCCTATTAAAGTGGCTAACTGCATTTGTAAACGCGCGTTCACAAATGGGTATAATATCCAATCTCAACTTTATTATAAGATAGTTTCAGTTAGTCTATAACCCCATATTTAAGAAAAAAACAACAAAATAGTGAGTGTTTTTTCTTAGCTACATGATCCCTTAATCCACAGATTAAGAATCTCTTAGATTCATTGAACTAACGCTTATCGAAAGGCCGTGAATTGTGAGTTTGCTTATTCACGGTTCGGCTCCTATGATATATGAGAAAAAGCATGACCTGAGATACACGAATCCAATTTGGGGCGGTCAGCCGGATGAGTCATCCCAACATGACAAAATCCAAAGGTGCCGCCTGCAGCCGTAAAAAGACAACCCTGACAAATGAACTGTGACTAAGGGTGCCTTTTTCATTTCAACGCTGTTTTATACTATACGTGGTGGTTAAAAAGCTTGCTATGACACAGTTTCCGAAGTCTGCTGTGTTGTCGTTATCCTCCTTCAGCAGAATGATTTAAGAGTTACGCCCATAGTGAAATCATTCTGCTAAAATAGGATCATATAGAGACACTGTTCCACTCACTATGTATAGTTGCCAAATCCCGAGCAGCCCAACTAAAATTCAAGGAGGCTTCATTATATGAGGACAGGAGCAGAGCAGCAATTGAAAGATGGCCCTAAAATCCGCAAAGAAAAAGTAATTGTTTCTAAAATGATTACTATATATTGCAAGAGAAAACATCATGTAAAGGGACTCTGTGATGAATGTCAGAACTTAAATGAGTATGCTATGAAAAGGCTATCCCACTGCAAATTCGGTGAAGAGAAAACGGCTTGTGCAAAGTGTTCTATTCATTGTTATAAACCGGTTTACCGCCAAAAAATCAAGGAAGTTATGCGTTTTTCAGGTCCATGGATGCTGCTGTACCATCCGTTGGAGTCCATAAGGCATATCCCAATACCAGATAAGTTAAGAAAATCAATTTCACGATAGTTATCTTAACAAGTGGCTTCAGACTCAGGGTTGGTGTCGGTTATTTGTTCAATGATTGATTATAATTTTATTCATGTGTTTGCCACCAAAACCTTGCTTGATGCGATGGAGCATCTGGAGGAGTATCTGCAGCTTACGATATGAGTGTCAGGTTATGCGGTTAACTTCATTAAACTGATGAGAGAGCAGCAGCTTGATGTCACTAACAGAACCTTTCACGAAAAAATCTAACGGGGGAAGCACTGCCTGCTTTCTCTCGGAAGTAAATATTCCGGCCGATCAGGTATACCTTTGTTCCCAGCTTGTCTGATGATGAAGCGGATCTTGGATTTACTGATCCAGCCTTGGCTCTATATACACAAAGGACACCCCTCCGGGTGTCTTTTACGCGGGTAACTGAATTCTCAAAACGCAGCTTACTGCAACAACTCTGCCACAAGCTTCAATAGCTTTTCCTGGCTCAGGGTTTTATCGCCGTAACTGGTAACCGTAAAGTATGCATCATACTTTTCGTTATACCAGGTCAGGTAGTTGTGCTGTTTTTCCAACCCTATTCCCAAAGTATTGACGATGACGTCTGTCCCGGCTACAGTAATTTTGTTCGCCTGCTCATCCGCTCCCTGCCATACCCTCATGTCTCCGCCGTGCATCATGTGAGCGGAAATCCCCAGGAACCCGCCGTCTTTCGCATACGAAGCGCTGACCGAGATCGGACTTGTCCACGGCACGGATTTCATGAACAATTGCTGCCCTCCGGTCGCTTGTTCCGCTTGAGTACGCAGCTCATCGAGCGTTTCCAGGTATAGTTCCTGCTGCATCATAGGCGAATTATATGGGTAATCGGGTTCAACAGTACCATTTTGAAAAGAGTATCCCTCCGGCGCTTCCGGCAGCATAGGTGCTCCGGTTCGGCGAATCTCTGCGGAGAAATCGGCATAGGCGGTTAGTCGCTGTTCCTTATGCACAAATTTCAAAGCTTCCGCCGCTCCTTCTGCCACATCCTTTTTGACATAGTATCCAATCAATTCACCCGGTTTAGCAAAAGCGAGCGCTTTAGCTTCCATCTGCTGCCTAAGCTTGTTATTCAGCAAATGGCCCGATTGTTGCACTGGCTCCGGCTCCATGTACTGCACCTTCACCTCGCCTCTGCTGTTACGGATCTGGATATATTCCGCCGCAGCATATGCTGTCACGGAGAGTAGCAGGAATACCATAAGCAGACTGAACACTGCTGTAGGTTTGCGCAGCCTTCTCTTCCACGCAGCAGGGCGGGTGCGCGCCAGCCCCAGCCGCTCTATCCGTTCCATCACTTGTGCTTCTACATCAATCGCCTCAAGCGGATTTGGACCGGCAGAGGCTTTAATTATATCTTGGTATTCATGGCTGATTGCGGTTCGTCCCACAGTTTTTCCTCCTCCACTTCCATGACCTGCTTCACTTTCTTTTTGATGCGGTTCATTCTTTTGTTAAGTGCATTGGGGCTGATCTTAAGGATCTCACTCATTTCCGCATAACTCTTCTCCTCGAATACCCGCAAAATCAAGAGATTACGTTCCTCCAGTGATAACTTGGCTAAGGCGGCCGCCAAAGAGGGCTTGTAAAGCCGGTCATCCAGCTCTTGTTCGGGGCTCCCCACAACCGTTTCCGGGCGAAAAATCTGCATCACCTGACGGTGTAACCTACGTCTGCGTAGCAGATTCAGGCAATGATTATAGGCAATCCGATACAGCCAAGCCGAGAACTGTACAGTAGGCTTGTACTGATGGATCGCCTGATACGCCTTCACTAGTATTTCCTGCACTGCGTCCTCAGCATCCTGCCTGTTCCCTAGCAGACGACAGCAATAGCCGTAAATTGGCTGCTGAAAAGCTCTGACAATGAGAGCATATTGTTCGCTATTCCCTCTCTGAATCCTGAAGATCAACTGCTCTAATCCCCTGGGGTCCATCACATCATCCGGCGTTGTTAACACCTCCTCAAGCTGTATATCTCTATAACACCCGGCCATCTGAAAAAGTGCCATAACTTCAAAAAAACCTAAAAAACAGCAGTTCACTTACAATTGTATCGACTTAAGCTAATAAAAAGACTCTTAAGGAGATCCCTGCAAAAGCCTCAGTATTGAGAAGATGTGAACTCAGTAATGGCGAAAGTAATAGGAATACAAAAAAGCAGTCCATTTACTCGTAAGAGGATGACTGCTTTTGCTCAATTAGACAAACCGTTAGAAGTTTCAATGTGCAGCCGAATCATCAGCATAACGAGCCAGAGCCCTTGAAGCCGACTCTAGCATGCGTCTTTTAAGGTGCGCGCCCTCAACAATTTTCACTCGCAGCCCAAGGAAACGAATTTTTGACAACAGAAACTCACTTTCGTTTCTCATGTAGATGACTTTGATTCGATAAATGCCCGAGTCTTCATCAAAGGTTACCGACTTATCAAAACAGGAAAAGGCGTATAGAATTCGTGACAGTTCAGCATTAAATGTTGGAATGACTTGAACCCATGCGGTTTCCTTCCATTCCTCTAACAAGCGCTCCAAGGTTACCTTCAAGGCTGTAACCTGATCGGTAGGTAGAATGGTTTCTTCGACCGATACGATGTTTTTTAGTTTAGTAGACATGAGGGAATGATGTCGAGTATTGTACCATTGCAGATACCACTCCCTCTTAAACATGTTGTACTCAAGCTTGTGAGGGAATCCAGACTGATTGTTTTTAACTCCTCCATGTTTAATACAATAAGATAGAAGGATTCCGTGCTCCTGCATAATTATTCGGCGGAGCGTGCGTAGCATTGGATGATAGACCTGCCGCTCCTGACTTTTGGCTTTCTCCATAATAATCTCACGTATCTCTGTGGACGATTCAGAATCCAATAAGGAGTTCAACTTACTCAAGGTTTCTGGTGTAAAGGCTTCGGTAGAAGCTGAATGCATCAGCATCGTTTTCAGCCATGAGCGCTCCTGGGAGGTCAGGGCTAATGAACCCACTTCGTCCAGGCGGGAAATGATTTGAAAGTTAAATATTTTCTCGAATGGATTCATAATAGGTGTGAATCTCCTTCCATTCCGCAATAAATTGCTTACGAAGCCAAGGTGGCTCTAATACCTCACAGCTCGAACCGAAGCTCCGTAACCAAGGCTTAATTTCGTAAATGCCGTTCACCATGATCTCGTAAAGGAAGGAGGAGTCCGAGTTCTCCGTAATGATTCCCCACTGTCCCTGCACCTCCACCCGCTCCCGAATGAAATTAGCACCGGATCGACCGGGGTTATAGAATCGAGCGACCACTTTAATCGCACGCGTGGTATCTGTAACCCAACTGTTTTTCAGCTGTCCTTCAATATTGCTAAGTTTCTTAGCAAACTCTTCTTCTTCCACAGCGTCGCCTTCCTCTATCTGAGTAAGTCCCTCCATACGGAATTTCATGATTCCCATACGTGAATGATGTCCGATTAAATACCATCGCCCGTATTGATGATCGTAGACGACACGGATGGGGAGAACCGTTTCTGTAACACCTTTCGTATCCCGCTCAAAGAGGGGGTTTGTGTTCTGAGAAGCGTAGTTCTTGCCTTTTTTAGGAGAAAGATAAAGAAAAGTTAGCTTTTTTCGCTGCTGAATGGCTCCAAATATTGTATAGAGATGCGCCTCGTCAAGAATACGCGAATGGTAATTATACTTGTATCGATGGGTTTCCGCAGCCTCTGGGATATAGCCCCGCTTTCTTAAAACCTTTTTTAGGGTGTCGCGCAGCAGATAGCCTTGGACGGACGGAATCTGCGTATTAGCGATGACATCAACATAGTCGTAAAGGTCCAAAATCTCATCGTCGGATAATTGGTCAGCGAGATCGTTAGCAGCCCTATACCGGAATGGACGCTCCCCATTTACACGAAGAATAACACCAACCTCTTCTAGGTATTTCAGATCTCCCCGGACGGTCTTTTCATCAGGCAGCGGACCATCGGCTGGCATTTGCTCACTGCAGACATCCTGTAGATCTTTAGCGGTTAGCTCCTGCGTCTGTAGTGCTGTTAATAATATCGAAAGCCTGATACTTTCCGTTTCTTTAAGTGACTTTGCACGAAACAAGAAGAGGAGCAACGGGTCGGCAGATTCATAGTAGTTATAGCGGACCCACTCAGAGAGTTCGGTTCCTTGATCTGCGGGGAGGCCTTTTTGTAAGACGGTTACTATTTCCTTGAGATTACGCAGCGTTTTGTCATAGGTATGTATAGAAATGCCGAGGCGATCGGCGAATTGTTGTCTGCTATAGGCCCCCCCAGCTAAAGCGAGCATGCGAAGAAATTGAATCTCCTTGTCGAAACTTTCCCGAGCCATTTGCATTCCTCCAGCATGTAGCGAATCCTTTATGTAACTATAGTACTCATTATATCAAGCACCCGAGTTGAAGAAAATGGAAGGATTTTTATTCGCCGCCATACTTTCACCCTGTTCGTAACAGTGAGGATGAGCGAAGATAGTTCCATGAAGCCGAGTTCACTAAGGATGAGGCAGTTGATCCTGTTGAGGCGCACGGAAGGGTTACTTCGACTTTGAATCGGCTTGTCGTTGGTTCGAGTCCAACTCTCACCGCAGGGTGAGGTAGCTCAGGGGTAGAGCAGCATGTTCCTTTCCAAATTTTTTCCTCAACATCAACAATCATTGTTCAAGATTATCAAGGTGCGAGGCGTCAGAGAGGGCTACTTCGTCAAAAAGGACGGTAATGAGCGTATATACGCTGTACCGATGCCTTCTCAAACTTTTTCCTCGCACCCCCACAAATGAATACCGGCGAGGCGCCGGGGAGGGTTTCTTCGCCACTGATGCGGAACAATGATTTACCCGGGCTTTATGGCAGGTTCGAGTCCTGCAGTGAACCTTCCCTGCTTTTTCTTCGCCGGTTTTTAAATGAAGGAGGCTATAACCATGAGTTTTGCTAAAAAATTATTTTCAACCCTAAGACTGCCTACACCAAATAAAGAAGGTTACCCATCTTACACCCGCTCTGTTGAGGAGCAATACATACAGACGCTGGTAACCAATACATTGGGTAACACTTTCTACGCTGATCAACACCAGCTTTTGGCGGAAGCGGAGGAGATGCACAGGGCAATGGCTCACAGCAACCCGCTGTTTATGGCTAAAGCCATTGTCTATGGGCGTAATGAAGGCTATATGCGCTTACAACCTCTGTTCGGATTAGCCATTCTGTCGGCTTATCGTCCAGACTTGTTTTCGAAAATCTTCTTGAACGTCGTACGAATTCCCTCCGATTTGACGGACTTCCTTACGATCTTGAAAGGATTGGGTCGCGGAGAAGGTGGGCGTGCGGTGAAACGGCAAGTTAACCGTTTTCTATCGGGTATATCCGAGTACTGGGCAATCAAGTACAACGGCCGAGGTCGGGGATATAGCTTGAGTGATGCGATTGCAACGGCCCACCCGAAACCGGCTGATCTTAAGCAGCAAGCGTTATATCGTTATTTGCGCGGTCAAGAGGCTAACTTGTCGTTGCTTCCACAAGTAGAGGCGCTAGAGCAACTGAAACGGGCGGGTTCCGAAGCGGAACAATTGAATTGGATCGAGACGGGGAAATTGCCACATGAAGTGGTTACGGGAGCGATTAAACCCACTAAGGCGGTTTGGGAAGCACTTCTTCATCAGATGCCGATATTTGCATTGATTCGCCACTTGAACACGCTTGAACGGGTAGGTGTTTTTGATAGCCCGAACAATTTAGGGTTCGCGGTAGAACGCTTAACAGATCAACGGGCATTGAAGAAGTCGAAGATTCTACCTTTCCGATTCGCTAAAGCATTTCGGCAGGTACAGCATCCGGTACTGCGCGACGCCCTGCGGGATGCAGCCGAATATACGTTTGATAATTTGCCAGATCTGGAAGATCAGACAGCCATCTTCCTGGACATTTCAGGCTCAATGAATGGTGAGTATTTGCAGATAGGGTCGGTGTTTGCTCTGGCCCTGTACAAGAAAACGCAAGGAAACTCCCTATTCTGGTTGTTTGATACAGAGGTAGAGGATGCCAGACCGTCCCGCCGAGACAGTATTTTATCACAAGCTGATAGAATTCAAGCCCATGGCGGCACCGATACAGGTGCGCCTGTACGGAAGTTGCTCAATGAGCGACGGAAGGTCGACCAGATTGTCATGATCACGGACGAACAGCAGAACCACGGAAGCCCTTTTTATGAAGCCTTACAAAAATACCGTGCTAAAGTAAACCCTCATGTGAGAGCCTACATTATCGATATTGCCCCTTACCGTAATGCGATGGTTCCGCAGCCAGACCACAATACCTTTTATATCTATGGATGGAGTGATACTGTACTCAGCTACATTGCTCAGACCGCGAAGGGCTATGGTTCGATGGTGGAGAAGATTGAAATGATGGACCTGGAGGGATGATGATCGATCCTATAGATAGAGTTTTCCGTGAACAGCTAGACCGAATTGAACAAGAGGAGCAAGAGGGACTTATTATAGAAAGTTTTAAAGGAGGAAAAGAGTATTGGCTATTGTACAATTGAAATCCACAAATCCAAAGTTTACTTTTTTAATTAAAAAAAATCCAGTGACAGGAATGCAGCTTCGTCCGGTTCGTCAAGGGTTGGCTTATGGATGGTATTCGGATGACTCAACTTATAACGTTTATTTCAAGGATGCGGATAATGATATATCCTACAAGCAGAATGACGGCGAGAATTTTGAATACCTAAATGTTTCCCGATTTAATACACCCCAATTTCCTCTAAATGCGGTGAATGAGTTTTTCTCCACACCTTTTAAGACGCAGGACGCGCGGGACGAGGAAGGGTATGAGCATTCCTTTTTCATCAACTTGGTTCATGTGGAGCGGGTACATTATATTAGATTTTTCGAACAGCACTTGAAGGAGTATACCTTTTCCTTGCAGCTTCAAGCACATAAAAGCTATTCACTGACGATTACCACGCATAAAAGCTTGTATCACCTCCTGCATGTTGTGAGTGTATTGTCCCTATTCTTGTCCATGTTCGGAGACGCGTATATCGATATTTCGGAAGCGGTTTTGGATAAATATATTCGAAGCCTTAATGTTATTGATGCACCTTTTTATATACGGAGTCTATTTGCTAGGAATTTTCTGACCTCCAGAGAGCGGTTTAAGAAGTATAAAGCATACATCGAACAAACGGAGCGCTATTCCATCGGGCTAGAGTATGGGAGTACCGCAATACAGCGGCGTAGTTTCATTTCAAGCGTGCTTCCATTTAATAAGCCGATATTGGACATTGGGTGCGGTGAAGGATTCTATGCCATTCCGTATGCTGGGAAAATAGATAGTACCTATTACGCCGTGGATGTAGTCGAGGAGCTGCTAGAGGTTGTGAATCGGAAAGCGAAAGCGAAGGAAGTGGATAACCTTGTTACTTTTCGTTCTCTGGATCATTTTCTGGAGTCGTACAATGGAGAGCAGGTCGATGTGATTTTAACGGAAGTTATCGAGCATATGAGTGAGGCTGAAGCCGCGGAGCTCATTCAGCAAGTATGTAACAATGTAGACTTTGAACAGTTCATTGTAACGACGCCCAACGCTGATTTTAACCGTTACTATGAGCTGGAAGGATTCCGGCATGAAGATCACAAGTGGGAAATGGGGCAGGAAGCGTTCCAGCAATGGTTTGCGGACACGGTTCAAGGTTTGGCAGTTGAGTTCGAGTATGTGATGGTCGGTGACCGAGTTGACGAGATACGTACGACGCAATGCACTATTGTGCGAAGAAAGGAGGATTAGACAGTGGAGATTCAAACCCGTCTACATACGATATTTATGCTCGTAGGGGCTACGGAATGCGGGAAGTCGACTTTTGCAAAAGAAGTGCTGATCCCACAGCTGAAATTTGAGGATGCCTCCAGGGGCTTGCGGATGAATGTGCAGTATTTGTCCTCAGACGGAATCCGGCAGGAAGTACTGGGCTATGACTACGATAAGTATGACCAAGTGATGCTGGAGTCGAGCTCGCATGCCTTTCAACTGTTGTTTGAGAGGCTGAAGCTGGTCACCTCTTTTCCCATTAATGCGGAGTTTGTGGTGATGGATACCATTGGACTCTCTGAAGATTACCGTAGTAAGGTCCGCGAGATCGCTCAAATGAATCATTACAACCTGGAGGTTATTCTATTTGATTACCGCAAACGGGAGGATTATTACAACTCGGAACGATCAAAGAAACTGATTTCGAACCATCTGAATCGGCTGAGAAAAGACGTGCTGCCTGTTCTATCCCGGGAAGGCTATAGCAAAATTCATAAAGTCCGCGCTAAGGATTTTTACTTAATAGACGAAGGCCAATCTAATGTCGACTACCGGGTGGTGATTCAGGATTTAGAGAATTATGTAACTGCGGTACTTCCGCAAGAACAAGAGTATATTGTGGTTGGGGATGTGCATGAGTGTGTTCAAGAGCTGCAGGGACTGCTGCGTGATTATGGTTACCGGGTGGAAGCAGGTAAACTGTCCGCTACAGATAAGCTGAGTCAGACGAAAATTATACTTGTTGGGGACTGGATTGATAAAGGTAAGCAAACACGCGAGACGATTGAGTTCCTATATGAAAACCGTGAGCATTTCCTGTTTGTAATGGGCAATCACGAGAACTTTGTCTACAAGTACGTAAAGGGTGAGATTCAAGGTGCCGATCCAGAACTGCTACGAACGTATTTCGATTCGACCCAAGTGCTTAAGGGGGATTCCGCGCTTTTTAGTAAATTTTCAGTTTTAGTGGAGCTGTCTAAGCCATTTTACCGCTATGTTGGTATGCAAGGACCTTCGTTTTATGTAACGCATGCCCCATGCCGCAATAAATATATCGGCAAGATGGATACAAACTCGGTACGCCACCAACGTAACTTTCGAATGGATCGTGAGGCTGCCCTTGAGAAACAACTTGAATTCCTTAAGCAAGAGGCTGTGGCTAATCATCCGTTCCATCTGTTCGGGCATATTGCAGCCAAGCAGACTTTTCGGATTAAGAATAAAATCCACCTAGACACGGGAAGTGCGCATGGGAATATGCTGACTTCTGTTCGTATATCGTTCAGACCTTTATATAAAAATCATAAGTCGCATGTTGCTATGGTGGAGGAAGAACTTCCGATTCTGTTCCGCGAAGAGAAAACAGTATCCTTGCAGGATCTGGATGTTGAGGCTGTGCGCAGACTGCAATATTGCTCGAAAAATCGAGTCAATTTCATCTCCGGAACGATGTCTCCGGCTGATAAAGATGAGGCTGCAGGTGAGCTCGAGTCGCTGAGAAAAGGATTAGATTATTTTGCTGAACGTGGCGTATCGGAGGTTGTACTGCAGCCTAAATACATGGGATCACGCTGTAATGTGTACCTCTATAGGGAGATAGAGCAGTGCTATGCGGTTAGCCGTAATGGATATAAGGTTAAGACTGTTGATTTGGCTCCTATCTACGAGCAATTGCTTCACAAATTTGGAACCTATATGGCTGAACAAGGGTTAAGTGTGCTTCTTCTGGATGGGGAACTTTTGCCCTGGAAGGCGCTTGGAGTCGGGCTCATTGAGCGTCAGTTCAGACCCATTGGAAAGGCGCTGGAGACGGAGCTTGACTTTTTAAGACAAAATGGATTTGAGGAGGCACTTGGTAAGCTTATTCAGGAGTTTGATGCAAGCGGCTTCGAAAAGGATCAGCACCACTTGTCCAAAGAGGCCCTTAGCAACAACTATGGATCCCATGTGTATCAGAATTTCAAGTATGTCCGAGAGATCAGAGAAGCACATGTAGACCTTGACCAGCGAGATGAAGCTTACCGTGTATACCAGCAGCAATTGGAGTGGTATGCGGGTGATGCGGAATTGGCGTACAAACCTTTTACTATTTTGAAGGAAGTACTAGAGAATGGTGAAGAGCGATTCCCGGCTGGCACAACCTCCGAACAATACCGTTTCTTAAATGACGACGATTGTTTGGTTCTCGACTTAAAAGAGACTGATGCGTACATCAGAGCCGAAGAGTATTTTTCAAGGTTAACGGTTGAGAAGCATATGGAGGGCATTGTGATTAAGCCGGAGCAGGAGCAGCATGGGGTGGTCCCTTATTTGAAGGTCCGTAATCCCGGTTACCTGTCGATAATCTACGGGTACGATTACAAGTTCCCACATAAATATGGAAAGCTGATGAAGCAGAAGAATATCTTTTCTAAGCTGCGGACTTCCGCCAATGAGCACCGGCTAGGTAAGCAAATGCTTAAAGTGAAGCTAAATGACATTACACCTGAGAACGATACCTACAAACAAATTACGGCAAACTTGCTGTTCGAGGTTGCTAAAGAGAAAGAGATTGACCCAAGATTGTAGAGGGATGATCTCTGTCTTCCTGATCGGCTTCTGCGGATTTTTGGCGGTGTACCCTTCTCTAACCGCCGTTTATTACAGTACGGCCAGCCTTGGAGCTAACTATAGGCTTGTCTATCAAGCCTATGGGCTGTCTGCTTTTGTAGGACCGTTCATCGTTACAAACATTTCGTTCTCGCAGGAATTTTTCGTCGCCGCATTAAGCTCCGAATGTTGCTATGGAGGCTTACCAGGTAGAGCAGGTGATAAGTAAGGTTGGTGGGGTTGTTGCAAGCTAACTTTTCCAACGCCAAAGTAATCGGGGACGTAAATGCTCCAAGAAAAATCGCACAAGCGATAAGAGAAGGATTTACAGAAGCTTATAATTTAGAAGTGAAAAAACTTGTGAATTTCTAAACGGCAGGGACATCCCTCATAAATAACGAACAAGGCGAACATTGAAGGTCAATGTTCGCCTTGTTCGTTATCCCCCTTCAGAAAATATATGCTGTGGCCCTGCAACCTATCATCCCCCTGCCTAATAATCATTAACTCAGAATACCGCAGGATGAGCTCTGATATGAGTAAATGATTGTATCGGAACCGCTGTAGCGATTGGTATGCTCAGGGCGTTATAGTTCCAAAATATGTATTATAAGTAAGATCAATGGTTTGGATTAACCGGAATAAGAGACAAGCAGCTTGGAGAAGGAGGAGATGAAGAAGCTTCGTGAGAACTTGCAAGCGATTTCATGTTTGTCTGTAAACTATTCAATCAGGAGGCAAAAGAATGAAGAAAAGAGCTGCAAAGATAGCCAGTATAATGATGTTGTTTTCGCTTGTACTATCTTTAATAGCGGGCGGATGGTCAAATTCGGTCGTACATGCTGCTGGACTTACGATCACTGGCAGTGGAGGCTGGAATGAAGCTGCGTATGTGGAGTGGACCCCTGTTAGTAATGCTACCGGGTACAATGTATATGTTAAACCAGCAAGTGCGGCAGATTCCGGGTATCAAAAAATTCATAATGAATTGATCCGTAAATACGCTTCCTACTGGAGAGCGGATGTTGTGGGGCTTGCTGCGGGGGCTTATGTCATGAAGGTTGAAGCCACGCTGCCAGGCGGAGGGGCGGTAAGTGCGGTTTCTAATACGCTGTCTGTAGCATCATTTGACCGGTCAGGATTCGCTTTTTCGGCAAACTCACAATATGGATCGGGTTCAGGTGCTTATAATGAGAACGGTACGCTTAAGACTGGTGCACAAGTGCTGTATATTACTTCTAAGAATGCGCAAACGGTAACGCTCGATGTGAAAATCAACAGCTCCGGCGCTGTGCAGACAGGTGTGGGTCTTGGCGGAATTCTGGCACTAAGACAAAAAGGCTATGATACAACGCCGCTTGCCATCCGCATTATTGGGAAGGTTACAGCTGCCGATCTGAGTGGACAACTTAACAGCACTGGATACCTTGAAGTCAAAGGTAAAAGCAATTATTCGGAAATGAATATAACGATTGAAGGTATCGGAGACGATGCGTATGCGTATGGGTGGGGAATGCTGCTCAGATATGTAGGTAATGTGGAAGTAAGGAACATCGGAGTGATGTTGTTCCCGGATGATGGCATTTCAATGGATACGGGCAATGCGAACGTGTGGGTGCATAATAATGATATTTTCTATGGATCTGCAGGGAGCGACGCGGACCAAGCCAAAGGTGACGGTTCCACAGACCTTAAAAAGGGATCAACGTATATTACTATTTCCTACAACCACTACTGGGATTCCGGCAAAGCAGCTCTATTCGGTTTGAGCGAATCGGCTGAGTTCTTTGTGTCCTTCCACCATAACTGGTTCGATCATTCAGACTCCCGTCATCCGCGTATAAGAGTGGCCTCTGTTCATGTCTATAATAACTTCTATGACGGAGTATCGAAATATGGTGTTGGGGTTACAACAGGCGCTTCAGCTTTTGTAGAATCAAATCTTTTTAGACATGTCAAAAACCCAATGTTAAGCTCCTTACAAGGAACGGATGCTATCGGTGAGGAGGGTACGTTCTCCGGTGAAAACGGAGGGATGATCAAAGCGTACAACAATAGCATTATTGAAGCGGCAAGTCTTATTTATGCCAACTCCAATGCTGGAACAGCTCCGGCCAATACAACCTCTTTTGATGCCTATGTAGTATCGTCGAGAAATGAAACCGTTCCAAGCTCGTATAAAGCCTTAGTAGGCGGAACAGCTTATAACAACTTCGATACGAGCGTAGATACAGGGGTAAGTGCCTCTGACATCGATAGCGCGAGCGCTATTGAACAGATCGTTACGGCAGAAGCCGGACGCCTGAATGGCGGAGACTTCACCTGGGAATTTAATGATTCGGTGGATGACGTATCGTATTCACTGAATACAGCGCTAATGTCCGCCATTCGCAGCTATACAACGGGGCTAGTATCTGTAGGGGGGAACTCCAACCCAACGACCCCGACTCCAGCACCAACAGCGACTCCAGCGCCAACAGCGACTCCAGCGCCAACGGCAACACCAGCACCGACAGCAACACCAGCACCAACGTCGACAGCAACTCCAGCACCGACAGCGACTCCAACGCCTACAGCAGGAGCGTATGTCCATAACTTTACCACCAATGGAACAACTAGCAGCTTCTTCAATATTCAAGGGAATCTCTCAACCACCAAGGGGACTGTGGTATATAATGGCCTGACCCTAACCCAGTGTTTGAAAATCGAGAGTTCAACTAGCATTGGGTTCACCGCCGGCAAAGCCTCAACCTTAACTTTAGTGTTCAACACAGCAGATGGAACCGCCATCAAGGTGGATGGAACAAGTTATCCCATCACGAACGGCATTGCCACTGTCTCTCTTACGGCAGGTGCACATACGATTACAAAGGATAGTACTACGAACTTGTATTACATGAAGTTGGAGTAGATAAGTTACTATCCTGACCCAGTGATAAAGAGTAAAACGAAAGACACCTCCAGGGGTGTCTTTTTCATGTATAGCGCACAGGCGTTACAATTTTCGATCTTTTTTTACAAGAAACAACATAATAGACAGAATTATTGGTAAAGTTTATAATAAATTGCGGTACTATGTAGTAAAAGATGCCAAAATTGGTGTCTCTTACTTTCGCGCACTAATAAATACTGGGGGGTTTATAAGAATGAAGTTGATTCAAATGAGAAAATCGGTCTTTATTTCATCGATCGTAGTTTCAAGTCTACTGTTTGGCTCAGTAGGAGTATTCGCAGGAACTGGTGTTGAGACGATCAAGGCTAAATTGAACCACGATATTAAGTTTCTTCTTAACGGTGCTAAGTGGACTCCGAAGGATCAATCGGGTAATAACTTGTCCGCTTTGGTATATAACGGTTCTACATATGTTCCTCTAAGATCTGTTTCTGAAGCGCTTGGAGCAGAAGTTGATTTTGATGCATCCTCACTAACTATTTCTATTGATGGTTCAGATAATAGCGGGATTCCTTACAATGATGCTAGTACGGCATCGACTCCACAACAACCTGTTACCCAGGCTCCTGCAAACACACCGGCTCCTACAACTGCACCAAGTCAATCCACTACGACGGCTTCAACCAGCAATGGTAAAACCTTTGGTTCTGCAATTTCAATTGGCAAATCTGTTTCATATGATGACCCTTATAGTTATGATGGTTTTGCATACACTGGGAACTATACGGTCTCCGTAAGCTCCGTAAAGTCAATTTCAAGAAGTGAAATTGCAGCGCTTGGTTTCAGGGAGCCGGAAGCAAACGCTCTAATTGATTATAAGTTGGCTAAGGTTAAGATTGTTCTGAAGAACGGTAAGCTTATCTCATATGGTAAACACGAAAGTACATATGTTGATGTTGCTCTTATGCCAAACCTCTGGGGTTCTAAAACTTCAGACGGCAACAGTATTATCGGTGTAACGGATTATGGGTTCACTGGTTCCTTAAGGGAAGCTCTCCAAGACGCAACTAATTTCAAAAAGCTTGAGTCGGGTCAAAGCTACAGCTACAGTGCTGAAGGACTGGTAATCGTACCTGTAACCAAGGGGTTGACGAACTATCTAACCCTTCAACTCAATAACACTGACGACTATGCCAACTCTTTCTTTTACTTCAAGCTTGAGTAGCTAAGGGAAAGGACACCTTTCGGGGTGTCTTTTTTTTGTCTACTCCGCATGATTACGCCTTAATAACTTGACTTTCGCAGAGTCAAAATTGACTTGGCAGCAGATGGAGCCAAGATTTAAAAGAAGAAATCGAAAAAATGAAAGAACGCTACTGACATACTGTTGTCAGTAACGGGATGTATTATCAAGATATACAAAATGAAAGTGAGGTTATTTTACAGGACTCAAGATACGAATACTGCGTTATGGTTATGCCGTGTGGTGTTTTCGGCTCATGTCAGTATTACCATTTATGCTAATAACCATAAACAACCCCATATACAAAGGAGAACATTATATGTCAGTAATTGGACCCGACTTCATTTCACTTCAAGTGAGCGATCTTGAAGGCTCTGCGGAATTCTATCAAAACTATCTCGGACTGGTCCGCTCACAGGCGGGACCACCTCATGCTGTGGTCTTTGAAACAAAGCCTATTGCATTTGCTCTTCGTGACCTAATGCCAGGAATAGAACTCGGTTCAGGGACTCAGCCTGGACTTGGTGTTGCTCTGTGGCTTCATGCCCCTGATACGCAAGAAATCCACGACAAGCTTATTGCAGCAGGCGTAAAGATTACATCCGCACCAATAGATGGGCCATTCGGGCGAACCTTTACATTTGCCGACCCAGATGGTTACCTAATTACCCTTCACAGTAAAGCCTAATACGCAAATGTATCTAGCTCGATAATAGTGATAACTTCCTCTGTCACAGGGAGCTAAGTGATTATTACAATATTAAGACCGTGTTCCTAAACGCGATATGCTCCCCATACGGTAGACAGGTGAAATAATAAACCCTGTTACTGTGAGGGGAGTTTTTTCATGTCAGTCCACGAGCCCGCCCCTGTCCACATTACTCTGTATGATCCCTCACTTAATTATGTTATATTTATTATTGTTATTTAGCTCTTTACAGTTCTGAAGAAGGAGTACCCCATGACCCAATTTGTCTATAAGCAAATTATTGATGATCTCAAAATGAAGATTTTTGCGGGAAAGTTTGCCGATATGAGACTACCGGATGAGCGCAGTCTTAGCGAAACCTACCAGGTAAGCCGAAGTTCCATCAAACGCGCACTGATGAAGATGGAGAACTCGGGGATTATTTTCAAAAAACGGGGTTCAGGCACCTTTATCAATCCGTTATACATAAAAAATGAATCGATCTTTAATTACGAGGGCTCGAATCTGGGGGTCACCGACAACTTTCAGATGCATGGCAAAAAGCC
This sequence comes from Paenibacillus diazotrophicus, assembly GCF_042610465.1. NCBI lineage: Bacteria > Bacillati > Bacillota > Bacilli > Caryophanales > Paenibacillaceae > Paenibacillus > Paenibacillus diazotrophicus. The sequence goes on from NZ_JBGJZN010000011.1 coordinate 76,009, forward strand.
TAAGGTGAAAGTGCTGGATTTCGAGGTGATCCGGCCTACGGAAGAGCTGCAGCGGGATCTGTTCTTGCAGCCCCATGATTTTGTGTACAAAATCGTGCGCCTTCGCTTATTCGATGACGAGCCGTTCATGATTGAGACGGGCTTTATTCCGATCAAGATTGTCCAGAACCTGGACCAGACGATTATCGAAGGATCGATCTTTCATTATCTGGAGGAGTCGCGGAATCTGGCGGTGACCAAGTCGTTTTTGTCTATTTTTGCTGAGCCTTCGGGTGCTAATGATCAAGAATTGCTCCATCTGCAGGAGAATGAGCCTGTAGGGATTATGGAGGGGATTTTCTTTCTGGACAATGGGACTCCCTTCGAATTCTCTCATATGCGGTTCCACTACAAATATTTGAAATTCAACACGTTTGTATCTGTACAATAACGTTCTAACGATCAGGCCGGGGAGCATTCCCTGGTCTTTTTTTTGTGTTTTTAAGTGCGCATACGAATATACATATAGTTACATATTTATAAAAATAAAGATCTTTTTGTTAGTGATTAGCTGCGTTATTCATACTATGTTCAAAATTTCACAAAATTGGACCGTATCAATTGTTAAAATGATTGAATTTTATTAGCGCGGCGGTATGATGTAATTGTAGAAGTAATTATGTTCAGAAAACAGAAAAAAGGAATAGGAGTGGATTGAAATGGGATTATCAACTTTACCCGTGGATTATTCATCTAAAACGTATTTATCCAAGCTAGACGCTTACTGGCGTGCGACCAACTACATATCGGTAGGACAACTGTATTTGAAGGATAACCCGTTGTTAAGAGAACCATTGAAGGACGCAGATGTTAAGATTAAGCCTATCGGACACTGGGGAACGATCCCAGGCCAGAACTTTATTTATGCCCATCTGAACCGTGTCATCTCCAAATATGATCTGAATATGTTCTATGTTGAAGGTCCAGGTCATGGCGGCCAGGTTATGGTATCCAACTCTTATCTGGATGGAAGCTATACGGAGATCTACCCGGAGATTACACAGGATATCCCTGGTCTCAAAAAATTGTTCAAACAGTTCTCATTCCCTGGTGGTGTGGCATCCCATGCGGCTCCTGAAACTCCAGGATCGATTCATGAAGGTGGAGAACTTGGTTACTCCCTGTCCCATAGCGTAGGTGCCATTCTGGATTATCCGGATCTGATCTCGGCAGTAGTTGTAGGCGATGGTGAGGCTGAAACCGGACCACTGGCTGCTTCCTGGCTGTCCAACCGGTTCATCAATCCGATTACAGATGGTGCGGTCCTGCCGATTCTGCACTTGAACGGATTTAAGATCAGCAACCCAACCATTCTGTCCCGTATGTCCAAAGAAGAGCTAACCAATTATTTTACAGGCATGGGCTGGGAACCATTCTTTGTTGAAGGCGAGAATCCTGATCTGATGCACCCGCAAATGGCGAAGGTTCTGGATACCATTATCGAGAAAATTCAGGCCATTCAAAAGAATGCGCGTGAAAACAATGACACTACCCGTCCGGTATGGCCGATGCTGGTTTGCCGTACTCCTAAAGGCTGGACTGGTCCTAAGGAATGGGATAAAGTGCCGAACGAAGGCTCTTTCCGTGCCCACCAGGTTCCGATTCCAGTGGATCAAAAGCACATGAAGCATGCACCGGCATTGCTTGAATGGCTGAACAGCTATAGACCTGAAGAATTGTTTGACGAGAATGGCCGTTTGAACGCAGATCTTGCTGAAATCCTGCCTACCGGCGACAGACGTATGGGAATGAACCCTGTAACCAATGCCGGCAACTTGATTAAAGACCTGCACAAGCCGAATTTCCGTAACTATGCGCTGGATAATTCCGTGCCGGGTCAAGTGATTGCACAAGATATGGCTGTGCTGGGCAAATACCTGAAGGAAGTTGTCACTCTTAATGAAGAGAACCGCAACTTCAGAATTTTTGGACCGGATGAAACCATGTCAAACCGCCTGGGTCCTGTGTTTGAAGTAACCAAACGCCAATGGATGGATTCCATTAAAGAACCACAAGATGAATTCCTGGCACCTTATGGCCGTGTAATCGATTCGCAGCTATCCGAGCATCAAGCGGAAGGATTCCTGGAAGGTTATGTATTGACTGGACGCCACGGATTCTTCGCCAGCTATGAAGCTTTCCTGCGTGTAGTAGATTCGATGATTACCCAGCACTTCAAATGGCTGCGCAAAGCGACAGATCAAAGCTGGCGTACAGATATTCCGTCCTTGAATGTTATTGCAACTTCAACAGTGTTCCAGCAGGATCATAACGGCTACACTCACCAGGATCCAGGATTGCTCGGCCACTTGGCAGACAAGAAACCGGAATTTATCCGTGAGTATCTGCCGGCTGATGCCAACACCTTGCTGGCTGTCTTTGACACCATCTTGAATGACCGTCAGAAGATCAACTTGATCGTGTCGTCCAAGCATCCGCGTCCGCAATGGTTCTCGGCTGATGAAGCGCAGGAACTGGTGGATAAAGGACTTAAGATCATTGACTGGGCAAGCACAGACAAAGGCGGAGAGCCAGATGTAGTTATTGCTTCGTCCGGTACAGAGCCTACTATGGAGAGCTTGGCAGCGATCTCCATCCTGCATGAGAAATTGCCTGATCTGAAAATCCGCTATATCAACGTGGTAGATCTGCTGAAGCTGAGAAGTCAGAAGCTGGACCCTCGCGGTTTATCTGACGCCGAGTTTGATCAATTTTTCACAAAGGATAAACCGGTCATTTTCGCATTCCATGGCTATGAAGGCCTGATCAAAGATCTGTTCTTCGACCGCCACAACCATAATCTGCATGTACATGGCTACCGGGAGAACGGCGATATTACCACACCATTTGATATGCGCGTACTGAATCAGATGGACCGTTTCGACCTGACGAAGGAAGCTGTTCTGAGCTTGCCGGATGCCGGTAAATACCAAGCAATCGCCGACGAAATGGATGCTATGGTGAAGAAGCATAACCAATATATCCGTGAAGAAGGTATCGATCTGCCAGAAGTAGAGAATTGGGTATGGAAGGCTTTGAACTAAAAGCATAAGCTACTCTATAAGGGATGTCCTGAAGGTCATGAAAATGGCTGGGGGCATCCCTTTTTGTATGAAGAAATATTAGATATCGATTGCTGTTCATAATCAGCTTTTGGACTTCGACTTCCCATCTTCCAAGAGGGGTGATCCCTCTTCAAGCTTCGGCTTACTCTCCGCCACTCCGGTTCTGCTGTTCTCCATCTCCGTAAGATGCTTCCAGTACCGCTTGGGCATCAGCGAGGAACGAAGGCGGTCGTTCTTGCGCTCGCGGATGCCGATGGCGTTGTAGAATCCTTGCCATAGGCGGCGGTATTCTTCTTCTGCTGCATCAGGTGCAGGCGGTACCCATTCATCGAGCGGAATAATAGCCTGCTGTCCAGGCTGGTGGATAAGGGCCATGCGGTGGGTTGCGTCGTAGATCATGAAGCTCTCGCCATGGAACCGGTCGCAGAAATGATCCTGAATGACAGGCAGCACGAAGCCTTTGGGCTCAATGACTGCCGCCATAACTGGTCCATATACGGAGAAACGCACAAAACCCAGATACAGGTGAGCTTCCCGATGAAGCTGCTGGACTGCCTTCCGCAGAGCGTTCACCGTATCATCGGCAAGCATATCCATCACCTTACGGCCATGAGTGAAGCCGAGATATAGGAAATTCAATAGAAGCAGCTCCCTGTCCGGCACGCAGGACCAGAATCCAAGACGAACCCACTCCTCTGCCTCCGGGCAGATGCGAAGCGGGATGGACTTCAGCACCCGTTCTGCCCTGCTGATGTCCGTATCAATCCATTTGGATTCCAGCAGCAGGCCTTGGTCTTCATCATCCGAATGTATAGCGAGCGGGGTTTCTTTCCATTGATAGCTCTCAAACACACAGCACAGCAGACCTTCAAAGCTCCCGTCGTAGGTATAGGCCAAAGCGGCTGCCTTAAACATCAGGGCCATTCGCCTCCCTTAGGGGCAGCAGCCCCTGTTGTCAGCACAGCCTTACCGGCAGCGGGAGCAGCTGAGCCTGCTGTCAGATAGGAATCGTCAAATAGAGTGAGCTGCTCATACTGTGGCGGCTCGACTCCGGCGAGCTCCTGTCCGGACATGAGAGAGCGGAGCAGGGTGTGCTCGCCTACTTTTAAGCCTTCCAGCATTTTTCCCTTACAGGTTATGAAGAATTGGGCACGTTTAAGCACTACACCCAGCTTCTTCAAGGCAGCGAAGTCCAGGGTTCCGGCCCGGCGTGCCTTCACAATCCGCTGAGCACTCCTTACCCCGATCCCGGGCACCCGCAGCAGCTGCTCATATGGGGCACGGTTGATCTCAACCGGGAATTGCTCGCGGTGATTCACCGCCCAGCTGCATTTCGGATCCAGCAGCGGATTGAAGTTGGGAACGGCTTCATCCAGTAATTCATGAGCCTGAAACCCGTAGAAGCGCAGAAGCCAGTCAGCCTGGTAGAGGCGATGCTCCCGAAGCAGCGGCGGTTTGGTATCCAGAGCAGGCAGAAGTGAATGCTCGATTACAGGGGTATAGGCAGAGAAAAAAACGCGCTTCAAGCCGTACTTCCGGTACAATCCTTCGGTGAGGGTCAGAATGCGGTAGTCCGTATCGGGTGTAGCTCCGACAATCATCTGGGTGCTCTGGCCGGCGGGGGCGAAGCGGGGAGCGTGGTTATATTTGACGAGATCCGAGCGGTTCTCGTTGATCTTTTCTTTGATCAGGGACATGGGCTTCAGAATGGAGGTTTTGCTTTTGTCAGGGGCCAGCAGACCGAGGCTTTCTTGGGAAGGCAGCTCGATATTGACACTCATGCGGTCGGCCAGCAGGCCAAGTCGGGACAGCAGTACTTCATCTGTACCGGGAATGGCCTTCACATGGATGTAGCCTCCGAACTGATAAGTGTTCCTTAGCAGATCAAGAGCGGCAATCATTTGTTCGGTTGTATAATCGGGACTCCGCATAATACCGGAGCTGAGAAATAAGCCTTCTATGTAATTACGGCGGTAGAACTGCATGGTCAAGTCTGCAAGCTCCTCCGGTGAGAGTGCGGCCCGGGGTGTGGCGTTCGATTTACGGTTCACGCAGTACGCGCAGTCGTATACGCACCCGTTAGTCATTAGCACCTTAAGCAGTGAAATACAGCGTCCATCGGCTGCGAAGCTGTGGCAGATGCCCATGCTGACGGCATTGCCCATGCCACCGGACTGGCTCTTGCGCTCGGAACCGCTGGAGGTGCAGGCTACATCATATTTGGCCGAAGCCGTTAAAATTTCAAGTTTCTCCATCATATCCACGCAGAATCCCCCCCATACGGGAAATTATATACCGAACACCTGTTCCTGTCAAAAATCAGACGTATTCTGTCCCCTTTTGGACTGGAATTTTGATCTGCAATGTACAAAAGTTTGCCTTATGTATATAATAATAGGAACATAGGTTCCTATATTGGTTGTTGAATGGAAATTAATAACTCCCTACATTATAGGCATATAGAAACACAAGGGAGGCATTAAATGTGAGTGCAATTGAATACTATCGTCACGAGCTCTACCGGATTGCCTGGCGTATGCAGTATCGTGCCAAGAGGGATTTCAAACGGGAAGTTCCTCTTGCATCCAGTCCAGAGCCTCTTACTCCTTCATTCTCCGAACAAGCCGATAACAGATTATTAGTACAGCAATATTTAAACGGACTAACGTCAGAAGTGGGAAAGAAGGTCATTTGCGCAATCTATCTGGCCGATAAAACAGAAGCTGAGGTCGCCCGGCAATTGAATATATCTCAACAGGCGGTGAACAAATGGAGGAAAAAAATGATTCAGGAATTAAGTCAGAAGATGAATTCCTAGGTTTGCTTGAACGTCTTCAGAAGGATAATGATGAGTCGGCTACACTTGCATTATTGAAGTTTTTCGAAAAAGATATGGTACGGTTAACCCGTCTGCTGCGGATGCCCAAAGAAGATGCCATACAGACTATGAAGGTTGAGCTACTGGAGTGTTTTAAAAGAAAGAATGGATAAGAATCAGCAGAGAGCATGCGCTGTTCGGCAGTGCTCTCCCGGCGGGAATGTATGCGCATTCCTTCTTGTGCTATAATAGCAACTAATAGTTATAGAAATGAATATATTCGTTGTCTTGAATATTGGAGTGGGAGTGTTGAAGGAATGAGAGGGTATAATATATGGCGTCCATTGATGCTGATCATGGTTGCGCTGGTTACGAGGACATTAGTGAACAGTGTGTGCCTCATGTTCGGCATGTCCCCTGCTTCGGCAAGCAGTGTCGCTATGATAGGTATGATTATTGCCGCGCTCGTGATGTACAACCGGATGATGAAGCAGCGCCGGAAATAAATATAGGATTGGGACTGACACTTCACCTGTTGATGCGGGCTGCCGGAGAGATCCGGTGCATGCATGAACGGGTTATTTGTGTTGATTATTTAATTGATGAACTCATCCCTATAACAATACCTTTGATTCTTGAAAGGGGATTCTTTATAGTAGAAGGTATGCATGGGCTCGCGAGATTCCAGAAATCTCAGAAGGGACATAGAACCTTTTTAGAGAGTCTGCACTGGATAGGAAATCACAATCAGGAGGAAATGAAATTGACTACACAGAGTTTAGGAGTTCCACTAGAGGGTTTTGCAGAATTCAGCCGGACCGTAGGTGCGGAAGGCGCGGTGCTGCTGAGAAATGAAGGCCAGGTGCTTCCGCTGCGCGGTGGTGAAACCGTTTCGATTTTTGGCAGAACCCAGGTGAATTATTACCGCAGCGGTACAGGCTCAGGCGGAAGTGTGCATGTCTCGTACACAACCAATCTATTAGATGGACTTCGCAGCAAGAAGAGCCTTGCTGTGAACGAAGAGCTGGCAGAAGTCTATGAAAAGTGGATTGAGCACAATCCTTTTGACAATGGCGGCGGAGCCTGGGCTGCAGAGCCTTGGCATCAGAAGGAAATGCCATTAACCGATGAACTGGTGTCGCAGGCAAGAAGCAAATCCGACAAGGCGATCATCGTCATCGGACGTACCGCGGGAGAAGATCAGGATAATGCAGACGCGCCGGGCAGCTACCAGTTGACGGCAGATGAGCAGACGATGCTGAAGCAGGTAACGGGTTATTTTGAGCAGACGATCGTCGTGCTGAATGTCTCGAATATTATTGATATGAGCTGGCTGAATGATAATAGCTATAAGCACCCTATTCCGGGTGTGATATATTCCTGGCATGGCGGGATGGAAGGGGGCAATGCCATTGCCGACGTGCTGGCTGGTGAAGTGACGCCAAGCGGCAAATTGACGGATACCATTGCTTATTCAATCCAAGACTATCCTTCGACTGCTAACTACGGCAATGAATTCAAAAACTTCTATCAGGAAGATATTTATGTGGGGTACCGTTATTTTGAGACCTTCTGTCCGGACAAGGTTCAGTTCGAGTTCGGCTACGGGATATCCTATACCACATTCTCCATTGAGCCGGATGAAGCCAAGCTGGTCAGCCAGGCAGGTAAGCTCTCCGCTCAGATCGGAGTAACCGTAACGAACACGGGAACCACTTTTGCAGGTAAAGAGGTTGTGCAGGTCTATTACGAAGCTCCGCAAGGCAAGCTGGGTCAACCGGCTAAAGTGCTGGCGGCATTCGGAAAGACCGGGCTTCTTCAGCCGGGAGAGTCGCAGCTTCTGACGGTGAGCTTCCCGATCCATTCGATGGCCTCCTATGATGATGCCGGCGTGACCGGATATCCTTCAGCCTATGTGCTGGAAGCGGGAACCTACCGTATATATGTGGGAAGCAGCATTAAGAAGGCATCAGAAATTCTGGTAGAGGGACGCAGCGGTTATGTGCTTGAGGAACTTGAGGTGGTGGAACAGCTTCAGGAAGCACTGGCGCCAACGGAAGGGTTCACCCGGATGATGCCTGGAGCGCGCAAGGAAGACGGTTCCTATGAATTAGTATACGCTGCCGTCCCGACGCGCAAGGTTTCGATGAAAGAGCGAATCGAGCAGAATTTGCCCGAAGCACTTACGCAGACGGGGTACCAAGGCTATACCTTAAGAGATGTGCATGACGGAAAAGTAGAGATGACTACCTTTATCGCCCAGCTGAGTGATCAGGATCTCGCAGTAATTGTGAGAGGCGAAGGAATGAGCAGTCCGCTGGTTACACCGGGTACGGCGTCGGCATTTGGCGGTGTCAGTGATCAGCTGTTCAGTTACGGCATTCCGGTAGCTTGTACCGCAGACGGCCCTTCCGGGATCCGGATGGACAGCGGACATAAGTCGACTCAGGTTCCAATTGGAACACTGCTTGCGGCAACCTGGAATGCAGATCTGGTCGAAGAGCTATATGTCTTGGAAGGCCGGGAGCTGGTTAGAAACAGCGTGGATACTTTGCTTGGACCGGGGCTGAATATCCGCCGCAGTCCGCTGAATGGACGTAACTTCGAGTATTTTTCAGAGGATCCTCTAATTTCAGGAGTGTTTGCGGCAGCTTGCACGCGCGGGATTATGAAAGGCGGCTCGAATGCCACTCTGAAGCACTTTGCCTGCAATAACCAGGAGAAGCACCGCAGCAAGGTGGATGCCATTGTATCAGAACGTGCTGTCCGGGAGATTTATCTTAAGGGCTTTGAGATTGCGGTAAAAGAAGGCGGAGCGAACTCGATCATGACCTCCTATAATCCGGTGAACGGACATTGGGCAGCTTCGAATTATGACCTGAATACCACGATTCTCCGCGGAGAATGGGGCTTCCAGGGCATTGTAATGACGGACTGGTGGGCCATTATGAACGATGTTGTAGATGGAGGTCCGGCGGACCGCAAGAACACGAACTGGATGGTCCGCGCGCAAAATGACTTGTACATGGTTGTCAGCAACTATGGTGCTGAAGTCAACGCCTATGATGACAACACCCTGGAGTCGCTGGATAATGGTTCCCTGACCCGTGGAGAGCTGCAGCGCTCTGCTATGAACATCTGCCGGTTCATTATGAATGCTCCGGTATTCACAAGACCTCATGTGAGTGAGGAGACGGTGGAGAGCTTCAAGGCGAATCCTGCCCTTTCGGCAGAACAGGCGCAGTCTCTGGCACAGAATGCACAGGTGAAGCCTTCCGCAGCCGGAGCAACTATTGTACAGGTGGAACAAGCAGGCGAATACCGGATTATTGTGGGTATTATGTCCACTGAAACCGAATTGGCGCAGAGCGCATGCAATGTGACCCTGAACGGCCAGACGATGGCAACCATTCAGACGAACGGTACGGACGGCAAGTGGATCAGACAGAAACTGGTGAAGGTCGAACTGGAAGCTGGCCTGTATGAGCTGAAGCTGGATTTCGTCAAACCGGGACTGCAGATCGACTGGATCGAATTCAAGCAGGTGTAAGCAGTATTGTTTGGATAAAGGGAAAAGAGAGTGCCTTTAATGGGTACTCTCTTTTGTCGTTTTCAGCGGGGCAATAAAAGGGGATGGGGGGAGGGATTTGGAGATATTTGTCGAATTAACTTAGGTATAGCTTGCATGTGAAGGAGGTGAATCCCGGTGCTGTTGTCGAAGGCTTGAGCAGACGCAGACATAAGCATACGGGAGAAGCAATGTGGAACTGGCTGAAAACATCCAAAGCACCAGCGATCGAAGAGGGCATTCAGAATGATCGGCCTGAGACAACAGCAGACTCCTCCAATCCCAAGATCATTATTATTACTGGAACAAGCGGTGCGGGGCGGAAAAGCATTGCCAAGCAGCTTAGTGCTTCGCTGGGAATCCCCTATATCCTTCCTTACACTACACGTGCGGCCCGTCCGCAAGAGAAGAATGGGAAACATTATCATTTTGTCTCCGAGAGCGAGTTTCAGGCGATGGTGGAGAGCAATGCATTTTTTCAGAGAGTCCGTTTGGAGCGGGGGGACTACGGGATTACAGTGGCAGACCTGGAACAAGGCCTTGAAGAGCATAATGCCGTCATCGTTGTAGTGAATCATGAAGGGGCCAGTGCATTCCGGAAGAAGTACGGCGAGGATGCCTTGCGGGTATTTATATACGTGACGAAGAATGATATTCAGCTCAGGCTAGAGCGGGAAGCGGTGCCGTACGGCATTATAGATGAATACCTGGGCAATTATACGGAGCAAGTGGCCTATAAAAGGGAGTCGGAATATCTGCTGCAGAATATGGACCCAGAGGTCACCGTTCAAAAAATTAAGGAGTTCTTGCAGACGAAGATGTAGGCAAGCGGGGAACTTTATCCCCATCACAGAGAGATGTCCCAAAGGCCATATAAAGGCTGATGGGACATCTCTTTTTGTGCCTCCGCTAGATAGCTCTGCCAGGCTCTGTCCTACTCTCCCTCCCATTCCTTTGTTTAGATCACAAGCATCACGGTTACATTAGAAGAAGTAAACGCATGAAGCAGAAATGGTTGCCACACCCTATCAACCCTATCAAAAGGAGGAAACAAAAGATGACTGACCAATACAAGATGCAGGACCCTGTGAAGCAGTACACCAAGGCGGGTCCGGAATTTGAGCAGCAGCAGAACCCTCCGGGTCTTGAACAGGAAATGAACCCGCTGCCGGATGCGGGGCAGGATACGTATCGCGGAACAGGGCGTCTTACTGGACGCAAGGCGATTGTAACCGGGGCCGACAGCGGGATTGGCCGCGCGGTTGCGATTGCTTTTGCCCGGGAAGGTGCCGATGTGGTCCTATCCTATCTGCCCGAGGAAGAGAAGGATGCTCAGGAAGTAGTGAAGCTCGTGCAGGAAGCCGGCCGTACCGCAGTCGCAGTTCCGGGCGATCTGAAGGATGAGAAATACAGTGAAGAGCTGGTTGCTGCTGCAGTAGACAAGCTGGGAGGCATTGATATTCTGGCTAATATTGCAGGCATGCAGCAGTTCGTACCAGAGATTGCCGACCTCACCACTGAGCAGTTCGATGCGACATTCAAGACCAACGTCTACGGATTATTCTGGCTCTGCAAAGCGGCCCTTAAGCATATGAAGCCGGGCAGCACGATTATCAATACCTCTTCGATTCAGGCATATGAGCCTTCGCCGATTCTGCTCGATTACGCGACAACCAAGGCTGCAATCAACACCTTCAGCAAGTCTCTGGCGCAGCAGGTGGCCAGCAAAGGTATCCGTGTTAATGTTGTAGCTCCTGGACCGGTATGGACACCGCTGCAGGTTGCCGGCGGACAGCCGACTAAAGTGCTCAAGGACTTCGGTGCCAAGACCCCGCTTGGACGTCCGGGCCAGCCTGCCGAGATGGCTCCGGCCTACGTGTTCCTGGCCAGTCAGGAGTCAAGCTATATCAGCGGGGAGACGCTGAACGCGAATGGCGGCATGCCAACGCCGTAAACCGTTACGGAAGCAGTACTGCTAGCTCAGAAGACTGCTAGCCTCCGCCGCTGGAGAACGCCCAGCTAACAATACCGTGAATAAGCATAAAGTGATCAGGGCCGCCCATTAGTCAGGGGCGGTCTTTATTTTGGTGGAAGACAGGTAAGTCTGTGTCATTCTGCCAAAGCCGCATACCTCCTCATTCACCCGAATAAAATATATGATTCACAGTCCGGATCGAGAGGATGGTATTATGCAAATTCATGTGGTGCAATCGGGCCAGTCCCTGTATGGTATCGCGCAGGCCTACGGAGTACCTGCATCTGAAATTAGCGAAGCCAATCAACTGTCTGCACCCGGCAGGCTCGTGGTCGGGCAAACCCTGGTGATTCCGATTACGGGTATGTATTACTGGGTACGGCCGGGAGACAGCTTCTATAGCATCTCGCGGAAATTTGGTGTTAACATCAATACTCTGGCTACCAGCAATCAGTTGTCCTTGAATCAGCCTTTGCAGATTGGGCTTCGCTTGTATATCCCGTCTAAGCCGAAGCGAAAAGCGGAAATTAACGCCTATGTCGAACCTAGAGGGGGAGAGGTATCCCAGAGTTTGCAAAATGCCGCAGCTGAGGCTGCGCCCCATCTCACATACCTGGCCCCCTTCAGCTTCCGGGTGCAGCGGGATGGCTCTCTGGAGGCCCCGCCTTTGGATGGTCTGGCTTCGATTGCCGGACAAAATCGGGTGACGTTGATGATGGTCGTGACCAATTTGGAGAATGCACAGTTCAGCTCTGAGCTGGGGCGGTTAATTCTAAATGATCCGGCTGTTCAGGCCCGGCTGCTGGACAATATTATCAACACTGCGAAACGGCTCGGTTTCCGCGATATCCATTTTGACTTTGAGTTTCTCCGCCCGGAGGACCGGGAGGCGTATAATACATTTCTCCGCAAAGCTGCGGCACGGATTCATCAGGAAGGCTTCCTGTTGTCCACCGCATTAGCGCCCAAAACAAGCAGAGCCCAAGTGGGGGCGTGGTACACCGCACATGATTATAAGGTGCATGGCGAGGTGGCTGATTTTGTGATTATTATGACGTATGAGTGGGGGTACAGCGGAGGGCCGCCCATGCCGGTCTCCCCCATCGGACCTGTCCGCAAGGTGCTGGAGTATGCCCTGAGCGAGATGCCGGGGTCCAAGATTATGATGGGGCAGAACCTGTACGGCTATGACTGGACCTTGCCTTACGTTGCTGGCGGAGCCTATGCCAAAGCGCTAAGCCCTCAGGCGGCGATTGATCTGGCCAGAACCAGGAATGCTGCGATTCAGTATGACTACAAGGAACAGGCACCGTATTTTGACTATACGGATGATGCTGGTAAGCAGCATAAGGTCTGGTTCGAGGATGCCCGTTCGATTCAGGCGAAATTTACGCTGCTGAAGGAGCTTGGCCTTAGAGGAATTAGTTACTGGAAGCTGGGGCTTCCTTTTCCACAGAACTGGCTGCTGATCGAGGATAACTTCCAGGTTGTGAAAAGATAGCCAGATGGCATCAGACTATCCCGCTTTTAATGGAAGATTACTGCTCGGCTGCAGCCGGATGAACCTCTCCCCAGGCATAATACTGCCCAGGATGGGTACGAAAGCCAACCCGGTGGCTGTTTGGTCAAGTATCGTATGGGTGAGAACAGTATCTTGTAGGCAAAGCAAAGGGGCTGTCCCATAAGCCATGAAATGGCTGATTGGGACAGCTTTTTTTGAAGTCAGATAGACGGTTGCGCTTGTGAGGACGCTACGCGTACGGACCGTTGTTCCAATCGTTGTGCTCTCCAGATTTTTTTCATTCCCCTTAGTGGTGAAAATCCGGAGACCAAGGCGAACGCTATCGCTTTTCCACAATCGTTCCGTCCTCTCCGCTGTTTAAGCGGGAATCGTATCTATATAGATTGAACTTTGAATAGTAATAAAAGGAAAAAGTGGTGTAAGGGAATTTTGGAACTGTAGGAGCGGTAGCGTCCGCCTTTGTCTGCGGATTTCTACCGTAAACAGCGGTATAAATCAAGAAATCTGCAGACAACAGCGGCCGGAAGTCCAAATATTCTCTGGAGTCACGGCAATCCCTGAATAGAAAAGTCACAAGTTCAATCTATATAGAGGTCGGGTAGCTTTCACTTGCCCACAATCTACTAAAGCAAGCTACATATGACCAAAAACAAAGAGCAGGATCCTCCAATACAGGAGAATCGCTGCTCTTTTAAGTTTTTAGCTTTTGAGAAGATAGCGTGTCCGTTTCCGCCAGTAGAATATCTACTTTTTGGGACAGCCCCGTCTATTCCAAACGGTTGGAGTGCTGGGGCGAAAGCTGTTGTACACGCTTTGCCCGTGTGACTGGAGCAGCTGCTGTGTTATCGTTCATTTCCGGGAGGTGTTTCCAATAACGACGGGGCATCAGCGAGGCACGCAGGCGGTCATTGCGGCGCTCTTGGATTCCTATGGCGTTATAGAATCCCTTCCATAGACTGCGGTATTCCTCTTCGGCTTTATCGGGTGCAGGAGGCACCCATTCATCGAGTGGAATGATCGCTTGCTGCCCGGGCTTATGTATAAGCGCCATCCCATGGGTCTTATCATAAATCATGTCCGCCGCGAAGCTGTGGCAGATGCCCATGATGACCGCCTTGCCCATGCCGCCGGCCTGACTCGGGCGGTTGCTGCCGCTTGAGGTGCAGGCTACATCATATTTGGCCGAAGCGGTCAAAATTTCAAGTTTCTCCATAACATCCACGGGAATACCCTCCTCCTAGGAAAAGTATATACCGAACAAATGTTCCTGTCAAAAACCAGCGAAGTTTTCCATAAGTCTTAATACAGCTTGTGGCCGAATTCAGGGGAACACATTTACGAAAGGATTTTTGTCGATTTGTAAATAATTTCATCGAATTTACAGGAATAATTTTCTTGTTGGCGAATTTGTAAGAGTGTTTGTTGCAGTCTTATTTTTTTTTGGGGGGGATGAGTGTGTGAAGGTCTATTCGATTGCAAGAATACTAAGTGTAGAAGTGAGAGGGAGATAATTATGAGAAAGTTGTTGGCAGTAAGTGTGTTCTTGTTCTTTTTTATCCTGATATCTGCTCCTGATTCAGCCAGTGCATTATCCCCTGACGCAGGTTTATTAAGGGGAGTACCTTCAACCGATATCCACGATGGTAATGGATCAATTCTTGCTGCTACTGATGGTGACGATATTCTTGGAAGTGAAATAAAGTTTGCTCAAGAGGTAAGATATGACTTGCCTTATATTTCAGATGTAAAAAGTTATTATCTAAGTATAGAAGGACGGTACTTTGATTTATATTTTTATGACCTTCAAGGAAATGTTTTACATACGATTCCTTATACAGAATTACAGTATGAGCATACAGGGAATTTACACCCAAGATATGCTGAATTAGATGTTGTAATAAAAAATGTAGCCTACATTGTTGCTAAGAATATTACCAGTGCACCTATTTTTCTCAATGAAATTGATCTATTGGGAAATGTCGTAGCACCAAGTAATCTTGTCGCTACCGCAGATTCTAATAGTATTCATCTAAAATGGGATTCGGTTGACGGTGCAACGGTATATAGCGTAGATCGATCGACGACTTACGGAGGACAATACCAATTTGTCTCGTATACGAATACACCGGATTATACAGACAGTG
>NZ_JBGJZN010000012.1:0-84822 GCF_042610465.1 Paenibacillus diazotrophicus
TTCCAGATAAATTCACATTCTGGGTCACACTGGACGCAGTGTCTCCGGGAGCGTAACCCACCTGCAGCCACGCCAGATCATCCGATACTGCCTCCGCATCTGTGAGCAATCTAGTCGTGAATTGTAACAACGACTTATTGGTCAGGCCGGCGTAGGTCTGATTAAGAGCATTATAAAAGGTGCCATTATCGATCGTGACATAATAGGTGGTACCGGGTTTGAGATGAACCGGCAAGGCCACATGAATATCCGCCCCTGCTCCCAGTCCCGACACGGCAGAAGCATCATCCCCACGGACTTTAGCCACCACAGAGTGATCTGTTGATTGGCGTACGGTCACATACCCGCTATCTCCACCGGTCGTAATGGTTTGGTCAAAGTGAAGCGTTATTCCACTGGATAAGTCCACATCCGTTTTCCCATTCGGGGGAGAGGCAGAAATAAGCTTGGGCGGTGCAGCTGGATTTAGATATGAGACATTTTTATAAGCATTGAATATATCCAAATCTCCGTCCCCATCAATATCCAGTACTGCAATCTTGGCCGGGGTAAACGTCGGCGGGTCCATAGAAGTTCCGAATGAACTGACAATATCGGCCATTGAATCCTGGAGGGCGGTATTTGTAAGGAAGGTATTATTGCCCTCATTTTGCCAAAAAATAATATCCAATTTATTTGTACTCGTGTATAGCAGCCTCTGCAATACATCGGTTTTACCATCCGCATCAAAATCGCCTGCCACCAAATAAGGCAGTGAACTGCTGTAATAGGTAGACTTTAACGGGTTGGTATTCCCATTTATTGAATTCCAGCTTCGGAAGCCGGACGGTGTGCTTATGTATACGTCATTCAGTTTGGCATTATAGATGTCTACTGTTCCATCGCTGTTCATATCTGTCAGGACTAGCTGGTTTTTAGTGAAGTTGTTCGGATCAGCCGCAAAGGATATGGAGGCGAATGGATCATCGGCCGTTCCTGTCATGTTCGCTAATTGTCCCTGTCCCTTATTCATCCACAGGTTAATCCCCGTGTCACTGGCCTTGCGGCTTGCTATATCCGTATCCCCGTCCCCGTCAAAATCAGCAGCAACAAAATTACGGGGAATGCTGGATGAGGTGTATAGCGGTTTGACATCAAGACCGAACGCATTCAGCGGGTTATCCGCGCCTGTAGCTTTTACAAATAGACCGCTGTCGTTACGGTAATATTCGTTAAAGTAAACATTGTACAGATCCGTGTCCCCGTCATCATCCCAGTCTCCCGGTATCATATAGGAGAAGTTAGAGAATGAAGATGAAAACGATATGTTTTTGAAAGGCCCTGTGGTTTCAGAACTGGTAAATGTACCATTGTGGTTGTTCTTCCAAAACCGGATTCCTTTATAAACTGTAGTATGGGTAATTAAATCGTCGTAACCGTCATTGTCAAAGTCACCCACCGCAAAGTTATTATCTCCAACACCCACATACGTACCGAAGGCATCCAACGGATTACTCCCTCCCGACACGACCGTGAATTTACCTGAAGCAGTGGCCCAGGCTTTCTGCCCATGCAATGGATAGATACTGCCTGCCGCTAATAAAACACAGCAAAAAATTCGTAGGCCGGCCAAAATTCTGCGCTGTGATAATGAATTTATGTATCTTCTAGACATAATGCCTGCCCCCATGCGCCCCCTATTAAGGGAACTGAAATTCCTTATTACAAAAAACGACAATATTCTTGTTTATCGGAATTCTTTAATCACTTTATTACATTGTTTTTTCAAGATATCTCATGCCCTCTCCATAAAAAAAAAAAACATCCGGCAATATACCGGATGTCTCTGTATGTTCATACCAAAAATGTTATGACCCATTTTCCTTTCTCACAAGACCCTGCCTGAGATTGCCGTATATCCTTCTACAATGGTATCCTATGTCCGCGCCCGCTCCATATACAGCCGCCCGGCATAATCACGAATCAGCCCCCGCAAGGCGAGTAGGTCTGACCAATGCGCAGGAATGCCGCCGATGCCGTAGTAAGCTCCGGCAATCTGTCCGTAGACGGCGCCGGTAGTATCGGCATCATCGCCCAGATTCACAGCCAGCCGCGCACCTTCGGCGAAGCTGGCTGACTGGTGGAACGCCCATAGGGCCGCTTCCAGAGATTGCACCACATAGCCGGAACCCTGAATCTCCGGCGGAGCCTTGCGCTTGTAGGAACCGCGCTTAATGTCCACGATGCTGCCGGACAGCATATCCTCCCGCAGCCAGCCGCCGAAGGCATCAGGGGCCAGCATCTCCTGCTTGCTCCAGCCCTGCAGTCCGGCTAGGATGTAGGCTGCCATCAGGCGGCAAGCATCCACGCATTCCGCAGCAGCATGGGTCGTCCGCGAGCTGAGCGCAGCGTACGCTATGGCAGCAGCCGGGTCCTCTGCATAATAGAGGACCACAGGAGCGAGGCGCATGATCGAGCCGTTCCCGGCAGCCCGCGGATCTTCCGATCCGCTGCAGGCTTCGCCGCTGGCCTCGAAATGCATCAGCGCGGAGCGTGTCGCGTTCCCGATGTCGAAGCACTCTCCCGTGCTGCTGAGGTAGCCTTCACGGAACCACCGGACATACCGCCGAAGCTGGTCGGCGGGATCAAATCCCCGGGACGCAAGCAGGCTGTCCGCCAGGCACAGTGCCATCGAGGTATCGTCCGTCCACTGTCCCGGCTGCAGCCCGAACACCCCGCCGCCCACAATGTCCTCCAGCGGCACAAAGGTCCCCGGGGCTTTGAACTCGGCGCTGGTCCCCAGCGCATCACCCGCCGCCAGCCCTTGCAGACAGCCTTGATAACGGTCAATATCCAGTGCCATGTTACACCTCCTGCATTTCTCTCCTGAGCGTTGTAAATAGCCGATTACTTAGCATCTACCCTACTGAGCAGGTATGCTAACGCCTACCTCCGGCGTTTATTCACCGGGGTAGACTAGCCCCCACTCCGCACGCACCTGATCCAGAAGCCTGAGAATCGCTAACGATTCATCCAGCGTCAGTACCGGGCTCTCCGTAAGTCCCGCCTTCAGGCAGCGTCCCACTTCCTCAGCTTCAAAAGCATATCCGATCGAAGCACGGTCATCTTCAAAGGTCTCCACCAGCTCGCCGCCAACATACAGCTCGGCCGATTTCGGGTTTACAAAAGAACCTTTAACCACAATATGACCTTCTGTGCCGTACACATAAGCCTCCTGCAGCATATTCAGGCGTATCCCGCCGTTCAAGGAAGCCGATTTGCCATCACCATAGGACAACAGCAGTGAGAAATGTTCATCTACCCCCGTTTCCCCCATGGATACCGTACTGGCTACTTTCTCGGGATGGGGTCCAAAGATCATGGATGCAAAGGAAATCGGATAAATGCCGACGTCCAGCAGCGCCCCCCCGCCCAGTGCCGGGTTCAATAGACGGCCCTCAGGGTTCCAGTCGGCACGGAAGCCCAGGTCTGCTTTCACCATCCTAGCGTCTCCGATCCGCCCTGCGGCAACCCATTCCCTGACTTTGACGTTGGCGGGAATATAGCGGCTCCACATCGCTTCCATCAGGAACAGCTTATGTTCGCGGGCATAGGACACGATCTCTTCAAGCTCACCGCTGTTCACCGTGAACGGCTTCTCGCAGAGCACCGCCTTGCCGGCACGCAGAGCAAGCAGCGCATTGTCTTTATGAAAAGGATGCGGCGTCCCGATATAGACCGCATCCACCTCCGGATCATTGACCAGATCCTCGTAGGAGGCATGGGCTACAGGAATCCCGTGGTTTGCGGCGAATTCATCGGCATTCTCCTGATTGCGTGAGCCTACAGCGTAGGCAACCCCGTTCGAGGCATGGGCCAGATCGGTTGCGAACTGGTGCGCAATCCAGCCGGTGCTGAGAATTCCCCACTTCACCTTGTAAGCGTTATCGAATGTCATTCATGAATCCTCCTTGATATTGGGCTAAATTCCCTTTGATTCTATCAAACTATAATCTTTGAGTACAGTCAGCGCAGGCCAGTCTGCTATATCATAGCAAGCAAGGCACACACGCTGATTGCAGCGAACCCGGCCGTCACAAGCAGGGTGGCCGCATTCCAGATCCGGTGAATGAACGCCACATTATGGATATAGCTCTTCAGAAATATTTTTCGTAACACATATTGAAGCAGCTGCATAAATCCGAAGCCGATCCAGCTGAGCATGCACAGCAGAGTCACATCCACACTCCATTTATCCACAAACCGGTCAGCCGTGGTCCCGTTATAATGAATCGGCACAAAATCCGGCATCCGCGGGTAGAGATAGAAATACAGCACGATCGGTACAATTGCGGCAGCACTGCATAAGAACAGTGTCAGTCTGCTTTTGAACATCAATGGTCAACCTCCTATTGCTTGAACGAGAAAAACACGGTACACAGCTAGCTGCCATCTTCTACCCGTAACAGTAAAATTCGCTCCTGAAATCCGCCGCGGCGCCCTGCCTTGTCTGCACGAATCTGCTCCAGCATCTCGGGGCTCGCCCCGTGTATATCTGCCAGGGCCCGAATAACCTCCAGCACATCCGCAAGTTCTTCGAGTGCCAGCCTGTCGTTGTCCTCACGGAGATACTCTTCGGCTTCCTCACGCAATTTCGCACGCAGCTGGGTAATGTACTCTTCTTGCTCCAGTACTCTTGTCACGCAGACATGCCCCCCGGCAGCAATCAGCTCCGGTATGCCGTCACGCACAAGCTTATGATACTCAGGCAGATCAAACAGCTCCTTCCTATGTATATTCTATCGTCTGTTGTCCAGCTTACTATAATGAATCCAGCAATCTGTGCACAAAAGGAATATCCGCAGGGGCAAAAGCAAACCCTTCCAGCTCATTCACACTCACCCAGCGGGCATCATCATGGTCACTCAGTCGGATTGGGCCTGCCAGATATTCGGCCTCCCAAGCGATCAGCCGGATCTGGAATCCGTCATAATCATGCTCATTCACTCCAAAAGCCGCATAAGGAAGAATGTCGATGCTCATCTCCTCCATCAGCTCTCTGCGCAGGCAGTCCGGCACCTCTTCGCCTGCCTCCAGCTTGCCGCCCGGGAACTCCCATAATCCAGCCTGCGATTTGCCCTCCCGCCTGCGGGCGATCAGGATCTGTCCATCTGCATTATGTATAATCGCTGCCGCTACTTCAATCATGAAGCTTCCCTCCTTCAGGCTATAAGTAAAAATATACCGCTGCGCAGGATGGATATCCAGCGAAAAACAAAAAAAAACTCCTCCCGGTAACCGCAAAAGGTGCAGCTGCCGGGAAGAGTCTTGTCATGATTTTATTGAAGTGTTCCTGTTATTTCGACAGTACAAGCTCCAGCCGGACCTCCAGATTATTCTCGGTGTCTAATACAATCGAGTGAGGATTGATCATGCCGAAATCTTCAAATGTTACGGTAGTAGTGCCTGACAGCATTAGCTGTCCGCCGCTATATACGGCCTGACTGTCAAAGGTGACGTCCTTTGAGATGCCTTTGACTGTCATCGTGCCCTGCAGCTGAACGGGTACCGCCGTGCCTTCCGTCCATTCCGCGGGCAGCTCCGAGAAAGACTTCACAGCAAAGGTGGACTGCGGGAATTCTGTTACCGAAAGGAAGTCCGCTCCCTTCACATGCTCGTCTCTCTGGCCGTTGCCGGAATCAAGCGCGCTCATCTCCACGGTGCCCTCGCCGGTCATCGCCCCTGCATCGTCCAGGTTCACATTCCAGGTTCCCGTAACCGACGGGTCCACGAAATTGACAGTTTCCTTGGAGGTCGTTACCGACCAGTACACTTTCGAAGTGCCGGCGATGTTCCAGGCGCCGTTAAGCTGCTCCGCTGTAACAGTTGCTCCTGCCCCTTCTGTAGCGGCAGCCGCATTCGCGGTATTCGTGCCGTTTGCCGTTTCCTGCTCCTGGGCCGGAATGACGGACTCAATTTCAACCTTATTGCCCAAGCTGTTATTCAAAAAGATAAATGCGGTGATGGCCCCTACGATAACGACTCCTGCTGCGGCTATAGCGATTGTTTTTTTCTTCATCCTGATTCCTCCATCCCTATTTTCCTATGTGATCCGATATGACCTGGTTCCCATTGTAACAAAGCCATATGTCGGGAATAAGTCAAAGCATCCCCATCCGTATTATGATAAAATTGTCGTAATTTTAACTAATCCTAAAGCTGTCAGGAGACTGCCAATAGATGATGAAATCCATTCTGATTGTTGAAGATGAGGAAGCCATTGCCCGCGTACTTGGCGCTTATCTCAAAAAAGCAGGCTTTCAGGTCACACGCGCTGCAGACGGACGCACCGCGCTGGAGAACTTCGGGATGGCGCCGCCCTCCCTGGTTCTGCTCGATATCAATCTGCCGAATATGGATGGCTTCGAGCTGCTGGGTCTGATCCGTGAGCGAAGCAGCTGTCCCGTAATTATGCTGACCGCCAGAGACTCTATTCACGACCGGCTGGCCGGACTGGACGGAGGGGCCGACGATTACATGTCCAAGCCGTTCATCCCCGATGAGGTAGTGGCCCGTGTAAATGCGGTGCTGCGTCGCCCCTCCCATTGGTCTGATGGCAGCCGCAAACGCCATTATGGCAGCCTGTTTATTGATTTTGGCGCACACTCAGTGTTTCTGAACGGAGCCGAGGTTTCCTTGAGCCCGCGTGATATGTCGGTGCTGCTCTTCCTTGCGGAGCGCCCGAATCAGATCTGTACCCGGGATCAGCTGCTGGAGCAGGTATGGGAGATGGATTATGAGGGAAGCGACCGGGCAGTGGATCTGTCGATCAAAAGGCTGCGCCAGGCCCTGTCCCACTGGCCTGCTGAAGAAGGCGAAATCCGTACGCTTAGAGGAACGGGGTATCAACTATGGACCACCTGAAGTTGATGAAACAGCGCAAGACACATACCTCCATCCTCTCCTACTGGACGGTCCGGTATCTGCTGATTATCGGCACCGGTCTCCTGCTCACCGCGCTGGTGACCTTTTGGTGGATTCAGCAGGAAGCGATGAACAACCGGATGCAGACCACCGGTCTGCTCGCGCAGGAGATTGCTGACCGTAGCGTGAATGCGGAAGGAAGCCTGATTATTTCCCCAACCCTGGATCAGCTGATTGAAGACCGCAAACGGTTCTTCAAATTGACGCAGGAAATGTGCGTCATTATCACCGGACAGAATGGTGAGCTGCTGTACTCACAGCCGGCTATGACTGACAAAGAGATGCGCTACGAGCTTAACGACAGCTTGAATGCCGCGCGCAGCCCGGAGTTCAAGTCGGCCAGCGCCTGGATTCAAGGAAACGGCCAGACACTCGGACAGGTAGTGGTGCTGCAGTCCGTACGATCCCTGCGGTTCATCCCACGGGAGGAGATCACCTTCTTCTCGATTCTGATCGTCTTCCTGATCATCTTAAGCTGGCTGACCATCTATCTCTTGTCCATTAAGCTGGCCAAGCCGATTCAGCGGGTGGCCGCCGCCGCTTCGCAGATCAGCGGCGGTGAATACAACATCATCTTGAAGACGGAGGCCAAGGAGAGGGAAATCCACGAGCTGCTGGTCTCCTTCCAGGAGATGGCGGGCAAGCTCCAGCAGTTTGAGCAGTCCCGGGCAGTGATGCTGGCCGGGGTCTCCCATGAACTGAAGACTCCTGTTACCTCCATTAAGGGGCTGGTGCATGCCGTGCGTGAGGGTATTGTGGAAGGCGGGGAAGCCAGTGAATTCCTCGACATTGCTCTGATGGAGGCGGGGCGGCTTCAGCGTATGGTCGCAGATCTGCTGGATTACAACGCCCTGGCTGCTGGCATCGTCGCCATCCGTCATGACCGGCTGGATGCTGTTCCGCTGCTGGAGGAGGTTGTCTACCAGTGGAAGCTGACTCAGAGCGAAGAGGTATGTGAGCCGATACTGCAATTGCCGGTACGGTCCCTGTTCCTTCGGGGCGATCCGCTGCGCATCCAGCAGATTCTCGTCAATCTGCTCAACAACAGCGTACAGGCCAAGCTGCCGGGACACCCCCTTCAGCTGACCCTCCGCCTGGAGGAGAGTCCGCAGGGACATGCCAGGATTAGCGTCACTGATAATGGACCGGGCATCCCTGAAGAATGCAGCGAGCGAGTCTTCGAGGCCTTCTTCCGCAGCAGTGACAAGCAAAGCACGCTGCGAGGGCTGGGGCTTGGATTAACCTTCAGCCGGCTGCTCGCCGAAGCCATGGGCGGCAGTCTGCAGCTTGGCGAAGGGCCGGAACAGGGCTGCACCTTTGTGCTCGCCCTTCCGCTGTCCCCGCCGCAGAGCAGCTCTATCCGTACGGCTTAACATGTAGTGCCGCGGCTCCTCTCCGTGATATAATCACATGTACACCTGATTTAATGAAACCGTGAACCGGAGGCTGTTTATGCTTACTTTTGAACAAAAATTGGCGATTCTTGATTCCTATGACCAGCTTGAACGCCGCAACGTATCACTCGGGCGTGTAAACTATCACTTCGAGCAGAGCAGACATGACAAAAAGACCGTTGCCTCTCATCTGCATCCTAACGGAAACGGGTTTGTCTACGCAGGGCTGCTGCGGGGCTATGAGACAGATGACAAGGGACTGGTTAACATCCGCGACTATTCTGAGGCTGAGCTGCGGAGTCTTCTGGATGCTTCCATCACCTCCTTGTCTATGTATATCCCGGAAGCTCCTGCTCCCGCCAAACGCAAGAAGAAGGCTGCTGCAGAAAGCGAATCCCTGTGGAACAACGCGGAGGGTAATACACTCAGTCTGAAGTTTGAGGAAGATTTATGGTATCTCTATGCCGGGCTTCAGCTGGAGATGGCGTTCGAGACACTTGAAGAAGCCGAGGAATACCTCGCGGAAGAAGGCTTCACGAAAGCCTGATAATAGCTGGCTGACTACCTTGGATCCCCTGCGTTACTTAGACCTGCATGAAGCATGACAGTGCTTGCGTGCAGGTTTTTTGACCTCTATAGATGTAACTCTAGTCGGAACCGGCGAAAAGATAACTATCAAGACACCGAAAACTGTGGTTAGATGGAGAAGAAGTCCACTCCTAAACGGAAAGAAGCGTGAACCCGTATGCAGTTTGAAATCGTGGAGGCAACCATTCCGGAGATCCAGTCCCTGCTTGATACCGGTGATATCACATCGAAACAGCTGGTTCTCATGTATCTTGAACGTATCGCCGAGCATGACAAAAGCGAACTGACAGTCAACTCCGTGCTGGAGATCAATCCCGATGCCCTGTTCATTGCCGAATCCCTGGATGTGGAACGTTCCCTGCAAGGACCGCGCGGACCCATGCACGGAATTCCGGTCTTGCTGAAGGATAATATTAATACAGGGGATAAAATGCACACCAGTGCCGGTTCGCTGGCGTTGGCGGATTCTTTTGCCGGGAAAGATGCTTATTTGGTCACCAAACTGCGCGAAGCCGGAGCGGTCATTATGGGTAAAGCCAATATGACTGAATTCGCCAACTTCATGACAAATGGCATGCCGTCCGGATACAGCTCACGCGGAGGACAAGTGCTGAATCCCTATAATATATCTACACCTACAGGCGGTTCCAGCGCCGGCTCTGCGGTAGCTGTGGCCTGCAATTTCTGCACAGTATCCGTGGGAACTGAAACCTCAGGCTCGATTCTGAACCCCGGTAATCTCGGCTCAATCATCGGCATCAAGCCGACCGTGGGGATGATCAGCCGTTCGGGTATTCTGCCGCTCTCGAATACACAGGATACCGCCGGACCCATGGCACGCACGGTCCGCGATGCGGTACTGCTGCTGAACGCGATGCTGGGCAAGGATGACAGCGACGCCGCCATGGGCACAAGCACAGGCCGTCTGCATGAGGATTACACAGTTTTCCTTGACCCGAACGGGCTGCAAGGCGCGCGGATCGGCATCCCGCGGGATTATTATTTTGAAGAACTGACGGACGAACAGCTTGCGCTGTTCAACGCTTCGGTGGAACGGATGCGCGAGCTTGGCGCAACCATCATTGATCCGGCAGAGATCCGGACCGCACGCGAGATCCGTTATTCCTCCGTGGTGCTGAATGAATTCAAAACCTCACTGAACGCATATCTGGCTGCCCTTGGACCTGGAGCCCGGATACGCACACTCAAGGATATTATTGACTTCAATCATGCCCATCCGATGGAGACTCTGAAATATGGCCAGGCCACACTGCTCGACGCCGAATATACCTCTTCCGGTACATTAACGGAACCGCAATACCTCCGCGACCGGGCAACGGATCTCAGGCTCTGCAAGGAGCTTGGCATTGACGCAACCATGAAGGAGCATCAGCTTGATGCACTGCTGTTCCCCGCGGATTTCGGGGCAAGGATCACCTCCAGAGCAGGTTATCCTTCCATCGTCGTGCCTTCCGGCTACACTTCTGCCGGTGCCCCCTTTGGGGTAACCTTCTCGGCGCAGGCTTACCAGGAGCCGGTGCTGATCCGCCTGGCGTATGCCTACGAGCAGAACTCCAAGGTCCGCAAAGCTCCTTCCCTGCAAAGCTTCATATAAAAAACAAAAATACCGTCCTTCTGCGGGACGGTATCTTTATTTGCGGGATAAGCTGCTTTTTCTATTCTTCAGCGATTCCCGAACAGAACTCATGGGTCTGTCCTCCTCATTCATATCCGCGTTGACTTTCCTCATCCGCAATATTCTGGATTTCCTCGGCATGCATCAGATAGAGGTTATAGTGCCCCTCTTCATGCAGCTTCTGCACCCGGTCTTTCAAGAATTTCGGACTTCCTTCCGCTGCATCTTCATCGTAGAACAGCAGAATCCCATCGCTTTTGCGCAGCAGCAGGTCATCTCTGGCCCGGAACTGCCAGCTTCCGTCGTACGGAGCATTGCTGACCGCACCGTAATAATCAGCCCCGGCAACAATCCGCCGGTATTCATTCTGCTTCTCTTCCTTCCACTTCTCTTCCGGGGCGGCATGTGCAGTAATAATGCCCAGCTTCAGTCCGGGATACTGCTGCTTCAGCTCCAGCACTACCTCGCATGCCCAGAGATCCACCCCGTATTGTCCGGGGGTGATGATCCAGTCCACTCCATCCTCGATCAGAGGGATCAATCTGTTTTTTAGCGCTTTTTTGATATAGGGAATCCCTTGATGTTTGCTGTCAAAAATCCCGAGCTCATGCGCACGGTAGCCTGTTACCAGTAAGGTTGTCATGTGCTGCCTCTCTTCTGAACCGTTAATCTTCTTATGCTCTATCCTGCATTATACCATTTTGGCCTCTCTATAGGTCGTGACCATAACGGCGGGTTCCACAGCATACAAAAGGACGATTCTCCAGGCTATGAAGCCTGGAAAACCGTCCTTTTAGATTACTAGATTACTTGTCTGACAAAATCAGTACGCCACGCCCCGGAACAACAGCCGTACCGCTGAAGCTCTTACCTGTCAGCAGATCGGTACGCTGCACAGAACCGATATCGGCGCTGAGTTCACCTTCTGTATGGTTCAGCAGGAACAGATAGGATACACCGTCCTTAACGCGTTGTACGGACTCAATGCCTTCCGGTGCACTGACAAGCGGCTGAATCTCTTTGTCTGCACACAGGTTCGACAAGAACCCTTGCAGGAAAGCCGCATCCGGACTAGTTGCCACATAATAGGCCTTACCTTCGCCAAAGCTGTTCACGGTCAGAGCCGGCATGCCTTTATAAAAGTCAGTGCCATACTCTGCCAGAACTTCTGCGCCTTCAGCGTGAATCAGATCGCACAGTAACGCGCATGGATAGGTGCGGTTCAGCGCTCCCCACTCTTTACTCATCACGATTTCATTGCTCATTCCCGGCAGCAACGCATCGATTTCCTCAGCCCAGATGCCGAGTACGTTGCGCAGTTCTCCAGGATAGCCGCCTACGGTAACCAGATCATTCTCATTCACGATTCCGCTGAAATAAGTCGTAACGAATGTGCCGCCTGCCTTCACGAAGGCTTCAACCTTTTCGGCAAACCCAGGCTTAATCATGTACAGCACCGGAGCAATGACAATTTTATACTTCAGCAGGTCCTCTTCCACACCGATCATATCGGCTTCGATATTCTGCTGGTACAAGGCATCGTAATATTTATGCACTTCATTTACATAATCCAGTGCTACGGAAGGTCCGCTCGACAGATCCAGCGCCCAGCGGTTTTCCCAGTCGTAAATAATACCAATCTGTGCTGCGCTGCGCGCATCCAGAAGCTGATCACCCAGAAGCTCAAGCTCTTTGCCGAGCTCCGCACATTCACGGAATACCCGGGTATGCTCATGTCCCACATGCTCAATGACTGCACCATGATACTTCTCGCAGGCACCGATGGAACGGCGGAGCTGGAAGAACAGCACAGTATCCGCACCGCGCGCTACCGCCTGATAGCTCCACAGACGCATCACGCCCGGACGCTTCAGCGAGTTGTACGGCTGCCAGTTCTGCTGGCTTGGCGTCTGCTCCATCAGCATGAACGGCTGGCCCTGCTTCAGACCGCGCATCAGATCATGCGTCATGGCCGTATGGCTGACCGGTGTATCCAGAGACGGGTAGTTATCCCAGGAGATGACATCCATATGCTTGGCCCATTCAAAATAATCGAGCTCCGGAAAGAAGCCCATTAGGTTCGTGGTGACCGGAACGTTCTTGCTGTGCGCCTTGATCGCATCATACTCCAGCTTGTAGCATTCCAGCAGACTGAAGGACATAAATCTGCGGTAATCGAGCGATATTCCCTGGAAGTTGGTCCGGTTGCCATTCCATTCCTCACTCAGCTCGTTCGGCACAACAATTTCTTCCCAATCATAGAAGGTATGTCCCCAGAAACGGGTATTCCAGGCTTTATTCAGAGCATCCAGCGAGCCGTAACGGTTCTTCAGCCAGACTCTGAAAGCTGCCGCGGATTGCTCGGAATAATCGTAACCGCCATATTCATTGGAAATATGCCAGGCTACCAGTCCCGGATGGTCTTTATAGCGTTCTGCCAGCTTGCCTGCAAGCTTGGCAGCAAATTTGCGGTAAACCGGACTGTTCGGGTTGGAGTTGTGGCGTCCTCCGAATTTGCGTTTTCTGCCCTGAACATCCACCCGGGTTACTTCGGGATAACGGTGAGCCATCCAGGCTGGATGCGCCCCGGTGCTCGTAGCCAGGCAGACATAGGTTCCATTGTTATATAAGCGGTCCATTAATTCATCAAGTCCGGAAAAATCGTAGATATCCTCAGACGGCTGAATCAGCGCCCAGGAAAATACATTAATCGTAGCGACATCAATCCCCGCCAGTTTGAACATCCGTTCGTCCTCTGCCCATACAGGCGCGTCCCACTGCTCCGGATTGTAATCTCCGCCATACCAAATTTTCGGTAATTTATCGTTGATCAAGCATCGCACATCCTTTATAGTATAAGTATATTCATATTGTAACCGTTTGCCGATCCCCTTTAAATATAATATTACCGCTGTGTCATATAATAATATGGAACTTACAGGAGTCGATCATTATGTTCGTGGCAGCACCGCAAAGAATTGTATTCGGACAGGAAGGCGGACATCATCTTCCGATTACGCTGGACAGTATGGGTTATAATCCGGACCAGGAAAAGGTATCACGGCCGGAAGGTTATCATGTCTATCACTGGCTTCAGACTTCGCAAGGCGAAGGATTGATCCATTTCGAGAATAAAAAGCTTACGCTACCCGAAGGCAGCGGCGTGCTGTTGCAGCCGGGCACTCCACACCGCTATGAAGCACTCTCCGCTGAACCTTGGTGCACTTATTATCTAACCTTCGGAGGAAGCTCCGCCCGGCATATTCTCGATTCACTGGGGATGAATGCCAACTCCTTCTACCGCTGGGAGAGCGGGGCTCCGCTGCCTCTAATGCTGAAGGAAATGCTCGACCGCCATGATGCCGCAGAGGATTTGTTCAGCCTTGGCGCTTCTACCGATGCCTATCGTTTCCTTCTTACGTTGAACAAATACGGATATTTGCACAATAATACCGCCATTTCCCGCAATGTGGACAAAGTGCAGCCTTTGCTGAAATGGATGGACAGCCATTATGGCGATCCCGATATTGGTCTCCACGATCTTGCCATGCAGCTCGAGGTATCGGGACGGTACCTCAACAGCCTCTTCCTGCAAACTTTCGGCCTCTCGCCTTATGCCTATTTCGTCCGCCTGCGTATCCGCAAGAGCAAGGAGCTGCTAGTCAGCCAGCCGGATCTCACCGTAAAAGCCATCTCGAAGCGTGTCGGCTTCCGCGATGTCAGCCACTTCGTAGCCACCTTCCGCAAACAGTCCGGGACAACGCCAGAACAATTCCGGCGGCTACACTGATTCCTCAGATGCTGGAGGATGGTTCAGCTTTCTTTCCTCAGAATCTCTACGGCATACGGAGCAAGCTCAACCATTCCGGATCGTGTGGCACCGGTTAGAGCGCTGCGGTAATGCTTGTCCAGCCCGACAGTCTGTGTCGTCCGGGTAAGATTCAGCAGGAACAGCAGATCTCCCGCCTCTCCGGTACGCGAGAAGGCCTGCACGCCGTCCGGCAGTCCCGGAAACAGGCTCAGCTCTGCCTCCAGCGCGATATCATGGAGAAGCTTCAGCCAGTAGTCCTCCCCGGCATGAGTTCCGATGTAATAAATCCTGCCTGCTCCGAAGCGGTTCACGGTAACTGCAGGAGCTCCGGCGAAGAAATCGTCGCCATACCAGGCAATGGGCTCTGCCTCCTCCGGCCGTAGAATGTCGCACCACTGGCTGCATTCATATAGGACCCCCTCACGGTCACGAAGCACGTGATTTTCGCTTCCGACCGGGTCATATTCCTCCACGGTAACGCCTGCTGCATGTGAGAATAATCCGGGCAGAGGCTGCATCACGCAGATGTTGTTCATATTCTTCACGCCGCTGCGGTTCGTAAGGATCACCGTCCCCCCGGCTGATGCACAGGCCTCCAGGGACCGGGAGACTTCTTCATCGTGCAGGTACAGACTGGGCGCAATCACCAGCTTGTATCCTTCAAGCGGCTGCCGCCAGTCGATGACATCACAGCTGATGCCAAGCTTGGTGAGCGCACGGTGGTACAGCTTGATGTTCTCATAATAGTCCATGCCTTCGGCCTGGGGCTGGATACGCAGTGCTGCCAGCTGCTCATGCGAATACAGGATAGCAGCCCCGCTGATGACCTTCGTCCCCTCCAGCACCGGGGACAAGCGGTTCACTTCACCGCACAGCTGTGCGAATTCGGCGAACCTCCGCCCAGGCACATTGCTGTGGTCGATCAGCCCATGCCAGAATTGCTCCGCTCCGGCTGTGGCGCTGCGCCAGCGGAAATGCACGACCGTATCAGCTCCGCGTGCAATCGCCTGCCAGGCATAAGCGCGGATGAGTCCCGGGTGCGGTGTCCGCCACATCGGGAACCAGCAGCCCGGAGGTCCGCTAAGCTGCTCCATGATCCAGAAGTTGCGGCGTTTGATCCCCCGGGTCAGATCAAGAGAAAGCGCCCCGCTGTACGGCGCGGTTGACTGCTTCTGCGGGGACGGGTTGGGATAATAATCGAAGGCTGCCACATCCAGATCCTCGGCCAGCCCATGCATGTTCAGCCGCTGCGGATAGCTGTGGAAATTATGGGTAATGAAATGCTCCGGGCAGACCCGGCGCAGAATCTCCACCTGGGATCGCTGGAAGGTTATGCTTGAATCCCACTGAAACCGCTGGTAATCCAGCAGCAGCGAAGGATTCTGATGCAGCGAGCCGCCGTAAGGCACCGTGACCTCCTCCCATTTGCTGTATTCCCCGCTCCAGACAACGGTTCCCCATTCCTGGTTCAAATGCTGGGGAGTCCCATATTTCGCCCGTATCCAGTCCCGGAATTCTTCATTGCAGCGGTCGCAGCAGCAGTCCAGCATGCTGAATTCATTATCTGTCTGCCAGCCGATTACAGCCGGATGGCTGCTATAGTGATGAGCCAGGCGCTCAATGATACGGTTTCCAAATTGGCGAAGGGAGGTACTGTTGTAGCAGCGGTGCCCCCGCACCCCTTCATGAAATGTCTGCCCGTCCGCAAAGACCGGCAGCACATCCGGGTAGTTCTGTGTCAGCCAGCGCGGCGGTGTAGCCGTGGGCGTCCCGATCACAACCTGCAGGCCATACTTGTGAAACAGATCTATCGCCCTGTCCAGCCAGTCAAACTGAAAATCCCCTTCCACCGGTTCCAGACGGCTCCAGGCGAACTCTGCCACCCGGACCACTTTGACCCCACTGTCCTTCATTAGCTTAACATCCGGCTCCCACATGGATTCCTCCCAGTGCTCCGGATAATAATCAACACCGACTTGAACGTTAGCATAACCTTCTCCGGCCATTCTCCCACTCCCTTTCTTCTTTCTTATTGTAAAACAATTAAAGGCGCTCCGCCTCACATCAAAGATGAGATAGACGGAGCGCCTTTTGTTAATCCACTTTATCCAACTGCTAAATACTAATTTGGTCCGTGCTTCGGACTCTCTGTTTAACGAATTATTTCTTCAGCTTGTCCCAAGCCGCCTGCATGCCTTTTTCCCAGCCGGCTTCGTCAGTTTTACCAGCGATCAGCTCTTGGATCACACTTGCGAATTCCTGGGTTACACCATCAGGGAATTTGGAAGCTTGCAAACCGTATACTTTACCTTCTTTAACATAGTTCCATACATCGGCACCAAGAAGACCAATATCTTCAGGGGTTGCTGGAATGGTGGACAGGGCAGGGATGAACTTCCATTTTTTCACGATATACTCTTTACCCATGTCTGAAGTTACGAGCCAGTTCAGGAAGGTTTTTGCTTCTTCCTTCGATCCGGAATCCTTGTTCACAACCAGGTTCGCAGGAACACCTACAGACAGCTTATCGTTCATCGCAGCATCGTCGTTGATTGGCATAGGGAACATACCAATGTTCATGTTAGGAGTGATGTTGTCAACCAGAGTCTGTGCCCAGTTGCCTTCCTGCATCATAGCTGTTTCGCCCTTGGCGAACAAAGCCAGGTGAGTATTAGCATCTGTAGTCAAAGGATTTTTCTGTCCGTATTTCACAGTCAGATTAAGCAGGTTGCTCCAATCCTTGAACTTCTCGTTACCCACGATTGTGGAAGTTCCGGCATTCAGGCCCTTGATGAACTCATCCACATTATCCTGTTGTGCAAAAGCTACGCTAATGCCCTGAATCCCCAGCAGCCACCATTCCTGATAGGCATTGCCGAATGGAGTTACACCGATCGCCTGCAGCTTCTTAGCGTCTTCTTCCAGCTCGGAAATAGTTTTTGGAGTTTCTTTGATGCCTGCTTTAGCAAACAGGTCTTTATTGTATACATAACCGATACCTTCAAGGTTCATCGGCATTCCGTAGGTTTTACCGTCTTTGGTCATTGGCTCAGCAGCCAAAGGAATCAGATCCTTCACCCAAGGCTGATCGGACAGATCTTCCAATTTGTCGCCCCATAGTGCCATTTCAGCATAACCGCCGTTCGAGAAAATATCAGGAGCATCGCCGGAAGCAAATTTAGTCTTCAGGGCTGCCGCATAGTCAGCACCGCCGCCGACAGTCTGGATATCCAGCTTGATGTTAGGATATTCTTTCTCGAATTCAACCTTCAGCTCGTTCAGGCCTTCCACGATTTCAGTCTTGAATTGAAAGATTTTAACCGTTTTCACTTCACCGGATTTGTTGCCAGCGTTTCCACTTGATGCATTATTTGATGCGGCATTATTTGAATTTCCGCCACAAGCCGCGAGTGCTACTGACATTAGCATTACAGATGACATTAACAGCGCAGAACGTTTCTTAAACATTTTATTTCCCCCTTGTATAATTTAACTGATTAATATGTGGAACGGGGGCCCGGGTATTAACCTTTCACCGAGCCGGCCGCAATTCCCTCAACAATGTAACGCTGCATGAACAGATAGAAGATCACGATTGGAGCAACCCCGATGGTCAGTGCCGGGAGTGCCATATCCCATTGCTTCGTATATTGGCCGAAGAACGAGAAGGTGGCCAGCGGAATGGTCCGCAGTCCAGGTGCCTGTAGAATCAGTGACGGAAGCAGATAGTCATTCCAGATTCCCAGAGCATTCAGAACGATAATGGTCATCAGCATCGGCTTCAGAAGAGGAAGTACAATCCGGAAGAACGCAGAGATCGGATTACAGCCGTCGACCGTTGCCGCCTCTTCAATCTCAAGAGGTACGGACTTGATGAAGCCGTGGAACAGGAAGATCGCCATCGGAATACTGAGTCCCAGGTTGGAAATAATGAGACCCACAAAGGAGTTATTCACTCCTAGTACATTAACGACCTTTAGGATTGGAATCATGATGGTCTGGAACGGAACGACCATAGCGGCTACGAACAGCAGCAGCAGCACCCGGTTGAACCGGCTATTGGAGCGAACCATACGGTAAGCAGCCATTGCGCTGAACAAAGAGATCAGAACCACACTGATGATGGTGACAATCAGCGAGTTGCGGAACGCTTCAGAGAAGCGGGCCAACCGCCATGCGTTCGAGTAGTTCGACCACATGAAGTGCTGCGGCCAGCTTGCAGCATCGCTCAGGATCTCCCCGAAGGATTTCACCGAGTTCGCCAGCAGGAAATAGAAAGGCGAGAGGAATAGAAGCGCCAAAAGAATCATGATTACTTCAATTCCGATATTCCATCTGCTTTTGGACTTTGCATTCATTAAGCTTCTACCTCCTTGCTCTTCGTCACACGGACCTGAATGATAGTGATAATCGCGACAATCAGGAAGAAGAGCAGCGCTTTGGCCGTACCCAGACCGTAACGGTTGTTCAGGAAGGCTTCATTATAGATGTTCATGGCCACAGACTCCGTCGATTTGAACGGTCCGCCTTTAGTCAGGGACAAGTTCAGGTCGAACATTTTGAAGGACCAGGAAATCGCCAGGAACAGCCCGATGGTCACTGCAGGCATAATTAAAGGAACGATAATATTGCGAAGCACCTGCATCCGGGATGCGCCATCAATCTCAGCAGCTTCGAGCACTTCTTTGGATACGTTGCTGAGTGAAGCGATATAGATTACCATCAGATAACCGGAAGACTGCCAGATAAACACCATGACGATGGCCCAGAAACCGGTTGTTGCATCACCCAGCCATGGAAGGTTAAAGAAAGACCAGCCGGTGATATCGCCCATCGTGGCGAAACCCTTGATGAAGATAAATTGCCATATAAACCCGAGCAGCAATCCCCCGATCACATTCGGCATGAAGAAAATGGTACGGAGCATATTGCGTGTTTTCAATGGTTTTGTCAGCAGATAGGCCAGGAAAAAGCCCACTACATTGGTCAAAACAACTCCCAGCACAGTAAATCTCACGGTGAACCAGAAGGATGACCAGAAATCCGGATCATTTGTAAATATCGCTTTAAAGTTATCAATGCCAACCCAGCTTACGTTACCCGATACGCCGTTCCAGTCCGTGAAGGAATAGTACATCCCCATTAGAAATGGAATAATAGTAATCAGGGTAAAAAACAATAAAGCCGGACCCACAAAAAAAGTCTGTTGACCAAATTGGGACAACTTCGAACCGCGCATTCACCCGTCCCCCTTTCTTTTACTCACTCACTTGTTTATGATCTAAACATATTATCTATTTTTCAAAGGACTGCTTACACCTACTCATGTGATCGTTAAGGTGTAAAATATTGATCGGATGTGACAAGAATCGATGAAATGGAACAGTATTCGCACTAAATTGATTGTATTTTTACTCCTTCCTACCTTAATTTGTATTATGGCGACGATGTTTATCAGCTATTCCTACACGACGAAGTCTCTTCGGACCCGGGCAGTGGATGAGAATAAAAATCTGCTATACCAAGGCTACAAAAATATCAACAGCCTGATCCAGGAGGTAAACCGGCTCTCCCTGACGGTCTACTCGGACTCGGACTTCTATAGACAGCTCGAAGCGGGCTACGACGATATGACGGCCAATATCCGGATTTACTCTTCACTGAACTATATTTTGACATCTATGCCTGACATCTTTCAGGTCTATCTCTACCGTGTCAAAGACAGTAAAGCCACGCTCGTAGCCCACAACGCCACGCCCAAGCGGTGGCAGGGAATTCCGCTCTATGCTGACTCCCGGATCACGGATCCGTATCCCCTCTCTTTTCAGAGCACACATATAAGCAACAGCTACGGTATGAATTCAGTGATTCCGCAGTTAAGCCCCGAGCCGGTCTTCACCCTGCACAGAAGGATTGAGAGAATTCCTTCCACCGATGCGCTTGGCTATCTCTCTATTGATGTGAAGCTGACGGCGTTTACGGATATTATGGACCAGCTGTATGAACGGGGTAAGGAGAATATCTATCTGGTGGATGGCAGCGGCACAGTGGTATATAGCCATGATGAAGCAACCTTGGGCAAACCGCTGAATGCCTCTTGGTATGACAAGCAAATCGCGGGAAGCGGGCTGTCCCAGGGATATTTTGAAGAGGATGGAGCTGTGTTTATCTATCAGAGGATAGAAAGTTCCGGACTGAACTGGACGCTGGTGAAGCAGATTCCGGTCTCTTACCTGTACCGTGAAGCCAACGAATCAGCCCGGATCAACATCATGCTGCTGGTGCTGCTGATGGTTATGATTATTGCGCTGACGATTCTCATCTCCTTCCGGATTACAGCTCCGATTAAGCAGTTGACAAGGTACATGAATCAGGTGCAGACGGGTAATCTGGAGATTGATATCAGACCAACCGGTAAGGATGAGATCGGCCTCGTCACTGAGCGCTTCCGCAGTATGATGGATACGATCAACAATCTGATTCTGCGTGAATACCGGCTGGAGCTGTCGAACAAAACCAATGAGCTGAGGGCGCTGCAATCGCAGATTAATCCTCACTTTATGAACAATACGCTGCAGATTATCGGTACGCTCGCTTTGGAGCTTAAGGTGCCGCAAATCTATGCCCTGCTCTCCGCACTCGCCAAGATGATGCGCTACAGCATGTACAATGATGAGAAGATTGTTACGGTTCAAAATGAGCTGGATCATGTCAAAGCCTACATCGAGCTGCAAAAGGAGCGTTTTGAAAACAAGTTCACTTTCCGCTACGATATGGAAGAATCGCTGCTGAAGGCGCTGATGCCCAAAATGATCCTCCAGCCCATTGTGGAGAATTACTTCAAGCACGGTTTCAATCTCGCCCGTACCGACGGGCTGATCGAGATTACGGCGGCCCGGCTGGATTCCGGGCGGATGGAGATCATTATCCATAACAACGGCAGTTCCATTCCGGCAGCAAGGCTGGAGGCTCTGCAGCAGGAGCTTCAGCATCCCAGCCAGCTGGATATTAACACCCTGAAAGATGCGGACAGCGCAGACAGTGCAGACAGCACAAGGGATGCCCCGGGCGCCCGGATCGGCCTGCCCAACGTTCTCGCCCGGCTAAGGCTGGTCTGCGGGGACAGTGCTGTGATGACTGCCGATAATCATATAGCAGGCGGAGTAGTGATCAGATTGGAATTTGACATTGTAGTGGAGAGTGAAGAGATATGAAGGCGCTGATTGTTGACGACGAAGCCAGAGTACGCAAGGCGGTCAGACTTCTGGTCGACTGGGACGCGCATCAGATCGGAGAGATTCTCGAAGCCGGAAACGGCAACGAAGCCATAGAGCTGATCCGCAGGGAAAAGCCGGCCCTGGTCATTATGGACATGATGATGGAGTCGGGGAACGGGATCGAGCTCATGACCTGGGTGAATGAATTTGCCGGGGGCACCAAATTTATTGTGGTCAGCGGCCATAATGATTTTGACTTTGTCCGTCAGACCGTCCGTCATGGCGGGATTGACTATATTCTCAAACCCATTGAGCCGGAAATGATCAATAATGCTGTATCCAAAGCGGTTGCCTCCTGGCGGACCGAAGAAGAAGAGCGCAGCCACCGGCAGAAACAGAGCATAAGACTGAATGAAATCAAGCCCATCTATGGGGAGAAGCTGCTGTCGGCACTGATCGATGATCCGCTCAATGCGGATGCTACGCTGCGCAGGCTTTTGGATGAGGGAGTGGTACCGTCTAATACCTCCGTCTCACGGCTGATTCTGGTCCAGACCGATCCCGGCAACAATCCGCTGATCAAACGGTTTGGCGGAGACAGCGAGCTGATGTATTATGCCATCGTTAATATCTGCAATGAATTTCTGCAGCAGCAGGGCAAAGGGATTGCCTTCCGTTATTGGGGCGGACCGCCCGAAATCGCAATGATCCTGTGGGATGTTCAGGAGTCGGTTGTCGAGCTGGTCAACCGGATCAACCAGGGAATTTACCTGACCCTGCAGTTCCGGATGCACTTTGGCATCAGCTCCGTCGGCAGCCTGCCTGGAGGACTGCCCGCAGAACGCGCAGAAGCCGCCGAAGCCCTGCTCCGGCGCAATCTGTTAAGACATGATGATTACTGCCATTTCTCCTCGCCTTCTGAAGCTGTAGATACCGGGAACGGAGCCCCGGTGATCTTTGCAGACGTGCAGGAAGAATGGAGAATGGCTGTAATCAGCGGCAGCACAGAGGTGTTGTCAGCCGCTGCACAGCATTGGACCAATGAGCTCAGCCGGCGGGGTGTGGTTACCCCGGAGATGCTGAATTCATGGAAGGCCGACGCCCTGCTCTTCCGTTCTCGGCTGGTACGTGAAGTTCTAGGCGGACAGGCAGACAGTGCGCTGGCAGAGCTTGAGCGGGCGGATACACGGAATCCTGCCCCCCTGCCAAGCGGCTATTCCTTCTCCTTGTTCGCCTGGCGCGACTGGTCCTTTACCATGCTGCAGCAGCTCTCGCAGGAGCTTGCCGCCAGAGTAGTCAAGGAACGCAATCCGATGACGGATATTGTGAAATATATTGAGCAGAACTACCCGTCCGACCTGTCGCTGCAGGAGGTGGCCGGCAAATTCTACGTTAGCCGCGAATACATTTCACGCAAGTTCAAGCAGGAGTATGGCATTAATTTCTCGGATTATATCACCAGTGTCAGAATCGACAAAGCCAGACTGCTGCTGCAGAATCCCAACCTGAAGCTGTCGCAGATCTCCGAGATGGTCGGCTTTCATGATGTTAAATACTTCAGCAAAGTGTTCAAAAAACAGGTGGGCAGCTCTCCCAAGGATTTCCGGATGCAGCATACCCCCTGATACGAAGAGGACCAGTTGCCCGCACATCACCTTCCCTCATCTTTGATCATATACATCCCAATGCTGGTCAAACGTCCATACAGAGATGGAGCAAGATGCATATCATGGATCTGTAAGATCATCCTGCGGAGGAGGGAATACAATGAGCGGTTGCGGAAATATTGGAGGTCTTGTTACTTCCACTACTACAATCTTGGTACTGTACATTCTGCTGGTGATTATTCTCCGGACATTCTAATCAACCACAGGCCCCAAAAAAAAAGAGAGCCTACCAACATGTAGGTTCTCTTTTTTGAAGTTTAAGTATACAAAAGAGTGATCACAAGTATTTCATACAGCACAAGGGTTAATATTGTATCATTAATACTACTTCCGTAAAAAGCGCGTTGGCCCCCATGATGTTGTCCCTCATGATGCTGTACCTTCAAATAAAACAACCCTCTGTCACATCCCATAATTCTCCCGGTGAACACTTGACCGTCTAATGTTTGCACTTGAACAAACTGATTGACATGTTGTCTGCATATGCCGTGTAAATGATCTCTAACCGATCTCAAGTTTTGGACATAATGTTGATCTGCCTGATACAACACTTTTTGCTGTGATCCCATCTGGATACCCATAGTATGCATTACCTCCCTATAAAAGTAATACATAGTATGCCTAGTGTGCTTTGGGTGTTCTTTATTTCTTCCTCAATACCACGCCAGAAAAGCCTCCGCCACCGCCTTGCCGGCCGTGCCGTTCGGATGCGGGTCGTCACTATTGCTCATATACTCCGCGCGGACCCGGTGGTCTGCCGGAGCCGGCATCGACAGTACGGCCGCGATATCAAATACGCGGCTGACCCCTGCAGGGGGAGCTGTAAGGATCTGTGCATTCACACTCCGCCAGGCCTCCTCACGCTCGCCCTCAAAATTAAACGGCGGCACAGTGCCCAGAATAATCTTCACTTCCGGATTCGCCTCTCTGATCAAAGCAATAATGTGCGCCAGATCTTCAAGCAATTCCGCAGCTGAACGTCTGCCGATATCGAGATCGTTCACGCCCAGCACAATCAGCACTTCATCCCCCTGCTTGGCCTTATTCAGCCATGAGCCGTTCGTTGCCACATCATAAGCTCTGCCCCAGCCGGACCCGAGATTCCATAGCCCATAACCGGTTCCCAGTCCTTCGGCAATCCGCGCAGCCCAATAGGAATATTCGTCCTTTGCCGTCCGCACCCCCTGCGTAATGGAATCACCCAGGAATACAAGCTTCTTGGATACTCGTTTCTTGTAGCCGATGTAGCTTGGCAATACCAGCAGCTTGTCCGATACACTGAAAGATACATCTGATTCCTGAGCGGCAAGATTCCCCGGGCCATCGTAGGCAGAGACCAGGATACCTTCCACGTTGTACGGGAAGCTTTTGCCTGGTGAAGCCGTTCTAATCGTCCACGTAAAAGCAAGATAGTGACCCTCCGGCAGTGTAAGGGAAGCCTCATCACTCCAGAAGGTTTCGCCTGGGGCAACCTGCTTCGCTGCTCCTCCCGAGAAGGTCACGGGCACCTGAGTGCCTGCCGCGACCGTACCATCCGGTTCCAGACCTCCGTCGGCAATATAAGCCGCCTCAATACTCCATTGGCCTCCCGGTTCGCTGCCTCTCGCTTCAAGGCCCATATCCCAGGTCGAATCCACCGCATTGCTGTGCCAGAATTTCAGGGTCAGGCTTCCATTCTCCCGCAGCCGAATGAACGTCCGGTAAGTATGAGTAAATGGCTCCTGCGAGTTCATAATATAATTGGCGGCCGTGGACAGCGCCGTGGCCGAGGAATACTCAGACTGGCTGAACACTCCGGCTTGGTTCTCTTGACTATGCATAGTGAATTAGCTCCTTCGTTCATACGAATCTGTAAACAATCACAGTATACGGACATTACCGGCGTAACACTAA
The DNA here is from genome assembly GCF_042610465.1 of Paenibacillus diazotrophicus. NCBI lineage: Bacteria > Bacillati > Bacillota > Bacilli > Caryophanales > Paenibacillaceae > Paenibacillus > Paenibacillus diazotrophicus. The sequence goes on from NZ_JBGJZN010000012.1 coordinate 25,170, forward strand.
TACGAATCAGCCGATCTATAACACAATTCTGATTATGGGATCCCCCCGGCAGATCCCCTCACAGCACAAACCTCCCTGACTTCATGGATGCTTCACAGCCATGTCGTACAGAGAGGTTCTGTGTCATTCTGCCAGGGTGCAGAATCCTATTCTTATTTCAGGGTAATGGTGAACGATACGGAGTTGGCGCCGGCGTTCACTTTCACTGTTGTATCGTCTGCTTGCTCCGCTCCGTCGACAGAAGCGATAGCACCCAGGTCTTTCACAGCCAGTGTGAATGCCTTGCCGCTTCCTTCTGCATTAACGGTGATGGTGCTGCCTTTACGTTCAGCCTTCACGGTCAGTTCAGGCGCACCGCTCATGTCACGGACAGTTGCAGTGGTTACTGCCCCGTCTTCCAGAGCATACAGACCGAATTTCACGCCATCGGCAAAATCATAATCCGGACGGGTATCCACACTGCCTGTAGCCAAGAGCGAGTTCTGGCGTACGAACAGCGGCAGGCTGAAGAAATCATGTTTTTCTTTGCGCCAAGATCCGCCTTGAACCGTTTCACCGCTTAGCAGGTGAGTCCAGCGTCCAGCCGGCAAGTAGTATTTCACTTCGCCGTTTTCCTGGAAGATTGGAGCCACAAGGAGCTTATCGCCGAGCATATATTGACGGTCAAGCACTTCACATGTAGGATCTTCCGGGAATTCCATTACCATTGCACGCATCGAAGCCCAGCCCAGCTCATGCGCCTGTCCGGCCACATCATACAGATAAGGCATCAGGCTGCATTTTAGCTTGGTGAAGAAGCGGGTAACATCCACAGCTTCATCATCATATGCCCAAGGCACGCGGTACGAGGTGCTGCCGTGCAGACGGCTATGGCTCGAGAGCAAGCCGAAGGCCAGCCAGCGTTTGAACACATGCGCAGGAGCTGTATTTTCGAACCCGCCGATGTCATGACTCCAGAATCCGAAGCCGGACAAGCCCAGGGACAACCCGCCGCGAAGGCTTTCTGCCATCGACTCATAATCTGCGTAGCAGTCACCGCCCCAGTGAACCGGGAATTGCTGTCCGCCAGCCGTAGCTGAACGGGCAAATACAGCAGCTTCATGTTTGCCAAGCTTCTCTTCCAGTACTTCGAAGACCACTTTATTGTACATTTGTGTGTAATAGTTGTGCATTTTCTGCGGGTCGGAGCCGTCGAAGTACACGACATCGGTAGGAATGCGTTCGCCGAAGTCGGTCTTGAAGCTGTCTACACCCATATCCACCAGGTCACGCAGGTAACCGGCATACCATTCACAAGCTGCAGGGTTCGTAAAGTCTACAAGTCCCATGCCTGCTTGCCACAGGTCTGTCTGATACACGTCGCCGTTTGCTTTTTTGATCAGATAGCCGTTTTTCTTGCCTTCTTCAAACAGCGGCGAACGTTGTCCGATATAGGAGTTGATCCACACGCAGATTTTCAGGCCTTTTTCCTTCAGGCGTTTCAGCATGCCGACAGGGTCCGGGAATACGCGCGGGTCCCACTGGAAATCGGTCCACTGGTATTCACGCATCCAGAAGCAGTCGAAGTGGAAAACATGCAGCGGCAGGTCACGTTCAGCCATACCTTCAACGAAGGAATTCACAGTCGCTTCATCGTAGTCGGTTGTGAACGAAGTAGTCAGCCACAGGCCGAAGGTCCATGCCGGCGGAAGCGCTGGCTTGCCGGTTAGCGAAGTGTATTTGGTGATGACTTCTTTAATGGAAGGCCCTTCGATGATGAAGTATTCCAGGCTTTCGCCGGCTACACTGAACTGCGCTTTCTTCACTTTTTCTGAAGCAATTTCATACGATACCAGTTCGGGATGGTTAACAAATACGCCATAGCCTTTGCTTGTAACATAGAAAGGAATGTTCTTATAAGCCTGCTCGGAGCTGGTGCCGCCATCTTTATTCCAGATGTCTACTACCTGTCCGTTTTTGACAAAAGAGGTAAAGCGCTCGCCCAGACCATAGACGAATTCGCCTACGCCGATATCCAGCTCTTCACGCATGTAGGTGTTGCCGTCCTGGTCGGTAATGTAGGCCATTGATTTGTAACCGCTGCCGGTAATACGCTCGTCGCCCCGGAAGAAGTCTACGGACCATTGAGCCCCTTTGTTGATTACAACGCGAAGTCCGCCGCTGATGAGCACGGTCTGTGCATCGGTTTCTTCGATTTGAACGTGGTCGCCGGTTCCCTTAGTCAATTCAAAGGCTGGACCACGGTCCAATACGCCATCATTATGAATGATTTTGATGCCCACCACGCCCGGAAGCGGAGAATGGAATTTCACGGTCAGGAGCGTAGAGTTCAGGGTTGCTGAACGTCCTGTAATTGGAGTCGTCTGTGTAACAGCCGTTAATCCCTCAGCTGTTTTTTCCACTACATAGTTTTGAACTGCACCGTTGATGTTGATTCCGTCACGAACCAGCCAGAGGCCGTCTGTAAATTTCATGTGGTACTTGCCACCCTTCAATTTGGTGTTTATAGTTGCATTATAACGATAATAATTCTACAAAACTAATATATTATAGCTTATTTATAACATTATTCTGATGTTTTCTCGAAAAGGAGGCCTCTAATGGACCGCACCTCGCAGCGTCTACTCAAAGAAGACCGTGTTCATGGCGATGTCATGTTCCCGCTTTCCGCCTATTGGATCGAACTTCCCGCCGGAACTCCTGTCCTTGATACACACTGGCATGAGGAAGCCGAGTTCTTCCTGCTGCTGGAGGGAGAGATTATGTTCCAGGTCGATACCGACTATTTCACGCTCCGCCAGGGCGAAGCCGTATTCATAGAATCCGGCGATATCCATGCAGCATATACGCTGAATGACAGCCCCTGCCGCTTCTGTGCGCTGGTCTTTCACCCCGATCTCCTGGCTAGCGCTCAATATGATACCATTCAGCAGACTGTGATTCAGCCGCTTTTGGAGAAACGCCAGAGCTTCCCGCGGCAGCTGTCGCCGGATATCCCCTGGCAGCTGGAGCTGCTGCGCCATCTGGAGCGCATGATGGAGGCCTATGATCTTAAAATGCCCGGATTCGAATCCTTTATAAAAGGAACTTTGCTCATCATGCTCTCCCAGATCGCCATTGAGGGCCGGTCAGTGAATCACAGCCAGTCGGAGAGCGCCGATACCACCAAGATCAGCCGGCTCAAAAAAGTCATTCTCTATATCCAGGACAACTACCAGGAACCGATCCGCACCCGTGATCTCTCGGAGCTGATCCCCATGAGTGAAGGTCAGTTCTGCCGCTTCTTCAAGGCCATGACCCGAAAAACGCCCGTTGACTATATCAACTCCTACCGGATTCGCCAGGCAGCAGACCTGCTGCAGCAGACCGAACGCAAAATCTCCGACATTGCCCTCGAAGTCGGCTTCGACAACGTCAGCTACTTCATCAAAGTCTTCCGCAAGTCGATGAAATGCTCCCCTTCGGAGTTCCGCAAGCGCTGTTGAGCTGGCGGATGGGAGCTGATCCCCTTGATCTCTCCGCCTGCACTGGATATACAACAACCCCTTAGGCGATGGCCTAAGGGGTTGCAGGTGTGCTGATTGCTGATGGGTTGGTTCACTTTCTAATTACTTCCGCGAAGCTTAAGAAGGAAGGTTCAGGTCCGGAGCCGCAGGCTGTTTGGCCAGACGGGCCGGCATCTTCCAGGCGGTAAGAATGGCCAGAATGCCGAACACAATGTCCATCGCACCGAAGAACTCTTTGATGTTGTCCATGAACAGCGTGATCAGATCACTCGCGAACATTCCGTCCAGACCTTCGTTGATTAAATAACTGAAGATGAAATATTTTCCGAGGAAAATCCCCAACAAGCTGGCGATCACCGCGATTACCTGATGCGCTACATTCGTACGGCCTCCGCTCAGCTTCACAACCGCAAATCCGGCTAATCCACCGATGGCCCAGGCCAAAAGACCAATCTCATAATCGGTTTGGATGGCAAGGGCAGCCCATACCGCACCGCCTATAATCGCTGCCAATAATGCCCCCAGTATCGGCAATACAATCCTGCTTTTCTCTCCCATTTCGTCCCTCCTGAATATGTATCATTTGCCTAATTCGGCAATATGCCGCCAATATTGGATAATTCTTATTTTATATCGGCGGAATCTACCTATTCATAAATATTTCCATGGGAGAAATTTTATTTAACCTTATTACAATTATTCCAGATCAATGACTCTCTCCAGCCTTCCGAATCACTATAAAGCAGGTACTGTCAGGTAGCGGGACCTCCTGTCCGCTCTCATCCATCACCACTACCCGGTCCTGCAGCGCCTCCGTATAGCCCTCCTGCAAATAATGGCGGAAGACCTCAATCTTCGCCCGTTCCCCTAGGGTCTGCTGAATGAACGCCTTATACTGCGAGGGGGTGAAGTAGCCGAACTGCTCCTGGACCTCATGGATATAGGCTTCTTCTCCCCAGGTGTAGGTGTACAAAAACTCCATCGCATCGTTCACCGGCATCAGCACCTCTTGCTCGCCTACGCGCTCAACTTGAATATCCCGTCCGGCAAAATCCTTGGCATAGCGCTCCAGCGCCGCCATCCCGTCCGCCTCCAGCATACGCACCCTGCGCCGCTGATTCACCGGCTCGCTCATAATACCGTCACGGATAATAATAACGCCGCCCTCTGCCAGAACCTCAAAGCTGCTTGCCAGCGCCGCAGCTACGGTCTCATGGTTGAACTTCACCCCGTTCAGCGGCACATAGGAATACAGCTCATGCAGAATGGAGGAGAATATCACGGTATCCACCGTTCCTGGCTCCACATACTCCTTCAGGTTCAGCGCATCGCCCTGCAGCACTTCCCAGCGCCGCCCCTCCCGCTGCTTCTTCTGGCGTAGCGCCTCCACCACATTGCTGGAGATATCAATGCCCACAGGAATCACTCCCGGCATCCGCTCTTCGATCAGATCCAGCAGCACACCGCCGCCAGGACCTATGTCCAGCACCTTCTGTCCAGTGACATACTCCAGAATGACCGCTTTATAGTCTGCTGTCTCATTCATTTGGCTTAAGTACGTATCCTCATTGTGGAACCGGTCAAAAGCATCCCGTCGCAGCTCAAACAGATCGAACAGCAGCAGCACGGCCCGTTCATATAGTGCCGACTTCTCTGCTTCCATACAGAACTCAATCAGCTTCTCCGCTGCCGGAGAGAATTCGAAATGGAAGAACAGTGTGTCCGGCAGGTGTTCCTCCCGCCGCAGCCGGTGTATCAGATGCGGATTGCCCGCAGGGGTAGAACCGTCCAGAATATCCTCCCAGGACAGTCCGGACAAATACTTTTCAATAATCCGCTTCTTGTACACATTGATCTTCTTGGCACCCTTGTAATCATAATAGATGCTGTTCATTACCGCCTCGTAGCTGATATGGTTCAGGCCGGACAGCTTACTGCCGCAGGCGGTGAGTGTCATAACCTTAAGAAACTGCTCCAGCGAAAAGGTCTGCAGCGCTGATTCCACATACCAGAATGTGATCGGCTGCATCGGCTCCAGAACATCGGGATTGAATCCCTCCTGCAACAGGCTGCTCCATTCAGTATCATAATCCTCACCTGCCGCAATCGCCCCCACACGCATTCTCTGCAAGCGCTCCTTCATCGGTACTTCGGCATGCTGCAGATCCCCCGACGAGATCACGGCGATCAGCTCCATAACCTGGGTCCGCACCTCCTGCCACAGCTCAGGGGATACAGCGGATATAATGCAGTGATTCAGTGCGAACAGCAGGCGCTCCAGCTCATCAGCGGTCAGCAGTCCTTCTTCTACCATCGACGCAAGCGGGCGGTTGACAGATGGCGGCACTTCACCGCGAATCTGCTGGCCGATCAGGCCATGCGTTTCAATCAGCCGATGCACAATCTCTTGCTTCTCGGCTTCGGTACCGCCCGCCTCCATCCCACGAATAGAATGCAGACCATACTCCCCCGCATGCCTCAAATACAGCTGGGCCGAACCGATATTATGCACAAAAATATTAATGCCTTCCGCCTGCCAGAGCCTGCGCTGCCGCAGGGTGCCACCCTTCGCCGTCTCCGACCAGACCAGCGTCTCTTCCGCCAGCTCCTTGATCCAGTAGGACAGCGGCAGACTGTCCAGCAGACGCAGGCTCCGTTCTACGTAATCCAGCACCGGATTAATGTATTCCAGCTCATGCAGCGAGTCCACACGTTCCAGGTTGACAATGGTTTCTTCTGCTTGAACAATATATTCCAGCCAGGGAAAGCCCCCGCCGGACAGCTGTCCAATTTCTCTGTATTCTTCAATGGCTTGCAGGGATTTCAGCATGCGGATTCCTCCTAAAGTATGTATAAGTGTCGAACCTCTCATTAGTACGAATTAAACGAACCGTAACTCCATCAAACAACAGACTTGCCGCACGGAGACATAAGGTTTTTGGCATATCTGTTCTGAATGAATATATCGGTAGTCACTGGAGGATAAGTCATATAACATGGGGACAAGAGCACTTGTAGAATAAGCATTTTGAAAGGCAGGATATGAATCGTGAATATATTCAAAATGATAAGTGCATGCCTCATATTTCTCATCTCATTAACAACGGGTTCAGCAGAGCACCACGAAGGCTCGAACCAAGTGAAACCCCCACTGGCCGGTCAGATGGCAGAACCCTCCATGGGTGACATCCGTTCGATGCTGGAAGAAGCAGGTCTGGGCAACTATTGGGGCACCTTAGAAAAGCACATTAGGCCCGGATTCTATATGGCACCCACGATGGTGGACGAAGACGCCATTCAGCTTGGAACCAGCAAAATCGGCGGACATCCTGATGTCCCCTCCACCTTTCAGTGGCCCTCCTGGAAGCATCATCCCATGTCCTTTGTCGCTCAAATCAATCTTGCAGAATTCCCGATGAATGAGATAGATTCGGAGTATCCCGCAAGCGGCATTCTGTACTTCTTTTATGTGTATGACCCTGACCTGTGGTACGACGACCCGCGATATGATAACGACAAAATGAAGAACAATTTGGTTTATTATACCACCGACACTTCAGAATTGATAAGAATGGAACCGCCAAAAGGGCTGCTGGACCCCGAAATATTCAAATCTGCCCTGCTCAAGAAAAAGCTTGAATTAACTATCCCCGACAGCGATTATGTGGCAGAGAACAAGCTGATCCGAAACAAAGGAGATTTAGATAAATACTCGCTGGGATTCTGGACAGACTTCATGGAAACCTATCATCGGGAGATCGGGTTTCGTTTCTTGGGCCACATGACGCCTTTGCAATACGGAGGCCACCCCAGCGATCAACTCCTGTTGTTTCAAGCGGATTCTAGTGATGAGATCGGGATGAATTGGGACTTGTCCGGGTTATTATACTTTTTCATACGGGAGGATGACTTCAAAAAGGCATTTTTCGAGAATGTCTATACGGAACGGGTGGGGACTTAAGGAGGGAGGATCGACTTGCATTTAGCAAGAAAATAAACAGCGGCAACCCAGGACTTTGATTATCGTCCATGGCTGCCGCTGTTTCTATGATTGGGGAATAGAGCAATCTCTTATTGGGACTCCTCCATAAACGCTCTGAAGTCCCGGGCGATTTCTTTGTATCTGGTATGATGCAGGTAATGCCCTCCTTCAAGTGTGATCACTTTTCCATGTACAGAATCTTTGACTTGCCCTTCATGCAGCGGCAGCCATCCTTCAACGTCTGTATTATTCGCTTGTACAAATAGAAGGAGGGGAAGGTTCTTCGGGAATGTCAACGCTTTAGCGGCTTCAAAATTAGAAGAAATGTGTTCCATTTCATTCATCACTGTGGCATTACTGGAGTTTTTATTCGATATCATTCTCATTTGTTCTTTGATTTCAGTATCGAATGGAAGTCCGGCATAGGGATCACCGCTTATTTTCTTCAGCAATCTCATGAGACCCGATTTGTCGAGAAGCTCCAACGTTTTCACCGGTAATTCCTCATCCATACCGCCTTGCGTGGGAACACTGCTGTCGATCCCGACAAATGCATTCACTTCATCGGCATATTTGTTCACATAATCCAGTCCGTAAATGCCTGCAATGGAATGCCCCATTAGGGTGTAATGGTCAATCTGAAGCTGCTGTAAAGCCGCATGAATCTCACTTACAATATTCGCTGTGCTTCGTTCTTTACCGGTTCTATCACTTAATCCATAACCAAACGGCTCAATCACAACAACCTTGTAAAAGGGTGACAGTTCTTCTACCAGCGGCTTGAAGTCAAGTGCCGGCGCTCCTGTCCCATAACCGGGCAGCAGTACGACAGTTTCTTCACCTTTTCCTTGAATCAGAACATTCATGTTCTTCCCGTCCACAGGGACTAACTGGCCATAGGGCTGGATTTTACCTTGCTCCGATTTATTGCTGATCAGATTAACTACATATACAATGGCTAAAAAAAGGGCTATTGCTATAACTAATCCTGCTAAAAATTTCAGTACAATTCTAAGTATTTTTCTCATTCCCTTGCCCGTGCCCGCCTTCGTTACCCTTGCCTCTCCTGGTTTCACTCGTATCTTCTCCTGTCCTCATCGGTGATTCCGGTTGTCTTAACGATCCGTTAAGGCAAGTCTATGCAACGAAGATGTACTCCCCGTGACGACAATATGAACGGAAGATGAACAGACAAAAAAAGCTACGGCGCAGCAAGCACAGGGCTTGAAGATCATGCCGTAACCTGGACAATGCACCTGCTAATCAGCCTTCATTAGGATTGGCAAGGTGACCATAAGGGTGGTTCCCCGGCCGGGCTCACTCTCCACCCGGATATCGCCTTGATGCAGCAATACAATTTGTTTCACGATGGCAAGTCCCAACCCGCTGCCGCTATATTTACGGCTGTGGGAGCGGTCGGCCTTAAAGAACCGCTCGAATATACGCTTCTGGTCCTCGGGAGAAATACCAATACCGTTGTCGGATATCCAGATGGTCACATTGTTACCATCTTGCCTGATGCTGACATGAATAACGCCGCCGTCCATAGAAAACTTGATGCTATTGCCGATCAGGTTCGTCCATACCTGATTTAATTGATCATAATCAGCCATGAGCCGGACGGCCTTCAAATCAAGCTCGAAACGGATGTTGCGGGCCATCCATTGCGGCTGGATTGCGACGATGACCCGTCTGATCTGTTCATCGAGGCTGAACGTGGTGAACTGCAGCTGCTGCGATTGTGATTCAAGCAGACTCAGTTTTAAAAGGCTGTCGCTCATCTTAGACATCCGGTCTGCTTCAGCGATGATGATATCGAGATAACGGCTCCGCTCGTTTTCTGCAATGCCTGGTTGCTTGAGCGCCAGGGCATAACCGGATATCGAGGTGAGTGGCGATTGAACTTCGTGCGATACGTTCGATACGAATTCCCTGCGCATCTGCTCAAGCCGCTGCAGATCATCCATCATTTCTTCGAAGCTGCGTGCCAAGGTACCGAGTTCACCCTTTTGCTTAATATTCAGCTTGACGCTGAAATCTCCAGCAGCTATGCGGCGGGTCGCTTTAGTCAGTGTTTTGATCGGACTGATCAGGAACATCGCGGCCACCAGAATCAACAAGCTTCCCGCAATCAACGAATAGGTCAAAAAGTTTATGATCCATTTGATAATAAAAGAAGAGGAAGAGGAGGCACGCTGCTCTACAAACATCGCTTTTGTTCCCGTTTCTGTGTGTAACGGCAGTCCTAAGAGGATAGGATTAATGCCATTCGTCTTGCCCTGAAAAACTTTACCCTCAAGCACTTCCTGTATTTGTTCCCCAGTCACAGTGATCGGATTATGCTCCTGAAGCACTCCCAAAGACTGGAGTTGCCCCTTCCCATCATAGATTCGAACATAATAGGAATTAAGCTGTTTCATACCGCTTACGTACGCGTCTGCTTCACTCACAGGTAAGGTCTCGTACATCCGGGCAATGTCCTGTCCAAAATCAAGTAACGTGACTTGCAGGTTGTCGTTCAATTGATCTTTAAATATCCAGGTTGCCACAAAAAAAGCAATGATCGTGCCTCCGATTACGGAGACTAGAAATGTCAGAACGACACGTGTATATAAGGATCTGATCATTCGTAAACCTCAAGCCGGTACCCCAGCCCGCGGACCGTCTCAATCCGAAAATCAGGTGTCGCCGCGAACCGTTCGCGCAGGCGTTTAATGTGCACGTCTATCGTCCGGTCATCTCCAGCGTAATCAATCCCCCAGATTTGGTCGATCAGCTGCTCACGGGTATAGACCTGTCCTGGTGTTCCAGCAAGCTTATACAGCAATTCAAATTCCTTAAGCGGCAATGTGAGCGGCTCCGTCCCTCTCATCACCTTATAAGTCTGCCGGTCAAGGGTGACGTTGCCGAACTGGATCGTCTGCGTGGACCCCATCCGGTATCGTTTGAGCAATGCCCGGACACGGGCGGTTAGCTCCAGCGGATCGAATGGTTTAGTCATATAATCGTCCGTCCCCAGCTCGAACCCTTTCACTTTCTCCCAGGTTTCGCCTCTTGCCGTCAGCATAAGTAACGGAAGATCGGGATTGGCTCTTCTGAGCTCCTTGCATAATGTCCAGCCGTCCATAACCGGCATCATAATATCGAGCACGACAAGATCGACATTCGTGGAGGCGTAGACAGCCAGTGCTTCCTTGCCGTCCGCAGCTTCGGCAGTTGTGAATCCGTCGTTGCGCAGAAATAAACAGACAAGCTCGCGAATATTCGCATCGTCGTCCGCTACCAGTACAGTAGGCATCCGTTCCCTCTTTTCCAGCTCAAGCTTACCTTCCCCTACTACGTCCCAAACCGCTGTCTGTACCCGCATTTGCGGCACAGCTCTTCCACCGCTTCGCGGCGGGAGAAACCATAGAACAGATTGTTTGCGCGCTCGCCCTCGACAATCTCCGAGAACGGCTTCTCATGGATATTGCCGAGGTTAATTACACCCTCGCCATCCAGACAGCACGGCACCACCGTGCCGTCGACCAGCACCGCCGCCTGGCTGCGCAGCGCATGGCAGAAGCCCTTGCCGTCATCCTCCGGCTCGTGTAAGGCCGGCCATTTGAACTCGTGATCCTGGTTCAAATACACCCGGGGTGCAATCTTCACCCCGCTGCCCGGCACAACCTTTTCTTCAATCTTGAAGTCCAGATTGAAGGCTTCTTCGAGCAGCGCCAGCGTTTCGCGGTTGCGGCTTTTCTCCAGATTCGTCCGGTTGTCCTCGGTCAGATTCCACAGCCGGAAGGAGATAATGACGCCCTGGGCAGACGCCTCACGCACAAAAGAAATAATCTCCGACACATACCCCTCACGGTTCTCCGAGCCCGCATGACCGTCAAAGCTGTGCAGGGAGAAGTTCATCTGCCGCAGCGCCGGCTTGCCGAGAATTTTGGGCCCTGCTTTGTGGATCAGCGTTCCGTTCGTTGTAATGTTGACCTTGAACCCTTTGGCATGGGCAGCGTCGAGCAACTCGCCGATTTTGGGATGCAGCAGCGGCTCGCCTTTGACATGCAGATAAATATGATTGCTGTGCGGCTTAATCTCGTCAAGAATCGTATTAAAGGTATCCAGCTTCATGAAGTTTTTCTGCCGTTCGGTAGGCGGGCAGAAGCTGCAGGCGAGGTTGCAGACGCTTGTAATCTCGATGTAGACCTTTTTAAAAGTTTTCAAGTTCCGCTCCCCATTTCAATGTTCATCCGTGCTAAGGGCTACAGGTCCGAGGCATAGCGGAGGCCGATCTGTGCTCTGGCTTCCTCCATCACCTCGGAGACCGCTAGTGAATTAGCGTGGCTGTTCACGCTGCTCTCGCGCTGCCCGCTCTTGATCAGGCTGATAAATTCCTCAACCTCGTAATACATCGGCTCAAATACCTGCGGGAGGGTCAGCTCTTCGACCGTTCCGTCGCGGTAGTGGATTTTGACCTGGTACGGCTGGTTGATCTTGTCGATAACCATCGTGCCGTTCTCGCCTTGAATCTCAGCAGGCAGATACGAATCGGCAATCTTGGAATGCATGACCACGGCATCCATATCGGGATAACGCATGATGATGCTGCCTTCGCCATCTACTCCCGAAGGGAGCATCAGGCCAACAGCCTGAACAGCTTCCGGTTTGCCGAACAGCGCTACCATCGGATACAGGCAATAGATGCCAAGATCCATTAACGAACCGTTGGAATAGACCGGATTAAAGGCATTCAGCACCGTTCCCTGGCGGTAAGCATCATATCTCGAGGAGTATTGACAATAGCTTGCGAAATAACGGCGCACTTGGCCCAGCTTGTACAGGTTGTCTCTGATCACGCCAAAATTGGGCATGAAGGTAGACTTCATGGCTTCCAGGAACAGCACATCGTTGCGGCGGGCCGCTTCAAGAACTGCACGCAGCTCCGCGCTGTTGGAGGCCGCAGGTTTTTCACAGATCACATGCATCCCGTGGTTCAAACAGATGAGTGACTGCTCGGCGTGCATCGAATTGGGACTGGCAATGTACACCGCATCCACTTCCCCGCTGGTTACCATTTCCTCAAGATTAGTATAAATGGAGGCACCTGCATATTTAGCAGCAAAATCGCGTCCCTTCTCCTCCGTACGGGAGTATACGGCAGTGAGAATAAATTCCTCGTTCTCTAGACCCGCTTGAATGAAGCGGTCTGTAATCCAGTTGGTCCCTACGACTCCGAATCGAATAGTCATGAATGATCCCGTCCTTTGATTAATATAAAAGCCGCTTCGGCTTAGCATATGGAGTCTCTTCCTGCTATTTTCTCATTCCGGGATAGCAATGTCTACTTTTCAAGGGTAATTTCCGACAAATTCCGCAAACCTAAAGCTGTGAAAAAAAGCACCTGCCGTTTACATAACAAAACCCTGTCCTTTGCGGGAACAGGGCTATATGCATTAAGTTACATTCAAGCGGCCTGCTGGAGGATGTCCGGCAACGCTGCTCTTTCCATTCTATTCGTAGAATTTCACCAGCTGACGCACAATCTCCGCCTTGTCATGCTCCACCACAGTCATAAACTGCGGCATGGAGAACAGGGCCGAGATGGGAGCAGGGAATTCCTGCTTGATGCCGGTTAGGGCGATCGCCTCATCGAACTTGGCCGGATGTGCCGTAGCGAAGGTAATATTCGTGTCTTGCGGACCACTGAACGCTTCATAGGCTGCAATACCGCAGGCTGTATGCGGGTCCAGCAGATAGCCGTATTTCCGCTCATATTTGCCGATCGTATCCAGGCACTGCTGATTCTTGACCCCCAGCGCGGAGAAGTCCTGCTGCACCTGGGCAAAAGCCTCGCCTTCGACAGTGATTTTGCCTGATGTCTGCAGCTCCGCCATATATGCGGACAGCTTTACCGCGTCCTCATCCAGAAGATAATACAGATAACGCTCGAAATTGCTCGCTACCTGGATGTCCATGGACGGGCTGTAGGTTCCCGTGAAGCTGCCTGGTTTGTATTCGCCGGTCAGCACGAAACGTTCGAGAATGTTATTCTCGTTGGTGGCGATGATCAGCTTGTTAATCGGCAACCCCATTTTTTTGGCAAGATAGCCTGAGAAAATATTACCGAAGTTACCCGAAGGTACACTGATGTTGATCTTCTTCTCATCGCTGCCCTCAATCTGCAGATAGGCATAGAAGTAATAGACGGTCTGCGCCAGAATGCGCACAAAGTTGATCGAATTGATCGCCCGCAGGTGATACCGGCCCTTGAAATCCAGATCGGCGAACAGCTCCTTAATCACCTTCTGGCAGTCATCGAAGTTGCCTTCAACCGATAGATTCAGCACATTGCTGTCGTCGACTGTCGTCATTTGCAGCTCCTGTACCTTGCTGACCTTGCCGTGCGGATGAAGAATACAGATCTTGATGCCTTCTTTGCCGCGCACCCCTTGAATCGCCGCCGCTCCCGTATCCCCTGAGGTTGCGCCGAGAATATGGATGATCTCGCCACGCACCTTGGCAATATAGGAATACAGCTCACCCATGAACTGGAGGGCCACATCTTTAAAGGCAAAGGTAGGACCATGGAACAGCTCCAGCACATATAGCGAATCATTCACCTGGTGCAGCGGCGTCACCTCCGGCGCGCGGAAGTTGCCGTAGCTGGTGTAGACCATTTCTTTCAGATCATTATAGGGAATTTCATCATTGGTATAGTAAGAAAAAATTTCAAGGAACAGCTCCTGGAAGCTAAGACTTCTCCACTCTGCCAGCTTCTCGGGGGAAATCACCGGAATCTGAAAAGGCACCATCAGCCCGCCGTCATCCGCCAGCCCCATCAGGACCGTATCAATAAAGCCCTTAGCTTTCACATTGCCTCTTGTGCTTATATACTCCATACCTCTCTCATCCTCCTGAACCCCTCTTTAGTTATCCTTCATACAGGCTGGTCTATAAGTTCACATTCTATATGCTGATAATGAAGCCGTACTGAACCAGCTGTAAACTCACTCTATATTAACACGTTTACGCGTTAAAGTCCGTTACTTCTGTGTCAACTTTTGTGATAAAATCCGTAGGGTCCGTCGCCTGGCGTTTAGCGGTTCTGCAGCTCTTTCCAGACAGTCTTGTTACTATACTTCTTCTCCACGCTTACATCCTTGCCGAACCATTCGGGGGCCGTGAAGCTCTCCGCTTCCTCCAGTGAATCGAATTCAACCTCCAGCACGGCAAGCTCAAGCTGAGTGTACAAGTCAATCTCCACAGTCGTGCCATTCCAAATACCGGTAATGCGCGTCTTGACCAGAGGCACAGCTTGTACCACTTCGATCATCTGAGTATACAAACCTTCCGAAATGTTATATTCAATCTCTTGGCGGCTGATCCCCTTGCCGTCCTTGAAGGTGTGGGTATACGTGATTTCGCCCGAATCCAGGTCGGTGATCTTGCGCACCCTCAGCTCCTGCCCGTCCTCAATCGCAAGGTACGTCTGGTCGATGCTGTGCCGGGTGAGTACCTGCACATGACCTTCCTGAATTAACCGCTCCGGGTACTCCGGCAGCAGGAATTTGCGTTCAATCTCCATAGCCATACTGTCTCGCTCCTCTGTTCGTATGAACATTTATATTATTTATCATCATAGGTGCGGGTCATCCGCAAGTCAATGGAATCTGCCAACTCCGTCGAACAGGCGGTCGATAGACTGCATGTCATAGTCATTGATGATTTTAAAAGATCCGTTGCTGTACTTATCGTTTCTGGCCGAGTCGTGGATGGAGATATACTTTTGATCATCCAGTCTAATCCCGAATCTTGGATGACCGTCTACAAAGATGTTAATCCAGTAGCTTCTGCTGAAATCGTGGGAAGCGTAAGAGCTCATCAATTTCACCCCGGCAAAAGCATTCATAATGCTAGCAATCTCCGCTTGATCAGTTACAGTGACTGTCACCTCATCTGTCGTTACCGGCAGGGACTGGATGACTTCAATAGAGGTTATATCCTGCAGATGGATCCGTCCGGACACACGTTTCTCGAAAGAGGTGAAGGACTGCACGATCGTCCCCACGACAAACACACTTAATCCTAACAGGAAAATAAAAACAAATATTTGCGTCAGGTTTGGCTTCTTCCTCTTCCCCTGATGTTTCTGCTCCCTCAGCTTTTCCACATGGTCCACCTCGTTCATCCGGTCCACCTCCGTCATCAGCTCTGCCTCCTCCGAAATCAAGCAATGCTTCCATTATATACAAATTAGGCAGCACAAAAAACTTTTTGGCCGAAACCGAAGGTTACTTGAGACAAAGTAAGCAGATTGGGAAGGGAGGGCAAGGGTGCTATGGGATCGGCTTCGTATGGAAGCTCATAAACCCATTACAACCGTGAAGAACCCCCACCAGATGCAGAAAAAAGGTACCCCCTACCGGGATACCCTGCTCTGCAAAATTTATGGCCTATTCTCGCTCCAAACGCAGCCTACTCTTCCCCAAGCGGGAACAACAGCGGCACGACACAGCCCTTGCCTACATCGATCAGACCATGATCCGTGATCTTAAGCGCCGGGCTGACCGGAAGGGAATGGGTGCTGATGGACATAATCGGATTGTAATGATTGTAGCCCAGCGATTCCATCGCGGTCCGCAGTCCAAGCACGCGCTCTGCTGTCTCTTCGAGTGGTGCTTCGGTCAGGATGCCGCCAACGGGCAGAGCCAGCGAAGCGATAATCTTGCCATCCAATACGACACAGAATCCCCCTTGTTCAGCAATCACTGTATTAGCTGCCATAGCCATATCCTCAGGGTTGTGGCCCACGACCAGCAGATTGTGATTGTCATGCGAATAGGTCGTTGCAATGGCGCCGCGCTTAATCGTATCGCCGCCGATCAGGCCATAGGCGCGGTTGCCGTTCTTGCCGTACCGCTCAAAGGTCGCGATCAGGCCGAACCCGCTCTGTTGCCACTCAAGCATTCCGTCTTTAACCATGGCCTTCCCATGCTTTTCCTCGGTAAAGGTGGAGATGCTGTTGACCATCATCACCCTGGAGCCGTAACGGCCATCCGGCAGCTCTGAATGCACTGCAAAGTCAGCGGCAGTCAGCGGAGGCAGCTGTACACTTGTATAGAAATGTGCCGGGAACCGCGGACCGGTCTCTGCCTGCGGAAGCTGAAGCTTGCGGTCAAAGACCTGAGCACCGCGTTTGTAGACGGCTTCGATAACAAAGCTGTCCAGATCCGAGAGCAGCAGATAATCAGCGGTTTTGTTCGGCGCAATCACGCCGCGGTCAACCATTTTCATCCGGCGGGCCGGGGTGAACGTAGCCGCATAGACCGCGTCCTCCGGGGCCATCCCCATGGCGACAGCCTTGCGCACCAGATGGTCAAGATGTCCGGTCTGCACCAGCGAATCCGTCATCACATCATCGGTCACGAAGCAGAAATGCTCGCTGACAGCATGTTTAATCAGGTAATCCACCACATCCGCGGTCATCGATTTCTCCTGAATCTCGATGAACATGCCCGCTGCAATCCGTGCTTTAAGGCCTTCAATGCTCTGATGGGTGTGATCCGAATCAATCCCGGCATAGATCAGGCGGTGCAGGTCAAGGTCGAGCAGCTTCGGCGTGTGGCCCTCAATCACAAGACCGGGATAACGGCTGCGGACATGCTGGAGAATACGGTTGCTTTTGCCCCCGGGATCACGGATGACATCTACATAATTCATCACTTCCCCCAGACAGATCATCTGCTCCGTCTCCATCAGTTCGTCGATATCCTTGATTTCAATCGAGCCCCCGGTTGTCTCCAGCGTAGTAGCCGGAACCGAACTCGGTATTGAATAGAACATATCCACTGCGCATTCCCTGCTTGCCCGGATCATCTCATGCACACCCTCTACCCCGAATACATTAGCCATTTCATGAGGCTCAGGGACAATCGTCGTTACCCCGTGCCGCAGGATGCCGTAAGAGAAAGTCTCCGGAGTAATCATCGTGCTCTCGATATGCAGATGGATATCAATCAGGCCAGGGACCATATATTGCCCGTCTGCCTGAATGATTTCCTTCGCCTCAAAGGTCTCCGCTCCAAGCGGCCCGATATAGAGGAACCGCCCGTCCTTCACAGCGACATTCGCCGGGTCGAACCGTTTATAGTAACTGTTATACACCTTAGCGTTCAATATAAGTTGATCTGTAATCATCATGTATGCTCCTTATAAGCGCTACTGCACCAGCACCAGCTTCTCTTTTGGAAAATAAACCGTGACCTGCTCCCCTTGCGCAAAAGGATGCTCCATCTCCTGATTGACGGTGAATACGCCGAGCTCCGTCTCTACCTGATACTGATAGCTGCGGCCCAGATACGTGCTGACCTGCACAGTGCCGGGCAGGGTGTTGCCTGTGGTAGCGGAATCCGACGTGCTTCTGAGGAGCTGCAGATCATCGGGACGGATAGCTCCAAGGAGTCCGGTATTGCCTTCCCCACTCGGGCGTTTGACCGCAAGAAAACTCATAGCGCCCCGGCGCAGCTCAATATCCGTCCCCTCGTCATTCCTTCCGTCAAAAGAGATAAAGTTCCCGAACCCGATGAACCGCGCCACAAACTCGCTGGCCGGATACTTGAAGATCGCCTGCGGCTGGTCCAGCTGCTCGATCTTGCCGTTGTTCATGACAGCGACCTGATCGGAGATCGAGAAGCATTCTTCCTGGTCATGAGAGACGTAGACTGTCGTAATACCCAGTTCCTGCTGTATGCGGCGGATTTCCACCCGCATGTTGACCCTCAGGTTCGCGTCAAGATTACTGAGCGGTTCATCGAACAGCAGCAGATCCGGCTCGATCACCAGCGCCCGGGCAATTGCCACCCGCTGGCGTTGTCCGCCCGACAGTGCAGCCGGGAGTCTTTTCTCAAAGCCGCCCAGACTGACAATCTCCAGCATCCGCGTAACCCGCTTCTTGACCTCCGCCTCTTTCAGCTTGCGCAGTCTAAGGCCGAACGCCACATTGTCATATACCGACAGATGCGGGAACAGCGCGTAGTTCTGAAACACAAAGCCGAAATTCCGTTTTTCTACCGGAACCTTGGTGTAATCCTTTCCGGAGAACATGAAATTGCCTGCTTCCGCGCCTAGGAATCCGGCGATCAGCCGCAGCGTGGTTGTTTTGCCGCACCCGCTCGGTCCGAGCAGGGACAGAAGCTGCCCCTTGGCCAGCGACAGATTGAAATCTTCCAGGATCAGACGGTTGTCATAAGCAACCGATATATGTTCCAGACTTAAGAGCGCCATTGCGTTATGCCTCCGTATCGTTTGGTGAAATACACTACCGTTTGGTGAAATAGGCGAATCCCATCAGCCGTTCGATGATGAACATCAGGGCTGCCGTCAGCACCATCAGAATGACCGAAATCGCAGCAATCGTAGGATCGAAATAATTCTGTACATAAGTCAGCATCTGGATGGGCAAGGTACTGATCCCCGGACCCGTCATGAACACAGAAATGTCCACATTATTGAAGGATTCCAGAAAAGCAATCAGCACCGCCGCGAGAATGCCTGAGCGGATGTTGGGCAGAACCACTTTGAAGAAGGTGAACAATCTTGTAGCCCCCAGGCTCTGCGCCGCCTCTTCCACGGCAAAATCGAAATTCTCCAGACTTGAAGCAATCACCCGGATAATAAAAGGCAGCATGATCACGGTATGCCCTATCAGGAGTCCTGCCACAATCGGCAAATGGTACACCACAATCAGGTAGCGCAGCAGTGTGAAGCCCAGCACGATCCCGGGAATCAGTACCGGCGAGAGAAATATTGCATTCAGTGTATCCCGCCCGCGGAACCGGTAGCGGCTAAGCGCATAAGCAGCGGGAACCCCCAGGAGCAGTGCCAGCAGATTGCCGAGCAGCGAGATCATTATTGAGGTTTTAAAAGTCTCCATGAACGCGCTGACCTCGAAAATATTGCGGTACCACCGCAACGATAAGCCCTCCGGGGGGAATTTCAGGACCGTGCCCGGCTCAAAGGAAGTAATGGATATAATGACGAGCGGACCCAGCAAAAAAATAAAGACCAGCAGCGTGTACAAGGACAGCGCGCGGTTTCCTTCCTTCATCTTCTCACCCCTTCGGATTTAATCGGTTGGCCCAGGCGTTCATCAGCCCCACAACCACAAATGTAATAACGATCATGATCACAGCGATCACCGAAGCTGCCTGCCAATCGTTCAGCGTCATGGCGTTCTGATACAAAAAGGTCGAGACCACCCGTTCCTTGCCGCCCAGCAGCGCCGGTGTAGTATAAGCCGTCAGACTGCCGACAAAAACAAGAATACCGCCTATAATCAGACCCGGCAGGGTCAGCGGAAAGGTGATTTTGCGGAACGCCGAGAACGGGGAGGCCCCCAGACTGCGTGCCGCCCGGACCAGCTCATGATCCAGATTCTCCATCACCCCGAGCAGCGTGATGATAATCAGCGGCAGGAACAGATGCACAAGCCCGATCATCATGGCTGCCGGTGTATAGAGAATGTCCAGCGGCTTATCGATCAGCCCGATATTCACCAGAAAAGAGTTAATCAGCCCTTTTTTGCCGAGAATAATCATCCAGCTGAAGGAGCGGACAACGGGACTGGTCA
This sequence comes from Paenibacillus diazotrophicus, assembly GCF_042610465.1. Taxonomy (NCBI): domain Bacteria; kingdom Bacillati; phylum Bacillota; class Bacilli; order Caryophanales; family Paenibacillaceae; genus Paenibacillus; species Paenibacillus diazotrophicus. Next base: position 45,274 of record NZ_JBGJZN010000012.1, read on the forward strand.
GCAGCGGAAAAATCGACAGCGCCAGCAGAATACTCTTCTTGCGCGCACTCGTCCGCGAGATATAATAAGCCGCCGGATATCCAAGCACCATACAGACCAGCGTGGTTACGGCACTTACCCGGAGCGTAGTCAGCAGGATGCGGTTAAAATACCCGTCACGAAAAAAATGCAAATATCCTTCCAGTGTCAGCTTTCCGTCCTGCACGAAAGTTGAGGCAATAGTCAGCGTTATAGGTATCAGCATGAAGGCTGCCAGGAACAGAAGTCCCGGCAGCAGGAGAACCATCGCTTTTTTGTTCATTCTAACGACTCCCGTCCTTCTTCGGCTCTTGATTCAGACTTTTAATGAAGTATTCCAGAAAAGCGGGTGCGTCCACCTCCAGGCAGACACTGACGTTCGGCGGCCGGTTCAGCCGGCTCTGGAAATCGCAGACCGTCTGCCCGTCGCATAGTTCACTGCGGGTCTCCACGTCCACGTAGTAATCGTGCACGGTGACCCATTCACGGTTCAGCGCCACGCCAACCGCCAGGGGATCATGCAGGGCACAAGCCTGGACACCGTTGCGCTCATAGTAACGCTTCCGGTAGCCGGCAGTGCTTGTCTCCACATAATCGCGGATCGCAGGAATGCGCAGCTTGTGAATATCCTCCGCACTTAGCAGCGCCTGGCGGGTAACATCCAGCCCCACCAGTGTCAGCCGGGGGAACCCTGCGGCGAGCACCTGTTTTGCGGCTTCGGGATCAACGTACATGTTGTACTCCGCCGTTGGCGTGATATTCCCACAGCCCTGCACCACACCGCCCATCACAATCACCTCGGCGGTATAATGCACAAGCTCTGGACATTTCTGCAGCGCATGGGCCAGATTGGTCAGCGGCGCCGTCATAATCAGTGTGACCTCCCCGGGCTGTGCCAGCACCTGGCGGATTATGAAGTCCTCTGCTGCTTCGGCCTCCGCCTGCTTCGTTACTGTCCATTCACCCAGGGCTCCCCCGATACCGTCCGATCCGTGTACACGGTGCTCGAACACCACATCACGGACCAGCGGCTTATCAGCTCCGCGGTAGACCGGAATCTGCCCGGATACGCCGAGCAGTTCAAGAATTTTGCAGGTATTCAGGGTTGCCTGATCCAGTGAGACGTTGCCGCTGACCGTGGTGATCCCGAGAATATCAAACTTCCCGCTTGTCACCGCCAGCATGATCGCCAAGGCATCATCTACACCCGTATCTACGTCCAGAATGACTTTTTGAAGTCCAGTCATCCTTAGCCGCCAATCTCACGGTTGAAGCGGTCCGTCCACTCTGTAATGTGATCGTTCACGAAGGACATATCCAGCTTGCGCAGCTTGCTGATTACATCCGCACCGTAGGTTACGCCCACTGCTTCTTCATCTGTCAGCACCACTTCAGTATTCACAGGGGAATCAACCTTGGCTTTGGCGGATTTCTCCTGTACTTCCTTACTGAGCTGCCAGTTGATGAACGCTTCGGCAAGCTCCTTATTGTTGCTTCCTTTGACCACGTTGACCGTGTTCATTACAGCATACGCACCTTCAGACGGTGCAACGAACTTGGCATCCGGCACAGCAGCCTGGAGATCCTTGAAGTACATTTCCATGATCGGACCACCGGCAATTTCCTCCTGGCCGAACATATTCACATACTCCGAAGTCTGGCTGTAATATTTAACAACATTGCTGTCCAGCGCCTTCAGCTTCGTGAAGGCCTGATCCTCATTGAACTCCGTACCCCCTGCGACTAGAGATGCTGCATCTACAATCATCGGACCGGCTGTAGCCGTAATAGCCGGAAGCGCAAGGTTCTTGTCGAACTGGGTCCACAGGTCGCTCCAGGATTTCACTTCACCTTTTACCAGGGCAGGGTTGTACGCAATGCCCAGTCGGCCTACTGTGTACGCAGGACCGTATTCTGCACCCAGCGGTGCTTTGGCAATATCATAGATTTTTTCGACATTCGGGATCTTGCTGCGGTCAATCGTCTCAAATAATCCTTCATTAATTGCCTGCTGCGCATAATAATCCGACAGATACACTACGTCCACATCGGAGCTGCCCTGGCGGATTTTGTTCAGTCGCTCAGCGTTGTTGCCGATTTCCACAACGATTTTCACATTATGCTCTTTCTCAAACGGTGCATACACCGACTCTTTGAAGAAATCCTCTGAGAAGCCCCATGTAGAAATCACCAGCTCCTGGGGAGCACCCGCTTGTGTCGCTTCCGGCGCAGCCGCGTTATTGGTGGCAGCGTCATTCGTAGCAGCATTGTTCGAGGCAGTGTTATTTCCACAAGCAGCAAGCACAGCAGTCAGTGTAAGGGCAAGGCCCGCAGTCATCATTTTTTTCATTCGTAAATAACCTCCCAGATTAATTTGCGGTACAATTTCAGCAGTAATGCGGTGGTTCCAGAAGTGCAGGTTCAGTCTCTCTTCAAAATAGCATGGCATCAGAGCCGGGGTTCGCAGCACCTCCTATTGGTAATAAAATCATGAATCCCCTTATTTTTCACAAAAAAAAGAAAAGCATTCTTGTAGGAACAAGAACACTTTTCTTTGTGTAAACAAAGCAAAAGAGCTACCCGTTATAGAAGGACGGTCTTCGCTTAAGATAGATCAAAAACGAAAATCCGCGAATATCATGTTCAATCTGTCATTCTCCGGCTAATATCATGTTCGTAAAAGCCCAACCCGTCGGTGCGTCGTAATCCCTGAGCAGAACCTCAATCGTCAGTCCCATGTCTGCTTCAAGCCTCTCCCTGAATCTCTTCTTGAACAGCAGCGACATCCGAAAATCCACTTCCTGCTTAAGCTCCGGCGCCTCGCCTTCCAATGCGGTAGATCGGGGAGATCTGCGGTGCTTGGCGTGAAAGGTAATGACCCTTGAATCAACAGTAACACGGAGCAGGGTCGTACCAAAACCAAACAATTCCTTGGAGATCTCATTGTAGATCTGGCACATCTTCTTCTTCTGCTCGTTGTTTTCCAGTTCTGCCATGAAACCACCTTCAGAAACAGAATATCGTACAATCACATCGATAGTAATTGCTATTATACATATTTATTGTATTTCGGGCAAGAAAAAATCCACATCTCACATGAAAGTAACGCCAAACACGAACGATGACAATTTTTTGTCCAAAAGATTGTTCGTACCAGAACCCGCCGCTTGGGCCTCAACAACGGCATTTCTGCCGTTACTAAGCCGCTCTAACAGCTATCCCCAATCATCACCTTGCCTATTTCCTCATATGCACGAATAGGGAAGGCCAAGTCTCCCTGGCCTCCCCTATTGCTATAACACCGTTTATGCCTCAGCCTGCAGCCGGAAGCATCCGCTCACAAAGTCGCGCTGGATATCGGGCAGCGTCAGCCCCGCCTGCATCAGGCGGTCACCGCCATAGACTTCCCCGCTGTCCGCGAGCCGATAGTCCAGCTCCGGGTTCAGGCCGCTGAGCAGTAGCGTCCGGCGCGGCGGGTGCGGTTCCGCCAGCACCCGGAAGTAACAGACCAGCACCTCGCGCTGATTGTCCGAGACGAACATCCAGGCCGTCTCGTTGCCCTCGAACGGACTCTGCAGCCGGTACAGGTTGCCCTGCTGGACCAGGCTGCGGATTTCCTTATATTTAGCCACTTGCACCTTCACCAGTTCCTTCTCTTCCGGAGTGAACTTGGTCAGATCGAGCTCATAGCCGAAGTTGCCGGACATGGCGACATCTCCCCGGAAGGACAATGGAGTGATTCGTCCCACCTGATGATTCGGTACTGCACTTACATGGGCCCCCATGGAGCTTACCGGATAGACAAGACTGGTTCCGTATTGAATCTTCAAGCGCTCCACCGCATCCGTATCATCGCTGGTCCAGGTCTGAGGCATATAGTAGAGCATGCCTGGATCGAAGCGCCCGCCACCACTGCAGCAGCTCTCGAACAAAATATGCGGGAATGCCGAAGTCAGACGTTCCAGCAGCTCGTACAGTCCTAACACATACCTGTGCGCTGTTTCACCCTGACGTTCAGGCGGAAGCTGCGCCGAGCCGATCTCTGTCAAACAGCGGTTCATATCCCATTTGATATAGGCTACCGGTACACTGGAAAAGATGCGGCTGAGGGATTCATAAATATAATCCCGCACCTCTTCTCTCGTATAATCCAGCACCAGCTGCCACCGCAGTTCGCTGCGGCGGCGGCCCGGGACATGCAGGCACCAGTCGGGGTGGCTGCGGTAGAGATCACTGTCCGGTGATATCATCTCCGGCTCTACCCATAGGCCGAACTTCAGCCCGTGGCCGTTCACCCGTGCTGCCAGATCGGACAGGCCGCCCGGCAGCTTGCGCAGGTCCTCCACCCAGTCGCCAAGTGAGGAGTTATCGGCATCGCGCTTGCCGAACCAGCCATCGTCCAGCACGAATAACTCGATCCCGAGCTTCGCGCCTTCAGCAGCAATCGCCTCCAGCTTGTCGGTGTTGAAGTCAAAATAGGTCGCTTCCCAGTTGTTCACCAGGATCGGCCGTTCTTTATCCCTGTACTCGCCTCTGCTGAGCCGCGTCCGGTATAGCCTGTGATAGGTTCTCGACATTTCGCCAAGACCCTCTGCCGAGTAGACCATTACCGCTTCCGGTGTCTGGAAGCTCTCCCCCGGCGCAAGCAACCAGGAAAAGTCAAAGGAGTTGACCCCCATAGCCAGCCGTGTCATTCCAAAGGAATCCACCTCCGCCACGGCTTCAAAGCCCCCACTGTATACCAGGGAGAAGCCATACACCTCGCCCTGGCGCTCATCCGTTCCACGCTTCGCCAGCGCGGCAAAAGGGTTATGCTGATGGCTGCTCATCCCCCGGCGGCTCTCAATCGAAATACTGCCCTGCTCTAGCTGTCTGCGGGTGAGACGGCCTTCCCGCGACCAGGCACCGGACAGGTAGATCATATCCATATCTGCGGACGGGAAATCCACGGAGGTACTCAGTGCCCGCAGCAATTGCAGAGGAGCCTGCCCGTCATTCACTAATTCAACAGAGCGGGCAATGACATCCATTTCGTTATACACGGTATATCGGAGGACAACGTTCAGCTTGGCATACTCGTCGCGCAGCATAAGCTCCAGGGTATCGGCTTCCTCCTCAGATTCCACGTACACCGCAGGAAGTCCGGCAATCTTCGGCTTGCCTGCCAGCACCCGGTAACCGGTGTAGCGCAGCTCCGTAACCCGGGTCCCATCCTCCAGCTTGGCCTGATAAGCCGGAACGCGGAAATCCCCTGTACCGTACTGCGGGTATTCCTGCGGCAGGCGGTCAAGCGAGCCACCGGTCACCAGCGGGTGCAATCCTTCCAGATTGCTGCCGTGGCGCAGCTTTTTCCCCCAGTAGACATGCGCCGGATAATCATTGACCAGCTGGATGATGTAACTCATACCCTTGCTCTGCAGATGGAATATCCCCTTGTCTTCCTGTATCCATATCGCCATGGCCCTAATTCCTTCTCTCTTCTAAGTTTTAACTAAAGGCGCTGTTCCACATAATCTGCCATCGAGCGGATCTCAAGACCCTTCGGAGCAGCCGGAACGAAGTCCGCTTCCCCGCTGCCGCGCAGGAAGAATTCAACAGTCATAGCCTCACCCGGAAGCAGGTCAAAGAAGTTATCCGAGAAGATCCCTTCCTCTTCTGCAGTCAGATATACCCCTCTCGCCAGCACATCACTGGTTACATTGAAGCTTAGTCCGCCGCTACCAGGAACCTCTTCCACCGTGAAGTGCGCCCGGGGAAGTACAATTTCTTTGGCGGACGCGAAATAATGATACTTGTGCTCCAGCAGTTCGCCGTCAACCCGCAAAGATGCAGCCAGCAGCAGATTGCCTGGCTCACGTCCTTCAAGCAGTCCGGCAAGTCCGGCTGTAAATACGATGTCTGCGGAGTCCGCTGCCAGGGTCACGGGCTGTGACCATTCCTGCAGCACAGCACCACTGAAGTCATGCAGCCGGACCTGCAGTTCGCCTTCAACCGCTTCCTGACGGTCAGATACGGCATGGACCTTGAGGCTGTCCCCGTCCGAGCTGTCAATGGAGAGCAGAAGCTCCTTATAGCTATTGCGAGCTGTGTATTGCAGCGCTTTCCAGCGGCCGTAATAATCCATTCCCGCCCAGGAAGCCACAGGCCAGCAATCGTTCATCTGCCAGTACAGCGTACCCATGCAATACGGCTTGTTTCTCCGGTGACTTTCAATTGCGATCCGCATCGCCTCCGCCTGAAGGATCTGGCTCATATAGAGGAAGCTTCTGAAATCCTTTGGCTCAGGAAGATAGATATCCATGTATTCCTTAATGAGCAGATTGCCGCGCCCGTTCTTCTGGTGAGCCAGCATGACTTCGGATTCCAGCGCCATATCGCTCTCCTCCGCATAGCTCAGTACAGACTTCAGCTCCGGAAAGGATTGGAAGCCGTATTCACTCATGAAGCGGCCAACCTTGACATTGTAGTTCTCAAAAGGCTCGCTCGCATGCCATACTCCCCAGTAATGCACATCCCCTTCCCCGGAAATGCGTGTGGCATGCTGATTCAGGTCATGAGTAAGATCCCGCATCGGTGAAGATGCCCAGTAGTCCACCTCCGGGTGACAGGAGGCCACAGCCTCCGGCAGAATACGGTGGAACACCGCTTCATAATCCTCCCACAGCTTTTCGCGGATCTCCTGACTATACTTTTCCTTCCAGCCCCAGCCCATGTTGTCCTCATAGTGAGACCACGCCGAATCCATCTCATTATTGCCGCACCACAAAGCGATACACGGATGGTTGCGCAATCTGCGCACATTATAGACAGCCTCCTCACGCACATTCTCCAGGAAAAGCTCATCCCCAGGGTACATGCTGCAGGCAAACATGAAATCCTGCCAGACCAGCAGCCCATACTCATCACACAGCCGGTAAAAGGTTTCCTCTTCATAAATGCCGCCGCCCCATACACGCAGCATGTTCATATGAGAAGTTGCTGCCGAAGCAATCTCGTGACGATAACGCTCCTCCGTAACCTCCGTAGAAAAACTGTCATTCGGAATATGATTGGCACCTTTGGCGAAGACCCGCACACCGTTCAGCTCAAAATAAAAGGAAGCGCCACGGTCATCCGGCTTCCGGACCAGCTTGATCTCCCGCAGCCCGGTGGTAACTTCAGCTTGCGACACGGCCTTCATTTCCTGCAGCATTTCTGCCCGAAAAGCAGTCAACTCAGGTTTACCAAGGCCATTACACCACCATAGACGGGGTTGGTTCAGGACGACCTCCTGCTCCAATGTCTGCTTGCCCGGCTGTACTGTAACGGACTGCATCCATTCCTGACCACCGCTGCTGATCCGCATTTGACCTTTCCAGCCGGAGGGGGCATCCACTTCCACGAGCACAGTCACCCGGGCTTCTTCCCGGTTCACCACATTCTGCCGGATATACAAATCTGTAATAGCAAGAGTATCCCTGCCTTCCAGCACAGCCTCACGCCAGATGCCGCTCGTCAGGAATCTTGGCCCCCAATCCCAGCCGTAATGATACGGGGCTTTGCGGGCAAATACACTGATCTGCTGTTCCCCAAGTCCGCCCAGCTCGGATTGGTCATTAGGTGCCGGCAGCGCATAGCCCAGCTGCTGCAGCTTCGGCAGATCTTCATTCACGACAGACCGGAATCTTACGCGAATCTCATTATCCCCGGTCCGCAGCAGCCCTTTCACATCCACGGTCCAGGCCCGGAACATGTTGTCCGCCGAGAGCGCATGCACATCATTTACATAGACATCCGCATAGGTATCCAGTCCTTTGAAGATCAGCTCGGTACAATCCAAGTCCTGCCACTCCCCGTCCAGCTGCAGGACGGTCCGGTATTCCCAGTCTTTCTTATCGATCCATTGCAGTTCATGCTCGTTCTTACCATAAAAAGGGTGTGGGATTCGTTCATTGCGGAGCAGATCAGTATGCACCGTTCCCGGAACGACCGCCGGCAGCCATTCATCCTCTCCACAAGCTCTAAATTGCCAATGGTCCAAATTCAGTTGTATGTGCTTCATGGAACCTCCTAAAAGTTTTGTGGGCATAGACTTCCTGTAATCTCCTCGTACAAGACTCGCTTCAGAAGCATGCACCCTAAATGATTGTAAGCTAGCGCTTTCACGAATAATGTTCATTTCCATTGTATTTTGTTATCCTAATGTTAGCAACAGGCTAATTATATTCATTTAAACAGAATAAATAAAGACAATAAATAATAATTCAATCCATTTCTCGATACGAGGTTTATCGCTATAATAAGTCGTGTAAACGCTAACAATTAAACGAAAAGGGGACAACGCAATGAGAAACAAGTTATTTTCGTTATGTTTTGTTATCATCATGATTTTCTCTTTATCCCTGACAGGCTGCGGCTCCAACAACAATAAGAATGCTGCTACAGCCACAGACGAGCCAGCAGCGACTACGGCGCCAGAGAGTACCGGTGGTGATGCAGCAGCAACCACTGAACCGGCAGCCGCAAGCGGCACCGACATCAGCGGCAAAATCACTTTCCTGACCAACAGAACCGACATGATCGGCAAAGAGTATGACGAATATGCAAAGCGTTTTAATGAAAAGTATCCCAACATCAAGGTTGAGTTCGAAGCCTCCAATACCGATTACAACCAGCAGGCCAAAGTAAGAATGGCTAGCGGGGAGTTGCCTGATGTCATGTTCGTTCCTGCCATTCCTAACTCCGATCTGCCAAAATATTTCGCTTCCTTGGACGATCTTGGCCTGAACGATCAAATTACCTTTAAAGATTTCAAATCCTATGATGGCAAGCTCTACGGAATTACAACGGGTAACTCCACCTCCGGTATCGTATACAACAAAAAAGCGTTCGCCGATGCCGGAATCACGGAAACTCCCAAAACCTGGGATGAATTCCTGGCCGCCTGTGAAAAACTCAAAGCTAAAGGTATCATTCCGCTCGCTTCCAACTTCAAAGACAAATGGCCGCTGAATGACTGGGTCTATGCTGTTCCACGTATCATTGAAGGCAAACCCGACTTCCCTAATGAGAAACTTACCTCGGACACTCCTTTTACTATGGATAATGGATACGGTAAGTCACTCAGCCTCCTGAGAGAGCTTAACGAAAAAGGCTACCTGGAAAAAGACATCAACTCCACCAACTGGGAACAATCGAAGAAAGACATCGCATCCGGCAAATTCGCCATGTACTTCCTGGGTAACTGGGTCATCAATCAAGTCATCGGAGCAGGTGGAACCTCAGACAACGTCGGCTTCTTCCCGCTGCCATATGACAACTCGGGGACTCTTACCGCTCCGCTCAGTCCTGACTTCTTCTATTGCGTTGCTAAGGACAGCAAAAATGTAGATGCAGCTAAAGCCTTCGTCAAATGGATGATTGAGGATTCCGGTTATGAAGACTTCGCCGGATTTATCTCTCCGTTGAAAGACAGAGAATCCAATCTGACACAGCTTAAAGAATTCCAGTCCACCGGTGTAACGCTTCAAGAGGGCACTGTGGATAATGCAAAAGTAATCGAAATAACGAACAAAGCACAGCTCGACCTGCCGGCAATGGCTCAAGAGTTTGTACTTGCCAAAGATCCGCAGACTGTATTCGACAAATGGAACAAAGCGTGGGCCAAAGCTAAAAAAGACCTCGGCTATTGAGTTCAGGCTGTAACTGATAAACTCCATAAATATGGCGCAAAATGGATTATCGCCTTTACGGATAATCCATTTTGCCGTCAACAGCTCAAGGAAGGAAGGTCAAGCCATGTTTGGAACGTTATCCTACAACAAACAGAAGACGATCATTATCGTATCCTTTCTGTTTATTCCGCTAATACTGCTGGCTACATTCACGTACTATCCGGCCCTCACCCTCATCTACTACAGCTTCACGAACTGGGACGGCTACAGCCCAGAGAAGCCTTGGGTAGGCCTTGATAATTATCGTGAGGTCTTCAGCAATCCCGATATATTCAAGGTATTCACCCATAACTTTGCCTACTTCGTAATGGGGATCTTCCAGAATATTGTTGCTATTTATTTCGCAGTCGTACTGAACAGCAAGCTGCGGGGACGTAACGGCTTCCGAATTATGCTCTTCCTGCCTTACATTATGAACGGGGTCGCCGTTGCATTTATGTTCGGCTATGTTTTTGATACTACCAACGGCTCGCTGAATCTGTTCCTGGACAACATCGGGCTTTCATCTCTGGCACAGACCAGCTGGCTCGGGACTGAAGGGCTCGTTAACTATTCCCTCGCGTCCACCGGCTTCTGGCGCTTCATGGGCTACAACATGGTTATCTACATCGCTTCCCTGCAGGCCATTCCGCGCGATATTTATGAAGCGGCCAAGATCGACGGCGCCAGCTCTTTTCAGACCCTGTGGAGAGTGACCCTGCCAAATATGAAGCCCGTTATTCAATTGAATCTGTTCCTGACTGTTACGGGAGCGCTGGAAGTATTTGACCTTCCGTTCGTACTCACCAAAGGCGGACCGGCGGGTGCCAGCCAAACTTATGTGCAGCGTGTGGTCGAGACGGCTTTCGGATATAACAATTACGGCCTGGCTTCAGCAATGAGCATCATTCTTCTATTCTTTGTCGTCATCGTACTGCTGGTTCAACAGCTGGTTCTTAACCGGGGAGGAGACAAGTAAACATGGCACACACCAAATTTCGTTTTGTTGATATTATCAAATACGTCTCGCTCCTGATCGGGGTCTTTGTCGTCATCTTTCCTCCGTACGTAGTCATTGTCAATGCCTTTAAGTCGACGGATGAGTTCAACTCCAGCAGTTCCATGGCTCTGCCTAAGAGCTTTTTCAACTTTGACAACTTTATTACAGTGTTTCAACGCGGGGATCTCCTCAGCGGCTTTAGCAATGTCCTGGTCATCATTATTATTACATTGACCCTGAACATTCTGTTTGGGACAATGGTAGCATATGTACTTGGCCGCTTCTCTTTTAAGCTGAAACCGGTTGTATTCGGAGCTTATCTGGTAGCCACCATTATTCCCAGCATCACTACTCAAGTTGCCACCTTTGGTATCATTAAAAATATGGGCCTTTACAACACCCTCGGCGCCCCAATTGTCCTGTACATCGGCGCAGATGTGATCCAGATCATTCTGTACCTGCAGTTCATCCGCAACATTCCGGTGGACCTGGATGAGAGTGCCATGGTGGAAGGGGCTTCTCTATTCAAAATCTACCGTTCGATCATCTTCCCGCTCCTGACCCCGGCGACAGCTACGCTGGTGATACTGAAAACGATCAGCATTTACAATGACATGTACATCCCTTTCCTATACATGCCCAAACAGAGTCTTGGTGTCGTGACGACTGTCCTAATACGATTCCAAGGGGTGAATTCGGGCGAATGGAACCTGATCTGTGCAGCGATTCTGCTCATTCTGCTGCCAACGGTCATTTTATACTTCTTCCTGCAGCGGTACATCTTTGAAGGCGTGACTAGCGGGGCGGTCAAATAAGGCGGATGTACGGAAAGGAACAACAATCGTGGTTTCACACATCCGGAGAATCTTGCATCAACTATGGCTGTTTCTGGCCAATCTGCCCATGGAGCGGAAGCTTATTGTGGTATTCGTCTTCTTGATCTCTATGCCTATCACTTATGTCAGCTATCTCTCTTCCCACACTACCTTCAATTCGGTACTGATGCATGCTACTGCAAGCGCCAGCCAGATGGCTGACAGCGCCTCAGATACTGTTGACCGGTATGTGGCCGATCTTAAGCGCAATACAACGCTGCCACTGTATAACACCGATGTTCAATTCTACCTGGAGGAGAAAAATACAGACTGGGATAAGAATACGAGCATGTCCATGTTCCTAAGCTATTTGAGCCATACGAAGGAAGAGATTATTGCCGTATACTTAGTGGACAAATACGGGCTGGTATTTTATAACACAAGTCCTAACATCAATGAATTGTTCCCTGCGGAATGGCTGCCGGAATGGCAGCGTCTCAGCGAAACGGCGGGAGTTGCTCCCGTAGTTCAGGGCCGGCATACTATACGGGTGGGCGCCAGCGCTCACCGCGAGGTTTTCAGCGTCCTGCGCACGGTCACTTCCGTCAGTACTCTGAAAAGAATCGGCATTATCGTTTTCGATATCGACATCAGCTTGTTCAAGGGCATCGTTGACCCAGTCAATACCGTTACCCAGGGCAATACGATGATAATGGACGACAAGGGCGAACTGGTCTATGCAAGTGATGAACTCGATGACCAAAAATCCGGGCAGCAGGAGAACAATATACAATTATTTCTGCCGCATATGAATGGGGATGCAGGCCATTTTCAGATCCAACTGGGCGGTAAGGATTATCTCGCCGTATATACCGTTTCCAAGGAAACCGGATGGACGACCCTTGTTTCTATTCCGCTCGACCGTATTCTGTCACCGGTCGAGAAAACCCGGAACACGTTAATCATTACCACACTCGCGATTATTGCATTTGCTCTGTTCGTCGCCACGTTCATCTCACATGCCCTGACAAAACCGCTGAAATCGATGGTCCGGCTGATGAAGCAGGTCCAGCATGGCAATCTGGAGGTCTGGCTGCATCCCAAATACAATGACGAGATCGGTATGCTTGGCAGCCATTTTAACCGGATGATCGTCCGGGTCAAAGATTTGCTGCAGGAAGTCTCCATGACGGAGAAAAGAAAACAGAAAGCCGATATGCGGGCGCTGCAGAACCAGATCAACCCGCATTTCATTTATAACACCCTGGAATCGATCCGCATGCTGGCTGAGAGCAGTGAGGACCCGCGGGTCGCACAGCTGACTTATCTGCTTGGACTGCAAATGCGCTACGGCATTGTCCGCAGCGAAGAGATGGTTACGATCCGCCACGAGCTGGACCATGTGCGGAATTATCTGCATCTCCTGCAGATCCGCTTTCCGGACAAATTCAGGCTGGATGTTGCAGTGCCGGAAGCATTGCTACCCCTTCCTGTCATTAAGCTGGTTCTGCAGCCGATCGTCGAGAATGCTGTCTTCCACGGCCTGGAACCGAAGGAAGGTCCCGGTACACTGAGCATCAGCGGGTGGGAAGAGGATGGTAAAGCGGTGTTTTGCATAGAGGATGATGGTGTGGGCATGGATGCGGACACGCTGCGTGCCTTGAACGACAGTCTGAGAAGCGGAGCAGACGGTGAAATGTTCGGCATAGGGCTAAGGAATGTGAACGAGCGGATTCGCCTGCATTATGGCCCTCAACTCGGCTTAAGCGTAAGCAGCGAACCCGGCAGAGGCACTCGTGTCATCTTGCGTATTGATGCGCTCTCAAGCCTTCCCCGGGAGGAATAATAATAGTTATCTTAAGGAGGGATTCCGTGCTGCGAATTGTGATTGTAGATGATGAGATTCTGATTCGCGAGGGCCTGGCCCGGATGATTGACAAGGAGAGCAGCGGCTTTCTTGTCACAGGAACGTATGCCGATGGCAAGCAGCTGCTCGACGCCTTACCGTCCCTTCAGATTGATGTGGTGATTACAGATATCCGGATGCCTCATGTCGATGGTCTGGAGCTGATCAAAGCGCTCAAAAGCAGTCATCCCCGGATACGCACGCTGCTGATGAGCGGATTCGTGGAATTCAATTATGCCCGGGAAGCCATCCGCAGTTCCGCTGTAGACTATTTATTGAAGCCTATCAATAAAGAGCAGCTTTTTGAAGTGCTCTATCGTCTGGATGAAGAGCAGAAGCTGCTGCGGGAAAAAGAAGAACGCCAGCGTACCGGGCTTCTGCTCTCGCTGCTGCATGTCGAGCAGCCATCCGAGATCCTTCTAAGCAGCCTTACCTTGCCCCAGCCTTACTTCTCCGTATTTGTACTTAAAGGGAGCCCCCCGGAAACCGTCTGCGCCTGCTCAGACAGTCTGCGGCAAGAGAAGGAATCATTGCTTGACCCCCTGGAAATCCGAAAGGGTCTATATGTCTGGATTTGGTATTCTGCCGAGCCTTTAACTGCTGCGGAATTGGATCGTATCGGCGGTTCTATCCGGGCGGCAAGCTGCGGACAACCCCTCCATGCCGGAGTCAGCGGCTCGTACAGCACTCCCTCCAAACTTAGATTCGCCTATCTGGAAGCCAAGCTGGCCTGTGATGCGGGGATTTACAATTCGCAGCCTCTGCATTATATTACTGCTCAGGAGCTTACGGCTGCGGATCTATGCCTGAGTGATCCCTTTCCGCCTGTGCGCGAGCCGCTCATCCACGAACTACAGATTCTGAATATGTCCGGCGTTCTGGAACACATCCATTCCATGTTCTCTTTGCTGGAATCGCAGCGGGCTTGCCCAGAACTTATTCTGCGGGCTTGCCGGGAAGTTGAGGACACAGCACGCAAGGAACTGCAGGAATTCGGAGCCGTATACAGAGTGGGCAGCAGACCTTCTCTCGAGGAACAGATCGAGACCTGCATGAGCTTTGGAGAGATCGAGCAGATGTTCATCTCCGCCTTCTCGGACGCATTAGACATAATCCGCACCCACCGTCTGGAGCTGCCCAGCACCGCCGTCGAAACCGTGAAGCGCTGGGTATCGGCCCACTATAATCAGCACGCCGATTTGAATATGCTGGCAGGGATGGTTTTTTTGACACCAAGCTATTTGAGCAAACTCTTCAAGCAGGAAACCGGGCTGACCCTGACCGAATATGTAATTGAAATCCGTATCCGCAGGGCCAAGCAGCTGCTGAAGAATGCGCATGATTTGAAGATCCACGAGATTGGAGCCGAGGTCGGCTACCCGGACCCCGCCTATTTCAATAAGCTGTTCAAAAAAATGGTCGGCATCACGCCGAATGAATATAAACGTATTTCACTTGTTTAAGGAGAATGATCGCTTTGGAGCCAAGATTAAGCACCACCGGAGAAGGGCATGAAATCCAGGTTTACGACACCACAGAATTGTATGGCGAGAGAGGTAGATTCCGCGTGCTGCAGTTTTCGGGAGACGCCATTCAGGGCGCGCTTGATCTGAACCACCCCCGCCGGGTGGTCTTCGAATATCCAAGGGCAATGATCCACTTAATGGAGGCGGGCGGTTCGTTGTTCGAAGATGTGTTTGTCATTGGACATGGCATCGGGACGATTGCCGGTTACTTTGCAGAGAAACGCTTTAAGACCGCAGAGATCAGTGCAGAGATTGTAGCGCTCAGCAGGCAGCATTTTGGCTGCAGCCAGGACAATGTTATTGTCGGGGATGGGCGCAGCATTCTGGAAGGTGAGCCGGACCACCGGTATGACTACATCCTCCTGGATGCCTTTACGGCAGAAGGTACTCCCCGGCATTTGCTCTCCAGCGAGTTTTTCGCTCTGGTCCTTTCCAAGCTGAACAGCCGCGGCTCTATGATTATGAACCTGATGGGCAGAAGCGAAAAGGACCGCCTGATGGGCGCCATCCACACGACCCTTAGCGGGCAGTTCCCCTATATCAAAGCTTTCGCTCTTCCCTCTGAAGGCACAGCCGATGTCCGCAATATCCTCATCATGGGCAGCGTTAAGCCCATCCGTTATCAAGCCCGGCACATGGCCGGATTTGTGGAGATCACACTGGGACAGGGCCATTTGATCCGGGATTAAGGTATATCCGTTGTCACGGCTGTATTACCGCGTACCTCCATGCAGATGAGGCAGATATCATCCTGCTCCTCCTGCTCCCCCTGCTGGTTTACTTTATTGAATGCAAGCAGATTGTCCATAACCGCCGAAATCGGCTCAAGTCTGCTTGCTTCCATAACCTGAAGCAATAGACCTACCTGATCCTTCAGTAAACTCCCCGTTTTTTCAATTAACCCGTCGGTATATAAGAGTATCCGTACTGTTCCATTGAAAGAAAGAGTTTGCGTTTGAGGATTCATTTGGGGAATCAAGCCGATAGGAAGACTGGATGATTTCATGTGAAATACTTCTCCGCTCTCATCAATAAGCAGTCCGCTGGGATGTCCCGCATTGATATATTCAACCGTCTGGTTCTCTGTGTCCACAATCAAATAAATGGCTGTAAAAAAGAAATTCGTGGTTCCCTTGGACACACTGAACAGCTTGTTCATATGATGATTTAATTCATTAATGACTTCTTCCGGACTTAGATGGGCCTTAATAATCCCCCTCAGCAAAGAACGGATGGACATACAAATGAGTGCTGAAGAAACCCCATGTCCCATGACATCCATGATCAGAATTCCGTAGCGGTGCTCATTCAAGCGGTACCAGGCGTACATATCTCCTCCAAGGTTCCGGCAGGGAACGTACTTCGCGTTAATAGATAAAGAAGGGGTATCGATCGGTTGGCTAAGTACGCTCTTCTGAACCTCTCTGGCCAAATCAAGGTCGATCTGCTTATCCTTTTCAATCTGTTTCTTATCGGTAATATCCAGCACTACTCCGTTTACACCCGTGATTCCATTTCTGGAGTCCACTAAAGGAAACATCCGGCTCTCCACCCAGCGGATTTCTCCGCTTGCATGAACAATCCGGTACTCAAGCGTAGGATTATAGGGGCGTCCTTCAACAACGGAGGACATTCTGCCATTCACCAAATCCTTATCTTCATCATAGACTTGTGCTGACCATAAATCAGGATATTGATAGTATTCTTCTGCAGAGTAGCCGAGTACTCTCTCACAAGCCGGCGAGATGGTAAGCAGCTTATTCTGTGGCACATCAAACGACCATAAAATAATATCAATACTCCCGTAAATATTATTGAGCTGTGTCTGGATTTCCCCGAGTTTGTCCTGTACCTTTTGAAATTCCGTAATATCCTTGGCAAAACCGATAACGCCCCGGATTTCCCCATCGGCCATAAGGGCAACACTCGACAATTCAAAGATAAGATATCTTCCTTTTTTATGACGCATCTGCAGTTTTCTGGAGGAGGACAAAATAGTCCCGTTCATAATATCGAGAAAGGTCTCCTGAATCAACGGGATATCCGCAGGATGAAACAGATCAGTAAATGTAATCTTTTTAATCTCCACCTCTGTATATCCGAGAAGGTCCAGAAGATTGGGACTTACACTGTTGATGTAACCACTGAGGTCAACGACGTATATCCCGGCATTATTATAGAGAAATAACGATTCATACCGCTGCTCACTTTCTCTAAGTTTCTTCGTATGGCCTTTCTGCTGTCCAAACATGATGTACAGCGGGGTTAGAATAACACACTGTGTCAGCAGATCGACGATAA
Source organism: Paenibacillus diazotrophicus (assembly GCF_042610465.1). Classification (NCBI taxonomy): domain Bacteria; kingdom Bacillati; phylum Bacillota; class Bacilli; order Caryophanales; family Paenibacillaceae; genus Paenibacillus; species Paenibacillus diazotrophicus. The sequence goes on from NZ_JBGJZN010000012.1 coordinate 62,532, forward strand.
ACTCATACCCGAATTTTTTATCAACAAATACAAGATTATATACATTCAATACGACAAGAAGGATAAGAATAACAAAAGCCCATTTTTTGGCGGTCTTTTCTCTCCACAAACCAAAGCCAAATATTCTTTTGTTCATTACACTTTCCTTTTCTTACGCATAGAGAGAGTTATGTAAGGACCCGTAGGAATTAAGCGCACTTCATCCATAATGCCTTGAATCAGGACCAGTCCTCTACCACGTGATCCTATTTTGACCGGCTGGGCTTGTTCATTCTCCAGTTCAAAGGACTCTCCATTCTGACAAACCCTGATCTCCATGATATCGGATTCAACCAGCCACGACACTCTAAATTCACAGTTACCGGAGGGACAACCATGCTCAAATGCATTCATGCAGGCTTCTTCAGTGACCAACTGTAAGAGTATGGATTCATGCTCTGAAAATTCTGTAAGCAGTGCAATCCTTCTGGTTGTCTCCATAGCAAGAGCAATATCGCTTCTTGTATGAATGACCAGGATCTGCCCGTAAGTCCTATCGTTCAGCTTGTTCATTCCATTTCACCTGCAAAATAGATGTAGCCTTCGTCTATTTCCGTAAATATTTTCATCAGTGAACTGAAGTGGACAATTTCGAATATTTCACCTACTGTTGATTGTACTCCTGCAATAATGAGCTCTTTGCCTGTGCGCCCCGCGCCAAGTACGGCATCCGCAATAACACCAAGGGCCGCGCTATTCAGATAAGCTACCTCTGTGAGCTCAAGTATAAGCTTCGCCTTCTCCCCATCGACCAGCTTCTGAACTGCTCCGCGGAATTCGTCCACGTTTTTTAACGTTACATCTGTACTCCAGTGGAGCAGCTGTACCTGGTTCTTCAAGACATCCTCCATAGTCAACCAACCTCTTTCCGTTTAGTTTCTAAATTCAGCATTCTTTCCAAATTCAGCAAATGGATAAATTGTTGGTTTTGTTTGTATATGGCATCAAGCATATCTGAATTCAGACGCATATAATCCGGTGTCTCTTCCATGTATGCTCTGGAGAGCGGGCATACCTCCGCAACCTCATCGACTACAATTCCTACCTCGTGCCCTGCTACTTCGCAGATCATAATCCGTGAGCCGGCAGTTCGCTCATAGGAGTCCATTCCCAACTGGGGCCGTAGATCATACACCGGAAACAGGATTCCCCGCAGATGAATCATCCCCAGTACATGTGAAGGCGCTGAGGCAAGAGGATGAATCTCAGGTACAGGAACAATCTCTTTCATCTTCACAATCGGAATTCCAAAATCCAGGCCCGACAGCCTGAAGGTCACATATTTCTCACTTTCGGCATCCACCTGTTCACTATCTGTGTCTACAGGCATCAATGCTTCATAAAAGGAACCTGTTTCACGGGCAATGAAGCCAACATCCAGTATATGTGCTACATGGCCGTCCCCCAGGATCGTTGATCCGGCAATATAGGAAACATTGCCAATATAATTACCAAGCGATTTGATTACGATCTCCTGATTGCCAATGGTTTGATCGACGACCAGACAGACCCGTTTATCCGCCAATCCGACGATCACCACGAATAAGCGGTCCTTAACCGGTTCCATCTCCTCCTGCACCTGCAATTTGCGGTGGAGACGCACCAGAGGCAGCACTTGGTTGCGGAATTTACAGACTTCCTTCCCTTGTACAGTAAGTATATCTTCTGTCTTCAATCTGAAGATTTCAATCACATTTACTAATGGAACCGCAAATGTACTTTTACCCAGCTTCACCAGCAACGACCGGATAATGGCAAGGGTTAAGGGAAGCTTTATGGTAAATACGGTCCCTTCATTCCGGGTCGTTTCAATATCGATAACCCCGTTTAGCTTCTCAATGTGCGACTTCACAATATCCATTCCAACACCGCGCCCGGACAGATCGGTAACCTTCTGGGCTGTGGAAACGCCTGAACGGAAAATCAGCATTACAAGTTCCTTTTCCGTCATATGGCTGGCCTCTTCGGCAGTAACGAATCCTTTGCGAACCGCCATTTCTTTCACTTTATCCGCATCTATGCCTCTACCGTCATCTGCAATGGTAATCACGATCATATTCCCTTGGTGGCTGGCCCGGAGCACTATGCTTCCTTTGGGCGGTTTCCCCATAGCCTTACGTTCTTCCGGCAGCTCCAGTCCGTGATCTACCGAATTACGCAGGATATGAATGAGCGGATCGCTGATTTCTTCAATCAGGGTACGGTCGAGTTCAGTCTCTTTGCCCTCAATGATGAATTCGATTTCTTTCTTCGATTTGTGGGCCAGATCACGGACCATTCGCGGAAAGCGGCCAAACAAATGCTCAATCGGCATCATCCGTGTCTTCATCATTCCTTCTTGGAGATCAGATACGACCATGTTTAAATGGCCCGCAATGTCATTCAGGACATTAATATCGCCATTATTTTTGAACTGTTCGCTTAGTTTCGCGCGTATACTCCGAAGCCTGGTGTTATCAATGATCAATTCCCCCACCAGATTCAAAAGACTTTCTAGGCGTTCCACATCCACGCGAACCGTCTGCGCCACTTGTACCTTTTTCTCGGAAATTACCGGGACCTGTTTGGTTTTGGCTGCAGCCTTTCGGGATTCTGGCTCAGGGGCCGTTCCGACCAGATTCAATTTTGTAATATATTCAATCCGTACGGATTCGATTTGGGAGATTTGTGTCAGACTGCGGATAATGTCCTGCTGAATTTGTTTTGTGATCAGAACATACACTATAGTTCCGGCAAACAAGTCATCCTTCTCGATCAACTCCAGCTTCGGGAAGCAGGCAGCGATTTCCCCATGCTCTGTCAGATTGATTTCCACGAGCTTGGCCCGAACATATTTCATGGATTCTTCTTCTGCCATATGAACATGAATCGCCATAACCTCGTAGCTGTTGTCCAAGGCTGCTTGTATTTTCCCTTTCTGACTATCATCAAAGACAATATGCAGCGCTGGTGCGGGCTTTTTGACTGACTGTTCATGAAGTGGCGGAATCTTGGAAGCCGAATCCCGGATTCCTTCCAGCCGGTCCATTAGAATCGTTGTGTCTCCTTCCTCCATTACACCGCCAAGGATGGAACGGCGAAGCTCCTTAATGAAATCAATACAGTCAAATAGAATGTTCAATAATTCGGAGGTCACCTCCAGTTGCCCGCAGCGGATCAGCTCAAATACACTTTCCATCTGATGGGTTAGCCCGTTGAGCTGCTTAAAACCCATTACGGCCGAAGATCCTTTTAAGGTATGCGCAGCCCGGAAAATTTTTTGAATGGTATCTTGCTGACAACCCACGCTTTCCAGGACCAGCAAGGAGTCATCCAAAAGTTGAAGCTGCTCTTCCATCTCATCTAAAAAAACGCCCAAATATGCAGAATTATGAAACTCACTCATCGTTTTCGCTCTCCTTCATGCCTCACCCTTCACCAAACAACCGCTCTACATTCAATATGCTGATCAACCCGTCCGGACTCTGGCCTATCCCCTCCAAATATTGGGCACCTTGCACTTCGTGGGATTCGAGCGGAGGCTCTATTTCCTGAAAAAAAGTCACCTTTTCTACCGCATCGACAATAATGCCGATCGCCTCCTGCTTATACCGCACCACAATGATACGTGACTGTGCGCCCATAGGCGTCTCGGGAATGCCAAATCTCATGCACAGGCTGATCACCGGAACAATCCTGCCCCGCAAATTAATAACGCCTCTAATAAATGGCTTGCTGTTGGGTACTCCTGTGATATGCTCCATTTTGATGATTTCATTGATATCACGAATATTGATAGCATGTTTCTCGCTGCCCAGACGGGATACTACATATTGTTCAGTACTCGTTGCCTGCATAGTTGATCCTCCCTACGCCAGCTTGAAGGCTGAGATGGAGTTATTTAATTCGTCGGCTAATCCGGCGAGCATTTGCGAGGACGCTGCTGTTTCCTCCGCTGCTGCTGCTGACTCCTCGCTTCCTGCTGCTATAGTCTCAATGGAGAAGAGGACCTCATTCGTTTGCGCTGCCTGCTCCTCGCATGCCGCAGCAATACCGGTAATTTGCTGGGTGGTTTCATTCACACGATCAACGATTCCCTTGATCAGCCCCTCTGTCCGGTCTGACAGTGCTGATACCTCGCTAACTGCCTGCACGCTGAGTACTGTATTCTTTTGCATCCCCCGGATTATATGAGCAATTTGCTTCGTGGCTTCACTGCTCCGTTCTGCCAGCTTGCGTACTTCATCAGCCACAACGGCAAAACCTCTTCCCTGCTCTCCTGCACGCGCCGCTTCGATCGCCGCATTTAGGGCAAGCAGATTCGTCTGTTCGGCAATCTCGTCAATGACTTCAATAATTTCCCCGATCTTTTGGGAGTCCTGCTCAAGAAGTTCCATCTTTTCCGACAAATCGTTCATACCCAGACTGGATTCTCTTACGGCATTACTTCCCTCTTCAGCACCCTGACGTGTCAGAATGGATAGCTCCGAGACTTGCTCAGCATTCTTTGCAACCTCATCGATACCTTTGACCAGATCCTGAATCAAATGATTGATATTTTGTGCCGCCTGGGCCTGAGACTGGCTGCCGGAAGCGATTTGTTCAGTGGTTGCCGAAATTTCCTCGGAGGAAGCCGCTACATTTTGAGCAGATTCAGCCGTCCCGCCAATGAGATTCCTTAAGCTGATGATCATCTCATTTACGGCAGTGCCAAGCTTGCCGAGCTCATCCCGGCTTTTCAGGGTAAGCTGCTCTCTAAGATCCCCCCCGGCTAATTTGACCATGACCGCCAGAATTTTGGACACAGGACCAACGATGCTCTGCGAGATCCAGAAGGAGAGCACAAGGGCCACTATTGTAGCTACTGACGCAGAGACGATAACAGTATTTTTCCCGGAGGTGTAGCTGTCAATATTGGCCTCTATATTTTTGTTCGCGTCATTCACTACATTCTGGGCTTCATGGTTCACCGTATCCTGCGCCTTTTGCAGATAAGGAACGGCATCAAGCATTGCTTTGTATCCTTTTTCACTTTCATTATTGATTCCGAGCTCAATGATGCTAGGAACCGCTGTATTATAGTTTTCCACATTTTGTTTGACGATCTCCAGGGAAGCCCTTTGTTCGGTATCCAGTGAGAGCTCTCCGTAGGCCTTAATATTGACGGCAAGATTCTCCTGATCTTCCTGGATCGTTGCTTTAATCTTGTCGAATTCAGTAGAATCCGTTTCCAGGATAATTTTCATCAGATCGCCCCGGAGTTTATACAGGTCAGCACGAATATTCTCCATTTGAACTAATCCAGGGAAGTTATACTCGCGCATCTGCAACGAATTGTCATTCATTTGCCCCATCTTAACAATGGACAAGCCACTAATAAACAATAGCAACGCTATAACCAGCAGAAAGCTGCCTGTTAATTTGGTTCGGATATTTAATTTCAATTGAAACACTCCTTTAAGTGATTGCTGATAATGTGCGCTTTCAGACCCTCCGCAGACTACTCTCCCCGATATGTGATTCCCCGAGTTCCATCCTCCACCCTATATACATTGCATTCGGAAAACTCCTTATCTCTAAATGAAGATGTTTGTGAAATATTTCCCTTTCATTATGAGCGGACTAGTTCCTTGTGCCTATGGTTCCTAGTTCCTATTTATCGACAAATTATTCCTAATTTCCACAGGAATCCCTTCCCTTTTCCGAGCAAAAAAAAAGCAATGAACCCCTAAAATATGGGATCACTGCTTTTTCATCGTGCGGCTTATGGAGGTTTGATACATTTGTGAAATTGCCTGGGCCCTGCCGGTTACGCCAAGCTTTTCATATATTTTGGTGATATGATTTTTGACAGTATGTGTGCTGATAAACAGCTTCTCAGCGATTTGTTTGTTATTCATTCCTTGCACCAAATAACTAAGGATATCTTCTTCTCTTGAAGTCAGACTTTCTTTATTCTCCATCGGAACCTGGGCAGCCGCGGATAAACTCCGGGTGTGTAAGAATTGTTCCGCAGTGCTCAGGATTGACTCATCTACAGGAATAGGAAGAGCTTCCTTCCACTCCTTGTACCCCTTTTCCAAAAACATAATAACGATCAACAGCACTTTTCCCAGTAAGGCATAGGAAATTTCTCCTATATCCTCATCTAGGCCTGACCTGTACATTTGCAGTTGACGCAATAGTATAACCAGCGGGGCCTCCCCAAAGTAGCCGGCAAGCAAATCCTTGTCAAACTCGAAGAGCAGGCCTGCCTGTGCGCTCAGTTCAATCTCTTCGGGATCACGCTTTAATTCTTGTAACAATCCAGCCGCGAGTTCCTTTATCTGAATCGCCTTTTGATGCGCTTCCGGTTTCCACATGAACAAAGCATCCTGAAGCAGGTGAATGATGTCTATATTCATTAACGGTGCCGCTTGTTGCGAGACCAGTGATTTTGCTACTATAAAACTATTCATTGATTGTATGAACGTATCATATTCCTGGTGCTGTCTATCATCTCTATAATGGATAGTAACGATTCCCAGCAGTTTTTGGCCGGAAACCAAAGGGTATTCCACTACATCCATGCCTTCCCATTCACGTTCCAATGGTCTATGCAGCATGCTAAAACCAGGCATCCCATCGCCGAAATAGGCATTCTCCGCCTCTGCAGCATATCCAGAGTACAGTTCATTGGGAGCAGTGAGCGAAGTATATATTTTCATTCCATCGTTTTCGGGTTGATGCAGCAACAGACAAATAAAAGTGCTGTGAATCTGCTGCTGTATGAATTCAAGAAACATATGCAGAAAGTCTTCCCAGTCCTGGACAGCAACAAATGCCTGAGATAATTCTTGAAAAGCCTTAATCCGCTGACTGCGCCGTTCGATAACATTTTCACCATCCAAGTAGTACATAGAAGATGAGATTTGATGGGCTGCCAGCAACCCCATATCCGCCTCGTCTTCCGATATTTCCGTTCTTGAAGCATCTCCGCCAAATAATAACCCGAAGAATTGATCTTTATATTTAATAGGATAGCAAATGAGTACTTTGAGCTGGACTCCGCGCATCGTAAAGAAGTAGCTTCTCGGGTCCCGGTTAGAATTCTCCCAATACCCCATCTGCTTGGTAAGCGCCACCCGCCCCAGGAAACCTTCACCCGGGAAAAAGGAAGCGCCTGTTAAGGAGTGTTCTTCCGGCATGCCAGTTGTCTCCATGATCGTAAATTGTCCTTGTTCGTCGATCCTGCCGGCATATCCTGCATATTCAAGCCCCATAACACGTGCGAATATACCCAACACGCCTTTAAGCCAGTCCGGGCTTTTCGAGTCAATCAGATGGGTAAGGTTCAACAACTGCAATTTGTATGCAGTATTATTTTCCCGCCTCTCCCGTTCCAGAAGAATACTAATCGTATCTGCCAAAGTTTCCAACTGGTGAAGTATACTTGCAGTGTGCTCTATATTATACGTTGCCACACTGTCCAGAGCATGAATCCAGCGCTCACATTCCCTGGGATCAATCATTTCATATATTCGTGCTGAGATAAGATCCTTGCTGCCTTCTTCTATACATACACCTGCTATAATGTAATAGCCAGACTGCTTATCCAGATTTACAGGGGCAACCAGCAGCTTAAATCCAGAGGCGGTTTCATATACGATCGGCTTTGGAATGCCACTAACCTTTTCAATAATTCTAACAATTGTATCTTCCGCAGACTTACTCTCAAAACCCAATAGAAGTCGTGCCATATCCGTTAAACCTGAGGGTTCTGTTAACCGTTCATCCGCATGGTTGGTAATTATAATCGATAATCCGCATAAAGAAGAGTAAGCGTTCTGTAATGTCTGCAAATCCAATTTCAGCTTGTTCTTCATGTTGTATTCCTTTCTTCCTTCTCCCTGGAAATTCGCCGTACCGCGACTTTTCTCCTGCATTTTCCCTCTTATATTTTTACAAAGTTAGTGTTTTTGCCTGATCTTCAGAAAGAAACATGCATGAATACGTAAGAACGGTGTTGCAACTAGCGGATTCCCTCTGAACCCCCCATTCCTGCGTTTTTTTTGCTAAAATAGAATAGTCGGCGTATTTTAAGGCAATCCTAGCGCCAGTCACTGAAACGGAGGCATTACCTGTGGATTATATTATTCTGGACATCGAATTCAACGGCCGCAAATTTGCCAGCGAGCACCCTATGGAGGTCATTGAGATTGGAGCCGTCCGGTTAGACGCTTCATTGCAATATAAGGATGAATTCTCAGCTTTGATCAAACCTGTATACTTCTCTACCCTGAATTCATTTATTAAGAAAAAAACCGGAATTCCCCAAGAGGATATCGACGTAGCCGACCGGTTCCCTAAGGTGATTACGGCCTTTCGATCCTGGCTGGATCAGAGCGTGGACGGCGTGCTGCTTCTGACCTGGGGCGGTGAGGATATGAAACGGATCATTCAGGATATCCGCATGCACAAAATGGACGATGCCTACTGGCTGTCTGCCACCTATTTCGATCTGCTCAAAGGTGTGCTGCGCGCCCGCGGCCTCAGCAACGATATCAGCGTTGAAGGGGCGATGGCCCTCTTCGAGCTGGAGCCTTCCGGATCTGCGCACCGCGCACTGGACGATGCCAAGATGACCGCGGAAATATTCCGTGCCGTCTTCCCGGAGCTCGACTTTGGGCGCTCCCAGCATTATGTGGACACCTTCTCCAACGCCAGAGAACGCAAGACGGTTAAGATCGCGATCAAAGCGATGAACGCACAAAAGGTTGTTCCCACCTGGGAGCTCGTTGCCGAGCACTATTTCCCGGCCGAAGACGCTTTGGCTGATCCACGCAAGCTGGCGGAGCTGCAGGCCTATTTCGCGGCACAGCTCGGTAAAAAGTAACATCCTTTCGTGATCGTCACACGACAGCGGCAGTTCCCTTAGTGGGTATACTAGGGAGACTTCCGCTGTTTTTTTTCAACTAAAGGCATGGGGATGCTTCCGGTAATTAATGTTTGACATTGCCGCTGCGTAAAGGTGTACATTAATTCTGCAAGCAGCTGTATTGCAAAATTGCAAACCGCTGACGTGATGCGATCCATTCAAATACATGCTGAGAATGAGCTGGAGGCTGAAGAAAAGATGGAGTATACAGTGCAGAAGCTAGGGGCGATTGCGGGAGTCAGCACTCGGACCCTGCGGTATTACGATGAGTTTGGAATTCTTAAGCCGGCGAGAATCAACTCCTCGGGATACCGTATCTATGGCCAGGCCGAGGTCGACCGGCTGCAGCAGATTCTATTTTACCGGGAGCTGGGTCTAAGCCTTGAAGGGATCAAAGAGCTTGTAACCGCACCGTCCTTTGACGGCGCCCAGGCCCTGCGCGAGCATCATGGGAAGCTCCTTCAGCGGAGACAGCAGTTGGACAGACTGATCCAGAACGTCGAGCGGACATTGGCACAAACCGAAGGGAGAATAACCATGAGCAATGAAGAGAAATTCGCAGGCTTTAAGCAAAAGCTGATCGAAGATAACGAGCAGAAGTATGGGCAAGAAATCCGCGGGAAATATGGCGATGAGACTGTAGACAGATCGAACCGCAAGCTGGGAGATATGACGGAGGAGCAACACGACAGGGTACAACAGCTCGAAGCAGAGATGTTCGCCGCACTGGAGCAGGCCATGGAGGACGGTGATCCGGCAAGCGTGCTGGCCCAGAAAGCCGCCGATCTGCACCGTCAATGGCTGACCTTCTACTGGGATACCTATACCAAGGAAGCCCATGCCGGAGTAGCGCAAATGTATGTCGATGATGAGAGGTTCACCGCCTACTACGACAAAACCCGTCCCGGCGCGGCCACATTCCTGAGGGATGCGGTTCATGTGTATACCGGGACGGAGCACGAGTAAACCTGATTGCGGATCTAAGGATCAGCGGGCGCTTCTATTCAATCGTTGATCCAGGCTGGAGTCCCTTGATGAAAAAACATTTGCCAGCGCCCTTCCCTGAACTTCCACACAGAGCTGCGGAGGGTATACCTTCCAGTGGTTGCATCGAGGGTCTTGTATGTGGCAAGCGCAGAAGTTTCGGACAGCGGGTATAACTCATACTCACTCAGAGTCATCTCTACCACACCCGCCCCTCCTTCTCCAGTCATATCTTCCTTATGCCATACTCTTCCGGAGCTTCCGTATTCAATAAAATCATCCGTGAGCAAAAGCGCCAGCTTTTCACGTGAGGTCCGGACCTCCGCACTAAGCAGCCGATTTTCCAGCTCACAGATCTGTTTTTTCAGTGAAGCCTTTTCTGGCATAACGATGATCCTCCTAGTCTTCTTTCTTAGGTCAACACCTGGCAAGCCCTCGAGCGGTAGCGGGTCATCCCGCTGCCGCTCTATTTTAGTTCTGCTTCCGCCTCTTCCTCCATTCCTTTATAGTACTGAATCTTGTCGGCAATCTTCCCGAGGTTCTCACCAAGCTTTCGCATCTGCTGCTGGACTCTGCTCTCGTGGGCTTCCAGCATCAGTCTTCTCTCATGGACGGTGGAGGGACCCTGGCTGCGCAGGTCGGAATAACGCTTCATTTCGCGGATAGGAATATCCAGCTCCCTCAGAATGACCAGGAATTGTACCCAAGATACATCGGCTTCCGAATAAGTACGATAGCCCTGCTCATTCCTGGACACGCCCTCCAGCATACCGACTTTCTCATAATAACGCAGCGTATGTGCTGACAGTCCCGTCAGCCGGGACATTTCCTGAATTGTAAGTAGGTTATTCATGCTGAAATCATACCACAGCAAATGAACCGTTGCATTAGAGCGCGCTCTAAGCTGTAGTCTGGATATAGAGCATAAAATCAAAATTCTAATGGAGGTTTAACTCATGACAACGGAACGGTATGATCGCGGTTGGGAGAAGCTGATGGAGGTAGACGGTACCGGGGGAGCAAAAGTAATCGAATCGCTGAAAGACATCTCTCCCGATCTGGGCAAGTTTGTAATCGAGTTTGCCTTTGGCGATATTTATACCCGTGGTGGACTGGATTTGCGGCAGCGCCAGCTCATCACCATATCCTCGCTTACCACTCTTGGCGGCTGTGAACCACAGCTCACTGTTCACATCAATGCAGCACTTAATGTTGGACTTGCTCCTAAAGAAATCGTGGAGGCCATCCTGCACTGCGCCCCTTATGCCGGATTTCCGCGTGTGCTGAATGCAACCTTTGTGGCCAAGGATGTGTTTCAGTCCCGGGGAATTACGGCACAGGACTAGGCCGAGGCAACTCTCTTCTTATCCAAAAAAATACCGTCACCCATTGCCCGGAATATCCTCTGAGGATTCCAGCAGAATGGATGACGGTTTTCTTATAGCTACCACTTACAAAAGACTCCATACGCCAGCAGCCGGGGAGTTTGGAATAACTTGCTTGTCTCTTGCGGAGTTACAGCTCTACAGACTTCGGTGCAGCAGCTCCAGTACACCTCGCAGTTCGGTTACCGCCACCTGTCCCGGAGCTGATGGCTTGTGTGCGGCGCCAAAGGTAAGCGCCGAACCGAAGATTTCACCAGCCAGACGGCTGATTACCCCTTCTCCGGCCATGGACATTGTAATGATCGGACGGTCTGCATATTGCTCACGCATCGTATGGGTAGCAGCAAGCAGAGTAAGCACATCACCCGCATGCTGCGGCATAACAGCGATTTTGGGCAGATCACCGCCAAGCTCCTGAGCTTTGCACAGCCGTGAGATAATCTCCTCCTGGGAGGGCGTGCCGTGGAAATCGTGATTTGAGACGATTACGAACACACCGCAGGCATGCGCTGCAGCAATTAAGTCACGAACGAGATCGTCTCCCTTGAACAGCTCCACATCTATAATATCTACGTGGCCGCTCTCGGCAGCCGCTTGATTCAGCCGGATATAATCTTCCTCCGTAATCGCCCGCTCGCCGCCTTCCTGTTTACTGCGGAACGTGAAGATCAGCGGAATGTCAGGAAGGACAGAGGAGAGTTCGGACAAGGTTTGCTGTACAGCCGCGAGATCCTCCACCTGTGCAAAAAAGTCGCTCCGCCATTCCACCAGATCCGGTGCCAGCTCCTTCAGTGACTTTGCTTCTGTCACTAGCTCAGACACTGTAGCTCCAACCAGGGGAACGCAAATCTTGGGAACACCCTCACCGAGGGTTACATTTCTAACGGTTACTGTGCCGCTCATTTCCTTCAGCTCCTTATGTAATAACGTGCAGCTATGATTAACTTACTGTTCAGCAGCACCCTGAAGAAATTGTTCAACCTCTGCCAGGTACGGAAGCGATGGAATCGCACCCTGCTTGCCTACAGCAAGCGCACCGACAGCATTCGCGAATCGGACCGCTTCGTCCAGTGTCTTGCCTTTGGTAAGCTGCCAGGCCAGAGCACCGTTAAAAGAATCACCGGCGGCTACTGTGTCAACAGCTTGTACAGGAAAACCCGGAATATGCAGGCTTCCGGCATGATTCACAATTAGCGCCCCTTTGGGGCCAAGAGTCACGATAACGTTCCGAACGCCTTTTTGCAACAGTATTCGCGCCGCTTGCTCTGCATCATCAATACTGTTTACGGCCATTCCTGCCAGGATGCCCGCTTCCGTCTCATTGGGAGTCAGGTAGGTAACATGCTGGAGAAATTCATCCTCAAGAGCCCGGGCCGGCGCAGGGTTCAGGATCACCGGAATTCCCTGTCTAGCAGCTATGGCAGCAGCATGTGCACACATCGGGAGATCCGTCTCCAGCTGCATGACTAGCATTTCCGCCTGGCTGATTACCGGTTCAAGTGCGGCAATATCTGCTGGCCTCATCTCGATATTCGCCCCAGGCACAACGATAATACGGTTCTCTCCTTCTCCGTCCACAACGATGGAAGCAATCCCTGTACCAAGTGTTTCACTCTGTCCAATATACCCGGTATGGACCTGTTCCTGGCGCATGACCTCAAGCAGCTCACTGCCGAAAGCATCTTTCCCCACTCTTCCGATCATCGTTACCTCTGCACCAAGGCGCGCTGCCGCTGCTGCCTGATTTGCGCCTTTCCCGCCTGGAGACAAGGTAAAGTCCTCTCCGAATAGCGTCTCTCCGGCATCGGGAGCCCGATTGGTGCGTACCACCATATCCATGTTCAGGCTGCCGATTATCACTATACCCAATTTGTTCACCATCCTAACTTGTTCCACTCTATCTTACTCGGGTTTACCCGGTTTTATCAAACCCCAGTTCTCCCTAACCAAAAAAGACACAGCAGTGATTGCCGTGTCTTCTCCTTCATACGAGCTTACTCTATTGTGAAAAAGTACTGCGATACAGCCCGGTGCTCCTGAAGACTACTACTCTTCGTAGATGACAACCGATTGGGATTCCGGCTCCCATTTCACAGTAGCTCTCAAAGCTTCACTGACAAACCGGGCAGGTACAACTGTGTTGCCCTTCACGATAGTCGGCGCAACCTGAAGAGTGACAGCCTGACCGTTGACATAAGCCGTCTTTTTATCAATATACAGCTTCACCGTAATCCCGTCGCGGGTCATGGTAACCGAGCGCTCTTTACCATTCCAGACCACTTCAGCCTGCAAGGATTCAGCAATCGCTTTGAATGGTACCAATGTGCTGCCGGCTGTAACAATCGGAGCAACACCAGAGGTGGACTCTTCGCCGTTAACGTAGAGCTTCACTCCTTTTTTGCCGGTTTGCGCATATAGCTTGCCAAGCTTCTTATATGAGTTCAGATCTTTTACGTTAGCCAGAATCGCTTCTTTCTGAACGTATACTGCATCGGTTACACTGCCTTTTTCGTTCAGCATTTCCGCTAGCGCCGACAACGCTGCATCCTTATCTTGAATGGCCTCTAGCTCAGCCTTCATTTCTGGTGTCAGTTCAGTATTATATTTGGTCAACAGAAGCTCCGCGATCACTGCCCCTGCCGGCTTGTCCTTCACGTTTTCGATAGCATTCAGAAGACCTTTGTAACCATTGTGACCCTTATTTCCATATGTAGCATATGTAACTGTAGTAACGGTTTCTTTATCCTTGCCTTTGTTAGTCTCTTTACCTTTGTTAGTCTCTTTACCTTTATCCTTGTCTTTATCCTTGTCTTTGTCTTTGTCTGTTGGCGCTGGTCCATTAGCAGGTACCGCAGTTGTAGCTTCTGCTTTACCGTTACCCTTACCATTATTGTTTGCGGGCTTGGCTTGTACCGCTCCTGACATCATGCTGATGGCCAGAAAGCAGCTTGCAAGGATACTGAAGATTTTTTTCATGTGTTCGGTTCCCCCTTAGGTTGTAATAATTCTTTATTTATTTCGGCTGCCGATCCTCATTTTATGAGTGAAAAAAAGTTTTTAGGATAAACAGCTCGGGCCGAAGATTGCAACGCTACCCTAGTCCTAGCTAACCGGACCTACTTCAAGGGGGCATCCAAGTTATAAGGATAATTATTCCTTTCATCGGAGCATGTATTTTTTCTAAACTTCAGTATGTTTTTTTTCTGCAAATGTGCTAGAATAAGTGTGCAATCGCTTCCACGAAAAGTTTTTTTTGCCCGTTTGGGCAAACGTTTGCACCTTAGATTAAGCCTGCAGTAACGCCAGTTTTTAATCTACTATGTATTTAGGAGGCTTATCAAGTGAACCAGAATCCATTACCGTCAGTAGCTTATTTCAGCATGGAGTACGGGCTGCACTCCGACTTCAAAATGTACGCCGGTGGCCTGGGCATTCTAGCCGGGGACTATATCAAGGGTGCCAAGGATATCGACGCTCCGATTATCCCCATTGGCCTGAAATGGAAGCAGGGCTACACGGACCAGAAGATTGACGCTAACGGCAATCCTTACGACTCCTACCACAATTACGTCTATGATTTCCTGGAGGATACAGGCGTGAAGGTCACCGTTAAGGTCCGCAAGATCGATGTAGTCTGCAAGGTTTGGAAAACCGATCATTTCGGCAACAATCCCCTGTATCTGCTGGATACGGATATTCCCGAGAATGGCGATGCCTGGATTACGGGCCAGCTGTACGGCTGGTTTGGGGAAGAGCGGATCGCGCAGGAAATTGTCCTCGGGATAGGCGGGGTAAAAGCCATGCGTGCGCTGCAGATTCCGATTGACGTCTACCATTTCAACGAGGGGCATGCGGCGCTCGCAGCCATCGAACTGATCCGTGAAAAAATGTCCGGCGGCAGCACCTTTGAAGAAGCCTGGAAAGCTACCCGGGAAGAGGTTGTGTTCACTACACATACACCGATTAAGGAAGGCAATGAGACACATCCGCTGGATCGTCTGGAGTATATGAGCGCTTTTAACGGCTTGACCCGTGATCAGATGGAGCGCATCGGCGGCGATCCGTTCAATATGACGGTAGCTGGCCTTCGTCTGTCGCGTATCTCCAATGCTGTGGCTCAGCTTCATGCCGATACCGCGAATAAAATGTGGAAGGAAGTCGCCGGCCGTTCGGAGATCATCGGCATCACCAATGCTATTCATACACCGACTTGGGTCGATGAACGTATGATCCAGGCCTATGAAGAAGACAGCGATCTATGGGCAACACACAAAGAAATCAAAGACGAGCTGATCACCTTTATTGAAGAACGCTCCGGTATTTCACTGAACGCGGACAATCTGCTGATCGGCTTCTCCCGACGGGCTGCCCCTTATAAACGCAGCGACCTGATTTTCTCCCAGCCCGAGATTATCGAGCCTTACCTGGAGAGCGGCCGCATCCAAATCGTATTCTCCGGCAAAGCCCATCCGCTGGATGACAACGGCAAGAAGATTGTCAGCAACCTCGTGTCGATGATGAAGAAGTATCCGAAAAGTGTCGTCTTCCTCGAAAATTACGATATGACGATCGGTGCGATGCTTACACGTGGTTCGGACATTTGGCTTAACAATCCGCGGCGTCCGCTGGAAGCCAGCGGCACCTCCGGCATGAAGGCCGCGATGAACGGAGTCCTGAACTGTTCCATCCTTGACGGCTGGTGGCCGGAAGCCTGCATCGACGGCGAGAATGGCTGGCAGATTGGTGATGGCTTCGAGACGGACGATTTTGCTGTGCTTGACCAGCATGACAGCGATGCCCTCTACGATACTCTCCTGAACCGCGTCCTCCCAACCTTCTATGAGGATAAGGAGAAGTGGGTACAGATGATGCGTAAGAGCATCGAGACTACCCGTACCGAATTCGCGAGCAAACGGATGCTTGAGGAATATTACAACCGGATGTATATCAAAGGTTAACAGGTTGGTTATGTAACTGTCCCGCCTCCAGCTTCTGTGCTGCAGGCGGGATTTTTTATAGTTTCTCCCCCAGGGTCTATCTGCTTAATATTCCTGAAAGTAATGTATCGTATCGCTACTTGGAACCTTATGTTCTTCCAGGAACAACAAAGCTGTTTATACTTACATGCTGGTGCTTGCGGTAGATACTCTGTTGCGGCCGCTCGTTTTTGCCAAATATAACCCCTGATCTGCAAGCTCCATTAGTCCCGCAATCTCCTCCGGATTCGTCACCTCACCTGTGGCGGCGCCAATACTCACCGTAATATAGGAGCTGACTCCGGAATAATCATGATGAATGGACATCTGCTGAACACGCACACGGATTCTTTCACTAAGCTCCATTGCCCCGTTCACTCCGGTATCAAAAGCTGCAACTACGAACTCCTCCCCCCCAAGCCGGGCTGCAAACTGCAGTTCCCCCTCCATTTCCGACTGGATCACCTGAGCCACTTCTTTAATAATCCGATCCCCTTCAGCATGCCCGTAGTTATCGTTGAAAGCTTTGAAATAATCAATATCAATCATTAGCAGGGCAACCCTCTTACCTGCTTCTTCGTCTAAGCGTAACTGCTGCTGCATTCTTTGGTCGAAGGCACGGCGGTTCGGAATTTCCGTAAGCGCATCAATGAGTGATAACCTTTGCAGTTCTCCGTTGGCCCGTGCTAACTCCTGATATACTTTTTCATTTCTTGTAATCTGTTCCTCCAGCTTCCGGTGGCTGCCTCTTAACAGAATTTGGTTATAATGATTGCTGCAATAGTTCACATACAGAATCCTTGACGCCACCCAAGTGAAGAAAAGAAACAACGTCAGATTCACATAATGCCCAATCAGCACGTTCAGTGACAGTTGAAAAAAGGGAAGCCCAATATACAGCAGCCCCGCTGACACTCCATACAGCCTCAGCATCACCTTGTTATCGAAATAAAAAATGACGGATATACATACCAGATTGATTACAAAAGCCATCACTTGCCCATAGAGCCACTGATCCGACAATGTTACGACGCAACCCCACAGCACAAAAATATACGTATATAACGTGAACAGCTTCTCATACAGGCGATGATTTCCCTTTAGCGACTTGGCTTCTCTCTCATAGGCGGCCGCCCCCAGCAGAAAGGCTACATTCAATCCGATCATGAAGACATACATTGCAAAATAGAAGCTGAAATGAAAGCTCTCGTGTACTTTGGTAATGGAAGCTGTCAGGTCAATCGCGGCCAAAACCGATTCAATGCCTATGAAAATCTTGGCAAACAGCTTGCCTCTGGAAACATTCTCACTAAACCTATGTATACGCAGCTCCCGGCACTCCTCGTCCGTCATCGTGAACGGCAGCCTAATCAGTCGATCCAGCATGTTGTATCCTCCTAGTCGCTTTAACTCCATGAAAATCTAACAGAATCATTATCGTTCATTCTTTACCCATAGCACAACAGAAAAAGGTAGATTTCCCCGCTCATTTCTTCAGCTTATTTAAAATAATTATAATTTAGGATTGATATTATTTTTTCTTTTGATATTATAGTATTTATACTTAATCTAATACCAAATCCTAATTCGAGGTGGAATTGTTCATGAATGAGAACCATAATAAACTTACAACAAGCTGGGGTGCCCCTGTAGGGGATAACCAGAATTCTATGACTGCCGGTACCCGTGGACCTACACTGCTGCAGGATGTGCATTTGCTGGAAAAGCTGGCGCATTTCAACCGGGAGCGCGTACCCGAACGTGTGGTTCATGCCAAAGGAGCCGGTGCCCATGGTTATTTTGAAGTCACTCAGGACTTGTCCAAATATACCAAGGCGGCTTTTTTGTCAGAGATAGGAAAACGTACGCCGACGTTTATCCGCTTCTCGACAGTAGCCGGAGAACTAGGGTCTTCAGATACCGTACGTGATCCGCGTGGTTTCGCCGTGAAATTTTATACAGAAGAAGGCAATTACGATCTGGTCGGCAATAATACGCCCGTCTTTTTTATCCGTGACGCAATCAAATTTCCGGACTTCATCCATACCCAGAAACGCCATCCGCAGACCCATCTCAAAAACCCCAATGCCGTCTGGGACTTCTGGTCCCTTTCCCCGGAGTCGCTGCATCAAGTTACGATTCTGATGTCCGACCGTGGCATCCCGGCAACACTTCGTCATATGCACGGCTTTGGGAGCCACACCTTCAAATGGGTAAATGCCGAAGGAACCGCAGTGTGGGTTAAATACCACTTCAAAACAGAGCAGGGCGTAAAGAATCTAGATGTGAACCTGGCTGCGCAAATCGCCGGTGAAAACCCGGATTATCATACAGAGGATTTGTTCAATGCGATTGATACAGGAGATTTCCCTGCCTGGAGACTGCATGTTCAGATTATGCCTGTAGAAGATGCGGATACGTACCGTTTTGATCCCTTCGATGTCACCAAAGTATGGTCGCAAAAAGATTATCCGCTCATTGAAGTCGGCCGCATGGTATTGGACCGTAATCCCGAGAATTATTTTGCGGAAGTGGAGCAGGCTACCTTTTCTCCTGGCTCGTTTGTCACCGGGATTGAGGCTTCCCCTGATAAAATGCTGCAGGGCCGTCTCTTCGCCTACGGCGATGCCCACCGCTACCGTGTAGGTGCGAACCATAACCAGCTGCCGATCAACCGGCCTGTTGCCGAAGTGAACAATAACCAGCGTGACGGTGCCATGATTCACGGCAATAACGGCGGCGGTTCGGTCTACTATGAGCCGAACAGCTTTGGTGGCGCGGCAGAATCACCAAAGCATCGGCCGGCAGCCTTTGAAGTGACCGGAAAAGCCGACAGTGTACCCTATAATCAGGACGATCACTACACCCAGCCAGGTGACCTCTACCGTTTGTTGGGTGAAGAAGAACGTGCCCGTCTCATCCAAAATATTGTAGGCGCCATGACCCCAGTTGATAAAGATGAGATCAAGCTCCGCCAGATTGGGCACTTCTACAAGGCAGACCCCGAATTTGGCCAGCGCGTAGCTGAAGGCTTGGGACTGACTGTCCCACAGGGCGAGTAAGACCGCCTCCTTCAGCATGAATAAACCCCGGCCATGAGGCCGGGGTTATTTTAACAATTGAATTATTCAAAGAATGCTATACATGCTCTTCGGGGCAACACCGTTTCCAAGGTGAATTCTACTCAATAATTTCTGTCAGCATCGCAGCTCACTTTTGATAAAGCTCCATCCACTGGGTAAGCTGCACTTTCAGCCCTTCTCTGGCCGAGGCCGGCTCCAGAATCTCTGCGTGTGGTCCATATTGCAGAATCCATTTGGTAAATTCCTTTTCATTATTGACAGTCACTTCAAACAGAAGACTGCCGTCCTGCATATCGCTCATCCATGGATGAACAAAGAGCTCTTCTTCTTTTATGTATCGGGCAATTTCAGCATGAAAACGCACCTTGAACTTAATACTTTTATGTCCACGGTTAATGGACCAGGTATTCTTCAGATATTTTTTTATATTAAAATCACCTTTATCAAAGCCCTTATCGGTCACCTCTACCTCCTGAAAACGGCTGATACGGAACGTTCGGATAGCCTCCTTAAGATGACAGTAGCCGATCAGATAAAAACGCTGATCCCGCGGAATCAAGTAATATGGATCAATCTCACGCTGAGTAACAGCATTGCGCGACTGGGAATGATAGATAGCCCGAATGCTGCGCTGCTCCACAATCGCTCCGATTATCGGCTGCAGGAAGTTTCGGCTTTCTTTGCGGTAAGCAGGTTTGCCCATTTGAATAATATCGGCTATGTTCTCAAGTATTCCATTGGATTTGGATTTTTCCTTCAGATGGGTGCCCATGACCTTATCATAGGCTGTATGGAAACCTGGAGGGATTTTATCCGGATTCAAGATTGAAGGTAATAGTGAAAAAGCCACTGCTTCCTGCTCGGAGAAATCAAGCGGATACAAAAAAAACTTCCCCATAAACCTATAGCCCGTACCTCTGCCCTCGTTGGTTACAGGTGCAAAATGGCTAATCATCTCTAAATCCCTGTAAATGGTTCTTAGGTTGACATCACATCTTATCGCCAGATCCGAGGCTGTAACCCCGGGATTGGACTGAATGGCGTTGATGATTTTGAAGATCCGAATTACTTTGTCAGTCATTGATATAAGCCCCTTAATTTCATGGTATTCATACTATTGTGCTCGCCATCATAATAATATCAGTTCTCTTCACTTCAGACTGCGTGTAAAAACACAACAAGGTGAAAAACAAGTTGAAAAACAGAAAAAAACCCTTGCTTCACAAGGGTTTAATCGTTAACAATTAAGCGGGTGATGGGAATCGAACCCACGCTATCAGCTTGGAAGGCTGAAGTTCTACCATTGAACTACACCCGCATAGGTGTAAAATCGGGATGACACGATTTGAACATGCGACCCCCTGGTCCCAAACCAGGTGCTCTACCAAGCTGAGCTACATCCCGTTAATAGAATGATATTGAAAGTATAAATGGCGCGCCCTGAGAGATTCGAACTCCCGGCCTTTTGATTCGTAGTCAAACGCTCTATCCAGCTGAGCTAAGGGCGCAAAATCTATATGGAGCGGACGACGGGAATCGAACCCGCGACCCTCGCCTTGGCAAGGCGATGCTCTACCGCTGAGCCACGTCCGCAAAAACATGGTGCGCGTGAAGGGACTTGAACCCCCACGTCGTAAAACGCCAGATCCTAAGTCTGGTGCGTCTGCCATTCCGCCACACGCGCACACTTTAGAAGAAAAATGGTGAGCCATGAAGGACTCGAACCTTCGACACCCTGATTAAAAGTCAGGTGCTCTACCAACTGAGCTAATGGCTCTCAATACAATGAATCTTAACTTCACCTTGTGGTGTGAAGATGGCTGGGGATATAGGAATCGAACCTATGAATGACGGAGTCAAAGTCCGTTGCCTTACCGCTTGGCTAATCCCCAATATTATAATTAGCAAAATCACGGAATCGGGTGGATACTCTATACTTCGAGATATAGGATTCTCAATCCCTGATACCTTACCTTGCTGCCATGATAATGGCGGAACCGACGGGATTCGAACCCGCGATCTCCTGCGTGACAGGCAGGCATGTTAGGCCAACTACACCACGGTTCCAAATTGGTTGCGGGGGCAGGATTTGAACCTGCGGCCTTCGGGTTATGAGCCCGACGAGCTACCGGGCTGCTCCACCCCGCGTCAGTAAAAATAATATTCTTGTAAAAAATATGGTGGAGGCTGAGGGGTTCGAACCCCCGACCCTCTGCTTGTAAGGCAGATGCTCTCCCAGCTGAGCTAAGCCTCCATAAGTAAATCATTCAAAAAAATAAATTGGTGACTCGTATGGGATTCGAACCCATGTTACCTCCGTGAAAGGGAGGTGTCTTAACCCCTTGACCAACGAGCCATACTGTGTAAATTAATTCTCATCCCTTTTCAGGGAGGTATTGCTACGGAGAGAGAGGGATTCGAACCCTCGAGACGCTTATGGCGCCTACACGATTTCCAATCGTGCTCCTTCGGCCAAACTCGGACACCTCTCCATAANACTGTGTAAATTAATTCTCATCCCTTTTCAGGGAGGTATTGCTACGGAGAGAGAGGGATTCGAACCCTCGAGACGCTTATGGCGCCTACACGATTTCCAATCGTGCTCCTTCGGCCAAACTCGGACACCTCTCCATAATGGCTCCCCGAACAGGACTCGAACCTGTGACAACTCGATTAACAGTCGAGTGCTCTACCAACTGAGCTATCAGGGAAAATGGTGGGCCTTAGTGGACTCGAACCACCGACCTCACCCTTATCAGGGGTGCGCTCTAACCAGCTGAGCTAAAGGCCCTTTTATCGCATGTAATTGTTATGGGCAAAAAAAATACCACAGAGTGTGGTTGTCCGCTTGGCGGCGTCCTACTCTCCCAGGACCCTTCGGTCCAAGTACCATCGGCGCTGGAGGGCTTAACGGTCGTGTTCGGGATG
>NZ_JBGJZN010000013.1:0-65706 GCF_042610465.1 Paenibacillus diazotrophicus
TCTCTATTTTGGATCTCACTTGCGTGAAATCCCACTCACTCGTTGTTCAGTTTTCAAAGATCAATGTCTTATTTTCCTTCATCGTCGCTTGTCAGCGGCGACCTTTATAATATATCACAGCGACCAAGCATTTGGCAAGTACTTTTTTGAAAAAAGTGTTTTTCATTTTTCCTCACCGCTGGCTACTCTTCATTACATAGAAAAGGAGCGCGAGATATAATTTATCACAGCAGCTCCCTTTTAGTCAACCTCTTTAATTGAAATCGAACTTGCTAATGTTTGGACTGTGAATAACGTCCTCCCCATGCATACTTGGACAGCTCTTTCTGCGGAGCAAAACGAGCATACATCCGGAATACAGTTTTATATCGATTGGCTATGGCATGCCTGATATTTTGGTCCAAGCGTTGATCACTTAAATCAAGGAGCATTTCATCAAGCTCTTTACGAAGAACATAATCCAGCTCCTTGCACTCTTTTTCATTGAACAACATTCCCAACATATGCTTGGCCTCCTTCATCAATTTTAATACAACCAAATCCATTTAATGTCGCTACTTGTGCTAAAGAAGAAAGTCCATTGTTTGGGGAAAGCTGCGTTAGATATCCACTTACACTAGATTAACCGGAGCATCGCATCTATAACCATAATTAAGAAAATCTTCTGTATGGCCTCCTTCAAAAACGCGAACTCATATCCTCAACGGTAATTCCACAATGAAAGGCTTTAATGTTATGCTCATTTCTCTGAATTTTTATGATAATAATGAAAATGTAATTGTACTTTCAATGACCGCTGCTACAAACAGTAGAATAACAATCCAGATGGAAGCTCTTAAGGTTTGGCGCATAAAGGCTGGCCACGCACCGCTTCTCTGTTCTCTTGTAGCTGATGAACTGAATAAATCGGAGATTACATTCCAGCCAAACTGTAAGCCAAATGCGCAGGCGATGATAATTGCCGGGATTTCAATAATCCCATGCGGCAATAGTCCTTTTACGATAAGGTCGAACAAATCCAATCCCTGCAATGCCGACAAATGAATCAGATAACCAATCACTCCGCCATTTATCAATAAAAATAATGCAGGCAATATTCCAAATAGGGCACCTAAAAAGATTATGAGCACACCTTTGATGCTGTTGTTCAAAAATATAAATTGAAAAAAGCTCCATTGTGGATGTGGCGACTCCTTGAGGCTACCACTGATTTTGCTCAAACCTTCTAATTGCTCTGATAAAAGCTTTTGCAGGCTGCCGGTGCCGATCCAACCGATAATCCCTCCCGCCACAAACAATAAGATAGCAAGTAATAATGCTTTACGAATTCTTGATACATCTCTTGCGAAAGCGGGGAAAGACAGCATAATTACCTCCTGAAAGTATAATGGACATATCTAAGGTCATAAGCGCCCTGTACGAGCATACATTTAGAACAAACAAGCATTTCGCATGGGAGAGGAGCGCTAATAATATGAATTCTTTTTATGTATTCAGCGGTAAGAAGATTAAACGGTTCATCTATATCTTTGCCGCTGCGCTTCTTGCTGCTGGTGTCGTCTATGTCGAGAGAGGCAATATTACCGTTTTTTCGGAAACAGCCCCTTCCGCCATTTACAGCGTACCGACAGAAAAGAAGCTAATCGCCTTAACGTTTGACATCAGCTGGGGGGAGAAACGGCCAGAGCCGATTCTGAAGGTGCTCGAAGACAAAAAGGTAGATAAAGCGACCTTCTTCCTCTCGTCTCCCTGGAGCAAAACACATCCGGAAATTGTTACCAGTATTAAAGACGCCGGTTATGAAATTGGCAGCCATGGCCACAAGCATGTGAACTACAGTACCCTGAGCAACGAAGAAATAAAGAACCAGATTACGACAGCCCATACCGTGCTGACCGAACTTACCGGCAAAGAGCCGAATTTGATCCGGATGCCAAATGGCGATTTTGACAAAAGAGTGCTTCAAGTTGCAAGTGATCTGGGTTACAAGGTGATACAGTGGGATACAGATTCGCTGGATTGGAAAAACATCGGTGTAGACAATATTGTGAACCGTGTGACCAGTAAGGCCCATCCCGGCGATATCGTGCTTTTGCATGCCAGTGATTCCTGCAAGCAGACCCATGAAGCCCTCCCGCAGATTATAGACAAACTCCGTAGTCAAGGTTATGAATTTGTCACAGTGTCTGAGCTGATTAGCCAAAGCAGCGCCGAGGGCAAGGAAGTTCGCGATTCCGCCATGCTAAATGAAGGTTTAGAGGATGCTGCCGGTATGTAAATACCCAGGTTCATACCAGCAGTCCTTCTTTGGTCAGTCGAACATCCTAATGTCGTGGGGAAATGAGTTCTGAAATATCCGGTGTGGGGTCATCCAGCTTCGGATAGCTCAGATCCAGGCTCTCCAGCGTCTTAACAACAATGGCTAAAGCCAGATAATTGCGATACCACCGGTGATTGGCCGGAATCCAATACCAGGGTGTTGCATCACTACTTGTCTCCCTAAAAGCATCTTCGTATGCTTCCTGATAATCATCCCAATATTCCCGCTCCTGCAGATCACTGGCATCAAACTTCCAATGCTTGGTCGGGTCCTGCAGCCGTTCCTGAATCTTTTCAAGCTGTTTATCCTTGGAGATATGCAAAAAGAGCTTGATGATCGTTGTCCCTTCTTCCGCCAGCATGGCCTCAAACTCGCGAATGTAGCGAAAGCGGCGCTTCATTTCTTCTTTTTTGAGATTTCCATGCACCCGGGGTACAAGAACATCTTCATAGTGCGAGCGGTTAAAAGCGGCAATATAACCCTTGGGAGGCGTCTTCATGTGCACTCTCCACAGGAAATCATGAGCTTCTTCCTCTAGGGAAGGTTTCTTGAAGCTGGTGACCATAAATCCTTGTGGATTAATACCGGAGAAAATATGCTTGACGGTTCCGTCTTTCCCACTGGAGTCCATGCCTTGAAGGATAACTAGCAGGGAGTGCTTTTTCTGGGCAAAAAGAATATCCTGCAGTTCAGCGAGACGTTCTTTAAGCTTTGCCATTTTGGCTTCTGCTTCTTCTTTTGATTTAAAGTCCCCGCTCTCATCGGGGTCAAGATGTTTCAGGACAGATTCCTTTGTGTCTTTTATCATATAGCGCTTGATGTTCATATATTCCCTCCTAGTGGTCTTCAAACGGTTTTTAGTTATGTACACTGTTCTTAAAGATTAACCTGCTGCTTCCGTTTTTAATCGTAGCTTGTATCTATTTCAACAAAACCCCGTCTTCTCTTAAATGAGTAGCGGGGTTATTTGCTGCATAGCTTTATGAGTGTTTGGGTTTCAGAATCCGGTGTAGCATCAAGATTTGGTATGCATTACAGGCAATGAGCGGAACCACAATAAAAACAGTGGCACTGTCTACTCCGATTCGGAGTACACCAATGATCTCCACGATGGTGATAGCTGTCAAAAAGAAAAATGTCGGAATCCAGGCTGATCTATTCGTACTCCGTACTTTGAAATAAGCGACAATAACTGCAGTAAGCAGAATGCCGATACCCAAAAGCAAATCAGAGAGTACATTTCGGCCTCCACCCACGAAGGTACGCAAAAAAATCAGTTCAAGCAGGGCAAGCAAAGATAGAATGATCTGGATATATTGCCAGGCCTTTCGCGGGAAGACCCCGATTCCCATATAGTTCAGAATAAGATACGCAAAGAATCCAAGTTGAGCGTAAACGCTCACAAGCATGCCATAACCAAGAAGTATAAGCGGATAGATCAATGAATCGGCAGTACTTTTGAAATCGATCCTACCGTTAACTACTTGCAGAAGTAGCCCGGCAACAACGGCCCCTCCCGCCCCGATCAGAAGCGTGGTCCAGAACAAATAAAACCATTTCCTTATATTCAGCCTTTTCACCTCCCACATGTCAGATTTATTTTACCAAGCTTACCGTCAAAAAACCATTGCAAGCACAACATAAAAGCCCACCTCTGCGGCATACTACATGCAGGAATCCTATAAAGGAGGGCAGCACCAATGAAGTGGAGAACCTTGTGGACCGGAAGCTTGTTGCTAAGCATGGTTATGACCTTGACGGCTTGTGGCAGTGAACAGAGCGGTTCCTCTTCTGGACAAGTCAGTTATAAGGAAATGAAGACTATGGTTGTAGATATATTGAAAAGCGAAGAGGGAAAGAAGGCAGTCGAGGAGGCACTATCCTCTTCAGGCTCTGAGGGAAGCAGCTCCAGCGGTCTTAGCATGAAAATGATGCCTCTGCAAACCACCGAGCAAATCCGGGTTGCTGTAAAGGACACGATCACTGCACCCGAGTATCAGAAAGAAATTGAAAAAATCATGACAGATCCACAGTTCGCCGGAGACTTCGCAAAAGCAATTAATTCCCAAAGCAAAGAGCTCCACCTTCAGTTGATCAAAGATCCGACATATCAGAAATCCGTTGCTGAAATTATGAAATCACCCGAAATGATGAAGATGTTCCTTGATCTTACCAAAACGTCCGATTACCGCAAGCAATCCATGACCATCATGCAGGAAGCAATGCAGAACCCGCTCTTCCGTATGGAGGTACTTGATCTCCTTAAAACAGTGGTTCAAGACGAATTGCAGCCTAAGGTTGAAAAAAAGGATTCGGGTAAAGATCAGGGAAGCGGTGGAGACAGCAAGGATGGTAGCGGTGATTCAGGATCATAACTCTAAAAAAGAGGCCTTCCGGATCAGTTCGGAATCAGCCTCTTTTTTGGGTTATCACTCACTGTTCATATTTGGCAATCAGCTTGTCAGCCATCCCAGCAAATAATTGTGCAGTAGCTGTCTCAGCCTTGTATACAGACGGCGAGAAATCCGGTTCAGAAATATGATTGTCCGGTGCACCCAGAGGGATCTGGGCCAGCAGCTCTGTATGAAGGGTTTCCGCCAATCTCGCTCCACCTCCACGGCCAAAGATGTAATCCTTCTTCCCGCAGGAGGAACATTCATAATAAGCCATGTTCTCAATGACCCCAAGAATCTCGTGGTCGGTCTGTAGCGCCATAGAACCCGCTCTTGCTGCTACAAAGGCAGCTGTCGCATGTGGGGTAGTAACAATGATCTCCTTACTGTGCGGCAGCATCTGATGGACATCAAGTGCTACGTCACCTGTACCCGGTGGCAGATCGAGCAGCATGTAATCAAGTTCACCCCAGCTGACATCGCTGAAGAACTGGCGAAGCATTTTGCCGAGCATCGGTCCCCTCCAGATAACAGGGCTATTCTCACGGATGAAAAATCCCATAGACATGACTTTTACTCCAAAACGTTCCACAGGAATAATAGTTCCTTCTTCCACAATCGGGCCTTCTTCAATTCCCATCATATCGGGAATGCTGAATCCATAGATGTCAGCATCAATCAGTCCGACTTTCTTGCCTTTTCTAGCCAGCGCCACTGCCAAATTAACCGTGACAGTCGACTTACCAACGCCGCCTTTGCCGCTGGCAACTGCGATGAAGTTCACACCTGAGTTCTCATTGATCAGGTCATGCCCCTCCAGGCCCGCTGCATGCCCTTTTAAAGAGTCTCCCTGTTGTGATTGGGGTTCATCCTCCGTGCTCTCTCCGCGAAGAATAGCGCGCTCATAGTCAGTGGCATCACGCAGCCGGATATGAATATTGCCCGCTCCTCCCTCAGTTAGCAAGTCACGCACACTTTGCTCAAGCTCCATACGGCTTTTCTCTTCGGTATCCAGACACACGATCGACAGTGAGATCCGGTCTTCTTTGACCATGATATCGCGAATCAGCTGTAATTCGATAAGGCTTTTTCCGGATTCCGGGTCAGTAAGCGGCTGCAATAATTCCTGAATTTGTTCCCTGGTCAGCATGGAAAGCACCTCTATTTCCTACCGGATGGGTAAGATACCGGTATTTTTGATCCATTATACATTACCTTTCCGCAAAAGCGTAGTAACCACTCAAGGCCGTTCAGAAGCGTATCGCAGAATCCCGCGATAAATGCCGGTGGCAACCTTCCGTTGGTATACCTCATCCCCTAACAAAGCTGATTCTTGAGGATGGGATAGGAAACCGACTTCCACAAGCGCAGCAGGCATTTTTAGAGCTTTTAACAAATAAACAGTATTCACGGTTTTCGCCACCCTGTCCGTGTTCTCTAGTGTGGTTCTGAGCTCATCCTGCACAAAGTCTGCCAATGCTTTGTTCCCTTCATTGTTCGGATAATAGAAGGTCTGTGCTCCGCTCCAGCGTCCTGAAGGCACACTATTCATATGCACACTTATAAACAGGTCAGCCCTCTTCTCCTCAATACTTCTTACACGTTGCTTCAGATCTTCTGTCTTGCGTTTGGAGTAGCCTTTGGTATCTTGCAGGGCCAAGTCATAATCCCCTTCCCGGGTCATCATCACTATCGCTCCTGACTGCTGCAGATAATCCCGCAGGTATAGAGCAACCGAAAGGTTGATATCCTTTTCAATTAACCCCTCCCGGCTAACTGCCCCACCATCAGGGCCCCCATGGCCTGCATCAATAGCAATTGTTTTACCGGACAATGGCAGGCTCCAGTAATTCAACGTTTTGGCAGTTGGCATATCATAAGCAATAATACAGATCATGACTACTAGCAAAACAGCACCTACCATACTTTTTTTGATGCTGCTCCATGAGATCCAGACCGAGACTTTCCCTTGCTTTCGGCCAGACATAACAAAGACCCCCTCGTCCCGATAGATTCTACTCATCTATATGGGACAAGAGGGCCAATTAGTACTGGCTCTTAGGATTCAGTAATGACTTCTGCGGACATTCCTTCGATAAGAATTTCAGCTACCTCTGGACGCGTGAATTCCGGAGGCGGACATTTTCCATCTCTCAGTAGTGCGCGTACCTTCGTGCCGGACAGGGTCAAATGCTGATCGCTTGGGTGCGGACAGGTCTTACTGGAAGCCATATTGCCACATTTTACACAAAAGAAACTGTGTTCAAAGAACAATGGAGTGATTCCCAGCTCATCTGCCGTAAAATTCGAGAAGATCTCTTGCGCTTCATAAGTGCCGTAATAATCACCTACACCCGCATGATCCCGACCGACTATAAAATGAGTACACCCATAATTCTTACGAACCATGGCATGAAAAATCGCTTCCCTCGGTCCGGCATAACGCATAGCAGCTGGGAATACACCAAGAAAAGTACGGTTTTCCGGATAATAGTTCTCCAATAGTGCAAGATAACTCTTCATGCGTACATTGGCTGGAACATCATCAGATTTGGTCTCCCCTACCAGAGGATTAAGGAACAGTGCATCCACAACCTCCATAGCGCATTTCTGGATATACTCATGTGCCCGGTGCACAGGATTGCGCGTCTGAAACCCTACAACGGTTCTCCAACCCTTATCCGCAAAAATTTGGCGTGTCTCGGCAGGATCAAAATAAAATTCTCCAAATTTCTCCGGCTGAGGACGATTCAAAACTGTAATGGGTCCCCCCACATAAGTGGCCGGTCTAGCCAGCAACTTGCTCACACCAGGGTGTGCGGGATCCGTTGTTTTGAACACATTCTTCGCTTCAAACTCCTGATCTACTTTATATATACTTTCAATATCAAGCAGTCCATAAACAACTCCGTCCTCCTCACCAATCAGCGCAACTCTATCGCCCACGGCAAGACTAGAAACCACTTCATCTTCTACGGCCAATGTAACAGGGATACTCCATACCGCGCCATCGGAAAGACGCATGCTTTTGACTACAGAGTGGTAATCTTCTTCATTCAAAAAGCCCGTAAGCGGAGAAAACGCACCTACTCCTATGAGATCTAAATCTGACAAGGTCCATCTATTCACAGTAACTGGTTTGTAACCTGAAGCCTCCTGAAGCAGTTCTTCTCTCTGTGCCCCTTCAGCTACACGCTGAATAAGTGTTCCTCCATGAGGAAGTATTGAAGTCATCTATGCTCTCTCCTTCTGTGCAATTCGAATTCTATCCTTATTTATGCAATCCGCATTCCGTCTTGTCCGAACCCGCCCATCTTCCTGCACGTGGATCTTCACCTGGCATTACCGCCCGTGTACATTGCTCACAGCCGATGCTCGGGAAATTGCGGTCATGTAGAGGGTTATACACAACATCATTCTCGCGTATATAGTTCCATACATCCTCTGTAGTCCAGTTGGCAATCGGATTAAATTTGACAAGACCGAACTTATTATCGTATTCGACTTTTTTGGCATTGGCACGCGTTGGAGCCTGATCACGACGAATTCCTGTAATCCAGGCATCATATTGCGAAAGAATCCGGGTTAACGGCTCTACCTTGCGGATTGCACAGCACTGGTTAGGATCAGTATTCCATAAAGCCTCTCCATACTGCACAGCTTGTTCCTCAGGGGTAATCTGCGGTGATACCCGGACGAATTCCATACCGTATTTATTGGCCATTACATCTCTTGTCTCATAAGTTTCTTTAAAGTGATAATCTGTATCCAAATAGAAAACATCTGTTGAAGGACTAACTTTCTGGATCATATCTACAAGTACTACATCTTCTGCTCCAAAGCTGCAGGCAAAGGTTATATTAGGAAAAGTTTCAACGGCCCAACGTATGATATCCTCAGGTGTTGCGTTCTCCAATTCCTCAGCCTTCACTCTGATTAATTCTTCTTTCTCCAGTAAGTTCATTATTATACTCCTCCATCCTGATATCTCACAAAACACTGATACATTCATTTCCGTTAATCCCAACTAATCTTATATGGAATAGTATAATGCATTCAGAACTGAAGTCAATGCTTTTATCCATTTTGGGTGAAAGTTTTGAAAGAAGATAAACTCATGCAGCTACTCAAGCATATTCGGACAAAAAAAGGGGCCCTACCGGAAACCGGTAGAGCCAAGATAGGCATGAAATATACATACTAACTCGGGATATCTATAGAATAACGCGGAAATATTAATAGAATATTTGAACTGATGGGGAATTGAATTAAATGTAAAAGAAAAGCCTCCGACCGCGAGGGCCAGAGGCTTGAATTCCTTGATATACAAGAGATATTAACGTTTCGAGAACTGTGGAGCGCGACGAGCGGCTTTGAGGCCGTATTTCTTACGTTCCTTCATACGTGGGTCACGAGTCAGGAATCCAGCTTTCTTCAAAGCTCCGCGATATTCAGGATCAACCTTCAGCAATGCACGGGAAATCCCGTGACGAATTGCTCCAGCTTGACCGGAAATGCCGCCACCATGTGCAAGAACGATTACATCGTAGTTGCCCAGAGTTTCAGTCAGGTTCAAAGGTTGTCTTACGATCATTTTCAGTGTTTCCACACCGAAATATTCGTCCATCTCACGTTTGTTAATGACAATGCGTCCTTCACCCGGTACAAGGCGAACACGTGCTACCGAATGTTTACGACGACCTGTCCCATAGTATTGTACTTGTGCCATGAAACTGTCCTCCTCTATTCTTATCCGCGAAGTTCGTAAACTTCAGGTTTTTGTGCTGCATGTGGATGCTCAGCGCCTGCATATACTTTGAGTCTCAGCTTCATGTGATCCCCTTGACGAGTCTTAGGAATCATACCGTGAACTGCGAATTCAATCATACGCTCAGGTTTGGTCTTGATCAGGTCTTCTGCAACAGTGACTTTCAAACCACCTGGGTGCATCGAGTGACGGTAGTATTTCTTGTTTTGCATTTTCTTACCGGTCAGGTGAATCTTCTCAGCGTTGATAACAATTACGAAATCTCCAGTATCAACATGTGGAGTGAATTGCGGTTTGTGTTTGCCACGGATCAAAGCAGCGGCTTCGCTTGCCAGACGACCAAGTGTTTTGCCTTCGGCATCAATGATGTGCCAATTGCGTTCAACTTCGTTCGGCTTCGCCATATAGGTGGTACGCATGAATGTTTCCTCCTTGTTCTCGTACGAAAATCATCTGTTTCGTATATCTTGTTTCTCATTGGATTACAATTATGTGAGTTAAGAAAAGCTTGTTTGTTGGCATTTCCTTGATCGGGGCTGTGGGATAGCCATCAAGAAAACACAACTTTTATATTACAGCATAAACATAACTAGTGCAAGTGATTTATTACATTCCTTGATTTTTTATTTAAACAAAAACAGAATGTCTAGATCCCCGCTTCATCATATTCTACGCTCCATAGGGCCAATCCATTAGCCACAGCAGTAGGTCCCGCCGCCGCACGGTCACAGGCTGCCAGAATACCAGCAACCGCCTCCGCCCGAATCTTACCTTCACCCACATGAACCAGAGTTCCCATAATTATACGTACCATGTGCTGCAGAAAGCCGCTACCTGTTATATAAGTGTGAATAACTCCCTGATCTAGAGATCCGCTGCGGCACATACTATAGTCTACCTCCATATGAGCTTCAAAAATCGTCCGGACATGGGAAGTCTTTGTAGACTTCCTGGATGCAAACGATGTGAAGTCATGGGTACCAACAATAGCGTACAGGCCTTGCTGCATAGCCGGAATGTCCAGCTTCACTGGATGATGATACTGCCAGCGACGCTGGAACGGGTCAGGGAACCGGTTGCCGTTAATCGTATAACGATAGGTTTTACGCTTGGCACCTCTACGAGAATGGAAATCAAGCGGAACCTCCTGTGCTTCGGTGACCACAATATCCTGCGGAAGCCGAGCATTCAGAGCCAGACACCACCGCTCAAGTGGAATCTTAGAAGAAGTCAGGAAGTTAAACGGTTGACCATAAGCATGTACACCTGCATCAGTCCGTCCAGAACCCGTTATTTTGAGCTTCTCACCGGTCAGATGCAGTATTGCATGTTCAATATGGTCCTGTATCGTATTGCCCTCAGGCTGGGTCTGAAAGCCATCATAGAGGGTACCGTCATAATTGACCTTCATCAATAGATTACGCATTCCGTTCTTCCTTTCAGCGGCTCCATACTCCATAAGCATTGTCTTCAAAAAAAAAGAGCCCCGGCGGGAGCTCCTTCTACTCTATACAAGGTGATTCCCGCGGATATTGTACAGCAGGGCCTAAATGCCCCTGCAGCACAATAACTTTAAATACTTCTCTGCCCATACTACATAAGTGCATGTGCGTTAAGGGGTACATCCGGAAATCATAACTTGTAATCCTACGCGCGGTCTACCAATTCAAGATAAACCATAGGCGCAGCATCGCCACGACGAGGTCCCAGCTTCAGGATACGAGTGTATCCACCTGGACGCTCTGTGTAACGAGGAGCAATGTCAGAGAACAATTTTTGGATTGCATCCTGTTCACCGTCTACAGTCTCACGGCGGACAAATGCTGCTACTTGACGACGAGCATGAAGATCGCCTTTTTTCGCTTTAGTGATCAGCTTTTCAGCGATAGAACGAACTTCTTTCGCTTTAGCTTCTGTTGTTTGGATGCGCTCATAAAGAAACAGATCCGTTACCATGTCCCGGAACAACGCTTTACGCGCACTGGAATCACGGCCCAACTTTTGGTATGCCATTTGTTTTCCCTCCTTTACTCAAGCAATCTGCCAGCTATTCTTCTGTACGGAGTCCCAGACCAAGTTCCTCGAGCTTCTCTTGAACTTCTTCCAAAGATTTGCGGCCCAGGTTGCGGACCTTCATCATATCTTCTTCAGTTTTCGTAGTCAGCTCTTGCACGGTATTAATACCGGCACGTTTGAGGCAGTTGTAAGAACGCACAGAAAGATCAAGCTCTTCGATTGTCATCTCAAGCACTTTTTCTTTTTTGTCTTCTTCTTTTTCAACCATAATTTCGGCGTCTTTCGCTTCATCCGTAAGACCTACGAATAAAACGAGGTGTTCGTTCAAAATTTTGGCTCCAAGGCTAACAGCCTCTTCCGGTCTGATACTGCCATCCGTCCAAATTTCCATCGTCAGCTTATCGTAGTTGGTCACTTGACCTACACGAGTGTTGTCGATGCCATAATTCACACGGGAGATAGGCGTATAGATGGAATCCACCGGGATAACTCCGATGGGCTGATCGTCACGCTTGTTACGGTCCGCTTGGACGTAACCACGTCCACGGCCTGCAAAAATTCGCATGTGAAGTCTCGCACCAGGTCCCAGCGTTGCAATATGAAGATCCGGGTTCAGGATCTCAACATCGCTGTCCGCACGGATATCACCTGCGGTAACGATGCCTTCACCTTCAGCATCAATCTCGAACACTTTCTCTTCGTCTGAATGGATTTTCAGGGAAAGAGCTTTAAGGTTCAGAATGATTTCCGTCACATCTTCCATTACGCCAGGAACGGTCGAGAACTCATGCAGAACGCCGTCAATTTGGACCGAAGTCACTGCGGCTCCCGGAAGGGAGGAAAGCAAGATCCGGCGAAGCGAGTTCCCCAGAGTCGTGCCATATCCACGTTCCAGCGGTTCAACTACAAATTTCCCATAGGTTCCATCATCGTTGGCTTCTACGGTCTCAATCTTCGGCTTTTCGATTTCTATCACGAGTGTACCCCTCCTTCAAACGTCGCTCCTATATGAAACTGTCACCCATCAGGTGCATCATGTAGTATGCCTAAACACCTATTATTAGCAGATGCGTCAGAATTATACCACAATCACAATTCTGATTTCACTATACGCGACGACGTTTAGGCGGACGGCATCCATTGTGAGGAACCGGTGTTACGTCTTTAATGAGGTTTACTTCAAGGCCAGCGGCCTGAAGGGAACGGATGGCTGCTTCGCGGCCCGCGCCCGGTCCTTTAACCATAACTTCAACGGACTTCATGCCGTGTTCCATAGCTGCTTTTGCTGCAGTTTCGGCTGCCATTTGCGCTGCGAATGGAGTCGATTTACGGGAACCTTTAAATCCTTGACCGCCGGAGCTTGCCCAGGAAATTGCATTTCCGTGGGGATCCGTGATCGTAACGATAGTGTTGTTGAACGTGGAACGGATATGTGCCACGCCAGACTCGATATTTTTCCGGTCGCGACGTTTAGTACGTACGACTTTTTTCGGTTTAGCCATTGTCTCTTATCACCTCTTCTTATTTCTTTTTGTTTGCTACCGTACGACGCGGGCCTTTACGGGTACGGGCATTCGTTTTAGTACGCTGACCGCGAACAGGCAATCCACGACGGTGACGAACACCGCGGTAACAGCCGATCTCAGTAAGACGTTTAATATTCAAGGAAATTTCACGACGAAGGTCACCTTCAACCTTAACTTCTTTGTCGATCGTTTCACGCAGTTTGCTGACTTCATCTTCCGTCAAATCACGGACACGTGTGTTAACGTCAATGCCTGTTTCATTAAGAATTTTCTGGGAAGTCGTTTTACCGATTCCGAAAATATAAGTCAAGGCGATCTCAACGCGTTTATCACGTGGCAAATCCACTCCAGCTATACGAGCCATTTTACGCTACACCCCCTTCTTAACCTTGTTTTTGTTTGTGTTTCGGATTTTCGCAAATTACCATAACAGTCCCTTTGCGGCGGATGACTTTGCATTTCTCGCAAATGGGCTTCACAGAAGGTCTTACCTTCATGTTAATTACCTCCTCAAAGTTTTGCGAAGCAAAACTTTTGTTGTAGTTCCCATCTATTTACGGTAAGTTATACGACCTTTTGATAAATCATAAGGCGATAACTGCACGACCACTTTGTCTCCGGTAAGGATACGGATAAAGTGCATCCGCAATTTCCCGGACACATGGGCAAGTATTTGATGACCGTTCTCAAGCTCTACCTTAAATGTTGCATTCGGCAACGGTTCAATGACCGTACCTTCCACCTCAATGACATCTTCCTTAGCCACAGTTAGTCTCCTTTCTCATAAGCACTTTTTCCAGCTGGTGCACCATACTTCATAACTGCAAAACGCAGCTTTCCGTTCGTGACCCGGCCGGTTTCTTCCAAACTGTTCACAATCTCACTGCTGATGAAGGGTATGAGCTCCAAATGCTGAATATTCTTCTTCTTCGGCGCATCAAACTTGCGTTTGTCTCCATCGGCAATATATACAAATCTGCTATCAACAACTGCGATAACAACGGCAGCCTCTCCGGTATCTTTACCTTTGAGAATTCTCACGATTTGACCAATCTGCGGGCTGCTCCCAGTATTCACGTGAAGATCACCTACGCATTCAGTTTAGTGAAAATTTCCATGCCGTCCGGTGTAACTGCTACTGTGTGTTCAAAGTGAGCACACAATGAACCATCTACCGTAACGACCGTCCAGTTATCTTCCAGTGTTTTGACATATCTATCCCCTGCGTTTACCATCGGCTCAATCGCGAGCACCATACCCGGTTTCAGACGTGGTCCGCGGTCCGTTATGCCATAATTCGGAATTTGCGGTTCTTCATGCAGTTCTGCCCCAATGCCATGACCAACATACTCGCGAACAACGGAGAACCCGGCGTCTTCGATGTATTGTTGAATAGCATGGGAGATTGTAAACAAGCGCACATCCGGTTTGACTAACGCCAGTCCCGCGTACAAGGAGCCTTCCGTAACGTCCAGCAGACGCTGAGCGTGTTCGGAAATGCTGCCAACCCCGTAAGTCCAGGCGGAATCACCGTGATAACCGCGGTACTCTGCACCAATGTCCAGCGTAACGATATCGCCTTCGACCAGTTTTCGCTTACCCGGAAATCCATGCACCAATTGTTCGTTGACTGAAGCGCAAATGCTGGCAGGAAAACCGTTGTAACCTTTGAAAGACGGCACAGCATCTTGACTGCGAATGTATTGATCGGCGATTCTGTCGAGTTCTCCTGTTGTAATGCCAGGCTGGATAGCCTCAGCGATCAAACGGTGACTCTCGGCAACAATTCGACCAGCTTCCCTCATAAAGGCAAGTTCCTGCTCGGATTTACAAATGATCATTACATTAACCTCTCAGCAAAGATACGATTTCGGAAGAAACGACATTGATTTCGTTTTCCCCGTTCACCTGACGCAAAAGACCTTTATTGTCATAAAACGCAAGCAGTGGCGCTGTCTTGTTGTCATACTCATCCAGACGCTTGCCTACACTTTCTTCATTGTCATCCGGACGTTGATACAATGCACCGCCATCAATGTCGCAAATGCCTTCTTGCTTCGGCGGGTTGAAAATCAAATGGTAGGATGTTCCGCAAACGGTACAGATCCGGCGTCCGGTAAGACGCGCCATCAGTAGTCCACGGTCCACATTCAAGTTGATTACATGATCCAATGATCGATTCAAGCGGCTCAAGATTTCTTCCAGCGCTTCCGCTTGCGAAAGGGTTCTTGGAAATCCATCCAATAAGAAACCTTTTTCGCAATCGGACTGCTGCAGCCGTTCTTCAACAATGCCAATGGTCACATCATCAGGTACAAGCAAACCTTGATCGATATAAGATTTGGCCTTAAGTCCTACAGGAGTACCTTGCTTGATTGCCAAGCGGAAAGCATCACCTGTTGAGATATGAGGTATACCCAATTCTTTTACAACTACAGCAGCCTGTGTCCCCTTGCCTGCCCCAGGAGGGCCCATGAATAAAATGTTCACGATTTCTCTTCTCCCCCCAAAAGTTCGCCACCAAGCAAGAAACAGCACAATAGGTGCCGGGAAGTCTGTGAGGCTATGCTTCACCGGAACCTATCGACTATTTATTGATGAAGCCTTTGTAATGGCGTTTGATCAATTGGCTCTCGATCTGCTTCATCGTATCCAGTGCTACACCAATTACGATCAGTAGTGAGGTACCACCAATCTTAACCGAACGGGGTAGACCGGACAAGTTACCAAAGAATACCGGAAGAACAGAGATCAGAGCCAGGAAAATCGCACCTGACATAGTCAGACGAGACATTACCCGAGTCAAGTATTTCTCAGTCGCTTTACCTGGACGAATGCCTGGGATATAGCCACCGTTCTTCTTCATATTATCAGCCATTTGCTGCGGATTCATCTGAACAAACGTATAGAAGAACGTAAATCCGATGATCATGATCACGTAAAGGACCATGCCGAGCGGCTTATCATAATAAAGATTTGCAGTTACCCATTTAGCCCATTCATGACTTGCCCAGAAGCTCGATATAACAATTGGAAATTGAAGCAGTGATACGGCGAAGATAACCGGAATTACACCTGCCGCATTGATTTTAAGCGGAATGTGCGTATTCTGTCCACCGTACATTTTGTTACCGACCACTCGTTTAGCATATTGTACAGGGATTTTCCGAATACCTTGTTGTACAAAGATAACCCCAGTAATAATCGCTATAACCACGATCAGAACAATAACGACTTTAAGAATATTCAGGAACACCTGATCCGGCTGAATAAAACTTGATTGCGCCGTAGTGGTAATATATCCCGGGATGGCGGCGACGATGCCCGCAAAAATCAGGATCGAAATCCCGTTTCCTATTCCCTTTTCTGTAATCTGCTCACCTAGCCACATCAGGAATGATGTACCGGCCGTCAATATGATCGCGATAAGCAGGTAATCCGCAAAGGTTGCATTTGGAATCATCTCGGTGCCATATATCCGGTTAAACCCGATTGATGTAGCAAAAGCTTGAATCAAACCGAGCACAACGGTGCCGTAACGGGTAATTTGCGCCAGTTGTTTTTTTCCGTGCTCCCCTTGTTTAGCCCATTCGGCAAACTTAGGAATTACATCCATCGAGAGTAATTGTACAATGATGGATGCAGTAATGTACGGGTAAATACTGATCGCAAAGATTGAGAAGTTTTTGAGCGCTCCGCCCGAGAAGGTGTTTAAAAGACCCATCAAAGCGTCTCCGCTCTGATTTGTTGATTCCAGAACTTCTTTGTTCACACCGGGAACCGGTACAAACGAACCGATGCGGTAAATGATCAGAACGAACAGGGTAAACAGGATCTTTTTGCGCAAATCTTCAACATGCCATATATTCTTAAGCGTCTTGAACATTAGATCACCTCGGTTTTACCGCCGGCAGCTTCGATTTTCTCTACCGCAGATTGAGAGAACTTATTTGCTTGTACAGTCAATTTAACGGCTAGCTCGCCATTACCGAGAATCTTAATGCCGCTTTTGGAATTCTTGACAACACCAGTTTCCATAAGCAACTGTGGAGTCACTTCAGTTCCTTCAGCAAAGCTGTTCAGATCTTCCAGGTTCACAATCGCATACTCTTTACGGGTAGGATTGATGAAACCACGTTTAGGCAGACGACGATAGAGTGGGTTCTGTCCACCCTCGAAGCCTGGACGAACACCACCGCCGGAACGGGAGTTCTGTCCTTTATGACCGCGGCCGGAAGTTTTACCGTTCCCGCTACTAGGACCACGACCAACGCGGTTGCGTTCTTTGCGTGAACCTGGAGCTGGAGCAAGTTCATGTAACTTCATCGTTTGCACCTCCTTATATTTGTTAATTTATGAGAGGCGATTAGCCTTCAATTTCAGTTACGGATAACAAGTGGCTCACTTTGTTGATCATTCCGCGAATTGCAGGAGTGTCATTGTGGACCACAGACGAGTTAGTTTTACGCAGACCGAGCGTCTTAACAGTAACACGTTGTGTTTCTGGACGTCCGATTACGCTGCGTACGAGGGTAATTTGCAATTTTGCCATTGACGTTCCCCTCCTTAACCGCGCAATTCTTCGACAGATTTGCCGCGAAGTTTCGCGACCTCTTCAATGCGTTTCAGACGGGAAAGTCCCTCCAAAGTTGCATTGACCATGTTCATGGAATTCGAAGAACCCAAAGATTTTGTCAAGATGTCGCCAACGCCTGCCAATTCCAATACCGCACGAACAGGACCACCAGCAATAACGCCAGTACCTTCCGATGCTGGTTTCAGCAGCACGCGTCCTGCGCCGAAATGTCCAGTAACCAGATGGGGAATCGAAGTTCCTACGATTGGAATGTGAATCAGGTTTTTCTTGGCGTCTTCAATGCCTTTACGGATGGCATCCGGAACTTCGCCGGCTTTACCGATACCAGCACCGACGTAGCCGTTGCCGTCGCCCACAACAACAAGTGCGCTAAAGCTGAAACGGCGTCCGCCTTTTACAACTTTTGCAACACGGTTAATGTGTACAACTCTTTCTGTCAGCTCTAAACTGTTCGGATCTACACGCAAGTCGTTAACCTCCTTTTAGAAATATTCTAGAATTCAAGACCGGCTTCGCGAGCTGCGTTAGCCAAAGCCTGAATCCGTCCATGGTACAAGTATCCTCCGCGGTCAAATACAACCACAGCATATCCTTTTTCTTTGGCACGCTCAGCGATCAATTGACCTACCTTGCTTGCAGCTTCAACGCTGCCGCCATTTCCGATAGTAGCGCTCAGATCTTTATCAAGTGTCGAGGCGGATACGATAGTAACGCCGGTCACATCATCGATCAGTTGAGCATAGATGTGTTTCGATGAACGGAACACATTCAAACGTGGACGCTCAGTAGTTCCCTGAATTTTCTTACGAACACGCAGGTGTCTTTTGAGACGAGCCTTGTTTTTATCTTCTTTTGTAATCATGACTTCCCTTTCACTCCCTTCAGTTTGCCGTAAACAGCTTCACTTTAAGATGCACGGGGTATCTTACAATTAAGATAGGGCCGATTATTTCTTCTTACCGGCTTTACCTTCCTTGCGGATGATACGCTCGCCTTCATATTTGATACCTTTACCTTTGTACGGTTCAGGTTCGCGTACGGAACGGATTTTGGCTGCATAAGCGCCAACGCGTTCTTTATCGATACCTTTAACGATGATCTTCGTGTTCGCAGGAACTTCGAACTCGATACCCGCTTCTGGTGAAATTTCAACAGGGTGGGAATAACCAACGTTCAGTACGATTTTATCTCCGGATTTGCTTGCACGATATCCGACCCCAACCAGTTCCAGAGATTTCGAGAAACCTTCAGTCACACCACTTACCATGTTGTTGACAACGGAGCGGGTTGTGCCGTGAAGTGAACGATGCAATTTGTTGTCCGATGGGCGAACAACGGTGATTTCGTTATTTTCAACTGTAATCTTCATGTCTTTATGAAGTTCACGAGTCAAAGTGCCTTTAGGACCTTTTACTGTAATAACGGTGTTGTCCAAAGTGACATCTACACCGCTAGGTACTGCGATTGGTTTGCGACCAATACGAGACATGTGTTGCACCTCCTTATCTTGTGACGTTTATTACCAAATGTAACAGACAACTTCTCCGCCCGATTTAGATTGACGAGCTTCTTTGTCGGTCATAACTCCCTTAGATGTGGAGATAATCGCGATTCCAAGGCCGCCGAGTACACGAGGCACTTCATTGCTCTTCGTGTAAACGCGAAGGCCTGGTTTACTGATTCTTTTAAGACCGGAGATAACGCGCTCCTGGTTCGGGCCGTATTTCAAGAAGATACGGATAATCCCTTGTTTGCTGTCTTCAACGAATTCAGCGTCACGGATGAAACCTTCACGTTTCAGAATGTCCGCGATTTGTTTTTTCATTGTCGAAGCAGGCATTTCTACTGTCTCGTGACGCACAGTGTTGGCGTTACGAATACGAGTAAGCATATCTGCGATAGGATCAGACATAGTCATGTGTGTAAACCTCCTTCCCGTTTATAAACTTCTTACCAACTTGCTTTTTTCACGCCAGGAATCTGGCCTTTATAAGCTAACTCACGGAAACAAATTCTGCAAATTTTGAACTTTTGCAGTACCGAATGTGGACGACCGCAACGCTCGCAACGTGTATATGCACGTACTTTGAACTTGGGCTCGCGTTGTTGTTTAACTTTCATTGAAGTTTTTGCCACTTAGCCTGACACCTCCTAAACATTTTCGGAGAAATGGATGAACCGTCCTTATTTTGTGAAAGGCATTCCCAGCTGAGTCAGAAGCTCACGGGATTCCTCATCCGTCTTAGCAGTCGTTACAATAACGATGTCCATACCGCGTGCTTTATCTACTTTATCATATTCGATTTCGGGAAAAATCAATTGATCTTTAAGACCAAGTGTATAGTTACCGCGACCGTCAAATGATTTAGTCGAAACCCCACGGAAGTCACGTACGCGTGGAAGAGTTACATTAAGCAATTTATCAAGGAAGTAATACATGCGATCTCCGCGCAGTGTTACTTTAACCCCGATTGGCATGTTTTCGCGCAGTTTGAAACCGGCGATGGATTTCTTTGCTTTGGTGATTACTGGCTTTTGACCAGCGATCAGTTGCATATCGTTAACTGCAGCATCGAGTACTTTGGAGTTTTGAACAGCATCACCCACACCCATGTTGATGACGATCTTCTCGATCTTAGGCACTTGCATAACAGTTGTATAGTTAAACTTCTGCATCAAAGCAGGTGTAATTTCATTAAGAAAACGTTCTTTCATTCTTGCCGCCATGAAGATTAACCTCCTTTCTTTAGGACTGTATTAGTCGATAATCTCTCCGGATCTCTTAGCTACCCGAACCTTCTTACCGTTATCGAGCACTTTGTAACCAATACGGGTAACTTTACCGCTCTTCGGATCAATGTGCATTACGTTGGACACATGAATCGAAGCTTCTTGCTCGATGATTCCACCTTGTGGATTCAACTGGTTCGGCTTCTGGTGTTTTTTCACCATGTTCACGCCTTCTACCAGTACGCGGTTTTCACGAGGATAAGCAGCGATGACACGGCCTTTTTTACCTTTGTCTTTCCCGCTGATCACAAGTACCACATCATCTTTTTTCACGTGCAGTTTATTGTTATGGGATTCCAGAACTTTTTTCACTCTAGGCATTTATTACACCTCCTATGACACTTTTTGGGGCACGATCAAATCTTTTTGGGTAGTAATTAGATTACTTCCGGTGCCAAGGAAACGATCTTCATGTAGTCTTTATCGCGAAGTTCACGAGCAACTGGTCCGAAGATACGTGTTCCGCGTGGGCTTCTGTCGTCTTTTACAACAACAGCTGCATTTTCGTCGAATGCGATGTACGATCCATCTTTACGGCGAACGGAACGTTTAGTACGCACAACCACCGCTTTAACAACATCACCCTTTTTGACAACGCCGCCTGGTGTTGCTTGTTTAACGGAACAAACGATCAAATCACCGATTGCTGCTGTACGGCGTCCAGTACCACCTAGTACGCGGATACACATCAGTTCCTTCGCACCAGAGTTGTCAGCCACATGCAAACGTGTAAATGGTTGAATCATTATTAATTTCCTCCTTCCGATCAAGCTTCATAGGTCATGTTAGATGATAACCGCTGCTTCTACCACTTCAACAAGTCTCCAACGTTTGTCCTTAGACAACGGACGAGTTTCCATGACTTTCACAACATCACCGATTTTTGCAACATTTTCTTCATCATGTGCCTTGAATTTCTTAGTGGACTTGATGCGTTTGTGGTACAAGTTGTGCTTTTTATAGGTTTCAAC
Source organism: Paenibacillus diazotrophicus (assembly GCF_042610465.1). Classification (NCBI taxonomy): domain Bacteria; kingdom Bacillati; phylum Bacillota; class Bacilli; order Caryophanales; family Paenibacillaceae; genus Paenibacillus; species Paenibacillus diazotrophicus. The sequence continues at coordinate 21,382 of NZ_JBGJZN010000013.1, forward strand.
AGCAATTACGATGGTTTTATCCATTTTGTCGCTGACTACTTTACCGATCAGCACTTTACGTGCATTACGTTCTTCGCTCATAGTTAGCCTCCTTCCTGATTACGGATTAAGAATCCGCCGTCACTTAACTGATCCCAAGTACTCTTTGATGGATAACGGTTTTAGCACGAGCTATTTCCTTGCGCACGTCACGAATCCGAGTCGGGTTATCCAGTTGGCCAGTTGCCAATTGAAAACGGAGATTGAAAAGTTCCTCTTTGAAACCAGCGATCTTCTGTTCAATCTCGGCAGTGGTTAAGTTGCGAAGTTCATTAGCTTTCATTTGCTTCACCACCCAATTCTTCACGTTTCACAAACTTAGTCTTCACAGGCAGCTTGTGAGCGGCAAGACGCATCGCTTCACGAGCGATTTCTTCCGACACGCCTCCGAGTTCGAACATAATCTTGCCCGGTTTAACTACGGCTACCCATTTTTCAACGTTACCTTTACCACTACCCATACGAACCTCGAGAGGCTTCTGAGTAATAGGCTTATCTGGGAAAATCTTGATCCAAACCTGTCCACCACGTTTGATGTAACGAGTCATCGCAATACGGGCAGCTTCGATCTGACGGTTAGTGATCCATGATGGTTCCAATGCTTGCAGGCCATATTCGCCGAAGTTCAGCTCAGTACCGCCTTTTGCCATACCCTTCATGTGACCGCGTTGTTGCTTACGGTGTTTTACGCGTTTTGGTACCAACATGATTAGTTGCCTCCTTCCTGAGCAGCTTGTTTCTTAGCTGGGGGAAGAACTTCTCCACGGTAGATCCATACTTTCACGCCGATGCGGCCGTAAGTTGTATGTGCTTCAGCCGTTCCGTAGTCGATATCGGCACGAAGCGTATGAAGTGGAACTGTTCCTTCGCTATAACCTTCTGAACGGGCAATCTCAGCGCCGCCAAGACGTCCGCCTACTTGAGTTTTAATTCCCTTTGCGCCGGAACGCATAGTTCTTTGAATCGCTTGTTTCAGTGCACGACGGAAGGATACGCGACGTTCCAATTGTTGTGCAATGCTTTCAGCAACCAGAATAGCATCCAGTTCAGGGTGTTTAATTTCATTGATGTTGATGTGAACTTTTTTGCCGCCAGCGATAGTTGTAACTGCGCTGCGAAGTACTTCTACTTCAGCTCCGCCTTTACCAATTACCATACCTGGTTTAGCAGTGTGAATTGTAACGTTCACTCGGCTAGCCGCTCTTTCAATCTCGATACGGGATACAGAGGAATCCTTCAACTTACCTTTAAGGTATTCCCGGATTTTGACGTCTTCCATTAAAAGAGTACCGAAATCTTTACCTGCATACCATTTAGATTCCCAATCACGAATAATTCCGATTCGGAGTCCGACTGGATTTACCTTTTGACCCACGTGTTATCCCTCCCTTATTTCTCAGATACCACCAAAGTAATGTGGCTGGTACGTTTATTGATCCGGCTTGCGCGGCCCATGGCGCGCGGACGGAAACGTTTCATAGTAGGACCTTGGTTAACGAAAACTTCGCTAACGAACAAACTGTTCACGTCCATTGAGTAGTTGTGCTCAGCATTGGCGATCGCCGAGTTAAGCAATTTCTCAACTACCGGAGAAGCGGATTTTGGAGTGTGGCGAAGAATTGCAATTGCTTCCCCCACTTGCTTGCCGCGAATCAAGTCAATAACCAATTTCGCTTTGCGAGCGGAAATCCGCACCGATCTAGCATGTGCTTTTGCTTCCATTGTTTTCCCTCCTCTCAAACGAAGACGTTAATTATCTTCTAGTTTTCTTATCGTCACCCGCGTGGCCTTTGTAAGTACGTGTTGGCGCGAACTCGCCCAACTTGTGACCTACCATATCTTCCGTTACGTATACAGGCACGTGTTTGCGGCCGTCATATACACCAAACGTATGTCCGATAAACTGAGGGAAAATGGTTGAGCGACGGGACCAAGTTTTAACTACAACTTTTTTATCAGCCTCGTTCAAATCCTCAACTTTTTTCAGCAGGTAGCCATCAATAAATGGCCCCTTCTTTAAACTGCGACCCATGTGTGAATCCTCCCTTCATCCGGTTCTTCAAACCGCGAATCGACGCTTCGCGTTAAGCTAACTCACCAGAAGCGTCTTATTTTGTGCGGCGGCGAACGATATATTTATCAGATGCCTTGTTTTTCTTGCGCGTTTTGTAGCCGAGGGTTGGTTTGCCCCAAGGAGACATAGGCGATTTCCGTCCGATAGGAGCGCGACCTTCACCACCACCGTGTGGGTGGTCATTCGGGTTCATTACTACACCGCGTACTTCTGGACGTTGGCCAAGCCAGCGACTGCGTCCGGCCTTACCAATTTTGATCAGCTCGTGATCTTCGTTACCTACGGAACCAATCGTTGCACGGCATACGCTGAGGATTCTGCGCACTTCACCGGAGTTCAAACGAACAGATACGTATTTTTCTTCCTTACCCAGCAACTGAGCTTCTGTACCAGCAGCACGAACCAATTGTCCGCCTTTACCTGGTTTCAACTCGATGTTGTGGATAACTGTACCTACCGGAATGTTCTCCAGGGGAAGGCTGTTACCAACTTTGATGTCAGCCGCAGGGCCGGACTCAACTTTATCCCCAACTTTCAGACCTTTAGGAGCGATAATGTAACGTTTCTCTCCATCTGCATAGTGGATCAAAGCAATGTTGGAAGTACGGTTCGGGTCATACTCGATCGTAGCAACGCTACCTGGTATGCCGTCTTTAGTCCGTTTGAAATCGATGATACGATATTTACGTTTGTGTCCGCCGCCATGGTGACGAACCGTAATTTTACCTTGGTTGTTACGTCCCGCTTTTTTGCTCAGCGGCGCAAGCAACGATTTCTCTGGCTGGTTTGTTGTGATTTCTTCAAACGTAGACACAGACATGTTGCGTCTTGCCGGAGAGGTCGGTTTGTACTTTTTGATTGGCACTATAGTTTCCTCCTTACTTTAAGAGTATTATTCTACCGCTTCAAAGAATTCGAGCGGCTTGCTGTCCGGGCTAAGCTTAACGATGGCTTTCTTCCACTCCGGAGTATAACCGGAATATTTGCCGTAACGTTTCAGTTTGCCAGGTACGCGCATTGTGTTCACACTAACAACTTTAACTTTAAAAATAGCTTCAACAGCTTTTTTGATTTCGGTCTTGTTAGAACGGATATCCACTTCAAAAGCGTATTTCAATTCGCTCATGTATTCGGATGTGCGTTCCGTAATCACCGGACGCTTGATAATATCACGCGGATCTTTCATTACGCGAACACCTCCTCTACCTTCAGAACTGCTTCTTTAGTGATAATCAGTTTGTCGTACGTCAGTACGTCAAGAACATTGATGCCGTCAGCCGCTACGAATTTCACCCCAGGGATGTTACGAGCGGAAAGTGCTACATTGTCATCATAGCTAGGAGCTACGATAAGGGCTTTGCTGCCCACTTTCAGGTTATTCAGAATAGCTGCGAATTCTTTCGTCTTCGGAGCACTCATAGTCAAGCTATCCAATACGATGATGTCATTCTCAAGTACTTTCGAGGACAACGCGGATTTGATGGCCAACCGACGAACCTTCTTAGGCAATTTCCAGGAGTAGCTGCGTGGTGTTGGTCCGAAGACTACGCCGCCGCCTTTCCATTGTGGAGAACGAATGGAGCCTTGACGAGCACGACCTGTACCTTTTTGTTTCCAAGGCTTACGTCCGCCGCCACGCACTTCAGAACGTCCTTTTACTTTGTGTGTACCACGACGAAGGGAAGCTCTTTGCATAAGCGCTGCTTCATGCAGCACATGTACGTTCGGTTCGATACCGAAAACCGATTCACTCAGCTCAACTTCACCAACTTCGTTACCACTAGTATTAAAAAGTGTTACTTTTGGCATTTCATGTTCCTCCTTTCTTCAGAAATTATTTCTTAACGGTTTGTTTAACTTTCACGAAGCTGTTTTTAGGTCCAGGAATCGCACCTTTAACCAGCAATACATTACGTTCTACGTCAACTCGGATGATTTCAAGCTTTTGAACCGTTACAGTCGTGTGACCCATATGTCCTGGCAGGCGTTTGCCCTTAGGAACACGGTTAGCTTGAATGGAACCCATGGAGCCCGGTCTTCTGTGATAACGCGATCCGTGTGCCATTGGTCCGCGGCTTTGTCCCCAACGTTTGATGTTACCCTGGAAACCTTTACCCTTCGAAGTACCTGTTACGTCAACAAACTCGCCTTCTGCGAAGATGTCAGCCTTAAGCTCTTGTCCAACCTCGAGTGACCCGAGGTCAACACCGCGAATTTCGCGAACGTAGCGCTTAGGTGTTGCATTTGCCTTTTTGGCGTGACCCTGTTCAGGCTTGTTAGAGCGACTTTCCTTCTTATCGGAAAAGCCCAACTGCACTGCTTCATATCCGTCGATATTCAGGTCTTTCTTTTGCAGTACCACACAAGGTCCAGCTTCGATTACCGAAACGGCAATTACATTACCTTCTGGAGTAAACACTTGAGTCATACCGAGTTTTTTTCCTAAGATACCTTTCAATGTTGACACCTCTTTTCTTTTCTCAATTACTTAATGATAGTATTACAATTTGATTTCGATATCTACACCGGACGGTAGATCCAAGCGCATCAAGGCATCCACAGTTTGTGGTGTTGGATTCACAATATCGATCAAACGTTTGTGAGTCCGTTGTTCAAACTGTTCACGGGAATCCTTGTACTTGTGTACCGCACGGAGAATAGTAATGATTTGCTTCTCAGTTGGCAACGGAATCGGCCCGGATACACCAGCACCCGAACGTTTTGCTGTTTCAACGATTTTCTCTGCGGATTGATCAAGAATTCTGTGGTCGTATGCTTTCAAGCGGATACGAATTTTTTGCTTTGCCATTTTAGTCCCTCCTTCTATCGCCCAATTTATTATCGGACATACTCCGTGAAAATTTTCTGACGTCGACCTCATGGCAAAGGGGCCGGGTGTGTCAGTAACCTCTCACATCATCGCAACGTCTCAGAACAACATTTATTATTATATATAATAGACAGCAACATTGCAAGTGAAAACACAAAAACAGTACAATTTTTTTTCATTAATTGCTTCTTTCTATTATATAGGCTAAACATAGATATATATTGCTCACTGACGGTCTAATCTGCCCTGAAACACACTATAAAATACTAAGATCTTCTATACTAATCCCCCTATACGTAAAAGAGAGTCCATATCAAGTATCTCCACTTTTCTATTGTTTAAAGTAATAATATTCACCTTTATTAATTTGTGCAGTTTACGGCTTAAGGTTTCTGCAGTTGTTCCAATCATGGCTGCGATTTCTTTTTTTGCTGAAGGCAATTCTAGGACATATCTATGGACTTTGTCTGGATCCCTGGAAGTGTTACCTTGTGCAAATTGTACCAGAAGTCTCGCAAGCCGTTTTTCTACCTCATACATATGCATGACTCCTGCCGTCTCTTCTGCCAGCTGTAGCTGTTCACTCATTGACATTAGAAAACTGAAAGCCAAAGAAGAGTTTTGTTCTAGAAGGGGCAGAAAATCTTCACGCCGCATGTGGCATATACTCCCACTTTCAACAATCTCCGCCGTGAAATTATTCTTTTTATGATGCAGCAATGCAAACTGTCCGAAATAGTCTCCTGGAAAAAGATATCTTACTACATGCTGTTTTCCTTCAGCATTACATTGAGTTAGTTTGATCAAACCGCTCTTCACCACAAACAATGCATCTGATTCTTCTCCCTCCCGAAATACCTGATGCCCTTTATTGTAGTGGTAAGTTTCGATAATAGATTGTATTACGGATAATTCAGCATCTGGAATAGTCTTAAATACTGGAACTCCTTTGACACAGGATAGCGAATCACAAGTATCACATTTCATTGTCTACACATCCCATTCCTTTACTCTTCTCACAAGATATCAAAAATACAAAGGGAGTCGAGTGACTACTCGCACAAAAACCAAAAAACTTGATCCACATCAAGGAAAGTTTCCTTTAAATCCTGCAAAATATAAATATAAAGAGTTATTAGCAAGAAGGAGATGAAATCAGTGAAGCTGCAATATACCTTTGAAGATATGAAGAAGATGGACCGCTCACAACTAGGAGATATGGTACCCTTGGAGTTATTCCGAACCATTCGCCTTATTGGTTTAAATCAAGGTTTACCGCTCGGCGGCAAGGGAACCACTCTTACAATAGGAAGGAAAATTGGTGAGAGTCTGCCAGCTACCTCCGTCGAGGATCTACTATTACTATTTGAAGCCCTTAAGATTGGTATTCCTCGGATAGTCCACTCTGATAAGCACAAAATAAACATAGCTGTCGAAGATTGCTTCTGCAAAGGTCTTCCCAACCTTGCCGAGGAGAAAATGATCTGTGACCTGGAAGGGGCCATTCTAGAAGGAGCTCTCACCAAAATATTGGGAAGAAAAGTTGCTGTAAAAGAAGTCAAATGTAACGCAACCGGTCATGAGCACTGTGAATATGAGGTTAAACTGTAATTAGAACAAATCAAATAATCGAAAGCAGGGAATAACATGGAGAAAAAAAACACAACAGAAGCAATACAGTATCAAGATGAGCGTTTTACCAAGAAAATACTTTTTCAAAAAGGAGAAAGCTTGGTCTTTATACTTAATTTTATGCCTGGTCAGCAGTTACCCGTGCATAAACATCCTGGATCCGATGTATATATTTTAGCTTTAAAAGGTGATGGGACCATTCAAGTGAATGATCTTGACTATCCCTTTACAGAAGGCGAGACTTTGCATATAGCCGGTGATGAATCTTTCGCTTATAAAAACACCAGCGTCCAGCCCGCAAGCCTGCATGTAGTATTAAGCAAAATCCCTAATTCACAGTACTCCAAAGAGATATAGTATATTGCTCCAGCTCTACTTCCATATTTTCTTGGAAGTAGAGTTTTTTTGCGCAAAAAAGCAGGGACTCTTCGTTAGAAGAATCCCTGCTTTTGTAGTTCAGATCTATCCTAACGGATAGAGCCAAATTATTTTTGGATGGAAGCTACGGAACCGGCACCAACTGTACGTCCGCCTTCGCGAATGGAGAATTTAGTACCTTCTTCAATAGCGATTGGGGAAATCAGGGAAACAGTTACAGTGATGTTGTCACCAGGCATAACCATTTCAGTACCTTCTGGCAGGTTGATGATGCCAGTTACGTCAGTTGTACGGAAGTAGAACTGTGGACGGTAACCAGTGAAGAATGGTTTGTGACGTCCGCCTTCTTCTTTAGTCAGAACGTAGATCTGAGCAGTGAACTCAGTGTGTGGGTTAACGGAGTTCGGCTTAGCCAATACTTGGCCGCGCTCGATCATGTTACGGTCTACACCACGCAAGAGTGCACCGATATTGTCGCCCGCTTGAGCGGAATCGAGCAATTTACGGAACATTTCAACGCCTGTAACAACGGATTTTTTCTTTTCTTCGTGGATACCAACGATTTCGATTTCTTCTCCGACTTTAACTGTTCCGCGTTCTACGCGACCAGTTGCCACAGTACCGCGGCCAGTGATGGAGAATACATCTTCGACAGGCATCAAGAAAGGCTTGTCAGTCTGACGTTCTGGAAGCGGGATGTACGTGTCGATCGTTTCGAACATTTCAACGATCTTCTGTGCATAATCGCCGTCAGGGTTCTGCAGAGCTTCACGAGCAGATCCACGGATGATTGGAGTATCATCGCCTGGGAAGTCGTATTCGCTCAGCAAGTCGCGAACTTCCATTTCAACGAGTTCAAGCAACTCTTCGTCTTCAACCATGTCGCATTTGTTCAGGAATACGACGATGTAAGGAACACCTACTTGGCGGGACAGCAGGATGTGTTCACGAGTCTGTGGCATAGGGCCGTCAGCTGCGGATACAACCAGGATTGCTCCGTCCATTTGCGCTGCGCCAGTGATCATGTTTTTAACATAGTCGGCGTGTCCAGGGCAGTCTACGTGTGCGTAGTGACGGTTAGGAGTTTCATATTCAACGTGAGCTGTGGAAATAGTGATACCACGTTCGCGTTCTTCAGGAGCTTTGTCGATTTGGTCGAATGCTACAGCAGCGCCACCGTATTTTTTGGACAATACAGTAGTGATTGCAGCAGTCAGAGTCGTTTTACCATGGTCGACGTGACCAATGGTACCGATGTTAACGTGTGGTTTGTTACGTTCAAACTTTGCCTTTGCCATTTGAACAGTTCCTCCTTAATGTGGGGTTCCTTATATTTGAGCCGCCCGCTAACATGTAATTCTAGATGACTGAGTGTTGCTATCCGGACGGCAAGTTAAAAATGGATATTATTCTCCGCCTTTGTTCTTGGATACGATTTCTTCTGCAATGGATTTAGGTACTTCTTCATAGTGAGAAAGCTCCATTGAGAATACGCCGCGTCCTTGAGTACCGGAACGGAGGGTTGTGGAGTATCCGAACATTTCGGAAAGAGGCACCTTTGCACGAATAATTTGCGCTCCACCACGGGAATCCATACCTTCGATTCTACCGCGTCGGGAGTTCAGCATACCCATAACATCACCCATATATTCCTCAGGGACAGTTACTTCCACTTTCATGATTGGCTCGAGCAGTACAGGTTTGCACTTCTCTTTAGCCGCTTTGAGTGCCATCGAACCGGCAATTTTGAACGCCATTTCGTTGGAGTCAACATCATGATAAGAACCATCTACGATGGTAGCCTTAACGTCTACAAGCGGGAAGCCTGCAAGAACGCCGTTTTTCATTTGCTCTTCAATACCGGCAAGTGCAGGAGCGATGTATTCTCTTGGAACAGAACCACCGACAACTTTACTTTCGAATTTGCTGCCAGTACCTGGCTCGAGAGGTTCAAATTCAACCCATACGTGACCATACTGACCGCGACCGCCGGACTGGCGAACGAATTTACCTTCGACACGTGCTGGCGCTTTGAACGTTTCGCGGTAAGCAACCTGTGGTTTACCCACATTGGTTTCTACTTTGAATTCGCGGCGCATACGGTCGATGATAATATCAAGGTGAAGCTCACCCATACCTGCCAGAATGGTTTGGCCTGTTTCTTCATCAGTATGTGCACGAAGAGTTGGATCCTCTTCAGTCAACTTACCGAGAGCAACGCCCAATTTATCCTGGTCAGCTTTGGTTTTTGGTTCAACTGCGATTTCGATAACCGGATCAGGGAAGTTCATCGACTCCAGGATTACCGGATGTTTTTCATCACAGAGGGTATCGCCTGTACTTGTGTCTTTCAGACCAACAGCTGCCGCGATATCACCGGAATAAACGATGGAAATTTCTTGGCGGCTGTTCGCATGCATCTGCAGGATACGGCCGATACGCTCACGTTTGTTCTTAGTAGCGTTCACTACATAAGAACCAGATTCCAGTACACCGGAGTATACACGGAAGAACGTAAGTTTACCAACATAAGGGTCTGTCATGATTTTAAATGCAAGTGCTGAGAATGGTTCTTCATCCGAAGAGTGGCGAACCGCTTCAGTACCGTCATCCAGATGACCTTGAATAGCAGGTACATCCAGAGGAGATGGCAAGTAATCAACAACAGCGTCCATCATCAGCTGAACACCTTTGTTACGGTAAGAGGATCCGACAATTACAGGGAAGATTTTAACGTCACAAACGCCTTTGCGCAATGCAGCCTTAATCTCATCAACCGTAATTTCTTCGCCTTCCAGGTACTTCATAGTCAGATCTTCGTCAAGTTCAGCAACCTTCTCGATCAGCTCGAGACGGAGTGTTTCAACTTGCTCCAGATAGTCAGAAGGAATCTCCGTAATTTCGATATTTTGACCAAGATCATCTTTGAAGATATGAGCTTTTTGCTCAACCAGGTCAATGATACCAGTGAAGTCGTTTTCGGCACCAATTGGCAGCTGAATTGCTACTGCATTGGCTTGCAAACGATCACGCATGCTTTCTACAACGTTAAGGAAGTCCGCACCGATGATATCCATTTTGTTGACATATGCGATACGGGGAACACCATAACGGTCAGCCTGTCTCCATACAGTTTCAGACTGAGGCTCAACGCCCTCTTTCGCACTGAAAACGCCTACTGCCCCATCCAATACACGAAGGGAACGTTCAACTTCAACCGTGAAGTCAACGTGTCCCGGAGTATCAATGATATTGATGCGGTGACCTTTCCATGCAGCAGTTGTAGCAGCGGAAGTAATTGTGATCCCGCGCTCCTGTTCCTGTTCCATCCAGTCCATTGTTGCAGCACCTTCGTGAACTTCACCGATTTTGTGCGTACGGCCTGTATAGAATAGAATCCGCTCAGTGGTAGTGGTCTTACCAGCATCAATATGTGCCATGATCCCGATATTACGTGTATTTTTCAAGGAGAACTCTCTTGCCATGAAATGGGTCTCCCTTCAAAATATAAGTTATTTGAACGGCTTTAGATCCTACCAGCGGTAGTGAGCAAACGCTTTGTTCGCTTCAGCCATTTTGTGCGTATCTTCGCGTTTCTTAACGGAAGCGCCTGTGTTGTTGGAAGCGTCGATGATCTCAGCCGCCAAACGCTCTTCCATAGTCTTCTCGCCGCGGTTACGTGAATAGTTCACGAGCCAACGTAATCCCAGAGCAGTACGTCTCTCAGGTTTAACCTCGATAGGTACTTGGTAGTTAGCACCGCCGACACGACGAGCTTTCACTTCCAATACCGGCATGATATTCTTGATGGCTGCTTCGAAAACTTCCATCGGTTCTTTGCCAGTACGTTCTTGGATCAATTTAAACGAATTGTACAGAATGCTTTGAGCGACACCTCTTTTACCACCCAGCATAATACGGTTGATCAAACGAGTAACCAACTTGCTATTATACAATGGATCTGGCAATACATCTCTCTTAGTAACTGGACCTTTGCGTGGCATGGATATCCCCCTTTCTTAAATGTTTATTATTCAGGTGTTGCAATCTTATTTCTTAGCCTTAGGACGTTTCGCACCATACTTGGAGCGAGCCTGCATCCGGTTAGCTACGCCTGCAGTATCCAGAGCGCCACGTACGATGTGGTAACGAACTCCTGCAAGGTCCTTAACTTTACCTCCGCGCAGCAATACTACACTGTGCTCTTGAAGGTTATGTCCGATCCCCGGAATGTAAGCAGTCACCTCAAGACGGTTCGTCAAACGAACACGGGCATACTTACGAAGTGCGGAGTTTGGTTTACGTGGTGTCATTGTGCCTACACGAGTGCATACACCGCGTTTTTGCGGAGCGCTCAAGTTTGTAGCCTCACGCTTCAGGGCATTGAACCCTTTTTGAAGAGCGGGAGATTTGGACTTTTCGATTTTGGCTTGACGGCCTTTACGAACCAGTTGATTAATAGTTGGCATGTTGTGCCACCCCCTTCCTGAAATGATAATCCATTCACGAACTTTAAGTCCACAGACCCAGGCGGTTCATAAAAGGACAAATGAAAAGTCTTTGCTCCCGGAGTTCACCCCGGTACAAAAACAATTCCCTTGCTATTGTTTTAAGACGGCTGCCATAGCAGCACCAACTTCTATACCGCAGGCCTTGCCCAAATTCAGCATGGTGTCCACATAAGTGATCTTCACACCTTGTTTGTTGCAAAGCATTACAATTCTTGAAGTAAGCCGTTGATCTCCGTCCTCCGCCACATAGACTTCTGCAGCTTGGCCCAACTCAACCGCCTTAACGGTTTGTTTGGTACCGATCTTGACCTGAGCATCCTGCAGTCCCATATCATCAGTCATAATAAAAGATTACCTCCAATGATCAAGAATAACAAGGCTACTCACGCACCTTAGACATATTAGCATTATCATCTTCTGATGTCAAGAAATTCGGTAATAATTTTATTAATATTCACCGCAGACAGCCGCGTCACGATTTAAAAGAATCGTGACGCGAGTATACTGCCAGCGGTGATTATTTTGTTATTCAGCAGGAACCGTCTCTAAAGCTTCCAGCTTGCTTTCTTCATTCGGATCGCTAAGCGTGACATTGCGATAACGGTTCATACCCGTACCGGCAGGAATCAGCTTACCAATCAGAACGTTTTCTTTCAGGCCGAGAAGTTTATCCACTTTACCTTTGATTGCAGCATCTGTCAGGACACGAGTGGTTTCCTGGAAAGAAGCCGCAGACAAGAAGGAGTCTGTTTCAAGCGAAGCTTTGGTGATACCCAGCAGCACCGGTTTGGCAACTGCAGGCTCTTTACCAGATAGAATGGCTTCCTTGTTGGCAGCCTCATACTCATGAATATCCGAGAAAGCACCTGGCAACAGATTCGTATCACCAGCTTCAATGATGCGGATCTTGCGCAGCATTTGCTTAATCATAACTTCAATGTGCTTATCATTAATTTCTACGCCCTGGTTACGATATACACGCTGTACTTCTTGCAGAATGTAGTTTTGTACCCCGCGAATCCCTTTGATGCGCAGCATTTCTTTCGGGTCGATCGAACCGTCTGTCAGTTCATCCCCAGCTTCGATCTCCTGGCCTTCACTAACACGCAGACGCGAGCCGTAGGTAATAGAATAGGTTTTGGATTCAGCTTCGCCTTGTACCTCGATTTCACGACGGTCCTTGGTTTCGCGGATTTCCTTAATTACCCCGTCAATTTCACTGATTGTCGCTTGACCTTTAGGGTTACGGGCTTCAAACAGCTCTTGAATACGAGGCAAACCTTGCGTGATGTCATCACCGGCTACACCACCGGTATGGAACGTACGCATGGTAAGCTGGGTTCCTGGCTCACCGATGGATTGAGCGGCGATGATACCTACAGCCTCACCAATATCCACGTGTTTGCCAGTTGCCAGATTGCGTCCGTAACATTTCTTGCAGACACCGTGACGAGCACGGCAGCTCAGTACGGAACGAATCTGCAGTTTGGTTACACCTGCGTTCACAATTTCCTCAGCCTTGTCGGAGTCAATCAGATCGTTACGGTTAACGATAATTTCCTTCGTCTCAGGATGACGGACTGTTTCGAAAGAGTAACGACCTTCAATACGGTCGTACAGATCCTCAATAACCTCTTTACCATCCTGAATCCGGCTGACAGTGAAGCCTTTGTCGGTTCCACAGTCTTCCTCACGAACAATAACATCCTGTGCCACGTCAACGAGACGACGGGTCAGGTAACCTGAGTCCGCTGTACGAAGCGCTGTATCGGCCAGACCTTTACGAGCTCCGTGGGTAGAGATAAAGTACTCGAGGACTGTAAGGCCTTCACGGAAGTTCGCCTTGATTGGCAATTCGAAAATCCGTCCTGAAGGTGTGGCCATCAGACCACGCATACCACCCAGCTGAGTGATCTGTGATTTGTTACCACGCGCCTTGGAGTCAACCATGAGCATGATGGAATTGAACCGGTCCATAGACTTAAGCAGGATATTCGTAAGATCATCCTTCGTCTTCGACCAGATTTCAATAACGCGGTCATACCGCTCATCATTGGTAATCAGACCACGACGGTATTGATTGGCAACCACATCAACCTTGGCTTCAGATTCCTTAAGAATGGTTACTTTTTCCTCAGGTACAATTACATCCGATACGGCTACTGTAACACCGGAACGAGTAGAGTACGTGAAGCCGAGTTGTTTGATTTTATCCAAAATCATGGAAGTCTTAGTTGTATGATAAATTTCAAAACAACGCGCAATAATCAGACCTAAATATTCCTTACCTACTGCACTGGCGTCCGGCAGATCCATGAGCAATTCGCGGATATCCGCACCTTTTTCATAAATGAAATATTTCTCCGGTGTACCTTGCAGCAGATTTGCTTTGGTTGCTTCGTTGATATACGGGAAACTGCTCGGATAGATTTCATTAAAGATAATCTTACCGACAGTTGTGATAAGCATTGCATTCTGCTGTGCTTCCGTAAAGCATGTTTTGCCGAGAGCTTTAGCAGGAATAGCTACGCGTGCATGCAGACCTGCAGTTCCACGCTGGTAAGCTGAAACAGCCTCATTCACAGTACGCAGAATCATACCGCTTCCCTTTTCTTCCTTGTTATCCATGGTTAAATAGAAAGTACCAAGGACCATATCCTGGGAAGGTGTAACTACCGGTTTGCCATCCTTAGGGTTCAGAATGTTGCCGGATGCAAGCATCAAGATACGTGCTTCAGCCTGAGCCTCTGCTGACAGAGGAACGTGCACCGCCATTTGGTCACCGTCAAAGTCGGCATTGTAAGCCGTACATACGAGTGGGTGAAGACGGATAGCATGACCTTCTACCAGGATCGGTTCAAAGGCCTGAATACCAAGTCTGTGAAGCGTAGGTGCGCGGTTCAAGAGAACCGGATGCTCCTTGATTACATCTTCAAGCACATCCCAAACCTCTGGGCTGACACGTTCTACCTTACGTTTTGCACTCTTGATGTTATGGGCTAGACCCTTGTTAACGAGTTCTTTCATTACAAACGGTTTGAACAATTCGAGTGCCATCTTTTTAGGCAGACCGCATTGGTACATTTTGAGATAAGGGCCTACAACGATAACGGAACGGCCGGAATAGTCAACACGTTTACCGAGCAAGTTCTGACGGAAACGTCCCTGTTTACCCTTCAGCATATGACTGAGCGATTTGAGCGGACGGTTACCAGGACCTGTTACAGGACGGCCACGACGCCCATTATCGATCAAGGCATCCACTGCCTCTTGAAGCATGCGCTTTTCATTTTGCACGATAATATCAGGTGCACCGAGGTCCAACAATCTTTTCAGACGGTTGTTACGGTTAATTACTCGACGATACAGATCATTAAGGTCAGACGTAGCAAAACGGCCACCATCAAGTTGAACCATCGGACGAAGCTCAGGAGGAATAACCGGGAGCACATCCATGATCATCCAGTCAGGTTTGTTACCGGAGTTACGGAAAGCTTCGATGACTTCAAGGCGTTTGATCGCACGGTTGCGACGTTGGCCTTGAGCAGTGCGCAGCTCTTCTTTGAGGAATTCCAGTTCTTTATCGATATCGATATCTTGAAGAAGCTTCTTAACCGCTTCAGCACCCATGCCGGCTTGGAATCCGTAACCGTATTTTTCACGATAGCTGCGGTATTCTTTCTCGGACAACAGTTGTTTCTTCTCCAGCGGTGTTTCACCTGGATCAGTTACAACATAAGATGCAAAGTAGATGATCTCTTCAAGCGATCTTGGAGACATATCAAGGGCCAGCCCCATGCGGCTAGGAATCCCTTTGAAATACCAGATATGAGAAACCGGAGCAGCCAATTCGATGTGACCCATACGTTCACGACGAACCTTGGCACGTGTAACTTCAACGCCGCAACGGTCGCAGACAACACCTTTATAACGCACGCGTTTGTACTTACCGCAATGACATTCCCAGTCCTTTTGCGGTCCGAAAATGCGCTCGCAGAACAAGCCCTCTTTTTCCGGTTTCAAAGTACGATAGTTAATGGTTTCCGGTTTTTTTACTTCTCCGCGGGACCAAGAGCGAATTTTTTCCGGAGAAGCAAGCCCGATTTTCATAAATTCAAAACTGTTAATGTCCAACAAGGAGCAACCCTCCTTAATCTATATCTTGATTTATTACCGCATAGGCCCTCTCTTGACGGTTAGGTCAACAGAGGGCACGGTTCATTTCATGAAATTATCTTCCATCGAACTATTCTATACCGACTTCTGCGCCTTCCAAGTTAAGGCTCAGCTTATCGCCTGACGTCTCGTCCTCATCGTCCAGTTCTTTCATCTCAATCTCCTGCTCATCGCCACTGAGGATCTTAACATCCATACCAAGCGACTGCAGTTCCTTGATCAATACTTTGAACGCTTCTGGAACACCAGGTTCAGGTAAGTTTTCACCTTTGACAATGGATTCGTACGTTTTCACACGTCCAACCACGTCATCGGATTTAACTGTCAGAATTTCTTGCAGTGTGTAAGCAGCGCCATAGGCTTCAAGCGCCCAAACTTCCATTTCCCCGAAACGTTGTCCACCAAACTGGGCTTTACCACCGAGTGGTTGCTGGGTAACGAGTGAGTAAGGACCTGTGGAGCGGGCATGAATCTTATCATCAACCATGTGCGCCAGCTTAATCATGTGCATAACACCGACAGTTACTTCACGTTCGAAGCGTTCACCTGTACGTCCATCGTATAGCACAGTTTTACCATTGCGCTGCATGCCAGCTTCTTCCATCGTATCAAAAACGTCATACTCGCGCGCCCCGTCAAATACCGGAGTGGCTACGTGAATACCCAAACGAAGTGCAGCCATACCAATATGAACTTCCAGCACCTGTCCGATGTTCATACGGGAAGGAACGCCCAGAGGGTTCAATACTACCTGTACAGGTGTACCATCCGGCAGGAAAGGCATATCTTCTTCAGGAAGAATACGGGCAACGACACCCTTGTTACCGTGACGTCCGGCCATTTTGTCACCCTCAGAGATTTTACGTTTCTGAGCAATGTAGACACGAACCAATTGATTCACACCCGGAGGCAGTTCATCACCATTCTCACGAGTAAAGACTTTGACGTCAACGATAATGCCATCACTACCATGAGGAACTCGCAGTGAAGTATCGCGTACTTCCCGTGCCTTCTCACCAAAGATTGCATGGAGCAAGCGCTCTTCAGCAGTCAGTTCAGTTACACCCTTAGGAGTTACTTTGCCGACCAGGATGTCACCAGCATTGATCTCTGCACCAATACGGATAATACCGCGTTCGTCGAGGTTACGCAGTGCTTCTTCACCGACATTCGGAATATCACGCGTAATCTCTTCAGGTCCCAGCTTCGTGTCGCGCGCTTCGGATTCGTATTCTTCAATATGAATTGAAGTGTATACATCTTCCTTAACAAGCTTTTCGCTTAGCAGGATCGCATCCTCGTAGTTGTAACCTTCCCAAGTCATGAACGCAACCACTACGTTGCGGCCCAGGGCCAATTCACCCATTTCTGTGGAAGGACCATCTGCAAGAATATCACCCTTCTTCACAACGTCGCCTCTTTTAGCCAGCGGACGCTGATTTATGCAGGTACCTTGGTTCGAACGCATAAATTTGTGTAATTTATACTTAACGATATCACCTTTGACTTCTTTGCCTTCAATCATCTCAACCCGGCGCAGCCAGATTTCGTTGGCAGAAGAACGTTCAATAATACCGTCATATTTGGAGACAATACATACGCCAGAGTCCTTAGCGGATTTGTGCTCCATTCCAGTACCGACAAGCGGAGCCTTCGGAATCAGAAGTGGAACGGCTTGGCGCTGCATGTTGGATCCCATCAGTGCGCGGTTGGAGTCATCGTTCTCAAGGAACGGAATGAGTGCCGTAGCGACTGATACAACCTGTTTTGGCGATACATCCATGTAGTCAACGCGGTTACTAGGCATAGTGGTGATGTTGTCCGAATCCTTGTTGTAACGAACGATAACCATATCTTCCTTAAAGGTTCCATCTTCATCAATCTGCACGTTCGCCTGAGCAACTACATAGTTATCTTCTTCATCGGCGGTCAAATAATCGATATGCTCGGTCACCTTGCCGGTTTTTGGATCCACCCAACGATATGGAGCTTCAATAAATCCGTATTCGTTGATGCGGGCAAAGGTAGACAAGGAGTTAATCAGACCAATGTTCGGACCTTCCGGTGTTTCAATTGGACACATACGACCGTAGTGACTGTGATGGACGTCGCGAACCTCAAAGCCCGCGCGTTCACGAGTCAGACCACCTGGTCCCAGTGCAGACAGACGACGTTTATGCGTAAGTTCTGCAAGCGGGTTCGTCTGGTCCATAAACTGTGACAATTGTGAGCTACCGAAGAACTCTTTAATGGACGCGATAACCGGACGAATATTGATCAGAGCCTGCGGAGTTATGGCATTCGCATCCTGAATCGACATTCTCTCACGAACTACACGTTCCATACGGGATAAACCGATACGGAATTGGTTCTGCAGAAGTTCACCTACGGAACGCAAACGACGGTTACCCAAATGGTCAATATCATCTGTATTGCCGATGCCGTGCAGCAAATTTATAAAGTAGCTGATCGAGGAGATAATATCAGCCTGTGTAATGTGTTTAACGGATTTATCGATATTGCCGTTAGCAATCAGTTTGATAACCCGGCCTTCTTCAATCGGCGAGAATACATCGATCGTTTGCAGCGGGATATCTTCGCTGTCCACGACTCCACCAGTCACACGATAAGTTTTGGCAGCGACTTCCTTCTCAAAATAAGGAATCAACTCATCCAAAAGTCTGCGGTCAACCATTTGTCCGGATTCCGCCAGAATTTCTCCAGTGGATTCATCAACCAATGGCTGTGCCAACCGCTGGTTAAACAAACGATTCTTAATGTGCAGCTTTTTATTGATCTTGTAACGACCGACATTAGCCAAATCATAGCGCTTTGGATCGAAGAAACGCGCGACCAAAAGACTTTTTGCGTTATCCAATGTCGGAGGCTCGCCCGGACGCAGACGCTCGTAGATTTCAATAAGCGCCTTCTCAGTCGAGTCGGTATTGTCTTTATCCAGCGTATTTCGAATATATTCATCATTTCCAAGCAGTTCCAGAATCTCGGCATCACTGCCGAAACCGAGAGCACGCAGAAGGACGGTAACAGGAATTTTACGTGTGCGATCGATACGAACATACATGATGTCCTTAGCGTCCGTCTCCAATTCCAGCCAGGCTCCACGGTTTGGAATTACTGTGGCGGTGTAGGTTTTTTTGCCGTTTTTATCCACTTTTGTGCTGAAATAGACGCTTGGAGAGCGAACCAACTGGCTGACAATAACCCGTTCCGCACCATTGATAATAAAAGTGCCGGTCTCCGTCATCAGCGGGAAATCTCCCATGAACACTTCCTGCTCTTTGACCTCACCGGTCTCCTTATTGATGAGCCGCACCTTCACACGCAGAGGAGCCGCATATGTTACGTCCCGCTCTTTAGCGTCGTCAACCGTATACTTCGGTTCGCCTAGGCTGTAATCAATGAACTCAAGCACCAAATTACCTGTGAAATCCTGGATTGGCGAGATGTCCTGGAACATTTCACGCAAACCTTCCTCCAAAAACCAATCATACGATTTTTGTTGGATCTCGATCAGGTTAGGGACCTCGAGTACCTCTTTAATTCTCGCATAGCTCCGCCGAGTGCGTCGACCATACTGAACAAGATGTCCTGCCAACTTTACTCACCCCTCATGTCTACTCACTTAAAAATTTGATTGCGAACCCTTGTTTGGACCCGTATAATGGAACAATAACACAAGGACTCAGCCATAAATAAAGAAAAGCCCTTATCGAAATCTTCGAAAAAAGAGCGCATCTTTCCACGGCCAAAATACTCCTTATCCGTAGATTTGCCTAAAACGTAGGTATTATACGTCACCAAGCAACAGTTTATGCGCTATTATCTATTGACCCGGCGACCTTCGCCGTGAAAGGAACATAGAGAACTGAATTCGCAAAAACTTGCCGTACGGCATGCGCTTACCGGCGACAATATATTACTTGACATTTCAGCAAACTAAAGACATGGAGCCTATCTTAATACTGACATTTTATAATAATAACACTATCGACAATACATGTCAACAGGATATATATTTTTATTTCCGCGCTTTAATAATTCGATAACCTTTATCTTTCCCAACTTCTTCTACATCCTCAAACATACTCTCAAGCTTGGCCGATGCTGATGGTGCACCCTGTTTTTTCTGGATCACAACCCACAGCGTACCACCCTCATTCAAATGCTCATAGGCTTGTTCAAAAATTTGATGTACGACCGCTTTACCGGCTCGAATCGGAGGATTTGTCAAAATCACATCGAATTTCTGACCCTTCACTGCAGAGAGTACATCGCTCTCCAATACAGTTACATTGTTAAAGCCATTGTTCCTGGCATTCTCACGTGCTAGCTCTACCGCCCGGCTGTTAATGTCAATCATCGTGATGTGTCCCTTGGGAGCCAGATAAGCGGCGCTAATCCCAATCGGGCCGTAACCACAACCCACATCAAGCACGGACGTTCCATCCGGAATATCCATTGTTTCGATTAATACACGGCTGCCGTAATCAATGTCTCCTTTAGAAAAGACACCGGCGTCGCTGGTAAAGCGGAGGCTTTTTCCTCTTAGAACCGTATCGATGGTGCGTCTGTCATGACGTGCATCCGGCTGCTGCGAGTAATAATGCTGCGACATATAATCCTCCCTTTCATTCTGCTCATTTCTAGCAGGTATAACTTATACAGCAACCCCCTTGAACAAGTTCAAGGGGGTTGCCAGAACCGGGAGCAGGCAGAATACCTATTCCCGGTACAAAACCATAAAGCTTATATTACTTCACTTCTACAGCTGCGCCTGCTTCTTCCAATTTTGCTTTGGTAGTGTCGGCTTCTTCTTTGCTTACTTTTTCTTTGATTGCTTTTGGTGCGTTGTCTACGAGGTCTTTAGCTTCTTTCAAGCCAAGGCCTGTGATTTCGCGAACGATCTTGATAACGTTGATTTTGGAAGCGCCAGCGCTTGTCAAAATTACGTCGAATTCGGATTGTTCTTCTACTACTGCTGCTACTGCGCCACCAACAGCTACTGGAGCTGCTGCAGTTACGCCGAATTCTTCTTCGATTGCTTTAACCAGGTCGTTCAGTTCCAATACGCTCATGCCTTTAATTTCTTCCAAGATTGTTTCTTTGCTCATGATTGAACCTCCATTTTATATTAAAATTATTTTGTGGTAATGATTATGATGCAAGAAGCAAAGGCTTACGCGCTTTGTTCTTCCTTGTCAGCAACGGCTTTAACTGCAAGCGCGAAGTTGCGCATTGGAGCTTGAAGCACGCTAAGCAGCATGGACAGCAAACCTTCGCGGGAAGGAAGCTCAGCCAGTGCTTTTAGTTGGTCCGCATCAATGACACGGCCTTCCACAACGCCACCCTTAAGCTTCAGAGCGTCGTTCTTTTTAGCGAAATCATTCAGAATCTTAGCCGCTGCTACTGCGTCTGTTTCGCTGAAAGCGACCGCTGTAGGGCCAGTCAGAACAGCATCGAGATCAGTCAGTTCAGCCGCAGCTGTTGCACGACGAACCAATGTGTTCTTCAGGACTTGAAAATCCACCCCAGCTTCACGAAGCTGCTTGCGCAGTTCAGTCACTTGGGCAACGTTCAATCCGCGGTAGTCGACAACAACAGTAGATACACTGTTTTGCAGCTTGCCAGTAACGACATCAACCGCATCCTGTTTAGCTTGGATTACTTTTACATTTGCCAATTGTATACACCTCCTGAAAAATTATGTCACGGTGGTTACTTCCGAGGAATCCGCACCGTCCTACGCAGGCATTAGAAAAGCCTCCGCAGATTCACGAAGGCTTGATAAAACGATAGTGGTCAGGCACGCGCCTTACACTTCTTGTTTCTATCACAACACCTCGGTAGGGAATTAAGCCTCTCGGCACCTACTGTCTACGGTAAGCATATTCAAGTTGAAGAATGATCACCTTAAAGTTCACAACTGTTACAGATTATCAAAGATGACTCAGAGAGTCAACCTTTATTTATCTGAATGCAGCTGCATTCACACGAGCGCTTGGTCCCATAGTAGACGAAATTGCGATGCCTTTAAGGTATACACCTTTGGCAGCAGCTGGTTTCGCACGGTTCAGGGCGTCGATCAGGGATTTAAGGTTTTCGTTCAATTGCTCAGCATTAAAAGACACTTTGCCGATAGGCGCGTGAATTTGGCCTGCTTTATCGAGACGGTATTCGATTTTACCAGCTTTAATTTCTTGAACAGCTTTAGTAACATCGAAAGTAACTGTGCCGGCTTTAGGGTTAGGCATAAGACCTTTACCACCAAGAAGACGACCAAGTTTACCGACTTCACTCATCATATCAGGTGTAGCTACGCAGACGTCGAATTCAAACCAGCCCTGTTGGATCTTGTTGATCATATCCTGATCGCCTACAAAATCCGCGCCAGCAGCTTCCGCTTCTTTCGCTTTTTCACCTTTTGCAAATACAAGCACGCGTTGTGTTTTACCTGTGCCGTGTGGCAGGACAACTACACCACGAACTGCTTGGTCTTGTTTACGCGGGTCTACACCCAGACGAACTGCTGCTTCAACGGTTTCGTCGAATTTGGCAGTTGCCGCCTTTTTCACAAGCTCTACAGCTTCTGAAGGCTCGTAAGTTGCTTCGCTGTTAATCAGCTTAGCAGATTCCTGGTATTTCTTACCGTGTTTAGCCATGAAAATGTTCCTCCTTTGTGGTGTTAGCGGAAATTCCTCCCACATATTGCGGTCATGTAAGACCGGTTCATCGAAAACATATTAGTCTTCGATTGTGATTCCCATACTGCGGGCAGTACCTTCAACCATACGCATTGCAGCTTCGATAGATGCAGCGTTAAGGTCAGGCATTTTTGTTTCGGCGATTTCACGAACCGCTGCGCGGCCCAGTTTCGCTACTTTTTTCTTGTTTGGTTCACCGGATCCTTTTTCTACTTTCGCAGCGATGCGAAGCAGAACAGCAGCCGGAGGAGTTTTGGTGATGAAGGTAAAGGAACGGTCTTCAAATACTGTGATTTCAACCGGGATGATCAGACCAGCCTGATCAGCAGTACGAGCGTTGAATTCCTTACAGAATGCCATGATGTTGACACCTGCTTGACCTAACGCTGGACCTACTGGAGGCGCTGGATTCGCTTTCCCTGCAGGAATCTGCAGTTTCACCATTTTAATTACTTTTTTAGCCATGAGTGACACCTCCTTGCAAAAATAGTGGTATTCGAACACTATAGAGTGTTCTCCCACAAGAAACCCTTGCGGCTGTTATATTTTCTCCACTTGAGTGAAATCCAACTCCAGCGGGGTTTCCCGTCCAAACATGTTGACATGCACTTTGATCTTGCTCTTATCAGCCAAAATTTCTTCCACAGAGCCCACAAAATTCGCAAAGGGACCAACCATAATACGTACGGATTCCTTAATTTCGAAATCAATCTTCGCTTTAGGTTCAACCATGCCCATATGCTTCAGAATCTGTTCAACTTCTTCAGGAAGCAGAGCGGTAGGTTTGGACCCGGAACCTGTCGAACCAACAAATCCGGTAACGCCCGGCGTATTGCGGACTACATACCAAGAATCATCAGTTTGAACCATTTCGACCAAAACATAACCAGGGTAAACTTTACGCATGACGGTTTTTTTCTTGCCGTCCTTGTTTACCAGTTCTTCTTCCATAGGAACAAGAACACGGAATATTTTGTCTTCCATGCCCATGGACTCAACGCGTTTTTCCAAATTGGCCTTGACCTTATTCTCATACCCGGAATAGGTATGAACAACATACCATCTTTTTTCCATACCAAGCCACCTGGGACCTCTCTAAATAATCCTTTCGATCACAGCGGAAATACCGATGTCCAGAACCCAGAAGTAAAGAGCGATCACTACAATTGTACCGAGAACGATCAATGTATAGTTTTTCAATTCTTTACGGCTAGGCCAGCGAACTTTTTTGAGTTCACTCCAGCTCTCAGTGAAAAAGGAAAACAAAGACTTGAAACTACGTTTCACGCCGACTACACCTCCAAAGACTATCTGGTTTCGCGATGAGGAGTTTGCTCGTTACAGAACTTGCAAAATTTCTTCATCTCCAAGCGGTCGGGGTGATTTCGCTTGTTTTTGGTTGTCGCATAGTTTCTTTGTTTGCAACTTGTACAAGCCAAAGTGATAATTACCCGCATGATGTGCACCTCCCGAAGACGTCCTTCTAATCATGAAATTAGAAGACGCAAATATTGATCCTAAAAAAAAGCCGCGAATTTAGGCCTACCTAAAACACTTTAGCATAATGTCAACCACTGTGTCAACGAAAGATTTCCCCCATCGCATTGGGTAATTTCGGGTGCTGAAGCCTGATAACGCACGTAGTCTCTGTCCTTAACTTTTCGCGCCAATCGCTGTCCATCCTGTAAGATCAGATTCCATAATTGCATGAACCCTCTTCAGATCCTCCAGGAGAATCTGCCGGTAAACCATCGCTAAAACGAAAGCATTCCTTTTTTTTGGGGAATAACTTATTCATTTCTACTTATCATTATGGGGCATTTGCATTGCGTATAAACCTACTGTCAACGGCAAAGGGCTACAATCTGTCTGTCCATTCATTAGAACACTCTCAAAACACTAAAAAAAGACTCGATGTCCGAGCCTTTCCTGTACAGTATATCATTAATTGTCACGCACTTCCAGATATCTTTCCAATTTCCGCTTCACTCTCTGCAAGGCGTTGTCTATCGATTTCACATGGCGCTTCAGATCCTCTGCAATCTCCTGATAGGACCGTCCGTCTAGATAGAGCATTAGAACCTTACGTTCCAGATCACTCAGAATCTCGGCCATCTTATCTTCCAGACCAATGAACTCTTCCTGGTTAATAATCAATTCTTCCGGATCAAGCACCTGTGTTCCGCAAATGACATCCATAAGCGTCCGATCGGAATCCTCATCGTAAATTGGCTTGTCCAATGAGACATAGGAATTGAGCGGTATATGCTTCTGGCGGGTAGCCGTCTTAATAGCGGTAATAATCTGACGAGTAATGCAGAGCTCGGCAAATGCCTTGAATGAAGAAAGTTTGTCACCTTTGAAGTCACGAATCGCCTTGTACAGGCCTATCATACCTTCCTGCACGATATCTTCACGGTCTGCCCCAATCAGAAAATACGAACGGGCTTTGGCACGGACAAAATTACGGTACTTATTGATTAAATGTTCCAATGCGCCACTGTCGCCACCACGGAAGATCTCGACAATTTCTTCATCGCTTATGAAATCATACTCGGACAGCATTATTTCCTTGAGGTCGACACTCACCAAGAATCCCCCCGGCTGCAACGCAAGACACATCGTTACTTCGCAAATATAGGATCAGTATATATTATGTTACCTTACACCGTCAACCGCAGATTGTCCAAAATCAATCTTCAATAACATTTTATGGTATTTTTCACGAAAACGCTTTAATCCCAGTTATATTACTGACGGCGCCAGTCCTCCAGCCGTTTGCGGACTTCAGGCGGCAGCTTATCTTCCAGTGAGTGCCTAGTGGAACTGATGCTCCCCGGCTCGATTGCCTTCTTAACCTGTTTCTGGTTTTCTTCAATCTCCAGACGCAGCTCACGGGCTGATATCCGCAGTGCTCCTTGTGCAAAGATAACGTGCTGCTCCACAAAGTCGCTGGTCGCCACGTAAATCTGCCGTCTGCGGTGATTAAACTCCCCGACCAGCCGCTCTATGCATTCATCTGCTGTTTCTTTTTCCTTGGTGAAGAACACCTGTACTTTCCCCTGCACAAAAGATCTGCCCAATCCCGGCACACGGTAGGCATCGAATACGGCAATGACACGCAGTCCCGAGAATGCCTGATAATCAGCAAGCATATCCAGCAGCCGGTCGCGCGCTTCCTGCATTCCTGTAAGTGATAATTCGGCAAGATCAGGCCAGCCGCCAATCATATTGTAGCCATCCACAAGCAGAATATCGCGCCAGTCGGCCATAACTATCCCTGCTGTTGCCGGCGGCGCAGCACCTCATACATAATAACGCCTGCGGCAACTGAAGCGTTTAGCGAGTTAATTTTCCCGGCCATCGGAAGTTTTAGCAGCACGTCACATTTCTCCCGGATCAGGCGGCCCATTCCTTTATTCTCATTCCCTATCACCACTGCTACCGGACCTGTAAATATATCAGAAGCATAGAGATTCTGATCTGTATCCACATCGGTTCCGACTACCCATACCCCAAGCTCTTTGAGGCGGTCAATCGTCTGTCCTAGGTTGGTCACGCGTGCGACTGGAACATATTCTACTGCTCCTGCAGAGGTTTTGGATACAGTTGCCGTGATTTGCGCAGACCGACGTTTCGGAACAATAACTCCGTGCACACCGGTACAGTCGGCTGTTCGAAGGATGGATCCCAGATTGTGCGGATCTTCGATTTCATCAAGCAGAATCAGAAACGGCGGTTCTCCTTTGGCTTCTGCGGCAGCCAGAATATCTGCAACCTCTGCATAGGCAAAAGGTGCAGCTTGTGCTACTACTCCTTGGTGCTGTACGCCAGGCGCAAGCTGGTCCAGCTTTCTTTTATCCACATGCTGAATCACAATTCCCGCTTTACGCGCTTCGGCAATAATGGGTGCTGTTAAGTGTTTTTGCGCCGTTTCAGCGATCCATATCTTATTAAGTGTACGGCCGGCACGAAGCGCCTCAAGCACTGAATGCTTGCCCGCCAATACTTCTTCTTCTGTCCTCAATTCTTCCATGTTCATGCCTCCTATTCTAAATATCTCTACCTTACGGCCTTACTTGGGCCGGTTCATCATATATTGGATGCTGCTGTCAACGAGTTCTTGGATGCGGGCTTGCTGGCCTGTGTAATACAAATGACCAATTAGGCACTCAAAGGCTGTAGCATGCCTATATTCCAGCACATCCGCATTCTTGGGAATGGTCCCGGATTTGGCATTCCGCCCCTGCCGGGCAACATCCTTCTCTTCATCCGTAAGCATCGGCTCCAGAAAGGCAAGGATTGTGCTCTGTGCTTTGGCTGAGACCAGTCCGGTCGCTGTACGGTGTAAATGATTCGGACGCAGATTCGGCAGCGAGATCAAATACTGGCGAACTGCCACTTCATAAATAGCATCTCCGGCATACGCCAGTACCAATGGAGAAAGGAGACGTGCCGGTTTGGAGGGCTCGTAGGGGAACCAGGCACTCTCCGGATTAAATGGCCCGCTCATTTACGCCGCCACCGCATTCCTTGCGGAGTATCCTCAAGCAGTATGCCCATTGCACTTAGCTCATCGCGGATCTCATCGGAACGTCCCCAATTCTTGTTCTTGCGTGCTTCGGCACGTTCAGCAATCAGTCTCTCCACTTCTTCTCCAGCAACCTCCTCCTTAATCTCCGGGGTCAGTCGCAGCACAGTGTTCATTTCGGCAAAAGCTTGCAGTAACGCCGCGAAGTCCGCAGACGGCACTTCTGAG
Organism: Paenibacillus diazotrophicus; assembly: GCF_042610465.1. Lineage (NCBI taxonomy): Bacteria > Bacillati > Bacillota > Bacilli > Caryophanales > Paenibacillaceae > Paenibacillus > Paenibacillus diazotrophicus. The sequence goes on from NZ_JBGJZN010000013.1 coordinate 48,503, forward strand.
TTCGCAAGTGTATTATTCGCAAGGCTTACCCAGTCAAAAATTGCTGTAATGGCATCTGGAGTGTTAAAGTCATCCTGCATCTTGGCATGGAAATTGCCTGTAATCGCAGCCAAACGTTCTGTGATCTGTTCGCTTGCCTGACCTTTGGCACCTTCCGGATCAAGCTCAAGGCGGTGCTTCACGTTGCTCTCCGCAAGTGCAATACGTTCAGCGCTTTTTTCAGCGGACAGCATGGATTCTTCAGTGAAATTCAGCGGATTGCGGTAATGGGTCGAGAGCATGAAATAACGGATCGTTGCCGGTTTGAAGCGCTGGCGGATATCCTTTACCAGCAGACCGTTGCCGAGCGATTTCGACATTTTTTCATCACCGATATTAATAAACCCGTTATGCATCCAGTAGTTAGAAAGCGGCTTACCGCTTAAAGCTTCCGTCTGAGCACATTCGCACTCATGGTGCGGAAACTGGAGATCCTGTCCACCGCCATGAATATCAATAGTATCGCCAAGAAACTCACGGGCCATGGCTGAGCACTCGATATGCCAACCAGGACGTCCGTCTCCCCATGGACTGTGCCAATGGATTTCTCCAGGCTTCGCTGCTTTCCAGAGGACAAAATCCTCGGGCTTTTCTTTGCGTGAATCAACTTCCACCCGGATGCCGAAATGCAGCTCCTCCAGATTCTGGCGGGAAAGCTTGCCGTAATCAGTAAATTTGGCTGTACGGTAATAGACGTCACCGCCATTTTCGTAGGCGTAGCCTTTTTCCTCAAGCTCCTTAATGAACTCGATAATCAGCTCCATGCTCTGCGTAACCCGGGGGTTCATCGTCGCTGGTTTTACACTAAGTCCTGCAAGATCCTCCCAGTAGGCTTTGATAAACGTTTCCGCAACCTCTGCTACAGTAGTATTCATCTCTTCTGCCTTGCGGATCAGTTTGTCGTCTACATCCGTAAAGTTGGTAACATAATTGACTTCATACCCTATCTGTTCCAGATAGTTCCGGACGATGTCAAAAACAATCACCGGTCTGGCATTGCCTATATGCATGTAGCCGTAGACGGTTGGACCGCACACGTACATTTTAACCTTGCCTGATTCCTGTGGGACAAATTGTTCCTTACTGCGCGTCATTGTGTTATAGATTTGCAATGCCATGTTTGTTCCCAATCCTTTCTATTTGACCGCGGATTCTGTTGAATACCAGTATGCTTAGATTTCGTAATCACCTATATACTGCTGGCTCTCCAGGCGTCTCTGCTCCTGCTTCTGATGGTCCTCTGTACCCAGCTTTTCTCTGATTTCTTCGATCTCTTTCTGTAAAAAACGCAGGGAATCGACCAGGGGATCCGGCATTTTGGTGTGGTCGAGCCTGTCAGATACCCGTTCACCATTCCGTTTGACCACCCTCCCAGGGTTGCCCACCACTGTACTGTTGCTTGGCACTTCACGGAGAACAACCGAATTGGAACCGATATTGCAATTATCGCCGATCCGGAACGATCCCAATACTTTTGCACCGGAGCCGATCACAACATTATTGCCTACGGTCGGATGACGTTTCCCTTTTTCTTTACCCGTTCCCCCGAGTGTGACTCCTTGATAAATAATCACATCATCCCCGATTTCGCAGGTTTCTCCAATCACAATGCCCATTCCATGGTCAATGAATAAGCGGTTGCCAATCGTTGCCCCTGGATGAATTTCAACACCGGTCATAAATCTGCTAACTTGGGAAACGATACGTGCAAGCGTAAACCAGCGCCGTTTATAAAAAGAATGAGCTATCCGGTGTGCCCAAATAGCGTGAAGCCCGGCGTAGGTGAAGACAACCTCAAACCAGCTGCGGGCTGCGGGATCGTTGTCGAATACTGCCCGTATGTCCGACTTGACATGCTTAAACATCACGGTTCCCCTCTTCTTTGACTTCCTCGCCTCCTGTTAACAGGTACGCATAAGGAAGGTATTATCTACAGCCCACGTTCTCTTTATATACATGCATTTCAACAAAAAACGCCCCTGCAGCATAATGCTGCAGAGACGTTTAACCGCGGTCCCACTCTGCTTGGACGTTGCATGATTCACCGGATTCACCATTCTCAGCCAGTAAGTGCTTCTGTCCCTCTTGGCGTCTGTAACGGTAACGTCCCCGGCACTGTCTAATGTCCCATGAAGGAACACTCAACCGTGCAGCTCACAGGCGCATGTTCAGCGGCAGACAAATGAATAACTCCCAGCCTGCAAAGGAACAGTCCCTTGGCGGTTATTCTCTCTGGCAATTGTCTTTGTGCGCTTACTTTTCCTGATCCCAGCTATTATTGTATGCTTCTATCTTAGCTAAAAGACAACAGGCTGACAAGGGGATGCCCCTCCTGTTACTTCTTCTTAGGCCCCTTTGATCTGCGATTTCAGACGATCGATGACCCGGTTACGGCCCAAAAGAACTATTGTCGCATTCAGATCACGGCCATGTGTCTGTCCGGTTAAAGCAACACGGATTGGCATAAACAGCGCCTTACCCTTATGTCCGGTTTCTTTCTGGACTTCTTTAATCAGGACGGCCATGTTGCTGGCGGTAAATTCATCTGTGGCTTCTACCTTGCTCAGGAAAGCGGACAAGACTTCAGGCACCTGGTCTTCGGCCAGAATCTGGGCAGCTTCTGTCTCGAGCTCTACATGACTGCGGAAAAACAGCTCGGACAGCTCTACGATGTTCGATGCAGAAGTCATCTGCTCCTGGTATAGAGCAACCAGACTTTCCGCCCATGCCTGCTGCTCTTCATTCAGTGCATCCGGCAATCTTCCTGCTTTTTGCAGATGGGGAATAGCTAACGCCGCGATCCGCTTAGGATCTGCATGCTTGATATAGTGGTTATTCAAATGCGACAGCTTGTTGGTATCGAATACGGCAGGACTCTTGGATAGCCGGTTTGCATTGAAGATAGAGATCAGCTCTTCTTTGCTGAAAATCTCCTCTTCTCCCTCCGGCGACCAGCCCAGCAATGCAATAAAGTTGAACAATGCCTCTGGCAGATAGCCCAGCTGATCGTACTGCTCAATGAATTGAATAATGGATTCATTACGTTTGCTCAGCTTCTTGTGGTCATCCCCAACAATCAGGGTCATGTGTCCAAATAGCGGCGCTTCCCAGCCCAGTGCTTCATAAATCATCAATTGGCGAGGTGTATTCGAGATATGGTCTTCCCCGCGCAACACATGGGTAATCTCCATCAGATGATCATCCACTGCAACAGCGAAGTTATAGGTTGGTATTCCATCCTTCTTCACAATGACAAAGTCGCCCATCTCCTTGGAATTAAAAGAAATACTGCCCTTAACGATATCATCAAAGGTATAAGTGCGATCCTCTGGCACACGGAAGCGGATACTTGCTATACGTCCTTCTGCTTCATAAGCCTGGCGCTGATCTTCAGTCAGGTTCCGGTGTTTGCCGGAATAACGCGGAGTCTCGCCTCTAGCGGTCTGCTCTTCACGTTCAGCTTCAAGCTCTTCTTCTGTGCAGTAGCATCGGTACGCTAGTCCCCGGTCAAGCAGGTCCTGCCAGTATATGCGGTAAAGATCCAGACGTTCCGTCTGGCGGTAAGGTCCGTATTCACCGCCGACATCGACACTCTCATCCCAATCCATTCCCAGCCATTTCAAATATTTGAGCTGGCTTTCTTCCCCTTCAGCAATATTACGTTTTACGTCCGTATCTTCGATACGGATAATAAATTTGCCTCCCAGATTACGGGCAAATAAATAATTGAATAACGCCGTTCTGGCATTTCCGATATGTAAATGTCCCGTAGGGCTTGGTGCGTAACGCACCCGGACTTGATTAGCCATGTCATTCCCTCCGCTTCATAATGGTTAAAATTAGGCTGTTAACAGCCATCTCAAGATGATATCACATCTTGCAACAGACAGACAATAGATTGTGCCGCAATACCTTCTCCGCGTCCGGTAAAGCCCAACTGTTCGGTAGTGGTTGCTTTTACATTCACCTTCGATGTCTCCGCTCCCAGTGCCTTAGCGATTACCTCGGTCATTTGGGGGATATAAGGGGCCATCTTAGGCTTTTGGGCAATAATAGTAGAATCAATGTTACCAAGTTTATAGCCGCGTTCACGGGCAAGCGCCCATACATGCTCCAACAGCTTCAGACTATCCGCATCCTTAAAGGCCGGGTCCGTATCGGGAAAATGTCTGCCGATATCGCCAAGTCCCAGGGCGCCCAGAATAGCGTCGCTCACTGCATGCAGCAATACATCCGCGTCGGAATGCCCAAGAAGTCCCTTTTCATAAGGAATCGTGACCCCGCCAATAATGCACGGCCTGCCTTCCACCAGCTGGTGTACGTCAAAACCTTGTCCTACAGCAATCATGTTTGTACCTCTCCCCTGTTTCTTTGTGTAAATTCAGCGAAATCCAGATCCTCCGGTGTGGTGATCTTAATGTTTGCGTAGCTTCCCTCCACGACAGCAACCGGAATACCGCTGCGCTCCGCGAGACTCGAGTCATCGGTGCCAAGAAACCCATCACGCTCTGCCGACTCATACGCCATAATCAGCTCGGACAGACGAAAAGTCTGCGGGGTCTGAATCGCCCACAGACTTCGCCGATCCGGTGTGGACAACACTTTGCCATCCTTGTCCACCTGCTTGATCGTATCTTTTACCGGTACAGCAAGCACTGAGGCACCATTCTCCTTGGCATGCTCGTAACAGGCAGTGATTTCTTGCTCCTGCACAAAGGGTCGGACACCATCATGAACCATTACCCAAGTGGTCCCCAGTTTTCTCAGTCCCAGGTGAACAGAATGCTGGCGTTCGGATCCTCCGGTTACTACAGATGACACTTTGTCGAGCTTGTAGTCCTTTATCCACTCCAGGCAGCGTTCCACATCCTCTTGGCCCGTAACCAGTACAATCTCAGAGATAAGAGGATGCTGCTGAAATATCTCCAGGGTATGAACGATAATCGGTTTCCCCTGCAGCAGCAAATATTGCTTGCTCTCCGCAGTCCCCATTCTTGTTCCTTTGCCCGCTGCTACGATCACGACACCTACACTGTTTGACATTCTGCCCTACTCCTGTCCTTCACGTATACTCCCATCATAACGTGTTTAGCAGGCATTTCCAACCCATTAGCCAAGCTTTCAGCGTTCCAAAACCGTTTATTGCGCTTTCTCCATCAGTTTCGGCTTGGCAAAGATCATGCGTCCCGCCGAAGTCTGCAGCACGCTGGTTACCAGAACTTCCATCGTTGTACCGATGTATTCACGTCCGCCCTCGACCACAATCATCGTTCCGTCATCGAGATAGGCAACGCCTTGTCCATGCTCTTTGCCATCTTTAATAACCTGGACGATGATTTCTTCACCCGGCAGCACCACCGGCTTTACCGCATTGGCCAAATCATTAATGTTGAGAACTGACACTCCCTGCAGTTCACACACCTTATTAAGATTAAAGTCATTGGTTACCACCTTACCCCGCAGCACTTTAGCCAGTTTAACCAGCTTGCTGTCCACTTCAGAGATTTCTTCGAAATCACCTTCGTAGATCAGCACTTTTACATCCAGCTCTTTTTGGATTTTGTTGAGGATATCGAGTCCGCGCCGGCCGCGGTTGCGTTTCAGCAGATCTGATGAATCGGCGATATGCTGCAGCTCCTCCAGAACGAATTCTGGAATTACAATGGTACCCTCAATGAACCCCGTTTTGCAGATATCGGCGATCCGTCCGTCAATAATGACACTTGTATCCAGAATCTTATGCTCTTCCAAACCGCGTCCTTCCGGCTCCGGAGCCTGCCCCCAGCGTCCGGTTGTCCATAGAGAAGCCAGCTCTTCTTTCTTTTCCAATCCAATCCGTAGACCCAGGTATCCAAACGTAAGCGTTGCAGCGACCTGCAGCAGCTCTCCTGCCTTTCCAAGCCAATCCATGGTTGGATATAGCAACAGGGACAAGAGAAGGCCTCCCGTAAGCCCAGCAGCGCCTGAAGCCAATTCGTTCATAGGGATGCGCGAACAATACAGTACCGCCTCCCGCAGTTTTGAACCTCCCCATTCCGCGCACAAAGTCCCCGCAAACAAAAAAATAATGGCTCCCAGCACCGCAAACAAAAGGCTCCCCTGCACAGGCAAGCTATCACCCAGTTTTCCCATTCCCTCCGGGAATCCTCTTTCTGCCGCATGGTATAGCGTATAACCTGACCAAGCTCCGCATAGGGCGGCAAGCATCAAAATCATTTTTTTCCACATTACCTCAGGCACCTCCTTTTATTCATCCTAAAATGATCTATACCTCTCCAGTATGTTCCAATTTTCAGGACGGTAATCCGGGGGAGCTTTATTTTTTCTGACACTAAATATATTCGTTGCTGTAAAGACAAACGGAAACTTCTATTACTGGTTGAAAACGGGGGAAGGACTGACATATAATGAACTCAATTACGAACCCAGGGGTGAATGGAAAATGAGCGCACCAAGTTTACAGGCCTTCCAGGATCAAGTCTCCGAACTGCTGCTCCGTCACCGTAGTCTTCTGGATGTAATGTCCAAGAATGGGCAGAGCAGCGCTTCCGTCAATCGTGCCGTCGTCAAAGCCATTACGGAATGCGGCTGTATTCAGCTGCACGCCAAGAAACAGATATTCGAACCTGGCTTAGGGCTTGAACAAGCCAAAGAACTCGCAGGAACTCATCTTGAAGGCGAGCTGTGCGAGAACTGCCGTGAGGTGGTTGCCTCCGAGCTGGGCCGTGAGCTGTTCTATATGTCTGCACTCTGCAATTTGCTTAACATTAATATGGACGAGGTTGTAGAAAAAGAGTCACAGAAATGTGCTACGCTTGGTTTGTTTAACTTTTCCTGAATAGCTTGTTGCGCTCGTTCCCTTCGCCAGTTCGGCAAAAAAAGGCTTCGCCATCCACTGTACACAGGGAATGGCAAAGCCTCTTTTATTTTGAGCATCAGACATGCAGCAGCGAATCATCCATTTTTGGAGTGATATATTTTGTCTTCTGTGCGTCGTCTGCGGCGGTGGCGGCGCCGAGCCGTCAACCGGTCGATATTTTGCTTAAACCCATACAACGCATATGATGCAAGAAGTACAAAGATCAGCTTGGCAATTTGCTCAGGAAAAATAACGGCAACTGCAACAGCTATAACAATCACAACAGGGGCACCTACAACTGCTTTTTTGGGCAGGCCCACTTTTTTGAAATTCGGATATTTAACCGTACTGACCATGAGGTAGGACAACAGCAGTGTAGCCACAATCATAAATGGAGCCGATACATCTTTATGAAAAAGCGCCAGTGTAGCCAGCACCCCGCCCGCAGCCGGAATCGGCAATCCTACAAAATATCCGGGGATACCCGGGCGGACATTAAAACGGGCCAAACGAAGCGCACCGAATACCGGGAAAATCGCCGTTACGGTCCAGCCTAATGCAGAATTCAGATCCTGAAGGCTAGTAATGTACATGATCAGCGCTGGTGCCACTCCAAAGGAAACAACATCGGATAAAGAGTCCAACTCCTTGCCGAATTCACTCTCACATTTCAGCGCCCGTGCAACACGCCCATCCAGCCCGTCTAACAGCATAGCGATAATCACCATGATAGCGGCCATGCTCAGTTTACCGTCAAACGCCATCATGATACCAAACATTCCAAGCATTAAGTTACCAATGGTAAACAAACTTGGAATTGATTTTTGTATCATTTCTTCACCTCTATTATCTTACTATTGAGCAAACAACGTCTCCAATATTACGTGATTGTATGTTATTTACATTTGCCTGTCAATAAGAACTTGCTTCTGTAGCCGCTTGAGTCCGTCCTGAATATTGCGGGCACGCACTTCTCCGATACCATCCACTTCATCCAGTTCTGCAATACTTGCCGTCATCAGGTTAGGCAGCATTTCAAATCTTTCCACCAAATTGTGTATGATCACATTAGGCAGTCTTGGAATTTTATTCAGCAAGCGGTAGCCGCGCGGCGTTACCACTTCCTCCGAAGCAATCGCCGTAGACGAATACCCCAGCAGGCGGGCAATGTGATTGTCGTCCATCAGATCATCGTCGCTGGTGCGTTTGAGTCCGGCAATAATTTCGCGGATTTTGTCCTCCTGTTCCTCCCTTGCATAGTCTCTGTACAGAAGCCATGCTTCTTCCTCTGTATTTCCAACCAGTTCTTCCATTTGCATGCTGATCAGGCGTCCTTCATTGCCGAGCTCGTTGATATAGCGTTTGATTTCCATCTTGATCCGAAGCACCATTTCCACGCGCTGGATAACTCCAACCACCTCTGCAATGGTGACGATCCCTTCATACTCGGAAGCAGACAGATTCGTCAAACTCTGTGTAAGCACTGCTCTGTACTTCTCCAGGGTTTGGATCGCCTGATTGGCCTTGGCCAGGATGGACCCGATTTCTTTGAGTGCATACCGGATGGAGCCTTGATACAACGTGATAATATTGCGGCGCTGAGAAATGGAAACCACCAGCTTGCCGGTTTGCTTTGCCACACGTTCCGCTGTGCGGTGCCGGATACCTGTCTCGATAGAGGAGATGGAGGAGTCTGGAATCAGCTGCGTATTGGCATACAGAATCCGTTTCAAATCCTCGCTCAAAATAATCGCACCGTCCATTTTGGCCAGCTCATACAAGTAATTGGGTGAAAAATCACAATTGATGGAAAAGCCGCCATCGACAACTTCCATCACTTCTGGGCTATATCCAACAACAATGAGCGCTCCTGTCTTTGCCCGCAGCACATTTTCCAGACCTTCCCGGAAGGGTGTCCCAGGCGCAGCCATTCTGAGCAGATCATTCATATTCTCTATTTCCTTTGTCATTCTGTGCCCCCTAATCTAACGCGACCGCTAGTGCATCTGCAACGGTGCTGACGCCAATAATCTGGATATCTTGCGGATGCTTCCAGCCTTTCATGCTTTTCTCGGGCATAATGACTCTCCGGAACCCAAGCTTGGCTGCCTCCTTCACACGTGTTTCTGCACGTGAGACCCCTCGCACTTCTCCCGTAAGTCCAACTTCACCAAAAAATACATCATAAGGCTTTGTTGAAATATCACGGAAGCTGGAGGCAATACTAATGGCAACTGCCAAATCAATAGCCGGCTCATCCAACTTTACTCCGCCAGCCACATTCAAGTAAGCATCCTGGTTCTGGAGAAACATCCCCATCCGCTTCTCCAGTACTGCAATGATGAGAGCCATCCGTTGATGGTCCATGCCTGTGCACATCCGCCGTGGTGAAGGGAAATGGGTAGCCGCCACAAGCGCCTGAAGCTCCACAAGCACAGGCCGGGTTCCTTCCATACTGGCTACAACTGTTGAGCCAGCTACTCCAAGCGGGCGCTCCGACAAGAAAAGCTCAGAAGGATTCTCCACTTCAGTAAGCCCGATTTCCCCCATCTCAAAAATTCCGATCTCATTTGTGGATCCAAAGCGGTTCTTGACTGCACGCAACAAACGGTACGTATGATGCCGCTCCCCTTCAAAATAGAGAACGCAGTCAACCATATGCTCCAGCATGCGGGGGCCTGCGATTGCTCCTTCTTTCGTTACATGTCCTACAAGGACCGTGGCAATTCCGCGAATTTTGGCGATCCGCATGAATCTTGTCGTACATTCCCGTACCTGGGTCACACTGCCGGGTGCACTTGTCACCTCTGGCATAAATACGGTCTGAATGGAGTCAATAACAAGGAATTGGGGCTGAATCTGCTCAATGGCTTCTTCAATGCTCTCCATATTTGTCTCACACAGCACATAAAGCTCTGCCGACAGCGCCCCGAGGCGATCCGCACGAAGCTTCGTCTGACGTACAGATTCTTCTCCTGAAATATAAAGCACCCGCAATCCCTGCGTCGTCAGAGCATGTGAGGTCTGCAGCAGGAGCGTCGATTTACCAATCCCCGGGTCCCCACCTACCAGTACCAGCGAACCGGGAACAATTCCTCCACCCAGCACTCGGTTAAGTTCTCCTATGCCTGTCAGGATACGAGGCTCTTTGTCACTTTCTATATTTATGATCGATTGCGCCTTTTCTTTACTCTGAAAAATCGGTGCATTCATGCCTTGTGTTTTGACTACGACTTCCGTCTCTTCCACCATAGAGTTCCAAGCCTGGCAGCCGGGACATTTGCCGAACCATTTTGGTGATTCGTAGCCGCATTCGGTGCAGAAAAATTTAGTTTTTGGTTTAGCCATGTGCGCTCCTATTCGTCCGAACTTGCTAAAATTGCGGGTAATTTTCGCTTACTCAAAGTTTACCATTTCTGCACAGTGAACGGAAGGTCACTTAAGATCTACTTTTGGATCCGCTTTACACAAAAACAAAGCCCCCACTTCTCCATACGGAGAAGCGGAAGCTTTGTTTCAATACTTAAGGTTATTCTTTTCCAACCTCATCTTCTTGTGCAACAGCAATCGGAGCTTCCACTTTGGTTACTACAAGTTCACCATTAACTTCATCAATGTTAAGGGAATCTCCTTTTTGAATGTTGCCTTTCAGCAGCTCCTCGGAGAGACGATCTTCGATGTGCTTCTGGATCGCCCGGCGCAGCGGACGCGCACCAAAGGCTGGATCATATCCCTCTTTGGCCAAAAAGGCTTTAGCCCCATCTGTGAGGACAAAGTCCACATCATACTCACGCAGCCGTTTGCGTAATTCTTCGGACATAAGTGTAACAATTTCGGCAATATGCTTTTCGTCCAGGGAGTGGAAGACGATAATTTCGTCAATACGGTTCAGGAACTCTGGGCGGAAGCTCTTCTTCAGCTCCTCCATGACTTTACCCTTCATGTTGCTGTAATCCGCTCCGGCATCTTGTACCGCAGTGAAGCCAAGCGTCGAATTCTTCTTGATCGCCTGTGCCCCTACGTTAGAAGTCAGAATGATCAGGGTATTGCGGAAATCAACCACACGGCCTTTGGAATCGGTCAGACGACCATCTTCCAGCACCTGCAGCAGGATGTTGAATACTTCCGGATGAGCTTTCTCAATTTCGTCCAGGAGTACAACAGAATATGGCTTGCGGCGAACCTTTTCGGTTAATTGCCCGCCTTCTTCATAGCCCACGTACCCTGGAGGCGCTCCGACCAAACGGGAAGTGGAATGTTTCTCCATGTACTCTGACATATCGATGCGGATGACCGCATTCTCGTCACCGAACATAGCCTCAGCAAGTGCACGGGCCAGCTCCGTTTTACCAACACCAGTTGGTCCGAGGAAGATGAACGAGCCCATTGGACGTTTAGGGTCCTTGAGGCCTGCACGTGCCCGGCGGAGTGCCCGGCTTACTGCCTTCACGGCTTCATCCTGACCAATGACCCGTTCATGGAGCAGAGCTTCCATGTTAAGCAGACGGTCTGTTTCCTCTTCCTTCAGCTTGCTGACAGGGATTCCTGTCCAGCTGGCTACCACCTGAGCGATATCCTCCGGTGTAACCTGAGAATCAGTGCGGCCCTGTTTTTCTTTCCACTGGTTCTTGGTGGTATCCAGTTCTTCGCGTATTTTTTGTTCGGTATCACGCAGTGCAGCCGCCTTTTCAAACTCTTGGCTTTGTACTGCAGAATCCTTCTCCTTGCGGATATCATCCAAACGCATTTCGAGCTCTTTCAGATTTGGCGGGATCGTGTACGAGTTAAGTCGTACCTTGGAGCCTGCTTCATCAATAAGGTCGATTGCCTTATCCGGCAGGAAACGATCCGGAATATAACGATCGGACAGCTTCACAGCTTCCACGATTGCTTCATCTGTGATCTTCACCCGGTGATGGGCCTCGTAGCGGTCACGGAGACCGTATAGAATCTGGACAGCTTCTTCCGGAGAAGGCTGATCCACTGTTATAGGCTGGAACCGGCGCTCAAGAGCCGCGTCCTTCTCAATATATTTGCGGTATTCGTCCAGGGTAGTTGCACCAATGCATTGCAGTTCCCCACGGGCAAGAGCAGGCTTCAGGATGTTGGAAGCATCTATCGCACCTTCTGCACCGCCAGCTCCGATCAGGGTATGCAACTCATCGATAAAGAGCACGATGTTACCTGCTTGACGAATCTCATCCATAATCTTCTTGAGGCGGTCTTCGAACTCACCGCGGTATTTTGTACCGGCAACCACTGAACCCATGTCCAAAGTCATTACGCGCTTGTCGCGCAACGTTTCTGGAATTTCATTATTGATGATCTTTTGTGCCAAGCCTTCAGCAATCGCTGTTTTACCTACCCCTGGTTCACCGATCAGGACCGGATTATTCTTGGTGCGGCGGCTAAGCACTTGTATTACGCGCTCTATTTCTTTACTGCGGCCAATGACCGGATCCAGATTGCCGTCTTTGGCATAAGCAGTCAGGTCGCGGGCCAGACCATCCAGCGTAGGCGTGCTGACATTGGCTGGAGCACCGCTGTGACTCGAAGTAGCTTCACTGCTGCCCAGAAGCTGCAGGACCTGCTGACGGGCCTTATTCAGGCTGATTCCAAGGTTATTCAGTACACGGGCAGCAACACCCTCGCCTTCACGAATCAGTCCAAGCAGAATATGCTCTGTCCCTACATAAGTGTGGCCCAGCTTACGAGCTTCATCCATCGACAGCTCGATAACCTTTTTGGCACGAGGAGTATAAGCAATGTTTGTAGGCTGTTCTTGTCCCCGGCCGATCAGTGTTTCCACTTCGTCCTGAATTTTCTCAAGACCCAGACCCAATCCGATTAAAGCCTTAGCGGCAATGCCGTCACCCTCACGAATCAGACCGAGCAAAATATGTTCTGTCCCAATGTTGTTATGTCCCAAACGAACGGCTTCTTCCTGCGCCAGCGCCAGCACCTTTTGTGCGCGTTCCGTAAATCTTCCAAACATCATATCCCCTGCACCTCCACGGATAATAAATATCTATAATTAATGTTGTGATCCCAGTGTCTCCCGGAGCAGCTTCGCCCGGTACATATCGCGTTCGGTGGCCGAAAGCTCGTCGCCGAACATTTTTTGCAGAAAACCCGGCTGTGTCTTCACATTAAGCTCATTGAGGACTGAAATGGATGGTCCTTCCAGTATCCCTAGATCTACTCCGAGCCTCAGATCGGATAGCCGTTGGGCAGACTCTTTGAGTTCCATCACCGCCGCATACGACAAAATCCCGTAAGAACGTTTGATTCTGTCTGTAATCCTCAAGGCCGAATCCACCAGCAGACGTTCCCGCGCGTTACGCTCATGCTCAATAATCTGTGTAACTACGCTGTGAAGGTTCTCGATAATTTCACTTTCAGTCTGGCCTAGCGTGATCTGGTTGGAGATCTGAAAGATATTTCCTACTGCCTCGCTGCCTTCTCCATAAATCCCTCTTACCGTAAGCCCTACCTGATTCACAGCGGATAAAATCCGGTTGATCTGATGGGTCATAACAAGTGCAGGCAAGTGGACCATAACCGATGCGCGAAGCCCTGTACCCACATTCGTAGGACAACTGGTCAAATATCCTCTTCGATCATCAAAGGCATAATTGACCGAGCTTTCAAAAATATCATCAATAGCTGTCGCCCTTAGCCAAGCTTCTCTGACCTGCAGACCGGGGAACAGGCACTGAATGCGCAAATGATCCTCTTCATTGATCATAATGCTAACCGATTCATCTTCATTCAGGATGACTGCACCACCCCGTGCCTCATTGGCGAGGTTAGGGCTGATGAGATGCTTTTCTACGAGCACCTTTTTGTCCAGTTCATCAAGCTCATCCAGCTTCAGGAGTTGAAAGTTACCGAAATCGGCAGTTGCTTCTCCCTGAAAAACAGGAGCGAGCTGTTCCAGCACCTCTTCCGACTGCTCCGCCGAAGCCAGCAAAGGGAAGGGTAAATGCTCCAGATTACGGGCGATCCGCATCCGGCTGCTAATGACAATCTCGGAATGGCTGCCACCGCAACGCATCCAGTCACTAAGGGCTTGTTCGGTAAACCGGAGACTTGACATGGCTTATCCCCCCTATATATCAAAGACTTTACTCTTGTGGCATTTCTTTTTCAAGCCTACGGATCTGATCCCTCAGCTCAGCTGCATTTTCAAACTCTTCCTGCGCAATACTTTGCTGCAATTCCTGCTTCAGCTCGTCAATCTGGCGTTTGCACATGATCTTTGCTCCGGCACGTTTGGGCAACTTACCCACATGGGCGGTGCTGCCATGAACCCGTCTGAAGAGCGGATCCAGCGTACTGTCAAAATATTTATAGCAGGAGCTGCAGCCAAAACGCCCAAGCTTGCTGAACTGGGAGTATGTCATTCCGCAATTCTCACATTGCAGGCTTTGTGCGGTCTGAGCCGCTGCATTTTTCTCTTTGCCGGCTCCTTCCAGATCCAGTAGACCTGAGAGCAGACTATGAATGGAGAATCCCCCCGAAGTTCCAGGAATCAGCTCACCCTTCTCCCGTGCACAGCTTTCACAAATATGAAACTCCGTCTTCTCTCCATTCACAATCTTTGTGAAATGAAGTGTCGCCGGTTTGACCCCGCATTCCTGGCAAAGCATAAGCGGTGTCCCTCCTTAAGATTGACCATTATTTGCCCAATAAAGAGATTAGCATAGCCTTCATTAGCTTGGCACGAATCTCATCCCGGTACGGCAGATTAACCGTCAGGCATTCCCGGGAAACAGCAGCGCGCAATAGGCACGCTTCACGCTTGGTTAGAAACCGGGCCTCCTCCAGCTGATAAATCAGCCCTTCGGCGGAATTTTGATCGATATCTTTTCCTATTGTAGAATTGAGATGGGCGTAAAGTGCGACATTCTGGGGCAGCTCAAAACGCTGAATCCGGATGTACCCCCCACCGCCACGTTTGCTCTCAACTACATAGCCCTTTTCCAAAGTAAAGCGTGTACTAATGACATAATTGATCTGAGACGGCACACACGAGAACTGGTCCGCCAGGTCATTGCGCTGAATTTCCACCGTACCTTCGGGACTTTCATGCAAAATATTCTTCAGATATTGTTCGATAATATCAGAGATATTACGCATCATCCATCCTCCAGTATTCAAAGCTTATAGTGCAACTGAGTGCGCATTCCGTCCGGCAATGATCTCTAAAGAACTTAACCCACGGGCAGAGGCCCGAATCGAAACCACATCCCGGAGATACACCAAAAAAGCCATTAATGAAGAGCCGGCCACCATTGTCTCCACTTCCTTCAATACAATGAAATCGAGCTTCGTTGACTTTGACTTTCTTTGACTTTTTTCATATTATAACACATTCTCACTGAATTCCAAGTGGTTGCTTATATTTTTTACGATTTAGGGCGATTGTATTCTGACCTTTGTGAATAAATCCAGCGTTTTGCTAGAGGTTACCATTGAACCTTTTTGTTAAAAAAGGCCCTCCAAGCTTCGTTAGGAAGCAAGGAGAGCTCTAAATTACAGGATTAGAAAAAATCAAATAATGCTGTTTTCCCCTCCGGGATAATCCTTTCAAGCCAGTCCAATTCCGCTGAGTCAGCTGTTAATTGCCCATATCTGGCCAGTTCTCCCGGCCGCTTGTACCCTAGAAGCAGTACAGTCAGCGTGCCAATAGTGCAACTCATATCGGCCGAGGCTTTTTCCCCTTCAAGACGGTTTAGTGTTGCTGTTCCCTCCTCAGTTACACTCCATAACCACAATCCATCATTCCACGGAGCATGTTCATCATCAATATAGAGGGTTCTACTCTCAAGGCGGTTTAAGGCCTGAAAGGTGAAGTTCTCTACAAACGCCTGTGCGTTCACAATCCGTGCCATGAAATATGGATAATTCTCCTGTGGAATGCGCGGATCCGGAAGTAAATAAGGAAGAATATCGTCGGCAGGCACCAGCTTGAGCGAAGCTCCCGTTATCATCGAATCATGGTTGGCAAAAAATGTCCACAAGCCCTGACGCGCTGCTTCGTTCAAGAATATAAATTCATCAATGACCAGCTCATTATTTGTTACTTTGTACAGTGCATATCCTTCCGGATCACCAAGCTTGGAGTAAAAAACACAGTGATGTGTCTGGTCATCCAATACACTCCGCTTCCACCAGTCCGTATCACGCTGCAGAGTTCCATTATACTCAGCGGCAAAGCTGCTATACAGTCTCTCCAATGTTTCAAGCCCCGCTGAGTCACGCTTTACAGTCCCCTGAATTTCAGTTTTCTTTGGAAACTTGTTCACAGGTATGGAGTATTTTTTATATTCGCAATAGACCTCCCAGCCAAACTTACGGTAAAAAGGAATTAAAAACGGATGCAAAAAGGATAATGTCTGACCCGCTTCGTTCATCGTTTGCAGAGTATGCGATAAAAGCTTGGCTACAAGTCCCTGTCTGCGGTTCTCCGGCCATGTAGAAACTCCGGCGATTCCACCCATGGGAACAGCTCTGCCTTGTATATAGACCTGAAGCGGAAGTAATGTCAGCTGGGCTCCAAGCACTTCATCTTCGAAGACACCCCATACTCTTTCTGGCTTGAATTGCAGCTTCGCATCAGCCCGGTCTTCACCCGTAACCTTATATTTAAAAGCATATTCGGACAAGCTTAGACTTGCTTCAAATTCCTCGGGTTTCAATTGCCTGATTTCCACTTCCGCTCACCTCATCATTATTAGTAATAAGCTTTATATGAGTATAACAAGCAAAAGACTCTGGTGCTAACCCACTCTCGAAAAATACCTTCGTCAAAAGTTATCCACAGAAAAATACTCAAACAAATCATTTTGTTTGAATTAATTGTTACAAAAAATAGTTATCCACTATTTTCATATACTTGTCCACACAATCCACTTTTCATCCACAAAAACCGTGGATTAATCGGTTTTCTCTTGACTCATCTATATAATTATGTATTCCGTAACACAAAGGATGGATGTAATGCGTCTTGTACTTGTATCCACATGTGTGCAATTTTTCTGAACTTACAGAAAATTATCCACAGCTTTTCCACAACCGTGCACAACGCAAAAAAGCCACTGTCAATTGCTCAACAGTGGTTTTATCTGCTTGGCGACGTCCTACTCTCCCAGGACCCTTCGGTCCAAGTACCATCGGCGCTGGAGGGCTTAACGGTCGTGTTCGGGATGGGTACGTGTGGAACCCCTCCGCTATCGCCACCAAACATGATTTTTCGAAGCTTCCGCTTCTCGAAATCGCTGCAAGAAAAGATCATTCCTCA
>NZ_JBGJZN010000014.1:0-61665 GCF_042610465.1 Paenibacillus diazotrophicus
CTGAGCCAGGATCAAACTCTCCAAATTGGTATTTAGAAAGAGCGATTGCTCATTTTGAAACATCTGACGAGAATTTGCATTCTCTTTTTTGGATCTCACTTACGTGAAATCCCACTCACTCGTTGTTCAGTTTTCAAAGATCAAGCTCATTGTCGGCGTCGTTTATCTCGTCACCAGCAACTCTTATAATATATCATGTCCGACCGATGAATGCAAGCTCTTTTTTTAACTTCATTTCGAGCTCGGCGTTACTATTTCTTGGCCGAAATAAGAATATACCATGTACAGGTTTTGATTGCAAGCATTATTTCAAAAAAATGATTCCGAGGCGGAATGGTTACTCGCATCCCACTTCGGAATCAGGATTAATTATCTCAATCAGTTATTCTGTACGTTACGCATATGCGGGAACAACAGCACATCGCGGATCGATGCAGCGTTGGTGAGCAACATGATCAGCCGGTCCACACCAATTCCGAGTCCGCCTGTAGGCGGCATACCGTATTCAAGCGCACGGATGAAGTCATCATCCATTTCGTGAGCTTCGTCGTTGCCTTTTTCCTTTTCCTGAATCTGGGCTTCAAAGCGCTGACGCTGGTCGATGGGATCATTCAACTCGCTGAATGCATTCGCATGCTCACGGGCCACGATAAACAGCTCAAAACGGTCGGTAAAGCGCGGGTCTTGATCGTTCTTTTTGGCCAGTGGAGAGATCTCAACCGGATGACCTGTAACAAAGGTCGGCTGAATCAGTGTTTCTTCTACAAATTGCTCAAAGAAGGCATTCAGGATGTGGCCAAAGGTCATGTGCTTCTCAACCGGCACACGGTGCTCCTTCGCCAGACGCTGCGCTTCCTCATCCGTCATATGAACGCCAAAGTCGACACCTGTCACTTCTTTGACAGCATCCACCATGGTCACACGGCGCCACTGCGGCGTCAGATCTACTTCCTGGCCTTGATAATTAATCTTCTGGGTACCTAACACTTCCTGGGCGATATGAGCGATCATGCTCTCTGTTAAGTGCATAATGTCTTTGTAGTCCGCATAAGCTTCGTACAGCTCGATCATTGTGAATTCCGGATTGTGGCGTGTTGAAATGCCTTCGTTCCGGTACACGCGTCCGATTTCGTATACTTTTTCCAAACCGCCTACGATTAGACGCTTCAGATGCAGTTCAATGGCAATACGCATATACAGCTGCATATCGAGTGTATTGTGGTGAGTGATGAACGGACGGGCCGCAGCTCCGCCGGCGATGGCATGCAGCGTTGGAGTTTCTACCTCCAGATAACCAAGCGAATCCAAGTAACGGCGCATCGACTGGATGATCCGTGAACGGGTAATGAATGTCTGCTGAACTTCAGGGTTGATAATCAGATCGACATAACGCTGGCGGTAACGCAGCTCCACATCTTTCAGACCATGATATTTCTCGGGAAGCGGAAGAAGCGATTTGGATAGAACCTCAAGGTTATGCACTTTAATAGAGGTTTCTCCGGTTCTGGTTTTGAATACAGTTCCGCGGACGCCAATGATGTCACCCAGATCGAGAACATTAAAAGCCGCATATTGTGCTTCAGAAATACTGTCCTGACGGACATAGATTTGAATCTTACCGCTAAGATCCTGAATGTGGGCGAAGCTGGCTTTGCCCATTACACGCTTGGCCATAATACGGCCGGCAATACTAACTTCCAGGTTGAGCTCGTCCAGCTCCTCTTTGGTTTGTCCATCATACTTGGACATAATATCTCCGGCACCTGTCGTACGCTCATACTTTTTGCCAAACGGATCGATACCCAGTGCACGAAGCTCGTCCAGTTTGCCGCGGCGGATCGTCAGCAGTTCGCTTAGTTCTTTTTCCGTATTCTCAGCAGTATTCATTTCCTCGGTCATGTCTTTCATCCTCTCTTACTCACTCTGTCATATACACAAGAAGAAACGGCTCCATCCCTATGCAAGAGACAGTCCGTTCCCGTACAAATAGAAGCTGTATGCGCTGCAGAAAAATCAGGGAATTTATAAGATTACATATATAAATTCTTATCTTTTGAAAAAAGCTTCCCTAAGGAAGCTTTCTTGACGTTTCCCTTATTGGTACCTATTACTTCATTCTAATATCAAGAATTTTATATTGAATGACTCCAGCAGGAACACTAACATCTACAACAGTACCAATCTTCTTACCGATAATGGCCCGGCCTACCGGACTTTCATTGGAGATCTTATTATTCAGCGGATCAGATTCGGCGGTGCCGACAATCAAATACTCCATGACGTCGCCATATTCCAAATCCTCAACGCTAACAGTAACCCCAATGCTTACCACATCGGTAACGATTTCGTCGCTGTTGATGATGCGCGCATTACGGAGCATTTTTTCCAAAGTAATAATACGCCCTTCAATGAAGGCCTGCTCGTTCTTGGCATCCTCATACTCCGAGTTCTCACTGATATCTCCGTAGCCGATCGCTACTTTTATCCGTTCAGCTACCTCGCGGCGTTTTACGGATTTGAGGGTCTCCAATTCTTCTTCCAGACGCTTAAGTCCGTCCGGTGTAAGGATGACTTCTTTATCGCTCATCTCAACCGATTCTCCTGTCGTATACATTTATTGAAAACACCATACTATATGCGAATCTGGAGGGATCAGAACCCTCCTTCTGCAATGCCACTGCTGTAACGGCGATTTTATACTGTGAAATTATATTGGAACCGCTACAAAATGTCAATGACGCCCCATATAATGTTCGAGTGTTAACCAATAGGCGGGAAATGTAGGGGGGATTGATGTCCTGAAAAACCCTTATTCCCTCCAAAAAGACAGGAGCTGATGTAATTAAACCGCTGAAAGTGAGAACTTCAAGCCTTCCTGCTCCTCTTCATCCTTAAGCTGCATGACAAATTCATTCAAAATCCGCACCATTTCATCACGTTTGGTTTCTTCCATAATGACGTCCTTTACACGGGCTGCCGCCTTCATCCCCTTCAAGTACCAGGCCAGATGCTTGCGCATTTCCCGGACCGCCACCGCCTCACCTTTCAGGCTGATCAGACGGTCCATATGAAGAATAGCCACCTTAATCTTTTCTTCTGCTCCGGGTTCGGGTATAAGTTCGCCTGTGCTCAGGTATTGGATGGTACGGTACAGCATCCACGGATTGCCTAAAGCTCCGCGTCCAATCATTACTCCGTCGCAGCCAGTCTGATCCAGCATAGCCCGCGCATCCTCAGGTGTATTCACATCCCCGTTGCCGATCACCGGTATGGAAACTGCCTCTTTAGCCATACGGATGTACTTCCAATCGGCATTCCCTGTATAAAGCTGCTCACGAGTCCGGCCATGAACACTTACCGCCTGACCTCCGGCACGTTCAACGGCACGCGCATTCTCTTCCACAAAAATATGTTCACTGTCCCAGCCAATGCGCATTTTTACGGTCACAGGCTTATCCACGGCGTCAACGACCGCAGACACCATTTCGTAGATTTTGTCAGGATTCAAAAGCCAGCGTGCTCCCGCATCACACTTGGTCACTTTGGGTACTGGGCAGCCCATATTAATATCGATAATATCGGCATTTGTCTCTTTATCAACGACCTTCGCCGCTTCCACCAGAGATTCCCGGTCACCGCCGACAATTTGCAGACTCAGCGGTTTCTCCCGCTCATCCACGAACAGCATCTCCCGGGTGCGCCGGTTGCCGTGCAAAATCGCCTTGTCACTTACCATTTCGGCACAGACGAGGCCGGTTCCGAATTCTTTTGCAATCAATCGAAATGCCGGATTACACACACCTGCCATAGGTGCCAGTACGACCTGGTTCTTCATTTCTATGCCGCCAATCTTTAGCATGTTTCTTCACTTCCTTGATTGGATTTGTTGGAATCTATAATAACGTCCCTTAGGTAGAGGGATTGGCTAATTCATCGACAGCCACTCCAAGAAAATCCGCAATTTTATTTAAAATTTGATCTTCCAAACGTCTATTGCCCCGCTCCACTGCACCCAGTACAGCCAATGATATTCCGACAGAGTCCGCAAGCTCCTGTTGGGTATAACCCTTCAGCTTTCGGAATGCTCTGACCCTCCGTCCCATACGTTTGTTGTCCACAAGCGAATTCCTTCCCTTCCATCTATGTCTTGTAGCGCTGCTGTAATGAACTGCCGAAGTCCGGAAGACTCTTCATTGTTCGGGACGACATCACTCAGTGGAATAAGCACAAACGCCCGCTCTTGCATCCGGGGATGCGGCAGTGTTAATTCGGGTGTATCCAGGTGCTGATTCTCCACCCACAACAAATCTAAGTCTACTGTTCTCGGTCCATAGCGAACATCCCGGACACGGCCCAGTTGACTTTCGATGCTAAGCATCGCCTGGAGCAGCAGCCCGGGAGCAAGCGTGGTACGAAGAGCCGCAGCCATGTTAAGAAACTGCGGTTGGTCCAAGTAACCGACAGGCTCCGTCTCGTATACACTTGAACACCGGACCACTTCAATCTGCTCATGCTGGTTCAGTCTTTGCAGTGCCGCCTTCAGGGTTCCCTCACGGTCGCCCAAATTAGCCCCTAAAGCAATATAAGCCTCTGATGCCTCAGAGGTAGAATGTATAGTCATTACCGAGTTCTCACTTTCTGGTCCTATGCAGTTCTACGGTCACTCCCTGAAAGTGAATGTCGAACGGCGGATGCGGTTTTGTCACCTTCACCGTAACTGCATTGATAACAGTATAAGTGTCCAGTACTGAGGATGCAATATGTTCAGCCAGAGCTTCAATCAGTTTAAATGACTTTGTTTCGACAATTTTTTTGACAAGGAAATGCACTTCGGCATAATTGACGGTCAGCGTGAGATCATCACTAAGACCAGCGTCATGCAGATCAAGCTCCAGCTCCAGATCAATATAAAATCGTTGGCCCAGCTTGCGCTCCTCTTCAAACACTCCATGATAGCCATAGTATTCCATGCGGTGCAGCGTCATTTTATCCATAGGGATTACCTGCTTTCTCATCCAAATAGTCTGAATAATCTGTAATTGATCGTATATTAGTCACGTACCAATGCGCCCGGAGCGTAAAGCATAGCATCGCACATCTGCACCGTACGCTTAATTCTGGCAACATCGTGCACCCGCACGATCTGGCAGCCTTGAGCAATCCCGAATGCTACGGTGGCCGCAGTGCCTTCTACCACATCATCTGCCGGGAGATCCAGCACGGTCCGGATGAATTTTTTGCGGGAGGTGGCCAGCAGTACAGGATATCCAAGCCCGCTTACACGGTCCAGGTTCATCATGGCCTGAAGATTCTCTGTATAATCCTTGGCAAACCCAATCCCGGGATCAAGTATAATATTCTCCGGCTTCACCCCCGCGGACAACGCCAGATTTATGCTCTCCATAAGGTCGGCAGACATATCACTGACCAGTTCCTGATAATTCCGGTCCTTTCGGTTATGCATCAGAATGATGGGACAGCCGCTTTCAGCAGCAACAGCCGCCATATTCGGGTCAGCTTTGGCACCCCAGACATCATTTATTATATGAGCTCCTGCTTGAATGGCCCGGCGGGCTACCTCTGCCTTGTAGGTATCAATGGACAAAGGCAGATGGGGGGCCGCCCGGTGAATGCTCTCAATGACAGGCAGTACGCGGGCCAGTTCTTCTTCCAGACTTACCGGCTGATGGCCGGGCCGTGTCGATTCACCGCCAATATCAATAATATCAGCACCCTCCGCCGCCATTTGCAGCGCGTGCTCTACCGCCCGATCCGGCTCATTCCACAACCCGCCATCGGAAAAAGAATCCGGAGTGACGTTCAGAATGCCCATAATCAACGTTCGTTCACCCAGTATCAGTTCCGCTGGACCTATACGGTAGTTCCGTTTATATATTAAGGGTCTCATTTCCGCAATCCCGTCCTTTCCCTGTATAATTCCAGCAATAAGGCTGTTATTCTCCCGCAGCGTCCGCCACTTACCGCCATCTGCTCATTAGTACGCCACAGCGTAGTAACCGGAACTATCTCTTGTACCGAATTGGTTAGAAAAATCTCATCCGCTCCTGCAATCTGTTCCCACCTGTACAAGCCTTCTTCTGTTTGCAGTCCAGCATCATGCGCCAGCTTCAGTACCATTTCCCGGGTAATTCCCGGCAAAATTCCGGTCGCAATGCTTGGGGTGTAAAGTACATTATTAGTAACGAAAAAAACATTACTGACAATGCCCTCAGCAATCTCGCCCTGCGCTGTCAGCATGAGTCCCTCCGCACCCGTTGCGGCTGAAACATACCCTGCCAGTTCACGCTTCGCGAGTATATTGTTCATATAATGCAACGACTTCAAGCGTACCGGGCCCTCCGGTGTATTACGCGGCAGCTTTAATAATTGCAGGCCTTTGCCGTCGAGGTAGAGCGTGTCAGGGAACTGCGGCAGCTTTTTGATGTATAGCAAATGGTTGGGTCGACTATAGTCCCCCGCAGGCAAACCCAGAATGTCTTCACCGGCTGTTACGGTATAACGAATATAGGCATCCTGTAATCCATTTTTGCCCATTACACACTGAATCCAGTCCCGCAGCTGGGCAGCTTCTCCTTCAAAAGGAATTCCGAGCTGTCTGCAGCCCTCTGCCAGTCTGTCGATGTGCCGCTGCAGCAAAAAGGGTTCACCCCCGTATGTACGAAAAGTTTCAAAGAGGCCCATGCCGTACAAAAAGCCGTGATCCAGAGCGGAAATCACGGCATCTTTGGCATCAACTACCCTGTTGTTGAATCCAATATAGTTCATGCCGGTTCCCCGGCTCTACGTTTCAGGAAATTTCGCAGCATGGTGTGTCCATAATCGGTAATAATCGATTCAGGATGGAATTGTACCCCCTCTATCGGGTATTCCTTATGGCGCAAGCCCATGATTTCACCTTCGGCTGTTTCCGCTGTAATCTCCAAGCAGTCAGGCAAACTGTCGCGCTCCACAATCAGTGAATGATAACGCGTTGCGGTAAATGGAGATTCCATTCCCTCAAAGACCGAGGTCCCTTTGTGGTGGATCGGCGAGGTTTTGCCATGCATCAGTCTCTCCGCCCGGATCACATTACCACCAAAAGCCTGTCCAATGGCCTGATGGCCCAGGCAGACACCAAAGATCGGAATCGTTCCTTTGAAATGCTGCAGCAACTCCAGGCTAATACCCGCTTCATTCGGTGTGCAGGGCCCCGGAGAAATCAGAATATGATCCGGTGCGAGCGCCTCAATCTCCTGAATGGTAATTTCATCATTCCGGGACACCTTCACCTCTTCTCCTAGCTCCCCCAGATATTGCACCAGGTTGTACGTAAAGGAATCATAATTATCGATAACCAAGATCATAATATTGCTCCTCCTTCGGCGCCGCCGGTGGTCCGTGATCCCTGCTGGTATTCGCTGCAGAGAACCGCCTTCACTACGGCTTTGGCTTTATTGTGGCATTCCCGGTATTCCCGGTACGGGTCAGAGTCGATCACAATACCCGCACCTGTCTGGATGTAACCTATTCCGTCCTTGACTGCTAGTGTTCGTATAATAATATTTAATTCCATATTGCCGTTATAGTCAATCCAGCCCATCGATCCAGTATATGGACCGCGCCGAACGGGTTCCAGTTCCTCGATGATCTCCATCGTGCGTACCTTGGGTGCGCCGGTGATCGTTCCGCCGGGGAACAAGGCGGCTATGACATCGTAAGCGCCTTTACCAGGCGCGACAGTGCCCTCCACTTGCGAGACGAGATGCATCACATGCGAGTACCGCTCCACGGTCAGCAACTCCGGCACGCTGACCGTTCCATATGCAGCGACACGGCCGATGTCGCTCCGCTCGAGATCGACAAGCATAATATGCTCGGCGATCTCCTTCTCGCTCCCGCGCAGTTCCGCCTCCATGGCGGCGTCCTCCGCGGGAGTGAGGCCCCGGCGCCGGGTACCGGCTATGGGGCGTGCGCTGACCTTGTCCCCGTGCAGCTTGACGAGCAGCTCAGGCGAAGCGCTGGCAAGCGTGAAGCCGGGCGAGCGCAGCAGCCCCATGTACGGGGACGGATTGAGCTTGCGCAGCCATTCATACACATCCTCTGGCGAGGATTTCAGCTGCGCTTCCTGACGCAGCGACAGGTTCACCTGGAATACATCCCCTTGGCGGATGTATTCCTGAACCTCCCGGACCGCCTGCTGAAACCGCTCTGGCGAGAAGGCAGATGTCATACCTGGCCACTCCCCGGAGTTATCGGTATGCGCTTCAATTGTAACAGCCTCGGCAGCTTCTTCAGCACTGCGATCTGAGATCCCTTGAGTAGCTGAAATCAACCGCCATTGCCCAAGCATCTGCTCTGCTCGCCGGAGAGCATCTTGATACAGGCCTTGCAGTTCGGCTGGGCCCGATAGGTTCACTGCTGCAGGAACTGGAACATGTACAGTGCAATACAGCGCATCCTCTTGATGATCATAGATCCACAGCTCCTCCAGCCTCATAAAAAGATAATCGGGAAACCCGGGATCATCCTCAGCCGCGATAGGCAGCTTCTCCAGAGAACGGACTACATCGTAGCTGAGGAAACCAATGCACCCACCGGTAAAGGGAGGCAACGGGGAAGACTGTACCCGTGGTGAAGTGAATTCCCTCATCCAGTTCTCCAGCATCTCCAGAGGTTGGCCCCGCACTTCTGACTGGAACATTAAAGGCACAGTTGCACTTGCAGCCTCTAATGATAAGCCGTAGACTTCGGCTACACCGTCTTTACCTTGTAATATGGAAGGAGGATTTAGGCCAAGGTACGTATAGCGGCCACCTTTTCCGCTCTCCAGCACAACTGAATACGGGGAGGCCAGCTCCCAGGCCTTCTTCCAGGAGGCAGGCAATCCTCCTTTGTCCTGTGATGACTTTATAATAAGGGGGAGTAGGCTCCAGTCTCCCTGCGCCCATTGCTCCCAGTCCTGCCACGCTGTTATGATCTCCAAAGCCATCCCCCTAAAAGTTTTGTGTAGCATATACTTCTTCGAACTTACTCCATACAAACTTTGCCGGCAGCAATCCCGTTGTAAACCTATACCCTTATCCTTTAGTTTATTGCCTGTCAGTATACTGTACTTTGGACCGCTTTGAAAAGCCTGAATGAGTGATTTCCCAAAAAATAAGCCTTCACCCTCCCTATAACAGCGGATGTGAAGGCTCTTGGAATAGACTAATTACAATTACACTTCGAAATTGTAAAGTGGAGTGCTCAGGTAACGTTCGCCGTTACTTGGGATAATTACAACAACCTTTTTACCGGCTCCCAGCTCTTTGGCCACTTTGAGAGCAGCGAATACAGCAGCACCGGAAGAAATACCGGACAACACGCCTTCTTCCTTCGCTACACGGCGTGCGGTTTCGAACGCTTCATCGTTCTCAACATGAATGATCTCATCATACACATCCTGATTCAGGATATCGGGAATGAAGTTCGCGCCGATCCCTTGGATCTTATGCGGGCCCGGTTTGCCGCCGGCCAGAATTGGCGATGCCGCAGGTTCTACAGCATAGATCTTCACATCAGGATATTTATTCTTCAGAATCTCACCAGCACCAGTGATAGTTCCGCCAGTACCTACTCCGGCAATGAAAGCATCCAGCGGTCCACCGATGGACTCGATCGCTTCAACAATTTCTGGACCTGTAGTCTCACGGTGAATTTTCACATTCGCCTTGTTTTTGAATTGCTCAGCCAGGAAATAATCAGGATTCTCGCTAAGGATCTGTTCAGCCTTCTTAACTGCACCGTTCATTCCTTCTGATCCCGGAGTAAGCACGAGCTCTGCACCGTAAGCACGCAGCAGATTGCGCCGTTCAAGGCTCATGGTTTCCGGCATAACAATAACTGCCTTATAGCCTTTGGCTGCAGCAACAAGTGCCAGGCCAATACCTGTGTTACCGCTGGTAGCTTCCACAATGGTGCCGCCTGGCTTCAGAAGGCCTTCCTTCTCAGCTTCTTCAACGATGCTGATCGCAATACGGTCTTTCACACTGGAACCCGGGTTTTGATATTCCAGCTTCAGATAGATTTCGGCAGAACCTTCGGGAACCACCCGGTTAAGACGAACGAGCGGTGTGCCTCCGATCAAATCTGTTATACTATTGACGACTTTAGCCATGAGTAAAGACCTCCTTGAGAATAATAAAATGAATGGGTGCGCAACTTGTGACCATAGTCTTCAGCATAGATTTCCGGGTGTATGAAAAAACGGGTAGGTCTGCACCAGGATATTCAACACCGCAGCGCCAAGTTATAGCGCTGGACAGCGGAATTGGACAGTCCGCCGTTTGTTATTTCCGACTAAATCAGTAGGTTTTACATTTAAGTTCATATTATCAATCTTGCAGGCTGTTGTCAATATATATCGCTGTATCATATTTAGCGCGCAGATCACTTTCAACCTTCTGAAGTGGTGGGGCCTTCTCGAGCGCAAGCTCATCCCGAACCTGCTGCCTGATTTCGGCTTGATTCTGCTCTCTGGGCACAATAGCCTGCTCCAGCCGGATTACCGCATAAGTTTCCCCTGTCTGTAGCGGACCTGCAATATCACCTGCCTCCAGACCCGCAGCCGTTTTTAAGAGATCCTCCGGCCAGAAAGGGTCATCCTCCTCAACCATACCAATACTTCCTCCATGGAGACGGCTTTCCTCATCGATGGACAGTTCCCTGGCCAGCTCGGCAAAATCCTCTCCCTGCTCCAGACGATCCATTACTTTCTCTGCCTCTTGGTAAGTCGATACTTTTATCATGGAGAGCTTCATTTCCTTCTTGGGGGTGAACCGCTCGGCATTTTGCGCTAAATAATCATCGATTTCGCTCTCGGTGATGGTAATCCCAGCTGTTGCCACCGCTTGCAGAGTAAGGCGGTAAGCTGCCTCTTCCCGTACTTCTTCACGAGAGAGCCCCAGCTCTGATTCCATCTGTTCATAATATTGTTGTTCGGAGCTATAACCAGCCATACTGCGCTGAAGCTCCTTCTCGATCTCATTATCAGTGATGGTAAGCTTCAATGCCTTTGCCTCTTTGTTGACTACAATGTGATTTAGCAATCCAAGGAGAACTTCGTCTCCATATTTTTTTTTGAGCTCATCTATCCATTGCTGGTCCGTAACCGGCTGATCTCCCGCTCTTGCAATGTCCGAGGGCTCTCCTTCTGCGGCTTCTCCTTTGAGTATAGCCATAGCCCGCAGACTCCAGAACAATAAACCTCCGAGCATTAATGTTGCGATCGCCAGAAGAATAACGGCATTGCGCAGCACGCGCTCTTGTCTTGTCATCATCCCATAGCCCTACGATTTCGCTTGATCCAGGATAACCTGCAGTTCATCCTTATTAAATACATAGGCCTCGTTACAATAATGGCATACCACTTCCGCTTGATCATCTTCTTCGATTAACCGTTCCAGCTCGTGCTGGCCTAGACTGACCAATGTTTGTTCTACACGCTCACGGGAGCATTGGCAGACAAAATGAATATCAAGTTCATCCATGATAATCACATCAGATAGCAGCCCTCGAAGCATCTCTTCCGGCTCGAGTCCCTGCTCCAGGACAGCGGTAACTGAAGGCATCGAACCTACAGCCTGCTCAATCTCTGTTATCTCCTCATCGCTGAGACCCGGCAGGAGCTGTATAATAAATCCACCAGCCACTTTCACAGAGTTATCCGTCTCAACCAGCACCCCAAGCCCGACTGCAGCGGGGGTTTGCTCGGATATAGCAAAATAATAAGTGAAATCCTCACCAAGCTCTCCCGAAACAATAGGAACACTCCCCCGGTAAGGCTCCTTCATACCCAGGTCCTTACTGATATCAATGAACCCTTCCGTTCCTACTGCCCCTGCAACATCCAGTTTGCCGAGACTGTTGCTTGGCAGATGGACATGAGGATTCTGTACATAACCACGTACTTCCCCAAGAGCATTCGATTCTGCTACAATCTGTCCAAGCGGTCCGTTCCCTTTAACCATAATTGCCAGTTTTTCCTCGCCCTTGAGCATTGCACCCATCATAGCAGCGGCTGTAACTGTGCGTCCCAGTGCTGCTGTTGCTGTCGGATACGTATCATGTCTGCGCCGAAGCTCGTCGACAAGGTCTGTGGTACGGACTGCAAAAGCTCTCACTTTGCCGTTCATCGCCGTTCCCCGAACCAGCCGATCCTTCTTTTCATTCATTGGTTGCATACTCCTCCTGTCTTGTGCCACATAAAGGCTCTATATCTTTATTTGTTACGATCGTAAATAATACGCAAGCCTTCCAGCGTCAGCATGGGATTAACTTCATCAATACATTCCGTTTCACCGGCAATGAGTGTCGCTAGACCTCCGGTAGCAATTACTTTCAGCACCGGTGCATTCATCTCCAGCTTAATACGTCTCACAATACCTTCAACCTGACCTGCATAGCCAAAAATAATCCCTGCCTGCATAGCATGTACGGTATTGCGTCCAATTACTTTCTTCGGCTTCTCCAGCTCAATCCGTGGCAGCTTGGATGCCCGCTGATATAATGCTTCAGTAGAAATACCCAGCCCAGGTACAATTGCACCGCCAAGATAGTTTGCACCGGCATCAATGCAATCAAACGTAGTCGCTGTTCCAAAATCAACGACAACCAGCGGACACTTATATTGTTCTATGGCAGCAACCGCATTTACAATCCGGTCAGCGCCAACTTCGCGCGGATTCTCATACCGTAGATTAAGCCCGGTCTTAATGCCCGGGCCAACAAGCAGCGGTTCCTTGCCAATATATTTCACGCACATCTCCACAATAACCTGTACAAGTGGCGGAACAACCGAGGAAATAATGACTCCTTCTACATCTTTGAATGATATATTCGACATATGGAACAAATTATGAATCAAAATACCGTATTCGTCCGATGTCGATTGACGGGCAGTGCTAAGTCGGAAATGATGGAGCAGTTCACGACCCCGGTATACCCCAAGAACAATGTTCGTATTACCGATATCTACAGCAAGCATCATGAGAAGAGCTCCTCCTTCTTCGCATTCAAATCCAGACTGATATCCAGACTGGAGAAGGAATAGGTGAGCCTGCCAACAGAAATCACATCCACCCCGGTCTCAGCAATGCGGCGGACCGTCTCTAAGGACACGTTGCCGGAGGCTTCAGTCTTGACATGCGGCGCCTTGGTCTTAATCCTTCTTACCGCTTCAGTCATCAATTCAGGGGACATATTGTCCAGCATAATGATATCAGCCCCTGCCGCGATCGCTTCTTCTACCTGCTCCAGGCTTTCCGTCTCCACTTCAATGGTCATCGTGTGCGGAATATTGGCCCGGGCCCGTCCGATAGCCTGACGAATACCCCCGGCTCCTTTGATGTGGTTATCCTTAATCATTACGGCATCGTAGAGGCCGAACCGGTGATTGGCGCCACCCCCAATACGAACAGCGTATTTCTCCAGCATCCGGTGCCCAGGAGTTGTTTTGCGTGTATCCACCAGCCGGGAAGGCAATCCCTCAAGCTTCTGCACAAAAGAGTGGGTACGCGAAGCCACACCCGATAAACGCTGCATTAAATTAAGTGCCAAACGTTCTCCGGTGAGAATCGAATGCGTACTGCCTTCCACCTCAGCGATCACTGTCCCTTTGGTTATAGCCTGACCTTCTTGTACCAGGGCAGTGAACACAAGGGAAGGGTCTACCACCTCAAATACCAGCTCCGCCACAGGAACACCGCAGATAATACCATCTTCTTTGGCATGGATAATCCCCTTAGATTCGTGTCCCATGGGAATCGTTGTGCGGGTTGTGATATCGCCGGAGCCGACATCCTCATGCAGCCAGCCCTTGATTATTTGCAACAGTTCTTCATTGTAGCCATTAAACATCATCACTTAATTCCTCCACTATTCCCAGTTCACGAATCTGAAGCAGATGCTTCTGCCAGTGGGCATCATCACGCTGCGGATAATCCTCACGGTAATGGGCCCCTCGGCTCTCATGACGTGCTAAAGCTGCTTCAGTAATCAGCAGGCTACAGGTCAGCATATTCGCGAACTCGTATTCTTCGCGTTTGGTCAAAGCCGAATGGAAAATAGGCAGTTGACGCTTCAATTCATCTAATCCTTTAAGCAGCATCTCTTCGTTCCGCCGCAGACCTGCATATCGCACCATAACCTTCTGTACCTTCAGACGGCGCTCTACAATAGCCTGGGTTGGGGACTCCACTCTTCCTTCATCGCATCCTGCTGTTATAACACTGTGGTTAAGAGGCGGCAGCTGACGGATACGTTCAACAATTCTCCGCCCGAAGACGACAGCCTCGGACAGTGAATTACTGGCCAGACGATTGGCTCCTTGCACTCCGGTAGAGGATACCTCCCCACAGGCAAACAACCGTGAGATATTGCTCTCACCATTGAGATTGGTCTTAATGCCCCCCATCATATAATGCGCTGCCGGAGCCACTGGAATCCAATCACTTGTAATATCCAGCCCATAGCTCATACAGGTTCCATAGATAGTAGGAAAACGGTGTCTGACCATCTCTGCCGATTCGTGGGTTATATCCAGGTACACAAAGGTGGATTTGGTCAGCTCCATCTCACTGATGATGGCACGGGCGACGATATCCCGGGGCGCCAGCTCCAGCAGTTCATGATAGCGCTCCATGAAACGTTCACCATTGATATTACGCAACACCGCTCCTTCACCGCGGACCGCCTCGGAGATCAGAAAACGCGGTGCCCCCGGATAGCTGAGTGCTGTGGGATGGAACTGAATAAACTCCATGTCGCGAATATGCGCTCCGGCCCGGTACGCTATCGCCACACCATCTCCAGTTGCCACCTCAGGGTTAGTGGTATAACGATACAATTGTCCGGCTCCCCCGGAGCACAGTACGGTCGCATCCGCTTGTAGAAACAAGCGTCCGCCACCAGGGCGCTGGACCAGGGCACCTACACATTCTCCTTCGTTAGTGATAAGATCGATCACAAAATGATCATCCCATACGTCGATGTTTTCATGCTCCGTTATCTGTTCTGACAAAGCGCGTACAATTTCATATCCGGTAGCATCCCCATTGGCATGCAAGATGCGCCGGTGGCTATGGGCCCCTTCCTGGGTGAGGGCAATCACGCCGTTCTCTTTATCAAAAAGCGTACCTAAACGGATTAACTCACGTACCCCTTCAGGCCCTTCATTTACAAGCACATCAACAGCAGTGGAAGAGT
This sequence comes from Paenibacillus diazotrophicus, assembly GCF_042610465.1. NCBI lineage: Bacteria > Bacillati > Bacillota > Bacilli > Caryophanales > Paenibacillaceae > Paenibacillus > Paenibacillus diazotrophicus. The sequence goes on from NZ_JBGJZN010000014.1 coordinate 15,244, forward strand.
TAAGTCCCGCTCCCGCCATCAGTGTATCCTGGCGATGGTACACTGGAGAATCATCTTCGGCAAACACAGCAGCTATACCGCCCTGAGCATAACGGGTATTGCTCTCCATCAGTGTCTTTTTGGTTATAAGAATCACTTTCCGGTCTTCACTGGCTTTGATTGCTGTGAACAAGCCGGCGATGCCCGAACCGATAACGATACAATCCGTCTGGACTGTTGGAAGCTCGCTAAGATTGAAATCAACCAAATATTGTGGAATCATGACCACGTTTCACCTGTTTCAACGAAAGAGTAGCGCATGCTACCGGACTTGTAGCATGCGCTCTAAGGAGGTTCTGGCTTTGTCGGCGACAACAGGCGGTACATAAATCTGAGGCTTCATCGTCTCCAGGCATTTGACCAGTTTTTTGAGATTATTGACTTTCATATTCGGGCAAACCAAGAACTTGGTGGCAAAATGAAACTCTTTATCCGGACTGTCTTTGCGAAGCTGATAGCCGGTGCCATCCTCTGTTCCGACAATAAACTGCTTACGTTCGGATTTCTTGCAATAATCAATAATGGATGTAGTGCTGCCGACATAGTCGCCCATGGCCACTACCTCGGGACGGCATTCCGGATGAACCACAAATTCAGCTTCCGGGTATTTCGCTCTCATTTCTATTACATCTTTGACGGTAAGCATGTCATGGGTATTGCAATAGCCCTCCCAGATGATCAGCTTCTTGCCGGTCTGATCCTGAACATATTGACCCAGATTCTTGTCAGGTACCCAGATAATTTCTTCGGCATCCAGCGATTCAATGACCTTCACCGCATTAGCAGATGTACAGCAAATGTCCGTTTCCGCCTTAATTTCCGCCGAAGAATTGATGTAGGTAACGACTTTGGCATTCGGGTGCTGAGCCTTCAGCTTACGCAAGCCATCCACATTCACCATGTCGGCCATCGGACAGCCGGCGCGTTCATCGGGAATAAGGACCGTTTTATTTGGTGCCAGAATTTTGGCACTCTCTCCCATGAAGTGGACACCACAGAATACGATCACATCGGCATCAGTTTCTGCTGCCTTTTGAGCAAGTAAAAAAGAGTCTCCCCGAAAATCTGCAACTTCCTGAATTTCATCACGCTGATAATAATGAGCCAAAATAATTGCGTTCCGTTCTTTCTTAAGCTGTTCAAGGCGCACACGAAGTTCACGGTTCTGTTCCTGCTTGCGCTCAAGCGCCAGAGCTTCCACGGTCTGTTCTCCCCCTTATGTCTTCACGGCTTTCAGCCGTCACATACTTATCCAATTCCCCCACAGTAAGCGGGGTCGCAGCAGCCATTCAGCCCTGCAGGTGCTTAACCATATATTATTTAATATTTAATCACTAATGTACACAACGTTCCACCCACTGTCAATGTAACCCGGCTGGCAAAACAGGCCCTCCAAGCTACTGGGAAGACCAAAAAATCCGGAGTACCCTAGGGTTCTCCGGATCATTTTACAGACATTCAGTCAGATACAATCTAGACGAGACTTCCGCCGCCGTCTTTATTGCCATCATTCGAGCCGTTTCCACTCTGAGTATCCGGGTTGTTCGGAATATCCTTGGACAAGTCCCCGATGGTAGTGGATGTATCATCAGCTTTACCTTGAATGCGGACACGCACATCACCGATCGAATCAATGACAGGCTCGCCTTCTTCGTGAGTAACGCCAGCAGTTTCTACCGGTTTGCCGTCTTCTGTCAGATAACCTTGCTCGATCAATTCTTTGATCTGATCCAGCTCCAGCGTTTCTTTTTCGAGAAGTGTGTTGGCAATCAGGTGCATCTCTTTGGAATATTTGGTCAGCAGCTCTTTGCAGCGTTCATAACTGCTACGGATAAAGTTCTGCATTTCCTGATCGATTTCGTATGCAATGGAGTCACTGTAATTCTGCTCATGCCCGATGTCACGGCCCAGGAATACCTGGCCCTGAGATGTACCGAACTGCATAGGTCCCAGCTTATCACTCATACCGTATTCCATAATCATGCTGCGAACAATTCGTGTAGCCTGCTGGAAGTCACTGTACGCGCCAGTACCAATCTCGCCGATGAATAACTCTTCAGCAACACGTCCGCCAAGGAGTCCGGTTACCTTATCAAGCAATTCCTGCTTAGTGACAAGCATCCGGTCTTCTTTTGGAAGCATAATCACGTATCCTCCTGCACGGCCGCGCGGGATGATCGTAACCTTGTGAACCATATCTGCATGTTCCAGGAAATAACCGACAATTGTATGACCTGCTTCGTGGTAAGCTACAATACGCTTCTCACGATCGCTAATGACACGGCTGCGTTTCTCGGTACCTACGATTACCCGGTCAATCGCTTCATCTACTTCATTCATAGAAATATCCTTACGGTTACGGCGTGCGGCCAGGAGGGCTGCCTCATTTAGCAGGTTCTCCAAATCAGCCCCAGTAAAACCTGTAGTACGCTTAGCGATAACATCAAGTCTAACATCCTTCGTCAATGGCTTATTACGGGAATGAACCTTGAGTACAGCTTCGCGTCCTTTCACATCCGGACGATCTACTGTAATCTGACGGTCAAACCGTCCCGGACGAAGCAGCGCGGGGTCAAGGATATCTGCACGGTTGGTAGCCGCCACGATAATAATTCCTTCATTGCCGCCAAAACCGTCCATTTCTACGAGCAATTGGTTGAGGGTTTGTTCACGTTCATCATGTCCGCCGCCAAGTCCTGCGCCACGCTGACGTCCAACCGCATCAATTTCATCGATAAAGATGATACAAGGTGCATTTTTCTTCGCATTCTCAAACAAATCACGCACACGGGATGCACCGACACCGACGAACATTTCGACGAAGTCAGAACCAGAGATACTGAAGAAAGGAACCCCGGCTTCCCCGGCTACCGCACGGGCCAACAGGGTTTTACCTGTACCTGGAGGACCTACGAGAAGTACACCCTTAGGAATGCGGGCACCTACTGCAGCAAATTTACGCGGATCTTTCAGGAATTCCACGACTTCGACAAGCTCCTGCTTCTCTTCATCGGCCCCTGCAACATCCTCGAAACTAACTTTCTTCTTCTCTTCATTATACAAGCGGGCCTTGCTCTTACCGAAATTCATTACCTTGCCGCCGCCACCCTGTGCCTGATTGAACAGGAAGAAGAACAGGATGAACATGATAACCAGCGGAATAATGGAAGAAAGGAACGTCAGCCAAATGCTGTCACCCTCCATTTTCTTCTGCGTTAACTCTACGCCATTATCATCACTGGCAGCTATGAGTTCATTGATAGCTTGATCTGTAGGAGGAACAAATGTGGAGAAGTTCTTCGACTTAGCACCTTCAGGCTGCTGCTTATATTCGCCGGTTACGGCAAAAGCATTGCCTTCGAACTGAATCGTCATGCTCTTCACATTGTTATTCTTGATCTCCTGTCTTAACTCATCATATCTAGGGAAATCGGCGGATTCATTTCCATTGCTTACAAACTGGACAATGCCCACCACGACTAAAAATAAAATCAAATAAAAACCAGAATTCCGGATGAACCGATTCATCCCCTACCTCCTCTCACAACGCTCAAGTTATTGTACCATAGCCTGCCCAGACTCCTCAAATTGTCAGAGTTCATGGAACGATCCGTAGATCTAAGGCTGCGATTAGCTCATTTGGAATAAACTTCAGGCTTCAGTACACCGACGTAAGGGAGGTTCCGATACTGCTCGGCATAATCGAGTCCATAACCTACTACGAATTCGTCCGGAATCACAAATCCCGTATAAGCGGCTTCCAGGTTAACTGTGCGTCCTGCGGGTTTATCGAACAAAGTGACCACTGTCACTGACGCAGCATTACGGCCTTGGAGCATTTCAATCAAATAGCTGAGCGTAAGCCCGCTATCAATAATGTCCTCCACAATGAGGACATCACGTCCCTCAACGGAAGCGTCCAAATCCTTGATGATTTTGACAACTCCTGAGGATTTGGTGGATGCGCCATAGCTGGATACAGCCATGAAATCCATTTCAACCGGCACTGTAATAACTTTAACCAAATCTGCCATAAAGATGAACGCGCCTTTTAGCACACAAATGACGAGTGGCGTGCGTCCTGCATATTCCGTACTCAGCTGGGCGCCGAGTTCCCTGATTCTTTGTTGAATTTCCTCTTCGCTGATCAAGATTTCCTGAATATCGTTCTGCAACTTGCGAACCTCCTAAGTTATACTATGAAAGACTTACTTTGACCATTACGCCTCTTCGCCCTTCTCCAGATCCTCCAGAGACAATAAAAGAACCGAGGCCGTGTGCCGCCCTACTGCGGCATGCATCGAGCGTCTAACGCCCGGAATCCAGACGATATTGCCCAAACCATCACAAACCAGGGGAATCGCAGAGCGTTCGGAAGAAGGTATTTTATCATCAATGTAAATATCTTTTACCTTTTTGCTTCCGTTTAATCCCATAACCCTTATGGTATCTCCAGGCAAACGGGAACGGATGGTGAGTGGCAGGACCAGCTCTCTGCTGTCAAACCACGCCAACTTTTCCCCAAAGTCCTCCCCCAGTACAGAAAAATTTTCTCTCTCCAGCACCGACATCGTCAATACTTTTCCTATCTCCTTAATTTCAATACGGGAATCAGGCAAAGAAAGCCGATATGTATAGCTTAATTGCTGCTTCGGAGGCTTGGACAAGAACACTATAGTATCGTATTGCCGCATACAGGTCAGTCCGTATCCCAAATTCAAAGTCCATACAGTGGGATGCTCCTGCAGCGTTCCCCGGCGTATTGCTTCAATCTTGGGAAAATCCAAGCTTGATGTTTCCGCCGACAGATAATTTAATATTAGTTTAATCAAACGCCGTTGTAAAGCGGAGGCCAGGGCCACAAATGAAGCTCTCTTCAGTGTACATTTGCCAGAATCGACCACAACCAGCTCGTCAAAGCATTTTTGAGTAGCCGTTTCCATGAATTCATCCTCTGCCTGAACAATTTCGGACAATTGAAGAAGCGATTGCTTCACTTTAGGATTGTACTCTTCAAGCTTTGGAATCAGCTCCAGCCTTACGGCATTGCGTCTATACTCCGTCAGTAAATTACTGGCATCCTCAGCATAGGAAAGTCCCTCCTGCCGGCACAAGCCGACAAGTGCTGTTTTGTTAATACGCAGGAAGGGCCGGATCAGTTCCACCTTTTTTTCAGTACGTTTCCAGCGCATACCCGCTAGGCCCGAAGAACCGCTTCCCCGAAGCAGACGCATCAGTACAGTCTCTGCCTGATCATCTGCATGATGGGCAAGCGCAACCGAACGGGCACCATAGCGGTGCGCCGTATCGATGAGAAACTGATACCGCATCTTCCGTGCTGCGCCCTCCGGTCCTAGACCGCTCGCCTTGACGAGAGACGGTATATCAAACTCTGCCAGCTCAAAGGGAATTCCGAGCTCCCGGGCCATGGTACGGACAGAATCCGCTTCATCGGCCGATTCTGCCCTAAAGCCATGATTCACATGAGCACAGATTAAAGTTAGCGGCATCCGGTTCAGTGAAATTTCGTGCATAATATGCAAAAGAGCCACAGAGTCCGGCCCTCCGGAAACTGCGACTACAATAGTGTCATTAGGTGACCACAGCTGATGCTCGGCTGCAGACTCCAATACGGATTCCACCAGTTCTTTCATTTGATCCATACGGTTCCCTTTCTAACCCGGTCACGGGCCGGGCCTGAGATGTCAGGCTCTCCCGATAATATGTATAATTTCAAAATCGTACAACATAGTAAATCGTAAATACCAGCAAAAATAGGGATAGGGCGAATGCACTTTTTAACCAGCCAGGTGTCGCCATTGATTCTTTCCCCGGTTTTCTTGAATTGTAAATATGGGTCTTCCAGGCCTCAGTTGCGGCCTCCGTTCCCGGGAACCCGCCTTTAAGTGCCAGACACAGCCAAGAAGCGAGCTTCTTATCAGGTAAAGTTCTGGCCAGCCTCATCAGCTCGTCAGCACTTCTGGTCTGTGGCAGCTGAGAAGCAGCTGTCTTCAACCCTTCTTCATCCAGTAAACGAAGACACAGCACAGCAAAGGCGAATAGATCATAATTCTCATCACCCATACGGCTGCCCGCATTCCAGTACCCCCGGTCATGCCATTCAGTAAATTGCTTCACACTTCGGCCCAGCGGGATGGCGCCACCATAATCAATCAGCTCAGCATCTCCGTAATTGGACACCATTACATTCTCCGGCTTCAAATCCCCAAACACAAAGCCGCATTCATGCAGATTCTGTAGCTTCTCCAACAGCTTAAGGCCAACCAGCCCAAGCCAGGAAGCGCCGTTCTTGGCTAAGAAATGATGTAGCGGACGGCCTTCCATATAACGCATCACATAAAACGGCACGCTATCGCCGTCCTTAAAATCATCCGATTCGAGCAGGTAGGAAGACAAGGGAGATTCACGGTGTGCACGATGCTCTTTCCGCTTCCTGTTGGATTGCAGGCTGGTCAGAACATTGATCTCCGATTGCAGCTCAAGGGTATCGTTACCAATCTTGAGGGCATAGTACTCCCGTCTTCCTTCACGCTGCACAAGATATACGGTTCCGTTCGCTCCCCTTCCCAGCATCCGCTCAACGACATAACGGTTCCCCCGCCATTTACCGCTGATTACCGTGCCGGCAGGATAGGGCGGATTAGACGACATACCCACCAATCATCCCTTCTTTTTCATCGTAACCGCCATCGGTTAGGCGTTCACGGTGTCCATCCAGTGTATCATAATGGTAATGCTCAAGCACCTTGAAAATGGCCGGTCCGGTAGGCGTAGCCCCACGCATTTTTAGCTTAGAGAACAGGGAGCGGACCTCTGACACGTTAGGTGTCCAGTCCATATCCAGAACGGCATCCTCATTGCTGGAGCGTCCGGGAAAATGGAAAACAGCTATTTCGCTCTTGCCCTCCCGGGCCTCCAGACTTAGCGCCAGATCACGGATCGCATCTTCTACCGCACCCAACTTCGGCTTCATACTCGCACTTGCGTCTATCAAAAGCGCGATACGCAGTGGTGAGGTTTCGGTCAGTTCATCCACCACAGTAACCACCTGTGAGCGTTGCAGCGGCGGCAACTCTTCCAGCGAGCCTTCACCAAGTATTTTTTTTACCTCTTTATTAACCGCCTGTTGAATCGTCTGAACCACCGTCTTGCGGGTCATCATCTGAATGGTCTGTGCAAGCTGCGGCGTTCCTACGATCCGGCTGATTCCGCCGCCGGCTTTGGCAATATCGGCAATCTCCCGGCTGCCTAGCTCTCCGATAGTGCCATAATCGACTACACCGACCACATTAACGGTGATGCCTTCCTGACGGGCATGGGCCGCAGCCATCACCGGACTCTCCCCAACGTTTGAACAACCATCAGTAATGAGCAGGATCTGCTTCATGACCGATCACTCCCCTTCCTTGTATATGTTTCTAGCATATCCAAGGTAGAGAGATTTCAAACACCGACTAGCGGGATTCTAGATAAAAACCAACTGTGAATAAGGAGAACAGCCAGTTAAATGATAGATTAGCTTACGGTGCGCGGACGCTCCATCCGGCCGATACCGGGCATATGCAGGCTGGACCATTCCGGATGGAAGTGATCCAGACGACTGACGACGATCGTCATATCATCATGGATTTCATTACCCTGGTAACGGATAACCTTTTCGAGCAAATCATCGGCTAGCTCCTGGGGATCATCTCCCTCAAGCTCCTGAATTAGGCGTTTCATCCATATTTCTTTATTAACGGCATATCCGGGTGCATCATAAATACCATCGGTCATCATAATTAGAATATCCCCCGGACGCAGCTGCATACTGACTAGATCAACGTCAATATCCTTAATGATACCAATCGGCAAATTGCTGGCAGTAACCGGAATAACCTCACTTCCCCGCCGGATAAAGCTGGGAGCCGATGCGATTTTCATAAATGTAGTCTGTGCTGAATACTGATCAATCAGTGCCATATCCACAGTAGCATAGAATTCATCGGGCGAACGCAAGAGTAGAATGGAATTAACGGACTTCACCGCGAGTTTCTCATCCATCCCGGACTGCAGCAGCTTTTCCAGCATCCCGAGTGCGGCACTGCTCTCCATGCGGGCCCGTTCTCCATTTCCCATACCATCACTGATCGAGACAGCAAAGGTTCCATTACCAAGCTCCACAGTACTGAAGCTGTCTCCCGACAGCATGTCACCGCCTTTGGCGGCTCCGGCTACACCTGTATTGACCTCATAGGCTTTGGCTGATCCAAAGGTCACCATCGACAACCCCTCACGGGGATGAACCGCTGTTTCATTCATGACTGCAATATTCTCCTCGAGAATGTCAGAGAGCAGCGGAGCAATCATCTTCCGGCATTCATCAAAACCGCGGGTATAGGCATGTACTACTTCGATCTCTACCCGCCCCGGGTCCAGACTCAGAATCTCAATACTGTGGATGGACAAACCCAGCTTTTCCAGTGCCTCACGGATCTGGCTTTCCTGACGGTACATCGCCTGCCCTTCACGTTTGATCTCTTTGGCCAGATCCTCCATCACCTGGGAGACGCCTGACAGCTGCTCAGCAACAAATTGGCGACTATCGTATATTTGTCTTTTCCAGCGCATATCATGCTGGTATAGATCATATTGACCTTTCATCACATCCAGTACCTCAGCAGTTTTGCCGCAGATCCGGGCCCATTCTGGCGGAAGCTGGGCAGCTGTAATGTCAGGGCATTCCTCTACGGTTGTCATCATATCGGTCATATAGCGATAGGTCTGATAAAATTTGGCATCCCAGCAATGGGTACGGCGGATGCAGCCCGAGCAGGCCCCCTCGGTCACGGTATTCATGAAATCTTCCATTTCACGATCCGATTTACCTGCCTCTCCTGCACGGGGAATCTGTCCAAAACTGCTTGATAATTGGCGGAATACCTGCGAGAACTGGGTTACCCGGTCGGCTGTAATATCTCTTACTCTTCTCGCATACTCATGCTGGGAACGGCTATGGTCTGGTGTACCTGGTACGTACTTGGCAATGGCAGAAATCATCCCTTTTGGTGTGAGAAGAAACAACACTACCGCTACGCTAGTCTCCCAAGTAGAGGCCATGACATCACCCGGACCCAGGAAGTAGACGGACAGAATGGTTGAGCCCAGCAGCATTCCGATGGAGACCGCGCCTTTGCGCCCGGATTGCATCATCCCTGCCAGCATCCCCGAAAAGGCGAGGAGGCTCATCTGATAGATGGCACCGATATCAGCCAGACTAAGGATTAATCCGGTAACTACACCGACCGCAGCACCGAGCGGAGCGCCCCCAGCCAAGGCAAACAGCAGAATCAGATAACGGGATAGAATATGCTCAAGCGATAACCCGCCCACACTCCAGCCGACAAGGCCGGTCATCACTGAGGCCAGCAATATAATTAGGCAAAGGACTTCTTCATTACGAAGCGCCCTGCTTTTTTGCTTATACGTAAAGATCGGAAGCGCCTGCAAGAATACCAGAGTAAGCACAAATCCCAGCAGGGCATCCAGTGTGACCATCAACAGCGAATACCAGGTAATCGAGGGTCCAATGACGATTTGAAACAAGCCCACCATGAACGAAGAGACGAAAACCATCAGCGGCGCATAGGATATCTCTACCTTCTGAAAGTTATCCAAGCCTTTATAAATCAGAAAAAAGATGATCAGTTCAGCAGCTACCCTCACAGCGCCGGGGAAGGGAGTGAAGAGGCTTCCAAGAATAAGTGCACCGGCTACAGGCAGGATGGAATCTTTGCGCATAAATACAATTACGGCAAAATAAGCTACAGCAAAGGGAGATAGCTCGTCCAGAATCATCGCACGGCCGAGCAAAAAGCCCATAAGACTCAGAAGCAGCATCCACTTTTTCACTATGAAAAGCTGGATTACAGGCTGCTTCAGACTCCACGCTTTTGCCCGTTCTCCCCAGCTATCCCTCTGACCCTTGTCATTGCTTCCAGCTCTCGTCCACTCCGGCAAATTCACCACGTTGCTTTTACCCATTCCTCTGCACCACCCGTATAAGAATTTATGAGTCTCATTATATAGCGGGGGTCTTTAGAAAGTTTGTCAGAAACAGAGAGCAGCCCGTAAGAAATTTCCGACAAAAAAGCCTGTGCCGACATTCTGTGGAAAAGCTTGCGTATCCCTTGCGGGACAATAGTTTGAAGGAAATTATGGAAACCGCTTCCAACTTTGACGTGCCTGGGGATGCAATCATTCGTCAGCGATTGCTTTGGAGTTATGTGAGAATGGCAAGGATACTGTCGGCAATTAGTTTTCTGACGACAAAATAGCCCTACAGGAGAACTTCGCTCCTATTTAATCCCTTACTAATTCGAAAGCTTATTCATTACCGGCATACAAAAAAACCGCAAAGGGCATTACACCCCCGGCGGTTATTAATGATGTGCATGTATAGAACTATACGCGCTTAGCCCCACGGCCTCCGCGCTTTCCTTCAGTGTTCTTCTTGATCGAAGATATCCGTTCTTCGCTGTCTTTCAGGAAGCGTGACATTTTATCCTCGAATGAAGGTTTACCGGCTGCAGGCTTGAATGGACGCCCTCCCCGTTCACGATTGAATCCACCACCGCCGCCTCCACCACTGCCGCCACCGCCGCCGAAACGGTCTCCACCGCTTGGACGTTCAGGTCTTGGAGCTCTGGGGGGACGTACTTCCGATGCAGGTTTATCTACGGCCTGCTTGATGGAAAGTCCGATCTTACCGTCCTTGTCAACGTTAATCACTTTGACGGTCACCACATCAGCAATCTTCAAATGATCATTAACATCTTTGACGTAATTATCGGCGATTTCCGAGATGTGAACGAGACCTGTGACACCTCCTGACAGATCCACAAATGCTCCGAAATGCGTGATGCCTGTCACCTTGCCCTCTAACTTGGTGCCCACTTCAATTGCCATAGAATAAAATGATCCTCCCTTAAAAATATACAGACGAATATAAAGTCCATCCTGTCTGCGGTGATTTGATTATACAGTAAAGAACAAATCAAGGCAACACAGCGAAAGCCCCTTTTGGCATGCTTTATTCCCCTGATTGCTCGGTACGAATAGGTGTTTCTCCTTTTGGATACATATTGTACCATTTCCGCGCCAATTGTCCGACATACTCGTCATTATTCAAGCGGGATACTTCATATTTCAGTTGATTAAGGGAAGAAGTCACCGTTGCATTGCTCTCTTGCTTCTTGGCGAGCAGTTCACTCTTATCTGCAATAGCCGCACTCTGGGCAAAGAAAATAAAACCGGCCCAGCCGAAAAACACAGCAACGACGAGCATCCATATGAATTTTCTTCTCTTCGCGCCTGCGGCCAAAGCGTTATGGCTATTCCCCTTCTCATCCGCAGAGATTCTGTTCATGCAGCGTTCCTCCAGTTCAGGGTCAGTGTTTCCTTTTGGTGTGTATCCATGCTGTGCATCTCATGACCCAGGCGCTTTTGCGCATCCGGGAAACATGTGGAGAGATCCACCTTACAGGAAATACCCAAATGGGTTTCGTTAGACGCAGCAGCAGCTTTAGAATAAATAACAGGATTGTGCCCAGCAGCTGCAAAATGCCTCTCAAGAGGCGCCACAACAACCGCAGCGGTACACCTATTAACACTTCTATAACTCTCCATAGCAGTCTGGACGTATACTGAACCGACTGAATTAACATTACCACAAAACGGCGCATCGTAACACTGAAGATCAAAAAATAGATCCATACGCCTATGAACAGGCCCAGAAAGACATAAAACCGCAATTGTCCCTGATTTCCGGCATAAAGCATGCGAAAGACCAGCAGCGCCGCCCATAACCAATATAGGAGATCAAGAAGCGCATTGAGCCACTTGGGAAAGCTTAATTTCAGCGACAGCACCCGGTAGCTGTCATAGGCCAGTCCCATAGCTGTGCCAGCCAGCATCATATAGAACAGGGTCATCCACTGAACGGCAGGATTCATTTAAACAGCTTACCGAGTAATCCTTTATTTTTGCCCTGCGCTCCGGGATCCAGATAAATCAGGGATTGCACATTGCCCTCCAGAGACAATATGCCATTCTCCAGACTTAAATTTTTGATATGTAAATGATTCCCGCGTATGGTGAGATGGCCAAGTTCCGTACGCAGCAGAAACTCCTCGCTGTCGAAGCTTTCCACATTTTGCACACCGGTAAGTTCAAGCTGTTTGCGGCTATGCATGTGGAGATCATGCTGTTTATTCACTTTTGCTGGTTCGATCATAGCATGTACCCCTCCTTCTTGATTCTAATCTATGGGGAGAGGGGAGGTTATAGAACAGAAACTGCAAAAGTGGAAACGAGAAATATTAGGTTCATTTGTGGCATGAAACCTCTAAAATATATAAAAAAAGCGCATACTCTACAATAATGCAGAGCTGCGCTTTCTCGGGACTCTTCTGAAGCTGCTTACCAGTCAAGGCCGCTGCTTTTGGCAACAGGCTCTTCACGAAGCAGAGTATACATACCTGCAGCCTCGTCCTTGCGGGTCGTTTCAACCAGCTTTTCCACTTTGACCGTCACAAGTTTTTGACCGAATTGCACAGTGATCTCGTCGCCGATCTTCACTGTACTGCTCGGCTTGGATTCCTTCCCATTGATCAGCACCCGGCCTTGTTCGGACACATCCTTAGCCACTGTGCGGCGCTTGATCAAACGGGAGACTTTCAGGAATTTATCGAGACGCATTAGTTGACGGCTTCTTTAAGCTTGTTGCCAGCCTTGAAGGCCGGTACAGTGGATTCTGGAATTTCAATAGGTGTGCCCGTTTGCGGGTTACGTCCGGAACGTCCGGAACGTTTGCGGGTTTCAAAGGTACCGAATCCGATCAGTTGCACTTTGTCGCCTTGTGCAAGTGCTTCAGTAATTTCGCCCAGTACTCCATTCAATACAGCTTCAACATCTTTTTTTGAAAGTCCGCTTTTTTCGGAAATGTTGTTAACCAAATCTGTCTTGTTCATAATTTGAAGTTCCTCCTAGGATACAAAAAAATAAATGAAACGCGATTATGCGACAGGCAAAGCCGCAAACCACCATTTCGTCTTTATGATATTCTTGATGCTAACCCGAATTCCTGCCATGAACCGCCAATTTTTTTAGAAATCAGCTTCCCTTGGAAATCCAGAACGTATAGCACTATAACATTATAAACTACTCTTTGTATTTCAAATCAGAGATTGGGGCGCATTCACAGCATTGCCGCTTTATCAGAGGGCTATACCGGCCTTAAGGCAACTCTATATACTATTTCCTCTATTATAGCGGATCTTATATAAGGTTCCATGTTGAATTGCAGCTGATATTACAGCTTTCGTTCTTCCTTTTTGGCAGCCTGCCAGAGTGCCTCCATCTGTTCCAGACTGCTCTCCTGCACGGTTGTTCCCTGGCTAAGCAACTGTTGTTCAATATAATGAAACCGGGAGACAAATTTGCGGTTAGTGCGGGTCAGCGCCTCTTCGGGATCCGCATCGATAAAACGGGCGGCATTGGCTGCCGCAAACAGCAGATCGCCCAGCTCAAGCATTTGCTCCTCCGCTGAAGCACCATTCTCAATGGCCTCCTGCAGTTCGTCTGCCTCCTCTCGGATTTTGGCCAGAACGTCCTGCACGTTGTCCCAGTCGAAACCCACCTTGGAGGCTTTCTTCTGCAGCTTATAGGCTTTCATCAGCGCCGGAAGATCACGGGGAACCCCACTGAGTGCAGAATCCGCTTCGGGCTTCAGGCCCTTACGCCGTTTCTCCTCAGCCTTCATGCCCTCCCAGTTCTTCAGCGCCTCCTCGGCATTGCCTGCTTCGGTATCCCCGAATACATGCGGATGCCGGAAGATCAGCTTATCATTGAGGCCTTCAATAACGTCATATACGTTAAAGGTACCGAGCTCCTCTTCCATCTGGGCATGCAGCATAATCTGCAGCAGCAGATCTCCCAGCTCTTCCTTCATATGGTCCGGGTCATCTTCGTCAATGGTTTCGAGCACTTCGTAGGTTTCCTCAATCAGATTCTTCCGCAGCGAATCATGCGTCTGTTCCCGGTCCCAAGGACAGCCCTCCGGACTGCGCAAAATATCAACAATCTCATGCAGGCGGGCGAAGCTGCGCCGTCTAGCCGTCTCCTCACGATTCGCCGGAATGTAGACTAGCGACAGATTGCCATAGCCTGTAAGGCGGTCAAGCTCATAAAGCGGCACGCGGTCTATCCGCTCTTCACCTTCCACTCCAAGCGCATGGCCTACAATAACCTCATACTCCGACGGGTACAGCTCCATCAGGCACAGCTTGGTCTCCGAAGCCGTAAAGCTGTCGTACACCTGGCCGATCAACGTATGCAGCTCAGGCTGAAGCTGTGAGCTGCGGATGCCTGAGGCGTCCAAAAGCTGAAAGCCCTCAATCGGGTCAAAACCCAAACGCACAAAGGCCTCGTCCAGGAAGCTTTCTCCGCCGAGAATGTCCAGCTTAATTCCCGCCTCTGGACAACGCTGCCGGAGCAAAGAAACTGCCGACTCAGCAACCATGGGATGCCCAGGAACGGCATAGACAATTTCTGTACCAGACGGAGCCAGGCCCGCTTCCTCTATCAACTTTGCCGTAATGGCTTCATATACCTCAGGAAAAGAAGACAGGGATTCATACAGGCCATCAAACGACTGTGAAGCAATCCCGAGCTCTGCCAGAGCTGCCATAACCGGATGCTCAGCAGTCCGCACGTACACCACAGATGCCGCCTTCAGCTTCTTGATAATGCCCAGCGTCAGCCGGTCCGGATTCCCTGAGCCAAGCCCAACCACTGTAAGTATTGCACTCATACGATTTTACTCCTTCCAGGCGGCCGCTGCCTTTTTGCAGATGACCGCTCTATGTACTGCTGGTATTAAAGGAAAACCCGAGTGATGATCTCATCAAAGCTCAGGGCTGGTATGCTTCTTAGGGGAGCAGGCGCAGCTTCTTCAGCTTTTCCGCCAGCCCCGGGCCGAAGCCCGGCAGCTGGCGCAATTCACTTTCGCCCAGCAGGCGCAGGGTGATCGCGCCGATGGCAAAGACGACGCAGCCTGCGAGCACACCGAGCAGGCTCTGCGCCAGGGCCGCGGTGCGGCTGCCGCCAAGGCCCGCGGCTTCTGCCGCGGCGCCGGTAACGCCGCTCACGGCGGCAGCGGCCAGGGCCAGGCCCGCCAGCAGCAGCGCGGGCCGTAGCAGGGCATCTGCCAGGCGCAGCCGCAGATGGCCCTGGCGGTGCAGCAGCAGCACGTTCAGCGCTGCTGCGAACAAATACGCGGCGACGCTTGCGATAGCCGCGCCGGTAATGCCCTGCTGCGGCACGAGCAGCAGGTTCAGGGCCGCCTTGAGCAGCGCGGCGGCCAGGAGGTGCAGCGCCGGCGCGCGCACGGCGCCGAGGCCCTGCAGCAGCGCGGCCGAGATGATGCTGACCGTACCGCCGGCGGCGGTGAAGGCCAGCCAGGCCATCGTGCTGCTGCCGGAAGCATCGCCGTAGAGCGCCACGTTGATCGGCTCCGCAAGCACCGCCAGGCCTATAGAGGCGGCCAGGCCAAGCAGCCAGAACCAGCGCAGCGACAGGCTGCAGCGGGTCTGGATTAGCCCTAGATCTCCCCGATACTTGGCCTCAGCCAATGCCGGGATGAAGACTACAGACAGCGATGTGGCGAGCATCGTGACGATCTGCACCAGCGGCAGGCCGCGGTTGTAGATCCCGAACTGCGCCATCGCTGACACCTGGTTCCCGCCTGAGGACAATAAGCGGGGGACTGTGAATACATCCACCAGCCCGATGAGCGGCACAGCAAGTGCTCCCAGCATGACCGGGAGCCCATAAGCCAGCAGCTGCCGGACTCGCGTACCCGACTTCAGATTGGCGGGAGCAGCCGCTCTCTTCTCTTGTGCCCATGAGGCCTTAGCCGCTATTTCCGATGCGGCAGCGAGCTTCTGCTCCGCTTGACGGCGACGGTGCCTCCGCAGATACAGCAGCATGATTAGCAGACCTGCCGCACCTCCTCCGGCTGAACCCAGCAGCGCCCCTGCGGCAATGCCTGACGCATCTGCATGGATGGAAGTCAGATACAGCAGCAGTGCGATCATTACGACGACGCGCACCGACTGCTCCGCTACCTGGGAGACAGCAGTTGGCACCATATTATGCAGGCCCTGGAAATATCCCCGTAGGGCAGCCATTAGCGGAACAACGGCCAGTCCCCAAGCACTGAACCGAAGTGCAGGGATAATATGCGAATTACCAACCCAAGACGAGAGAAGAGGCGCACCTATATAGACTAGTATTCCAATCACTATCCCGCTAACTCCGGTAAGGAGGGCAGACAGCTTCAGGATCCGGCGCCCCTCCTGCTCCTCCCTGCCCGCAGAGGTCTCTGCCACGAATTTGGAGACGGCGGACGGCAGGCCCAGCATCGCCACCGTTACCAGCATGGTGTACAGTGGATTAACCGTATTATAGATGCCGAATACGGCATCTCCGCCCAAATTTTGCAGTGGAATTTTCTGCAGAGTGCCAATCAGCTTCGAGAGGATGGCTGCCGCACTAAGAATAAATGCTCCTTGCAATAATCTGGAGCCCTGCGAATGTTTCATACATGTACCTGCTTCTACAGCTATAACTGCTATGATGGGATGAATTTCTAATATTATAACCCATCGGGAACCGCACGACAAAAACCCCGCCGCCCGCTTGGCTTAATTCACCAAAGGGGAAGCGGGGCCTTTCGTACCGAAACCCTTACTGTTCCATTTGTTTGCCCAGGAAGGCAGCAGCGGTCTCGGCCATTTTCACTTCCATCTGCGCCATTTTGACGGAGTCGTCCTTATTCAGCAACACAACACAGCCAATCGGGTCTCCGCCGGAAATTATGGGTGCAACCACATAGGAAGAGACGGACTCCGGATGGTCTTTACCGATGTCATAGCTGCCTGCATTCGTTTCAAGCACGGTCTTCCGGCTCTCCATTACTTTCTCAAGCAACACCCCAACCTGCTTCTCAAGATAGTCTTTTTTGGAACCTCCAGCCAAAGCGATAAAAGTGTCCCGGTCAGTGATCATGGTAATATGGCCTGTTCCTTCAAAAAGCGATTCTGCATATTCCTTGGCAAAATCACCCAACTCGCCAATCGGAGAATACTTTTTCAGTATGACTTCACCGTCACGGTCGACGAAGATTTCCAGTGGATCACCTTCACGGATACGTAGAGTACGTCTAATTTCTTTGGGGATAACAACTCGTCCGAGGTCATCAATACGGCGAACAATTCCAGTAGCTTTCATTTCACATGTTGCCCCGCTTTCTTAAGAAGTATGGTTCAACTACTGTCCATTATGGGAATGGATAATCCTAGTGATTTATCGAAATATCTGACCATAGTATTCATCTCTTCCCAGTTCCTTATACATCCCCCGTATGTATTATATAAACCGGAACGGCCTCCTCACACAAAGTGAGGAGGCCGTCCTAATGATAGCTGTAGCGTATTATTTGGCTGCTTCGGTTGCAGCCGGAGCTTCAGCGCTTGGTGCGGCTGTTGGCTCAGTTCCGCCATTGGTTGTTCCCGATTTATCCGCAGCTGCAGAGCTCTTCGGCAGATTAATCTTGACATCCAGTGACTCCAGATCCTTCTCAAGGAAGGATTCCAACCCTTGAGATGCCAGTGAACCCTTGATGGTCTCTTTCTGTTCATTGGTCAGCTTGTCAAAGGTGGTTTCTGTACGGGATTCCACTTCCATCACATGATAGCCATAGGTTGTCTTGACCGGTTCGCTAATCGTGTTCAGCGGCAGGGTTTGAGCCGCCTTCTTAAATTCTTCCACATAAGTACCCAGAGCAGTATCTTTAATTTCACCGCCGTTTTCTTTAGAACCGGTATCGTCAGAGTACTGTTTGGCTGTAGCAGCAAAATCCGCACCGCCGTCAAGCTTGGCTTTCACTTCCTTGGCCAGCTTCAGCGCGTCTGCATCAGTACGTTCCTTTCCTGCAGCATCCTTTAGACCGATCAGCACATGGCGAAGTGTTGCTACGGTGAAGTCGCCTTTAGTTTTTTCAAACTCAGCCTTTACCTGGTCATCCGTAACCTTCAGAAGCATGTCCTGATACACGGTCAGCACACGCAACATATAAGAGCGGATATCAGCTTCCGTCAGATTGGCTTCCTTCAGCGTACTCTCATAGGTGTCTCCCAGACCTGTCTTGATGGAGGTCACTTGTTGATCTGCTTCCTTCTCCGCTTCTTTCTTGGCAGCATCTGTAGCCTTGCCAGACAGATATTCAAACGCCACTTCCTGCTTCAGGATAGACTCTTTGAAGGCGTCAATCTCCAGGTATTGCGCTTGCTGTGGCGACAGGAGCTTCATGACACGTGTGTCCATATCAAATTCTTTTTGGGTAATGGTACCCCCTTTGTAGGTAGCTACCGCAGTGCTGTTATCCTTATCGGCATTACTGTTATTATTACTGCTGCAGGCTGCCAGCATGGAGAAGGAAATTGCCGCCGCTAGTGAAACCAGCAGCACTTTCCAGGATTTTGTTTTATTTGATGACATCATGTAGTTCTCCCTTCGATTTTAAAGACTCTTTAGCCGCCGCCAGGAACTGTTCCAGCAAATCAAGCAGCTCCTTATCGCCCAGATCCTTCGATTTCACGCGGATGGTTGCCTTGGCGTCCCTATCAAATTGTACACGTCTTTCAAAGTTATTTCCAACTTTAGCGAGCTTTGCCGTATCAAAAGCCCCAGTGCTGCCTTCATGGAAGTTGAGAGAGACCTCATCTCCGCGACGGACCATCGATTCCAACCCATAAAGCTTGCCATATACCTTCAACCGGGCTACAGATAACAAATTGACGACAGCCTCAGGCAGCTCGCCGAAGCGGTCGAGCAGCTCGTCTTCAAGTTCTGCAGCATCCTCCAGGGAAGCCACTGCAGCAACTTTTTTATATATTTCTATTTTTTGAATACTGTCATAGATATACTCGGATGGCAGATAAGCATCAATCGACAAGTCAATGACCGTATTTCCTTGCTTAAGTGAGGTATCCTCTTCACCTAACACGCTGACTTTGCGTTTACGAATCTCTTCTGCAAGCATCTGCGAGTAGAGGTCAAAACCGACAGACGCAATGAAACCATGCTGTTCGGCGCCAAGCAAATTGCCCGCTCCGCGAATGGAAAGGTCGCGCATGGCGATTTTGAAGCCGGATCCCAGCTCTGTGAACTCCTTAATCGATTGCAGTCGCTTCTCTGCTACCTCAGTAAGCACCTTGTCACGCTGGTACGTGAAATAGGCATAGGCTATGCGGTTGGACCGCCCCACCCGTCCACGAAGCTGGTACAGCTGGGACAGCCCCATTTTGTCAGCATCATGCACAATCAGAGTATTGACGTTCGGAATATCCACTCCTGTCTCGATGATGCTTGTGCTGACCAGTACATCGTATTCCCCATCCAGAAAGTCAAGAATGGTCTTCTCCAGCTCAGACTCCGACATTTGACCATGACCGATACCGACCCGGGCTTCCGGAACGAGCATGGAGATTTGCGCAGCCATTTCCTGAATACCCTGAACGCGGTTATAGAGATAATAAACCTGTCCCCCCCGGGCCAGCTCACGCTCTACGGCCTCACGGGTAAGCGTCTGGCTATGCTCCACCACGTACGTCTGGACAGGGAAGCGGTTCTCCGGCGGTGTCTCAATTACAGACAAGTCCCGCACACCAAGCATTGACATATGAAGAGTACGGGGAATAGGTGTTGCGGTAAGAGTAAGTACATCGACATTGGTTTTCAGTTTCTTGAGCTTTTCCTTATGTGTAACCCCGAAACGCTGCTCCTCATCCACAATCAGGAGACCCAAGTCCTTAAAGACCATATCCTGCGACAACAGACGATGCGTGCCAATAACCACATCTACCGTTCCCTGCCGTACGCCCTTGATCGTCTCATTCTGCTCCTTGCGGCTGCGGAATCGGCTGAGCACCTGGATATTAAGCGGATAGTTGGCAAAACGCTCGCGGAAGGTCTCATAATGCTGCTGGGCAAGAATCGTCGTTGGTACCAGCACCGCAACCTGCTTGCCTTCAATCGCAGATTTAAAAGCAGCACGTATCGCTACCTCCGTCTTCCCGTAACCTACGTCACCGCACAGCAAACGGTCCATGGGGCGGTTCTGCTCCATATCCTTCTTGATTTCTTCTATGGCCCGCAGCTGATCGCGTGTCTCTTCATAAGGGAACATCTCTTCGAATTCACGCTGCTCCTGGGTATCCTTCTCGAAGCCATAGCCCAGTGCACTCTGGCGTTCAGCGTAAAGCTTAATCAGATCATCGGCGATATCCTGGACGGAAGACCGCACCTTGCTTGTAACCCTCGTCCATTCATTGCCGCCAAGCTTGTAAACCTTGGGCTCCTTATCTTCCGAGCCCACATACTTCTGAATCAGATCAATTTGTTCAATCGGTACGGAGAGCTTATCTCCACCGGCATACATAATATGCATATAGTCACGGTGAATTCCGCTGACTTCAAGCGTTCCGATCCCCATATATTTCCCGATCCCGTGATTTTGATGAACAACATAGTCACCAATCTTGAGCTCGGTGTAGCTCTTGATCCGCTCAGCATTATCGATCCCCTTGGATACCTTGCGCGCCTTGCGCTGCTTCTGGGAGAACATTTCACCTTCGGTAATGACCGCAAGATGAATGGAAGGCAGTTCAAAACCAGAACCCAAATTCCCTTGAAGGATTGTAGGTTCCTCAATGCCATAGTCATACAGGACTCTACGGACACGTTCCATCCGTTCTTCACCATTTGCCAGCATAATCACTTTCACGCCGGATTTATGCCACCGCTCCATTTCCGATTTCAGCACATTCATCTGCCCATGGAAGTCCTGCATGCCGCGGCTGATGAAGCCCAGAATATTCTGCGGCTGGATATGAGGAACCTGGCGCAGAAAAATCGACATGAACAGGCTTTGGAACGGCCGCTGATACATAACAACATCGCTCTCTACAGAGAGCTGCAGATCAGGTAATGTCTTTCCGTTCTGCAGCAGATGCAGGTTCCATTCCGATTCATCCCGTTCAAGCTGCTTCGCCGTTTCCAGCAATCTGGCCGGCTCATCCAGCACCAGAAGTGTATCCTTCGCCATGTAATCGTACAGATGGGTACGTTCAGGATATAAGAGACTGATATATTTATAGATTTCCGGAAAATAAGTACCTTCGCGGAGCATTTCCAGCTCCCGGCCCATTTCCTCGCGCAGACGCAGCTTCGCCTGGCGGTCGGCCATCTTTTCGAGCTGCCGTTCCAGCATAGCCGCAGCTTCCATAGAAGCCGCATCCTGGCGCAGCTTATCCGCGATAATTTCTTTGGCAGGTGTGATTTTCACGCTGCGCACCTTGTCAATCGAACGCTGATCCTGCGGATCGAAGGTCCGGATAGAGTCAACCTCATCATCAAACAGCTCCACCCGGTAGGCCAAGGGAGAAGTCATCGGATAGAAATCAATAATGCCGCCCCGGACACTAAGCTCGCCGCGGTTTTCTACCCGCTCCACCCGTTCATAGCCCATCTCTATCATCGACATCAGGAACTCATCAAGCACAAGCGTCCCATCCTGGGAGATCGTCACCTCCGCGGCTGCCATCACATGTGGCGAAGGAAGCAAGCGGCGTACACCCGAATAGGGAACAACAACAACTCCACGGAAGCCCTGGGCGCATCTTGTTAACACATCAATCCGCTGAGCCAGCGTCTCAGGACTTGAGACTGCAGCCTCAGCGGCAACCAATTCGTTGGCAGGGTAGAGCAGGACGCGATCCGGAGAAAGCGCTTCCTGCAAATCCTCAGCCATCTTCTGGGCTGAAAACATATTATGAGTAACTACAAGCAGCGGACGCGAAGTTTCTTCATGTAATGCCGCCAGCATGATTTGTCTGGCCGAACCGGACAAACCCGATATGAGCTGCTCCTTCATGCCTGCAGCTACACCTCGGGCAACGGACTGAAAATCGGAATCTTTGGAAAAAGCTTCTATAAGACCTTGTAACAACAGGCGCACCTCTCTTACTAAACAGGTCGGCACTGCCCTGACGGGCAGGTGCCACCTATTATAATTAGAATCGAAAACAAGCCTTAGCATAAGGCCAAGGCTTGCGGATGACGATAGAGACAGCCGCTGCCACTTACTGAAGCGGACTAGCCAGCAGACTGAGCTCGGGGTTATTGTCCAAGGCTTCCTTGCAGTAATCGCAAGTCACCTTTACCGTTATCTCGCCTTCTGCATCATACGCTATGATATCTCTGCGTTCCGCAGGGGTTAAAGAATGTAGGCCTAGCTGCATTTCTGTTGTGTCACCTCTCTGGATGCTTCCCAGAAATGTCCGGCAGTGCCTGCATACATAGTTTATTGCCATCTATATGCCTCCTGAAGGTTGTATATTACCTTCAGTATGCCCTACCTGTCTTACCTTTAGCCTTAGAGGGAATTACCTACTCTTGCTAATCAGCCATTAAATTTGGCCATGGTTTGCTCAAAGGTATGCTTCACACTGAACTCCAGCGCAGCACAAGTGTCCTGAATCATCGTGTCCAGCTTATCTCCGTCTTTCTTTGGGAAGGTAGATAACACATAGTCAACAATGGCAAATCCGGGCTCAGGCCGGGATATCCCCATCCGCACACGGTTAAAGCTTTGGGTACCGGTATGCTGAATGATGGATTTAATCCCGTTATGACCGCCTGCGCTTCCCTGATAGCGTAACCTTACTTTACCGATTTCCGTATCCAGATCATCGTATACAACAATCATATCTTCAAGCTGTACTTTGTAATAATCCATATAGGCACGGACCGCTTCACCGGAAAGATTCATAAAGGTCATCGGTTTGATCAGAACGGCTTTGACTCCGTCAATCACACCTTCCCCGATAACGGATTTACATTTGTTCTGGTTAAAAACTATGCCGTGTCTACCCGCCAACTCGTCCAAAGCCATAAAGCCGACATTATGTCTCGTCTTGGCGTACTGCGGTCCGGGATTTCCAAGTCCAACAATCCATTTCATGATGAGGCTATCCTTTCGTTCTTGACGCTCCTCGGCAGAGGCGCTCCATTTTTGGTACAATAAGCGTATATTCCAAAGACAGGTGATGAAACATGCTACATCAAGGCGATATCTTAACGCTTCAGCGCCATTTCCAGTATCACATCCAACATGCTGTGCCTGTCGAGGTATATAGAGGCAACGTGCACGTTGACATCGGAATGGTAACCGCTGTGGATGAATGTTTTGTGGAGCTGCAGGGTACCCTTTATAACCGCACCCTGTTTACCTTCATCTCACGTCCGGGATACTAGAAGCGGCATTCGCATTACGCCGACAAGGGTTACATCTTCCTCGCGAAAGGTGTAACCCTTTTTCTGTACCCTGTGCATTCTACTCTATTTCAAACAATTTACTGATCGACAGTTCTTCATGAACGCGGATGATAGCCTCGCCCATCAGTGGAGCAACGGACAGCACTTTTAGCTTTGAGGTCGGATTGCTGCTCCGAATTGGAATCGTATCCGTCACGATAATTTCTTTAATTGGAGAGTTTTCCAAGCGTTCGTGCGCAGGGCCTGACAATACTGGGTGGGTGCAGCAGGCATATACTTCCTTCACGCCGCCCTCCATCAGAGCATTGGCCCCGAGTACAATGGTTCCGGCCGTGTCGATAATATCATCGATCAGAATTGCCGTCTTGCCCTCGATATTACCGATGATGTTCATAACTTCACTGACATTTGGCTCTGGACGGCGCTTGTCGATGATCGCCAGTGGCGCGTTCAGGAAATCAGCAAGCTTTCTTGCCCGTACTACACCGCCATGGTCAGGAGACACTACAACAGGATTCTGAATCTGCTTGGAACGGAAATATTGGGCAAGAATTGGAACACCGAGGAGATGATCCACAGGAATATCGAAAAAGCCTTGAATCTGCATTGCGTGAAGGTCCATGGTAATGACACGGTGTGCCCCTGCTTTTTCAATCAGGTTCGCCACCAGCTTGGCCGTTATCGGATCACGGGAACGGGCTTTACGATCTTGACGCGCGTAGCCATAGTATGGAATAACCACATTGATGCTCTTCGCGGAGGCGCGCTTGAGTGCGTCTACCATAACCAGAAGCTCCATGAGATTATCATTAACCGGACCACATGTGGACTGTACAATATATACATGACAGCCGCGAACGCTCTCTGACAGCTTAACCTGAATCTCTCCATCGCTGAAGCTTGTCGTGTGGGATTCCCCCATCGGAATGCCGATATAATCGGCAATTTGACTGGCCAGCTTAGGATTGGAATTACAGGTAAAAATCTTTAGTTTGGAATCGCAATAAGTCATAAAATATAAACCCTCCGTGACGGAATTTAACTTCCAAGTGGCGCCGGCGCGGATTTGCGGGTCCGTCCGGCGCTTTGGCTTCTAGCACTCTACGATGGACTCGACTGGCCTTTTTTCTTAGCTTTGGCCTTGGCACGGATCTTCTCGGCGTACCCTGGCTTGTTCTCCTGCCTTACTCTGGCAATAGCCAGATCATTCTCTGGAACCGAACGTGTAATGGTAGACCCGGCAACAACAAACGCACCTTTACCCACTGTAACCGGAGCTACAAGGTTCACATTACTGCCAATAAAGGCATCATCGCCAATCTCGGTTCTTGCTTTATTATAGCCGTCATAGTTAACGGTAATTGCACCGCAGCCCATATTTACATTCTTGCCAACTGTCGCATCACCAACATAGCTTAAATGCGACACTTTGGAGCCATCCCCAATGCTGGCATTCTTAATCTCCACAAAATCACCGATTTTAACCTCTTCCCCAAGCACCGCGCCTGGACGCAAATAAGCAAAAGGTCCAACAGAGGTTCTTGCGCCAACCTGAGCCTGATTGAGCACGGAATGCTTCACCTGAGCACCCTCCATGATTATACAATCCTCAATCTCACTGGACGGCCCGATGATGCAGTCTTCACCAATGACAGTCTTTCCTTTCAGGATGGTTCCTGGATAAAGTGTCGTATCTGCACCAATGGTCACATCTGCTGCGATATAGGTTGAAGAAGGATCAATAATGGTTACCCCATTCAGCATGTGCTGACGGTTGATGCGCTGGCGCATTAATCCCTCTGCCTCCGACAAGGCCAAACGGTCATTAACGCCAATAGACTCCGCAGCATCATGAGCCTGATATCCCAGAACGATATCCCCCTGTGCCCGGAGTATGCCGATAACATCGGTTAAATAATATTCCTGCTGGTTGTTGCTATTCGTAACCTTCTCCAAAGCTGCAAACAGCTTGGCATTATCAAAACAATAGGTTCCCGTGTTGATCTCATTCACAGCAGCTTCCTCCGGAGAGCAATCCTTCTGCTCTACGATCTTCAACACGCCGCCATCTTCACCGCGAATAATTCTTCCATAGCCTGCAGGCTGCTCCATGACAGCTGTAAGTACGGTTGCAGCCGCATTCTGGCCCTCATGCAGAGCCATAAGCCCCTCCAGCGTCTCCGCTGTCACAAGCGGTGTATCCCCGCAGATTACAACAGTTGTGCCTGTTTCGCCACCGAGAAGGTCTTTAGCCTGCTTTACAGCATGGCCTGTACCCAGCTGCGTTTCCTGAAGCACATATTCCGCATTCTCGCCCACGTAGGCTTTAACTTTCTCCGCGCCGTGTCCGACAACTACAACGGTGCGCTGGCATCCGGTCGCTTTTACTGTATCCAGTACATGCCCTACCATCGGTTTGCCGCAGACGGGGTGCAGCACTTTGTATAATTTAGATTTCATGCGCTTGCCTTGACCTGCAGCAAGTACAACAGCCATTCTTTTCAAGAATGCCAACCTCCTACTTCTTTAGCTCACTACTGAATATATCGCATTCCAGGCAAAAAGAAAAGAGAACCATGAAGGCATGGTTCCCTTTTCTTCGAACCCCAATAAAAAAACGGCATGGCCTTAAGCCACCCAAGTAAGGGCAGCCGTCCTTTCAGAGTTAGCGCCTAGCTTATGCTCCCTCTTCAATGACCTCTTCTTCTTCAGTAGCGGCGCGATCATACTCGGCCAGAACCGCGGATTGAATCTTCTCGCGTGTTCCCGAAGAAATCGGGTGTGCGATATCGCGGAATTCACCATCCGGTGTACGCTTGCTGGGCATAGCAACGAACATCCCGTTATTACCGTCGATGACGCGAATGTCATGAACAACAAACTCGTTATCGATTGTAATGGATGCGATTGCTTTCATTCTCCCCTCAGAGTTAACGCGGCGGAGTCTGACATCCGTAATTTGCATGTGTGTGTTCACCACCTTTTTCCATCAGAGACTTGGTGTATAATTCCACACAGCAATGCGAATTCCTTCTTTTCGATTCCATAAAATACCTGATTAAGAAGATTATTTTTGGCTACACACCGTTTTCGACAGATTTCGTGAACTTCTCTGTGTTTTCCTCACGAATTCGACATTTTAGCCAACGGTTAAGCGGAAAAATAATTCCCCGGATGTGCAGAGATCCGCCGTTCCTTAGAGTCCACTTCGCTTAACTTCACCAGGGAAACGTAGTCATGGAGCAGGCGCTCCTCGGTTTCAACCGCTCCGGATTCAACCAGTACACCTACCCCGGCAACCTCGGCATTGAATTCACCCAGAAGATCGACCATACCGCGTACAGTTCCGCCTGCCTTCATGAAGTCATCCACAATCAGCACTCTGGACTTTTCCCGCAACGCCCGTCTGGACAGCGACATCGTATGTATGCTTTTATGCGATCCCGAGACATAATTGATGCTTACGGCTGAACCCTCCGTCACCTGATGGTCGCGGCGCACCAGTACTACAGGCAATCCCAGCTGCGCTGCCGTGGCATAGGCCAGAGGAATGCCTTTGGTCTCCACGGTCATAACGACATCGATCTCAACGCCATAGAAGGCTGTAGCAATGATCTTACCAGCCTGCTCCATTAGCGACGGAAGCCCAAGCAGATCAGACATATACAAATAGCCGCCCGGGAGTATACGGTCACTATGTTCAAGCTGCCCACACAGGTCGTCTACAAAAGCCAGCGCCATGTCTTTAGGCATCCGCGGAATATAGCGCACACCTCCAGCCGCCCCAGCCAGTGTCTGTAATTCGCCCATGCCTTCCCCTTCAAATACCTCTTTTATAATAGCCAAATCTTCACTAACAGATGACTTCGCCGCCCCGTACCGGTCTGCAAATGTAGAGAGCGGGAGAAGAACATGCGGTTTTTCAAGTAAAAATTGGGTCATGTCTACCAAACGTTGGCTTCTTTTAAGTTTTTTCACGGAATGCTCCTCGCCAAAACCGAATATTATTAAAAATAATATCACTTTTGTACGGATTTACACAAGCATGGAGATCCACTGGATTGCCGTCAATAGCGTGTACTTAGTGCAGCGAACGCACGGCGTATACTTCTTTGCAGAATCCCCGCAGCCCGTTGTAAATTCTGGCTACCTTCGATTGCTTAGACACCAGGCCAAATACCGTAGGCCCGCTGCCGGACATGAGTACGCCTTCAGCACCCAGCTTGATCATAGCTTCCTTCAACTGCTGCACTTCCGGATGCAGCTTCAGCGTGACATCCTCCAGCACGTTGCCGAGTCCAGCACAAACGGCCTCGAAATCGCCTGCGGCGATTGCCTCCTGCATACGGGATGCTGATGGATGCACAGCGATGCTGTTCGCGCGTACGCGTCCGTACACCTCAGCCGTCGATACATTAATCGGCGGCTTGGCCAGGACGACCCAGCACTGCGGCGGACTCGGGATAGGAGTCAGCCGCTCGCCTCTGCCCGTTGCAAGGGCAGTACCGCCTGTAACGCAGAACGGGACGTCCGAGCCCAGCTCGGCGCCCAGTTCCTGCAGCTCCTGTGCCGGAATGCCAAGGCGCCAGAGCCGGTTCAGGCCGCGCAGCGTTGCTGCGGCGTCACTGCTGCCGCCAGCAAGGCCGGCAGCCACCGGGATTCTTTTATCCAGATGAATATGCACGCCGCTCCTCACGTTATAACGGTCTTTAATAAGCCTCGCCGCCTGAAAGGCAAGGTTCTTCTCGTCGAGTGGAATATATCCAGCCTGGCTTGAGATAATAATAGAGTCCCGTTTCAGCTCAGACAGCTCCAAGCGGTCCGCCAAATCGACCATGGTCATAATCATTTCCACTTCATGAAAGCCATCCGCGCGTTTATGCAGCACATCCAGCATCAGATTGATTTTTGCTGGCGCTTTTTCATACATTTTCAAGGCGTTCACCCACCCTCAGCTTTTCCCGTAAAAACAACTTAACATATTATATGAGAAACTCGTAACGAAGTCCATCAAGTAGAAAAGGTTTATCGTCCTTTTTTTAAGGACGGTACCATTTCAGCGGGAAATATAAGGATGATTGATGATGTGAAACATATAAATCCTTATATTTTATCAAAAGTTCAGCACATAACAAAAAAGGCACCGCCATGATGGCAGCGCCCCTCGCTACGCAGTCACTGCACGTACTTAATTAAGATTTGCGTGCGGCCTGCTCAGCCAGCTGAATTGCTCTTTTGACCATATTACCGGCATCTTGGGCTCTGATTCCACCCCAACCATCGCGTTCTACCGTCTCGTAAAAACCCAATTCCTTGGCCAGCTCCGTCTTCAATTCCTCAGACATCATTCCCCGCCTTCTACGGCTCATATCCGAAATCCCTCCTAAAAATGGTGGATGACAAGATTGTTGCTGCTTTAGTATGCTGCCAAGGCGGGAAGGCCATTCAGATGGATAACAAAAAACAGCCTCCCTGCAGGAGACTGCCATAAATCGTTAAGCTTTAATATACATAATCCGCATCTGCCCATCATCTTCGCAAACTGTGATTTCCACAGATTCGGTAAGTATGTCGGCGTAGCTGTAGGAGACTCGCTTGAAGGTTTGCTGCTCCTGATCCAGTTTGACAATAAATACAGAAGGGTACGTTTCTTCCAGGACACCGGTGCGTTCAACGGTTTTACGACGGCCACCGTTTGCACGCAACGTGATCTTATGACCGACGTGAGCTTCGAGACTGCGTTTAATTTCCAACAGCGCGTTATTAGCCATTGCCTGACGACCACCTCTTTCCTTGTCCATTATACAACTTTCTGTAATGATTGTCAAATCAAATAAACAATTATAGATGATGACAAAAATGTTGTCAACGGAATTTTTTTGGGATCTAGCAAGGCTGACATTAAATCCTTGTTAGCAGTAATATCAGAGTTTTGATTTTAAAAGCAAGAAACAGCATAACCAAAAAAAGCCCCGCTCGCACGAGGCCTTTCTGAAGGGTCTATTCGCATAGTATCAACTACATGATCACCGAAGGTGCTACCTTTAAGGTAGACAGATTCTGCAAGCGGGGCATTCCAATTCGGAAGCTGCCACGGGTCTCGATTCCGCCCATCCCTTGGCTTCCGCTGATCGTATTGTTCAGCACATCGCCCAGACTGACAGACTCCCTGATGGAAGTAAAGGATGCTTTTGCTGCTATATAGACTGGATCCAAGGCATGAATCAGTATTCTTCCAGGCGAGCTGGCAAAGTTGGCACCTGCGCCGAGCAGTGCTTCGAAATGCGACTGGCAGGCTCCTGCTACAATCGTCAGTGTGTCAAAATTCCGCTCATATTCGCGCGCGACCCCAATCGCTGCAACGAAGTTTTGAGAATTTTTATAACTATTAAGGCTGTATAGATCATAAGTATGCTGCTGTTTGAGTACCCCATCATGTCCGGTAATGACTACTATATCCGGACGTACACGCGGCAACAGCCGGTACAGCGTTTCCGCCATCTTGGACTCATGGATATGATGTCCCTCAGCAGGGATCCTCAGCTGCTCGTACAGACTAAGACTCTTCTTCAAATACAGTGCATCACCGTCCAGGTGAAGCACCTTACCCGGTACTTCAAAGTAGGCCAGCTCCTGGGGAGACTGGGGCCTCCCCCCGAAGATAGACGCTCCGCTCCGCTGACTCTGCTCCTGCCGGTCTTTGCGCAGCCGGGTTAGCGACTCCGTAGCCTTAATCTGCGCCTGTTGTCCCCGCTCGGTAATACCGGTAGGTGGCACCTGCACCAAGTCTTCCAAAGGCGCATCCGCCAACAAGCGGAATTCAGTGCCTTTGATAACTGCCCCGTTATGCACAATATTCTCCACCCGAAACGTTACATCGCCACCGTAAGATTTGCGAACGACCAAGTCTCCTAAATTCATTTCCAACACCACCTCTACCCCATCGTATGGGCAAAGTCCCCGGTTGGTTCTTCATTGGTACTGATTTGAACGATATGAAAGGCCTAAGGTCGTTTTTCTTATCTACCCGATTCCAGCAGTAAGCAGCACGGCGCTTAGCCGGGCGTACTCCTCAAGACTGAGCGTCTCCCCGCGGCGGCTTGGTTCGATTCCTGCCTCGGCTAGCAGAGACTCCAGACGTTCACGTCCCTCTTCCGGAAAAAACCGGGCTTTGAGATTATTAGCAATGGTTTTACGCCGCTGTGTAAAAGAAGCTTGTACCACCTCGAAAAAATGCTTCTCATCAGCAACCTCTACCGGCGGACGCTCCCTCACTTTAAGACGGATCACCGCAGACTCCACATTTGGCTGTGGAATGAACACCGTGCGTGGCACCATACAGACCAGTTCAGGTTCACTATAATACTGCACAGCTATACTAAGGCTACCATATTCTTTCCCGCCAGGTGAGGCTGCCATGCGTTCAGCAACCTCCTTTTGGATCATCACGACGATATTATCGAGCGGCAGTTTTTCTTCCAGCAGCTTCATGAGGATTGGAGTGGTTACGTAATACGGCAGATTGGCGACCACACTCACTCTTTCCACAGCCGCAAAATCCTCAGCAAACAATTCCTGCAAATTCACCTTCAGCACGTCATCGTTCCGAATTTTTACATGCGGGTAAGCGGAGAGGACATCCCGCAGTATCGGGATTAGCCGCCGATCAATCTCAACTGCCGTTACCGCTCCAGCGGATAGCGCCAGCCTTTCAGTCAAAGCGCCAATCCCTGGTCCAATCTCCAGTGCACCGGCTGCCTGATCCAGACCTGCAGCATCCACAATTTTGTCCAGGATATTCTGGTCAATCAGGAAATTCTGACCCAAGCTTTTTTTAAAGGAGAATCCGTAACGCTGAATGATTTCCTTAGTGCGTACCGGCGATGAAATATGATTGTTGCCACTCATGAGGTAATGCCTCCCTGATCAATTTGCGCGAGAGCATTTGAAAATTCCTCTCGTGTTATGCCAAACATCGCCAGCCGCTTATACAACTGCTTACCGTTACAGTATCCAATCCCCAGCAGATTACCCAGCACCATTCTCCGTTCCGCTGCCCGCGGATGCACCATCATTCCTGCAGCCATCAGATCCTCGAGCCCAATCAGAGCCGGGGCACCTTCAAAGGAAGTATGAACATGCTTAAGAGCGTGACGAATGGCCTCCGGAGAAGCGTTTTCCACTCCTATGTCACCTTTACGGGTAGCGTCTTTTTCAGGTATGAACGCATGCTTGCAGCCTGGCACCTTGGAAGACACAATCTTCCGGATGCGTTCACCGGCATGATCAGGATCCGTTAGAATAATGACCCCTCTGCGTTCCATAGCCAGTGCAATCTTTGCGATCACTTTGCGGTCCACTGCTGAACCTCCTGTTTCAATGGTATCCGCCTCTACAGCTCGTTTAATGGCAACTGTATCGCTTTTACCTTCCACAACGATTAATTCCTTGATCATTTTCTAAACTCCTTACTCTGCAACGCAAAAAGAAGAGGATTCGCTCCCCTTCTTATTGGCTAAAGAATGTATAAGTGATGAGCGGTAGGCTCTGAAATTCCGTAACAGTCTTAATTGCTACCCTCACTATATCTTATTAACTGCTAATTTGCAAAAAACTGCTGCTTAATTCAGCTCTGGCTTCACAGGCCCGATCACATAAATTGTACGTGATTTACGCCCAAAGTTACGGGCATTGCTCAGGGAATCATAGTAGACATCCACCTTGTTGCCTTTAATGGCACCGCCGGTATCCTCTGCACGGCGAAATCCAAGACCCTCAATATACACCCACCAGCCGATAGGTATTACGTTTGGATCCACAGCAATGGTCCGACCTTCCGTTACGCGTGTGCCGGAGGCCGTACGTGTACCAATCCCAGGTTCTTCAGAAGAATAAGCCGTCATGGATACATTTTTGATTATTTTTTTGTACTCAAAATCTATACCTGCTTTGCTCGCAACATTGTTGCTGTTTGTGCTGACTTTAGATGTTTTTGTGGTAGTGGTTGAATTGGAAGTTGCAGTAGTGGCTACAGCAGCCTTGGGAAGTGCTTTGGTACCAATAGCAATGATTTTGTCTTTGGTAACCGTCTGTACTTCCTTGCCCACCATGCGCATAGATGCCAGCTCGCCATCTTGATAGATTTTCTCGATATGCTGGACCATAACGCCCGGTTTGCCCGCTTGCGCAACTCTTACAGTTCCCTTTGTCAGGGAGGGGTCTGCGGTTTTAATAACCCGGAAAGGCAAATTTGTTGTCCGCTGTACCACTTGCTTGTTAATCCGGACAATTTTGATTTCCATGTCGGCAGAAACTGCGGTGTTGAGAGAAGGGTAAATCTTGTCATAGCTCTCCAGGCTGATGCCCAGTTTGTCAATCGCCTGACCGATGGTGTCTTCGGTCGTGTAGAGCGTTTTGGTTGTTCCATCCGCTGTTAGCTTAAAAGCCTGCGCATGGTTGATTACGACACGGTCGCCGTCTTTTATTTCATCACTAAGGCCAATAGATAATGCATCTTGCGGCTGCAGCGAAATTTGTTCTTTTGCCAGCACATCACTGAGCAGCGTATCCCGCGTCTCCAGCGTCTGTACCTTTCCATCTATTACTAAAGTTATTTCTTTAAAGCTTTGACCGTGTACGTACAGCAGAATTACTAGCGCGATAACGATTGATGCCGCGCCTGCAAGTGAAAGTACGCGAGGATTCACTTGCTTCCACCGTAATGCGAAAGACCTGCTGGATGATTGCGAATCATGGGATACTTCTGGTTGGAATACGCCCATTCTCTCCATCCTCCTTACATAGCCCCGTCGTCCAAGTTGTATAGCAAAGGTGACTGTATCACTTCTGACGAAACTAGGTTTGAGATTGCACAGGATACGCCCGCATTGCTTTAGCGTTTCCTGCTCATGGATCGCCTGCTCGGCATAGCTACTCCAGACATCTGTTATACAACAGTATGCTGGAAACATTCACATTATTCAAAAAACAAAAAAAGCCTAAAAAGAGTTCACAGAGGACTCTTTCGTGGCTCTCCGGGTGTCAGAATACGCGGGAATGTTTATGCACGAGGTTTCCTCTCTTACTTGCGCTTACGGGGTTAGCTGTCGGGTTCGGGCATAAGAGAGACGCCCTATCTCAGGTCACCCGCTCACGGCGGTTGCCCTCAAATTCACCCCAAAGACCACGTGAAGAAATCAAATAAAGTCTGCGGCATTTCTGTGTTGTACCCTATGTACGGACATGCGGCAGATCATTATTGGTTCCCCCGTTCTCCATACGGAGACTCAGCGAGACGATCCATGAAAATGTGACTGTCACAGTAACAACAGCTCACTTCACTGAAAAGATGATATCCTGTTTTGATGCATGTTGTAAAGCACGATTCAACCACGTTTACGCAAAAAAATCATTAAAATATTGTAATAATCGGCCGTTTTTTTATTAAAAAAGTTTAATATATCGGCTATACTTCTTTTTTCACCGGATTTACTCCCGTTTTCAGACAATCCCAAATCGTTCCAGTGCGTTCGCATACGTTATTTCAGCTAATTCCTGTAAATCAATTCCTTTTATTTCCGCGGCTGCCTCGGCGACAAGCTTCACATATGCACTCTCATTTCGCTTCCCACGGAAGGGATGGGGCGTGAGATATGGAGAGTCCGTTTCGATCAAAAGCCGGTCCATTGGAGTCTGCGCAAGCACCTCTTTCGGCACTCTGGCATTCTTAAAAGTTACAGGTCCACCAAAGGACAAATGAAACCCTAGATCAAGGCACATTTTAGCCGTTTCCCAGCTCCCCGAAAAGGAGTGCATGACACCGCCAATCTCATTTGCCTTCTCTTCCCTCAAAATCCGTACCACATCCTCGTGCGCATCACGATTATGTATACAGATAGGCATTTTCAGTTCCCGTGCCATACCAATCTGTTTGCGGAATACCTCCTGCTGTATTTCTTTGGGGGAAGTATCCCAATAATAATCGAGCCCGATTTCTCCGATAGCCACCACCTTTTTATGGCTGCACAGAGAGGCAATCCAGTCCATATCCCCCTCCTTCATGTCAATCGCGTCCACGGGGTGCCAGCCTACTGCTGCATAAATATAATCATACGTTTCTGCTAATTTCATTGTCGTTGGAATCGTTTCCCGATTAAATCCAATATTAATCATCTTGCTGACCCCAGCCTCTAAAGCGCGTGCAATAACCTCCTCGCGGTCCTCGTCGAATTGCGGTGCATCCAGATGAGTATGTGTGTCGAATAAGCGCATGCTGCATCATCCTTTCAGTATTGTTTTCTATGATGAATTCCAGAAATTTTTGTATTATTTTGCAAAGATCTCAGCAATGGAAACAGGCAGCTGTGTAAGCACATTCTGTAGCTTATCCTGCGGAAAATAAAGATGATACCGGCCGCGGTGAATACCGCTGATCGAACGGACTATATCGGATACCTCAGAGATCTCCCGCAGTTTATCATGACGGTCCAGCAGCAAAATTTGTTTGCTGTCAAAACCCTCCCCTGGACGAAAAACATCATAAGGAAGATCTGTCGGATAATCAATCTCCAGATCGTAATCAGGATGCAGCCCGGCCCCCGCAAAACTGCGGCGGATTTCATCAATCGTCTCCGAGTCAAGGTGATCCATTTCTACATATTTATACAGTTTACGATGAATAAATCGGCTGCACAAGTCAGCTAATGTTTCATCGGATTCCAGAGTCCACTGCATAAATGCAGTCTGTACCAAGGCTTCATCCAGCAGTAAATACTGTTCCACATTAATCTCTCCACCAAATAAATCACTGAGCGGATTGATCATAAAACGGAAATTATACCCCTCCTGTAGAAGCTCTTTCGCCCTGCGGAATATCTGGCGCAAAATAATCTCCGAGCTGCGTGTAACCGGATGAAAATATACCTGCCAATACATCTGGTAACGTGACATCAGGTAATCCTCGATGGCATGCATACCTGATTCCTTTACGACAACACGTCCATTATAAGGACGCAGCATTCTCAGAATACGATCAATGTCGATTGTGCCATAATTCACCCCCGTATAATAGGCATCACGCAGCAAATAATCCATACGGTCTGCATCCAGAGGACCCGACACCAGGTTGACCACGATTTCATGCTCATACGTTTTGGCAATCACAGATGCAACCTTGCGCGGAAAATCTTCACTCACTTCTCGCAGTATGGCAGTGACTTCTGTGTTCTCCTGTATGATTCTGCATGTCCAGTCTTCGTGATTCATTTCAAAAGCTTCTTCTATAGAATGGGAGAACGGTCCATGTCCCAAATCATGCAGGAGTGCAGCACATAAAGTGAGCAAGCTCTCCTCCGGCATCCAATCCTTGTACCCGCTTCGTTCAAACTGGGAGATGATCCGCCGTGTAATTTCATAAACTCCAAGAGAGTGGGNAGCAAGCTCTCCTCCGGCATCCAATCCTTGTACCCGCTTCGTTCAAACTGGGAGATGATCCGCCGTGTAATTTCATAAACTCCAAGAGAGTGGGAAAAGCGGCTATGTTCAGCCCCGTGGAAGGTTAGATAGGAGGTGCCAAGCTGGCGGATCCGACGCAAGCGCTGAAATTCGCTGGTATTGATCAATCTCCAGATAATCGTGTCCTGAACATGAATATAATTGTGTACCGGATCTTTAAAAACCTTTTCTTCTGTCAGCGGTTGCATCATTAAGTTCAACTCCTTTGGATAATAAGAATAGAAATCAGTTGAAATTAAGGTTATAATAGTAGATAATGTCGCACTTTGTCGAATAATGACACTTTTTCAATTTACAAATCGACAAATTACTTTATTGCAGTTTTCGTAAGATTTTCTTTATTTATAAGCCTTACAAAAGTTTTTTTCGAATTCAGCTTGAACTCGACAGTAAAAAAGGTTGACTGTTTTGGGAATGGTTGGTATTATAAGTATCATAAAACGGTGAACATTGTCGAATAATGACGCTTTTGAACATTGAGAGGAGCAACGATTACAATGATGAAATCAACAGGTATCGTTAGAAAAGTAGACGAGCTAGGACGGGTTGTTATTCCAATTGAATTGCGCCGTACACTGGGCATCGGTGAAAAGGATGCGCTCGAAATTTACGTGGACGGTGAGCGCATTATGCTTAAAAAATATGAGCCTGCTTGCATATTCTGTGGCAATGCGGAAAATGTAACCTATTTCAAAGGTAAAATTGTTTGTCACGAATGCATTTCTGCTATCCCTACCCCTGTGACAAATTAAAGCAAATAGGTTATAATAAGAACTAATCAAATTGTTAATTCTAACCTTTTTATATCTCCTTGGCCTCCCGTTATCGCGGGAGGTATTTTTTATGCGATTCTACCCTCCCCGGAGGTTTACCCTCCCAACCCCTCCCTACAGGGAGGGCCCTAAGGGCTCCCGTCCTCTGGACACCCAGAAGCTAGTCCAATTGTGAGGCTGGCTCTCCCTACGGGAATCGCTTGGCTACACTTATACCCAGATTTATACTCGAAATTAACCCTTTACCATATATATAAATGTAGAAACTACATTTACAACTAATATAAGGAATAACTTTCTGCCAGTATATGGGTAGAGTGCAGATATTTTCTCGTTGATATTTCCTTATTCTCTCTCCAATAGTGCATTATAAATATCCCGTTTTGCCAACCCGCGGTCTGAAGCTGCCTTTTTCATAGAATCCTTACGTGACAGCCCGGAAGTTTCATAATGCGTTACATGCTCTTCGATACTGAGTTCACGCCACCAAGAAGATTCGGCAAGCTCGGCCTCTTCTTTGCTCTCACCCTCCAGCACAATCACGTACTCACCCATCGGTGGATGCTCTGACAACCATACCAGACACTCTTCAATGCTGCCACGCAGGAACTCCTCGTACCGTTTTGTCAATTCACGGGCGAGTACAATCTTGCGGTTACCAAAAGTCTCCTGCAGATGGGCCAAAGTTTTTGCTACACGATGCGGTGATTCATAGAACAGCAGGGTGCCTTGTGCCGAACGAAGACCTGACAGCACGTTACGAATATCC
Source organism: Paenibacillus diazotrophicus (assembly GCF_042610465.1). Classification (NCBI taxonomy): domain Bacteria; kingdom Bacillati; phylum Bacillota; class Bacilli; order Caryophanales; family Paenibacillaceae; genus Paenibacillus; species Paenibacillus diazotrophicus. Next base: position 52,798 of record NZ_JBGJZN010000014.1, read on the forward strand.
TTACGCTCCCTTGGCAAGAACCCGATGAAGGTGAAGGTGGTTGTGGGCAGGCCAGAAGCAATCAAAGCAGACAGTGCCGCATTAGCACCGGGAATCGGAATCACGGGGATCCCATGGCTGATCGCAAGCGCTACGAGATCAGCTCCAGGGTCAGAAATGGCAGGCAGACCAGCATCGCTAACCAATGCCAGATTTTTACCTTCTATTATATATCGGATAAGCTCTGGTCCACTCGCTGCCTTATTATGCTCGTGATAACTGAATAGCATCGAAGGCGTGATTTCGAAGTGGCTGAGCAATTTACGGGTCTGTCTCGTATCCTCAGCGGCAATAATGTCGCATTCCTGCAAAGTGCGAACAGCACGATATGTCATGTCTTCCAAATTACCAATGGGTGTGCCCACCAGATACAGTGAGCCTGTCCCTTTTTGTTGTTTTTCATTCCTGTTTTGAAAGCTGCTTTGGCACGAGATCATCATGATTTACCCTCTTTAGCTCCGTAGTAGATATCCAGAATTTCCGGACAGTATTGATTGTCCTCATTATATACGATCAATGGAGGTTGTAAACGCACCTCAGGCTTGCCGTCGCGTGCTGCCTCGATTAGTACCATATTGGCCTCCAAATGGGCACGGGGATGAACAAAACGGATCAGCTTCGGCTCCAGTCGATATTGTCTCATCAGACTGATGATATCCACCAGACGCTGTGGCTTATGAATCATACTTACCTTCCCTCCGGTGCGGACAAGCCTAACACAGGCCTGAATGACTTCCTCGAGGGTGCAGCCCAGCTCGTGGCGGGCCATAGCCTGATGAGTATTCATTTTAAGGTCACTCCCATTTAGCGGCATGTAGGGCGGGTTAACCGTTATCGCATCATACACCCCATATCCTGCCGTATGATGCAGCTCACGCAAATCCCCTTCATGGATAATTACCCGCTCCTCCAGACCGTTCATCGCTACACTTCGACGGGCCATATCTGCCAGACGGGGCTGAATTTCAATACCTTCTATAGAAGCTTTGGTACGGGTGGTAAGAAGCATCGGAATTACGCCATTCCCAGTACACAGATCGAGCACTTTACCCCGCGGCGGTACACTGGCGAATCGTGCAAGCAACACAGCATCCATTGAAAAACTGAATACCTCGTCGCTTTGAATAATCCGTAAATCGTGTGTGAGTAAGTCGTCTACCCGCTCCGCGTTATGTAAAGGAACTGGGTTATCGTTAAAAGAATTTGTCATAGTGTTCTCCATTTCTCGAAACCATACTGACTTCGAAACCTAAACGTCTGTAAATTCAAAAAAAACCGTAGGCGTAAATCTCCTACGGCTGGATTTGCTCATTTATTAAGAAACGAAAGACAGAACAAGCAGTCACCTTCTGTACGCAAATGCCCAAAATAGACATTACAGATATGAAAGCCTTCATGATAGAGCCGCGCCAGATTGTCATAGCCTTCCCCGACAACCTCTCCGGCTCCCTCGCTAGCGGCCAACAGAGCCTCCGCCTCAGCAGAATGGGCAGCAGGGTCCAAGGGCGCTTCCCGCTTCAATATTTTACGAAGCTGTTCATTCTCCAGACTTAGCCTTTGATTGGCTTCCATTAATTCCTTAACCGCCAACTTCCAATCTCCAAGACTTGAGCGCATGTTTTCCATCTGCGCTTCCATCTCCTGCATTTGTGCAAATATATTTAGCTTCTCCAAGTTTCCACCCCGAAAGTAACCTTATATGGTTTACTTGACGACAACATCATCCATTGGAAGTTCCTTAACTTTGCCCACTTCAAACAATTGCACATGAACTGTACGGCTTCCAGCATTAATGCCTACGACCTTACCATCACCCAGTGAGGTTACGACTAGCTTGCCCACACCTGGCATTTCTTCCTTTGTACTTTCGTAATTATCATGCTCAAATTTCAGGCAACACATAAGTCTTCCGCAAAGACCCGAGATCTTTGTAGGGTTCAGTGAGAGATTCTGGTCCTTTGCCATCTTTATGGATACCGGTTCGAAATCTCCAAGCCAGGAAGAGCAGCAGAGCACCCGGCCACAAGGCCCTAACCCACCGAGCATCTTGGCTTCATCACGCACCCCAATCTGCCGGAGCTCAATACGGGTACGGAAGATGCTGGCCAGATCCTTGACTAACTCACGAAAATCTACACGGCCTTCAGCAGTAAAATAGAAAATAATCTTATTGCGGTCAAACGTAAATTCCACATCCACAAGCTTCATTTTGAGGCCATGATCGCGAATTTTATTTAAACAGGTAGTAAAAGCATCCTTAGCAGCACCTTTATTCTCTTCCACCACGCGTGCATCCGTTTCACCGGCAATCCGCATGACTTTTTTGAGAGGTAATACTACATCGGCTTCCTGCACCTCTTTTTTCCCTACGACAACCTTACCGTACTCGACACCTCTTGCTGTCTCCACAATCACGCATTGATCCCGTTCAATCGGAAAATCGAGCGGATCAAAATAATATATTTTACCCGCCTTTTTAAAGCGGACACCTACTACGCTGTACAAAAATTAACCCCCTTGTTTGCCGGTAAAAGGAACCCTAAAGCAAGTCCGCTCCCTGGTGATTCATGCTTGTCCTTCCTCATCCGTTAAACCATTTTTCCAGGCTGAAGCGTTGATCCGGAGGATATATCAAAACTAACCCATTAACTTTCCAATCGGATTAGGAACTGCTCCAGACACAATTGGGCATTGGCATTGGAACGCAGCTTGCGCTCACTCTCTGCAGCAAATTCCATGTAGGCCACCCATTGTTCGGTACTCCGCTGACGGGCATGTCTGGAGATAAAGTCTAACTGATCTATGAAAACGATACTTTCGTGCTTTCGGTACAGGAAGTAAAGCATATCTTTGAACCATAAGTGGAACATGCTGAACAGGATATCCAAATGTTCACTGAGTCCCGTCTTGAACAGCTTCTGCCCGGCAGTTGCTACTGCGGAGCTGCCCTTGCCCAAAGACTCCTTTGCTAATTGTAACACTAGATTTCTCATTTCTGCAAACCAATTCTGTGCCAAAAGTTCCCTGCAGCCATCAAGTCCTGAAGTTAATGATACCGCACATCGCGCAAGTGGTACCGGAACCCCTTCACTAGCCAGTGCCTGAAGCATCATGTCCGGATGAAGAGGACTAAATGGAATGCGCTGTGTTCTGGACTGTATTGTCGGCAGCAGGGAACTGCTGTTGTCGGATATCAGAATGCCCACCGCAGGTGCAGGGGGCTCCTCTAAAAACTTAAGCAGACTGTTTGCGGCCTGAACCGTCATTTTGTCCGCTCCTTCTATAATATACACTTTAGGGTTAACACCCTCTGAGCGGTAAGAGAACATGCGTTGCAGTTCGCGGATCTGGTCGATTTTGATACTTGCACCATCAGGCTTAAGCAGAGACAAATCCGGATGGTTGCCATGCTCTACTTTGCGGCATTCCAGACATTCACCGCAGGCATCATCTTCACTGGTGGTACAAAATATAGCTTGGGCGAACATCAGCGCAGTTTTCATTTGACCACTTCCTGATGGTCCTGTGAACAGATAGGCATGACTCACTGCATCTTTACGCAGAGCGTTTTGAAGCAGACGCTTAGCATCCTCCTGGCCTAATATATCATGAAAAGACATACATTCCTCCAAGTCTTTTAAAAAGAAAGGTTAATCAGCATTCCACGGATTTCTCCAACACGCCCCAGCAAATCAATACGGCCCTGCTCACTTTCCAGCAGTTCATCAGCCATATTTAGCAGAGCTGCATCTATTTCTTCTAGCAGTTTGTAGCGTTTCCCCCGCCCCCGGCGGTCCCAGCCCTTGGTTTCCTTCAGAACAACACCCCGGCGGGCAGTTTCTTCCAGGAATTTTTTGATCATATTCCGGTATATGGACAGTTCGCGGACCGTCATAGATTTGGAAAGACGGTCTCCCTGCTGCTGAATATCCTTGATCTTCTGGTTCAGCTCATCTATCGTCTTTTGTTCACCTTGCTGCTGAAATATATCAGTAAAGGTTTTCTGCTGAACGGGCCTTCCCGCTCCTGCAGTCGGCAGCTCACTTTTCAATGGCCTGTAGCCGGGATTGATTTTCAAAGGTTCCACCGCCCTTTAGTGAGAATTTATCTATATTATACTCAATAATGCTCAAAACGATCGACAGGAAGCACAAATACGGTCGCTCCGCCTACTTGAACCTCTACGGGAAGCGGTAAATAGGAATCCGTCGTACCGCTCATTGGAGTCACCGGGGTGACAAGCTGTTCACGTACCTTGCAACTGTTGCGAATGACAGTTAATACAGCTTCCACCTGAGAGTCGTCAACACCAATCATAAATGTAGTATTACCTGCCCGTAGAAATCCGCCTGTACTGGCTAGTTTAGTTGCACGAAAGTTTGCTTTGACTAGTTCACTCGACAACCGGTTGCTGTCTTTATCCTGGATAATTGCAATGATCAGATTCATCTTCGCTTTCCCTCCTAAAAGTTTTGTGAGTTCACTTCATATATTCCCTTTGTACAAGGCTCTCTTCAAAAACGTGCTTTTAATCTTGTACACTTAGTTTAATTAGACAAAACGTTCTAAAAATCCTTTAATATACGTTCTTTCAGTATACGGACTATATCCTGCTCCACCATGTGAATAGGACGGTTGGCATCAAGCACCACGATCCGCTCCGGGTCAGACATTATGACCTGGCGGTAACCCTCTCTAACCTTTTGGTGAAAAGCCAGGCTCTCCAAGTCGAGACGGTTCACTTCCCGTTCCTCATTGGCGGCAATCCGTGATAACCCTACTTCCGGGTCCACATCCAGATAAAATGTAAGATCGGGGGTTCGTCCGCTGGTAGCAAACTGATTGATTTTCCTTACCTCTTCGATACCCAGTCCTCTAGCATAGCCCTGATAAACCAGGCTGCTGTCGACAAAACGGTCGCATAGCACGGTAAGTCCTTCTTTGAGCGCGGGCTCAACCACCTCCGCCAAATGCTGGCTTCGGGATGCTGCATACAGCAGTGCCTCCGTACGCGCATCCATCGCTGTGTGGGCCGGATCTAGAATAATGGAACGGATCTTCTCGGCAATTTCAATACCGCCAGGTTCGCGGGTAATCAGATAAGGCATGGAATGATTCTGCAGATAGGCTGCTACCCTACCGAGTACGGTTGTTTTTCCGGAGCCATCGCCTCCCTCCAGAGTAATAAAGAAACCTTCTTGTGCCACTTATGCGTCTCCGCCTTTCTTAATGTTGTAAACCACAATATGTTGTAGAGCCGGATCCGCACAGGCCTGGAACTTGGCTCCTCCCTGGCTAAGTCCGATAAGCCGGTTGCAAATTTCTTCGCTTATCTCTTCTCCTGGATATAAGAGTGGAATTCCTGGAGGATAAGGTATTACCATCTCTGCCGCCATTCTACCCGTACTATATTCAAGCCTTATACTTTCGGTTTCCAATACATTCACTGGTTTCATCGAAAATAACACAGGACTCGAAATCAAATTATTCGTGAAATTGTTCCACGTGGAATTTTTTGCGGAAGCCGGAGCCATTTCAGCTGCTGGCTCATCAGCTATTTGCCGCAGCGCAGCCAGCAGCCGTTCCGTATCTTCTGCCTTCGATCCAAGGCTGAAGGCAAGCACCACGTGCCGGTCGTCGCTCATCTCCGGCACAATGCCCTTTGCTTCGAGCCTGCGCTGGAGCTCGAAGCCCCCCAGGACTCCGTCGGCGTCATATATGACCGCCTTAAAGGGGTCCTGGGTGCTGTACGCCGCCATGCTTCGCGGCGGCATCCCAGTGGTGGCGCCTTCATCATCGGCGCCGCAGCCGGGATGCAGCGGCTCTGCCGGCTGCAGCAGCCCGTAGCGCGGCAGCGCAGCCAGGCCGCGCCGCAGTACATCCACGGCGGCGAGTCCCGCCGTGAAGGCCTCGGCACGCTGGCGGTGCACCAGCCGGCGGGCCAGATCGAGCGAAGCCATCACGGGGTATGATGGGCTGGAGCTCTGTACCATGGCCAGCCGCTGCCGCAGCAGCGAGCGGTCGAGCCATGGCCCTTGCACATGCAGCATGGCGCCCATAGTCAGCGCTGGCAGCATCTTATGCGTGGACTGCACGACACCGTCCGCGCCACACATTAGCGCCCCCGCCGGCAGCGACGGGTGCTGTCCGTAATGCGCCCCGTGCGCTTCATCCACCAGCAGCGGGATACCGCTGTTATGGCAGGCCTGTGCGAGGGGCGCCAGATCACTGCCCATGCCATAGTAATTCGGCATGGTGATCAGGACGGCGGTGGCCTCTGGGTAGGCTGCAAGTGCAGCCTGAACCGTATCAGCCGCCGGAGCAACCATAAGACCGCTGTGCCTATCCATCTGCGGCTCTACAAAAACGGCACGCGCGCCGGCCAGCATCAAGCCATGGATAACCGACTTGTGAACATTCCGCTGAAGAATAAGTGTCATTCCAGGCTCGGGGCACACCGTAAGGATCAACGCTAAATTACCGGCAGTACTGCCCCCAACCAGGAAAAAGCTCTCCTCCGCCCCAAAACAATCTGCTGCGAGCTCCTGCGCTTCCCTAATTACCCCTTCGGGATGGTGAAGGTCATCGGTTCCTGTAATCTCAGTTACATCGTACCTCATCACCTCACCTAAGAAACCGGCACTTCCTTGCCCACGATAAGCTTCTCCGTTCTTATGTCCAGGTACATGATAAGAAATATTACCCTTAGCTCTATATTGTTCCAGCATTTCATATACAGGTGCCCTGCCAGGCTCTAATCTATCCATCTTTTCTTCCTTCCCTGGGGGTTCCCTTCTATTTTAACGCAAATATGTCCAAACGCCTATATTTCGGCCAAAATGCTTAACCACATAACAAAACAGCTCCTCCCGTCAAAAGCACCGGTGAAGCCGTTATATGGTTGATTCTTAATCTTGCTAACACTAATTAGGCCAATCATCTAATTGTGCGCCTATCATCATCTAAGCCTATCTGCTTCGTTCAAGCATTCTTTTGCAGATCAATCTTCTTCATCCGGCCCACGAAAAAGCGGTATTTGGCGTCTTCAGCCTCTGTACGTACCATCTCAGCCTCACAATCCACACAAATAAAATGCGAGACAATCACGATTCCTTCTTCTTTCATCTGCCCGCAAATGATGCAGGCTTGATCGGTCTGCTGTTCCATTACCATCCCACCTTGACTCTTTTAAGAACAGTATGATACACTTTCTATCATTTTAAACCTTTTCATAGATTTTTCCTATCCTGTATTGGCTCAAAATATATGTATTCATCAGCAGCCCAAACGGTGCTTATGGCCAATTCAGTTTAATAAAATGCCTTCCCCCGCCGATATTAGTATCATAAGGACTTGTGAGGAGGTCAGCGCTTTCATATGGAAGCAAACAACAAAGGTTCAGCTACTTTCTATCAGTACAAACTAATCAAAAAAATCAACACTACCGCCGCCTGGCTGCGTGTCTATATGGCGCTCCCTATTATCTGTGTCGTTTTAGAGACCCTTTTCCTTTCCTGGTGGAGCATTCTGTTTATGACCATTGCTGCACCTGTCATTCTGTGGATTCAGTATGTGATCTCACGTTCTGTACTCCTAATTTCTGGACATCCCATTGCAAAACGGTGGAAAATGTCCTTCCGTCTGCCCTGGCCAGGTTATATGCCCGACCAATACATCAATTATGGCATTTTCCGCAAAGTACAACTTCATAACCTTTGGATCGGGCTTTCCATCACTGCACTCTTTATCGTTTGGGTACCTTTGGCCTTCACCGTGTCATTAGCGGTATTCCATCTATGGATGCTCTTACCCAAGTTGTATATCCTATTCCGTATTCACCGTGAACAAAAGGACGGTATGTTGAAGTTTACTACAACCGATGCTTCTTATTACTCACAATAGAAATTTGAATATTTACATAAGGCAACACATACTGCATCTGCAGCAAAAACAAACCGGCATCCTACTGAGGATGCCGGTTTGTTTATTTTGTCTTTATTCCTTTAATTGATGCTTTCTTTTCCTTTGGAATCATGACTATAAAATAACCATTATGCACGGTTAAGTGTACAATCACTTCATCCTTCTGATAAACGCGGGAATTTGTCGAATCCTCTTCCTTTTGCTCTTCCCAGCCCCAGGCTTCTATGGCCTTGCGGTAAGGCTCCGGCACACCCTCCTTTTCCTTAAGATGAGGCATAGAATAACGGACATAGTCCATAGCTACATTACTAGTTGTACGATCTGTAGAATTAGCTTCTTTAGGAACAGGAAAACTCTTTTCGTTAAGGGCTCCTTCAAAGGTATCCCAGACGGGCTCCTTTGTTCCACAACCAACCAGCATTACACCTACTATACAAAGAATGAATACTATCCATAAAAGTCGGGTTCGCTTCATACCTAAATCCTCCTTACCACTGCCATGCATCTAAAGACACAAGAAAATTCACTGCAAGAATTTATCAGTAGTTCATTCGTATTAAGGATGTGCTTAATATTTGCACTTTTCTATTATACTTGGAACAGAAAGTTCGTCGGTAACAAAAATGTCACTCAATTGAAAGCGTTTTATTTATTTTTTTGTAATTTAGACTAATATATATGGAACTTGAAATCATTATAATGGTTTCTTTCCATAGATAATGTTTGAAGTCCAGCCTCCATATAACTATAATCCGCAGATTGCTTCAATTTTGATGAAGTCACAGTAATTTTCCTACTACAGCCTATGCAGATATATAACAAAAAAAGCCACTGTTGATTACTCAACAATGGCTTTCAGTGCTTGGCGGCGTCCTACTCTCCCAGGACCCTTCGGTCCAAGTACCA
>NZ_JBGJZN010000015.1:0-53089 GCF_042610465.1 Paenibacillus diazotrophicus
AAGCTCGTTGTCGGCGCCGTTTATCTCGTCACCAGCAACTCTTATAATATATCATGTCCGACCGATGAATGCAAGCTCTTTTTTTCAACTTCATTTCGAGCTCGGCGTTACTATTTCTTGGCCGGAATAAGAATATACCATGTACAAGTTTTGAATGCAAGCTTTACTTTTAGTTTTTTTTCAAATCCTATTCTTATGTCCCAGATCGTATCTCTCTTCAGGTCTAGGGTCTAGGCGGCTGAGTGACATACGAACAAATCTGTCCGCTGTACATTGTTATAGCTCCTATGGTAAATAAGACGACCTACGATTCAAGAAGGTGAATACCGAGGATCCCAGTGAACTATTAAATATCCCCCGGCAGGGAAGCGCCGGGGGATATTTTGGACAAAAACATTTAAGCTCTTAAGTGGATACCGAATGTGGCAATTTCGCAAGGCCCGAGTTCCAGCTGATACTGGGTATCTTCCGAATGAGGCAGCGGAGCCGTTCTCTCTTCTAATATCCCTGTGCAGTACAAATGTTCATGTGGGAGCTCTAGCCCTACTTCTAGCTGAGCCTGCAACTCACTCATGTTGTACCAGCGCAGCAGGAGGTCACCGGTAGTTTCATTCATTTTCATGGAGGAAAATGCGGCTTCTGTACCTTTCCAGCTTAAAGGTGAATACCCGGAAGGAATCGCACCGTTATGGACGCCCGTCTGGAAAACGGTCCATGGAACCTGGAACTGGTATGCTTTGGCATATGTACCAGAAGTAATACCGTCCCCACTATGCGGAATCAGCATTAACTGCGCGGTATGCTCGCCAAGACATTGTGCCTCAGGTGTCGGAAACCAGCCCCAGTCGCCCAGCTCCCCTACACTACGCAGCAGAGTAACAGCAATCGTATTACGTCCGTCCCGCAGTACTTCATATTCGTTCAGACCAAGATTGGCTACAGTCAAGCCAATTTCTGTGCCGCTCACATCCACAAAGGATTGTTGGTGCTGGGTGTTGCTCGGATTCTGCCATTCTTCCGCTGGCTCATTATCCCGTCTGGCAATCTCAAACATGGAATCGGCATGGTGCACTGGAGTGTGAATATCTGTAGGGAACAGCATCCGCACCCGGTGATCCTTCGCAGTATTGTTAATCGTAGACTCAATGTGCAGCCCTTCGGCTTCACGCTCCAGTGAGATGACAGTACGAAGTTCCAGTGTCACAGTCTCACTGCTGCGCTGAGCTTTACGCTCCGGATAGTACACAAGTGCAAACTGTTCCTCTTTCAAGGTAGCATCAGCTGAAGCAGGAATCTCCCAGGCATGCTTGATCTCCAGGGACGCCCGGTAAGCTGTATCCTCTAGCACAGTGATAGCTGCATCGAGTCCTTTGGTAGTCAAAGGAATCTCGCCATCTGGCTGTCTGTACATGTATTCATTGCCAATGTCTCCGGTATTTTCATAGATGCCAAGATCACGGTATATAGCTCCACTCGGCTTGTGACTCAGACTGAAAGAGCCGTCTGGGGAAACTTCAACACGGATTGTCTCGTTCTCCAGCACATGGCCGCCACGGATAAGTGAGACCTTCTCCGGATCAGCTGCTGCCTGCCCGGCAACCCAGGCATAAGCACGCAGTCCGAGCGCAGGCACCTCTGAGGCTTCGAAGGTGAGTTTTATACGGCGGCACATGTATGGCTGACGGAACTGATCGTCCGGCAGGTCATAGCCGAATTCCAGACCCAGATCTTCTACGGAGCAGATCAGCACTTTGCCGCTGTCGTCTAACAATATCCGGCCGGAGAGATCAAACTCCTTCATTCTTCGTGAGGTTTCCTCGAGGCCAAGACCTTCACGAAGGTATAAGCGGGCCGCGTCGAGCTCGATGCTCACAGCGCCCGTGCGAATCCAGCCTGTAGTGTTCATCACCACAAAAGGAACAGCTTGCTCACCTTCAGGGGTGCCTGCAAAAACAGAAGTATCCACAGCCTCTGCAATAAATCTGGCGCTGTCTTCAATGATACTTTCTGCTACGTGGCGGCTTTTATCAAAACGGGTAACCATTTCGCGGTGCACCTCATCTACACTGCAGCCGCAGATGCTGTCGTGCGGATGGTTCTGCATGAGCGTCTTCCAGGCGTAGGTAAACAGGTGATGCGGATACTCCTTGCCAGTGAGCGCCGCAATGGAAGCCAGTGGCTCGGCTACTTTTTCGAGAAGAGTCTGGCCTTTCTGGTTCATCTGTTTCAAGTACACACGTGCCGAAGCAGTATTGACGAGTGTACCCCAGCCGTCGGTCCGTTGGCTTCGCAGTTCCCCTGTAACGGATGAAAGCTCACGTCCGACTTGCTCCAAATCCGCATTCAGTGCATCCAGGTAATCCGGAAAGTTCGAATGAACGAACTCCATCTCCGGATAAAGCGCCTGCGCGGTGGCGATAGCCTCAGGCAAATCCAGCTGCAACGGCTGATGGTCACAGCCATTCATGAACAGCAGCTCACCAGTGGAAGCATATTTCTCGGCATCGGCCAGCTTGCGGTCCCAGAATTCACGTGCAGCAGCCCCGTCCGCCGGGACTTCATTCCCGTTGGAATACCAGTTGGCGAAGAGGATGCCGAGAATGCGGGAACCGTCAGGCCCTTCCCAGATCAGCTCAGAGAAAGAAGACTCATACCCGCCATCCGATACGGTGTTGTTGAAGCCGGTAGGTTTGACCCCTCTGCCAAAGAAAGCATTCTTAATGCCGGACTGGAGCATGAGCTGCGGCGTCTGGCCGACAAGACCAAAGGTATCGGGAAAATAGCCGATTTTGGAAGGTTCACCATACTTCAACGCATCCTGATGGCCGATCTGCATATTTCGCACATTGGCCTCACCGCTTGTAAGAAAAGCATCCTGCAGAATGTACCAAGGACCTATCAGAATCCGGCCACCGCGGATATACTGCTCCAGCCTTTCTTTATTCTCCGGGCGGACCTGCAGATAATCCTCCAGAATAATTGTCTGACCATCCAGATAAAAGCTGCGGAAGGCTGTACTGCTGTCCAATTTATCAAGCAACGCATCCACCAGCTGAACCAGACGGACATGATGCTTCTCGTAGGGCAAATACCATTCCCGGTCCCAGTGGGTGTGGGAAACGATATGTGCAGTTTTTTTCTTCGTCATGAGTCCCATCTCTCCCTTAAATCTTGCTCAGTGTATTGTAATCGCAGTTTCTCCCGCTCTGTATACAGAGATCAGCTGCCCCTGCTTATCTGCCGAAAATAGGACAGAACGTTCCTTCTCCAGCCGGAAGCTGTAGCTCACACCGGTCTGCAGGTCTTTAACTTCAACGTCGGCATCCCAGGCATATTCGGATACGAAAATATAAAGTGCTCCTTCGTCAAATTCGAGCTTCCGTCCGTAGATACCCGGCAAATCACCGCCGCGGGTCCACTCCAGCTCCGCAGGAACAGATGAACGTTCCACCGCATAGCGGTACAATTCGGCGATTGGTTCATCGCGGTCATTCAGCTCAAGCGGGAGCGGGCACCAGATCAGACGCCCCTTGCCAAGCGGGAGATCGACTACGGCATCGCCATCTTGTGTCGGCAGAGTAGCTTGCTCTGCATCCCTGATTTGCACTTCTTTGACCAATTCAGCAATCCGGCGCTGTCCGTAAGATACGGCAAAGGTTCGCTCGTCAAGCTTCATCCGCTCCTCACGCCGCACGTTGCTTAGCTCACGCTTACCGAGGGCTGACTCAAGCCGGCCCGAAGGCTGCCAGTAGGAGTTCAGTCCCAATGCTCCTGTTACAACAAGCACCGCTCCAGTCCGTTCCACAAACCCAATCAGCTGTTCCATGGCGCTATCATCCAGGTTGTGTGCACTAGGCAGGAGAATCAGCTTTGGCGGCTGAGCCTCCAGTGCTTGCAGGCCATACTCCGAAACCGCACGGAATGGCAGGCGCAGCTGATAGGACAAGATGCGGGTCAGCCGGGTGGTGGCATCATAAGCGAGCTTGCGGTTGGAGAAATCATTGGAATAAGGGAAAATAACCGCGATATCCTCAAGCTTACGTCCGTCAAAAAGATACCCGCTTTCTGCAATGAAACGCCCAAAATCATAGGATACATCGGCCTCTGGCTTCTCTGTCCCGTCTGCGCGCAGTGCACCAATCTGCGATTCGTTAGCATTATCCATATAGAAGTTGGTGTTCCAAATCCACTGGACAGCACCTGCTCCGCCCGCTGCAAACGCATAGGCATACTTACGTTCAAGCATAGATCGAAGCTCTTCCTCAGATCGCTTGGCACGCCCGTCCGGGGTTTCGACATACATAATTCCTGTTTCCTGCACCAGGTTAGGCTTGTTCTCTGTTTTGGCAAAAATTCCGCTCCAAAGCAGATTGTCGTTCAGCCACCAGGTGTGAACGGTTGTGTAGTCTACAGCCTGTTCGTAAAAGAACGGTGAAGGCCTCTGTGCGCCTAGCGCTTCGTCCTGACCTACAGTTACGAGATGCGCCGGGTTCAGCTCCTTGATAGAATCATACAGCTCCTTGGCCCACACATTGTGCATCTCCATAGAGAACAGGCAGTAGTCCAGCCAGCGGGTTCCGCGTTTGCCGGAGTGAATGTCCTGAATGCTGAAGTTGATCTCCGCTTGTTCGGGAGGACGTGCCGACACAAAATCTGGAAGCTCCAGCGGCGTCATGTTCCAGCGCTCCTGAAGAACGGCAATGCTGCCATGGCGCTCCGCAAGCCAGGCGGAGAACGCCTGCTGTTCATGGATATCGCCTGCGCTGCTCGGTCCGTCCGAAAAGATACGAGGCGGGTCAAACATCGATGGCTCGTTGATCAGATCCCAATCCACATGGGCTGTGTGAACATGTCTGGAAACAATAGAGCGGATAAACCGCTTTTGTGCCTCTACGCTGCGCGGGTCCAGATAGGGATTGCTGCCTTCCCACGTCTCCGGTGTAAAGGAGAAGAATGTAAAGGTCACCTGAAGGTCATGCTTCCCTGCGGTCAGCAGAAAAGCATCAATCGCCCGCATCACCTCTTCAGAGGCATGGCCATCGACCTGCATGATATTGCGGTAAGCTGTCCAGATGCCCGTGCGGATCCAGTTGATCCCTGCCTTTTTCATCTGCGCCATGTCCCGGTCCCATACAGCAGCATTGGGCAGAAAAAGAAACTTCCGCGCCACATCCGAGGTCATATAGGTCATCCCTACAACCGGCAGCGGACGACCATTCTTCTGAAAATAATCACGGCCGGCCGTGATTGGCTTGCCCTCCGACAGCAGTGCAGCGTCATAGCCCCAGAAGCCCTGGCGCAGCACGCGCTGCTCGCCGTCTTCCGCTTCGGCACGGCAGATCAGAATGTACAGGCCCGGCTCAAGCTCTACGGGGATAGGAATCCGGAGGAAGTTCATTTCAGTGCTGATGGCAATCGTGCAGCTGTGTTCAAAACAAGGTGAAACTGATCCTTGCTTATGCAGGCTGATGATAAGCCTCCAGTTGTCTTGACCGCCCCCGGTCCGGGTACGGCTGAGCCGCTGGCTCTGCAGGCTGATTACTGGTCGCTCTCCCTGTTCATAAGAGGCGTAATTCGGCTTGATCCATAATTCGGTGACGCCTTTGGCGGCGAAGTCCGTACAGTCTGCGAGCAGCTTCAAGCCTGCTTCACCGCTGAAATCAGGTGTAAGCGGCTGGCCGATGAAGATCCAGCGGCCGCCTGTGAAGGGACCGCCGACATGCTCCCATAGTACAACGGGAGCAGATACCTCGCGGCCTTCAGCAGAGATGCCCTTCAGCAGCGGATAAATCCGGGTATCCATGGGGCCGCTTGCGCCCATCTGCTCCGGCAGATCGCTGCTCTTGGTCACATGCGGCACCAGATTCCAGGTGTCCGCCGGGTTCAGCAGGCCCTCGCAGCCTGCGAACAAAGGGATGTCCGTGAGGGCAGCAAGCGACTGCACACGGCCGCCGTCCACACGAAGCGCTTCATGAATATGAAGCTGCCGGTGGTAGGCGGTCTGCTCCGCTTCCGCCTGCCAGGTACCATTCTGCGCACGTACCGGATATTTGAACGGTGCGCCGCCGATGTTCAGCAGCCCGCCGCCGTGCTTCAGGTAGGCGAGGATGGAGCCCCAGGCTTCCTTGGGGAAGTAAGGGGCGTGAAGGTTGATGAAGCATGTGCCAGGCTCAGCGGCATCCAGTGCTGCTGCCAGCTGCTCCGCATCAACAATGTGAACAGGATGGGCGTAATGGGCGGCATGATATAATCCCCCCTGCTGCTCCACCTGTTCCCGGAGCAGTCCTGCGGCGTCCGTGTAGCCCGGGAATAACGGGTCAACAAACAGAATTGCAGCACCAGCACTCACAGCTGGCCTTCCTTCATCATCCGGTACACAAGCTGGGAGAACAGACTGTTCGACCAGGCGAACCAGCTGCGGGTGAACACGGAGGGATCGTCAGCGTGGAAGCCTTCGTGCATAAATCCGGTATCTGCGTCCGTACTCTCAAGGATAGCGATCAGTTCCAGCTTTTCCTCTACAGACTGTGCGGTAATTCCCTGCATAGACAAGGCCATGTGCCAGATATAGTTCTTCGGTGTATGCGGGCTGCCAATACCTTTGGCTGCTGTTCCTTCATAATAGAAAGGATTCTCTGTACTGAGTGCAAAACGTCTGGTGTTCTGGTAGATAGGATCATCCGTCGTGGTATAGCCGAGATACGGGATGGAGATCAGCCCTGGGGTTCCGGCATCATCCATCAGGCAGTAATTACCGAAGCCGTCTGTCTCGTAGGCATAAATCGGCCCGAATTCCGGATGACGGTAAATGCCGTACAGCTTGATGCCGTAATCGACCTCGAATTCCAGCTCTTTGAGCTCAGCCAGCAGATCCATGTCACGGAATACCCACTCGGCGAATTCCTGCATTTGCCGCAAGGCTACAACGGCAAACATATTGCCGGGAATGTTGTAATGGAAATCGCAGGCATCGTCACTGGACCGGAATCCGGACCAGATCATCCCTGTAAAGTTCACCGGCATGCCGAGACCGCTGTTACGCAGGGAGTCCTCAGGAATGCCGTTATTGCGGGAAAAGCGGTACGGTGACTGCTCGTAGTGGCGCTGCTCTCTTTTGAACAAATCGATGATGATCCGCAAGGCAGACTTGAACTCCGAATTGAAGAAATCGGTAAGTCCGGTTTCCTTCCAGTAGGTATAGGCCAGCCGCACAACAAAGCAAAGGGAGTCAATTTCAAACTTCCGCTCCCAGACCCACGGGGACATCTCGGTAACATCGGTGGTGTTCCAGTGCCAATCGTTAGCCGACTCATTAAAAGCATT
Organism: Paenibacillus diazotrophicus; assembly: GCF_042610465.1. Taxonomy (NCBI): domain Bacteria; kingdom Bacillati; phylum Bacillota; class Bacilli; order Caryophanales; family Paenibacillaceae; genus Paenibacillus; species Paenibacillus diazotrophicus. The sequence goes on from NZ_JBGJZN010000015.1 coordinate 7,324, forward strand.
AGCGTAAGGATCGATGTGGATGTACTGAATATGACGTTTGATCAGACCGCCGATGACGCGCTGCAGGTCCGGGTCGTTGGCAGCCAAAGGCACATAATGAATGACCTGTTCCACAGAGTCGCGGAGCCAGGAGGCCGGGATATCTCCCGTTATGACAAATGTAGTGCCATCCTCCATTAGCTTCGTAGTCGTCTCCAGTGTATTGGGAAAACAGTTTTTAAACAGCTGCAGCAGCTTGGGACGGTGAGCCAGCTTCTCTTCAGCCTCTGCCAGCACCTCCTGTACGGCTTGTGGCAGCCCGAGCTTTGGCATCGGGATTTTGGGTAGTCTGAATTGTTCCAAGGAAGGTACACTCCTTCTATTCAATAGGTAGTTTATTTTTCGATATGATCGCCATTAGATTCCTTAGGTTGAAGCGAAGTGGAATAAGTGGAACTAAATGGGCTGGAATTCTGCTAGAGAAGGTTTTGTCGGGATCTTGCACACTAATTAGCTGTCCTTCATTTAAGTCCAGCATATATTTAAAGAAGTTTATTTCATGTAAACCGTCTTAATCTCAAAAGGAGCGAAGTGCAGTTCAAATTCACCCTGGTGATGGACTATAGGCTCCAATTGCTCTTCGAGAGCATTCGATATATAAATTTCACTAAACGGCTGATTCCAGGCCAGCTTCACAGTTTCACGCCCTCCAGAGGATTCATATAGACGCAGAATGCTTCCCTGTCCATCCTCGGAAGGCTTCACCGTATCCAGCACAACATGCTGCCCTGTAAAGCTGATAAAGGCTCCGGCGGGTGATAGCTGCCCCGCCTTCCCGCCGGCTGCGGCCGTCTGCACTTCATGATTCAGCTCCGCAGCCTTGCGCAGTGTGTGGGCAGTCCGCCAATCCCCTTGGTGGGGATAGAGCGAGTAGGTAAAGTCATGAGAGCCAAGGTCCGCAGTGGCATCAGGCCATTTCGGCGCCCGCAGTAAAGACAGGCGGATGGTGCTGCCCTGAATATCGTAGCCGTATTTGCAGTCATTCAGCAGACTGACGCCGTATCCATGTTCGGATACGTCCACAAAACGGTGGCCACAGACCTCGTATTGTGCCTGTTCCCAGCTGGTATTGCGATGCGTCGGACGCTCCAGCGCGCCAAATGGAATCTCATAGGTTGCTTTGTCTGCAACCACATCGACCGGAAAGCCCACTTTCAGCAGCTTGTGGGCTTCATTCCAATCCACATGTGTCTTGAAATCCATCCGCCGGTCATGGGCATACAGAATCAAATCCTGGGTGATCAGCGACTTGCCCAGCTTCCAGCGGAATCTCAGCACATCCCGGACTGTGCCGGAGTGCAGCACGTATTTCTCTACCAGCTCTACTTCGCCAGCAGGCTGGGCTTCATAACGGCTGTCAATGTCCCAGGCATCCCACAAGGTCGGCCGGTCATGGAAGAAGTGGAATTGGTTGGCGCGGCCGCCCTTCTGCACAATTTCCCGACCTGCCGCCTTGTCGAACAGACTGGTGATTTCACCCCGTTCGTTGAACGTCAGGCGGTAGTGCGGTGTATCCCAGCGGTCATGCAGGACTGCACGTTCAGGCAGTGCAGAGGATGCACCCGCAAGTATGGCCGCTACGTCTGGAATTCTCACCGGTGTTTCGGCCGCTGACATTTTCGCTGCTGTCATGCTATCCAGCCCATTCCGGGCTTCTCTGCTCTCCGGCGCTATACGTTCTTCGCGTCTCAACCATATCGTCTTATACCCCAAAGCCGGGATTGCCGGGACGTGTATATATGCGGTCCATGGATCCGTTGTCTGGTGCGAAGCCTCATCCTCAGCTGACAAACCGGTCACAAGATCTAGCGGTAGTACGTTTCCTGACTCATCAAAAGCCGCCAATACCCCTTCTGAATCTGATAGTTCTGTATCTGTTGATTCTGGATTAGCCAATTGAATTGCAACTACTGCATCACGAACCCAGCTGAGGCTATTGAACACCACGTGGGGCTGGCCTTCTCCTTCTGTTGCCACCTGTGCGGCCAAGACTTCAAGTCCCGGCTGCAGTGCTGCCTGACCCAGGCCGAACACCTCGCGGTATTCCTTCTCCGAGGTCTCATAGGCTTCGGTGATGGCCGAGCCTGGAATAATGTCATGGAACTGGTTCAGCAGCACCAGCTTCCAGCCTTGATGCAGTTGCTCTGTGCCGAGACTGAACAGCTCCGGCTTCATAAAAGGGGCTGCCAGCGTCTGCCACAGTTCTGCCTCGCGGTAGAGAATCTCCGCCTTGCGGTTGTTCCGTTTGTTGCGGCCATGCGTAGTATAGGTGCCGCGGTGCAGCTCCAGATACAGATCACCGCGCCATTCCGGCAGTTTTGGCTGCCGTTCTTCAATGCCTGCGAAGAAATCTGCGGCACTGCTGAAGGTACTAGCCGGCTGGCCTATCATCAGGTCCGCACGACGGATGTATTCCAGCATCTCGCGGGTTACGCCCCCGCCGCCGTCGCCATGCCCGTAGAGCAGCATCTGCTCGTTGTGTATTCGCTTTTCGCGGAAAGATTGCCAATGGTCATGCACATCCTTCGGCAACGTATTCTCGTTCACTCCATGGTTGAGATAAGAGAGCATCGGGGTGCCGTCAATGCCGACCCAATGGAACAGATCATACGGGAACACATTGGTGTCATTCCAGCCGAGCTTCGTGGTCATGAAATAGTTCACACCCCCATGCCGCATAATCTGCGGGAGTGAAGCACAGTAACCGAAGGTATCCGGCAGCCATTCTATGTCCGAGGTCTGCCCGAATTCCTCCAGGTAGAAGCGCTGACCGTAGAGCATCTGGCGCATCAGCGATTCTCCGCTTGGAATATTCAGATCCGGCTCTACCCACATGCCGCCTACCAGCTCCCAGCGGCCTTCCTTAACTCTCTCTTTGACCTTCGCGAACAGGACCGGGTCGTTCTCCTTGAGATATTCGAACAGCTGAGGCTGGCTCTGGGCAAATTGATATTCCGGGTATTCGTCCATTAAGGCATTCACGGTGGAAAAGGTGCGGCTGGTCTTCCGCACGGTCTCCCGCACCGGCCACAGCCAGGCAATGTCGATATGTGACTGGCCGACCATATGGATGGTGCCTTCCGCATTGGCGCCGATCTTGGCAATGTCTGCGCGCAGCATCTCTTCCAGGGCAGCCGTAGCCCTTCCTTCATGGACGTCAGACTCACTCAGCTTCAAAAAACTATCCATAATACGATACAAGGCTTCAAGCATCCGAGTGCGGCGCATATCCTCTTCCGGCAGCAGTATAGCTGCATCACGTACAATAACAGCGGTATACATCAGGCTCTGTACCGGCTCATTGACCTGTACCAGCCAGGTACGGATGGCCCGGATCGGCGGCTGGATGACCGCCTGCTGATTCAGCGGATCCACCGGCTCAGGGATGGGATCGAACAATTCGATTTCCAGCTCCAGCGGTCTGCCGTCCGGAGAGGCTTCCAGGGCTACAAAGGTGTGATTCCGGTCAAGGCCTTGGCGGGATTCCCCGTTTATACGCAACAAACCTTCCCCTCCTGACTCAAAGATCAGACCTGCACGCTTCCCGGTCCATTCCGCTGGAATCGCAAGCGTGCGGCGAAAAAAGTATGTGATTCCCTGAACACTGGGAAACAGTTCGAAATCTCCGCCTTCGGTATAAGGCCGCATCCCCTCATATTGACCCGGCACGGTATATACAGAAGCCTGAATATCCCATCCTTCCAGCACATGCTGCTCCAGCCATTGCCGTTCCGACAGCTCGCGGATAAATCTTCTAATCCGTTCCATGTGACCCCTCCATGACTTCGAGTGCGGCTTCCTGCACATCATTGACATGACGGCCCACCAGCACCTTGAAAGCTCCCGGCTCCACGACAGGCTGATAATCCTGGCCGATATATTGCAGTTGCTCCGCGCCGACTTCAAATTCTACAATTCGCGATTCTCCCGGAGCCAGTGTGATCTTGCGGAAGCCCTTCAGTTCCTTCGCAGGTCTGGATACCTTGCTTGCCACATCGGAGATGTAGAGCTGAACGACCTCGGCACCTTCCCGTTCTCCCGTGTTGGTAACCGTAATACGTGTCGTTGCGGTTCCCTCTGCAGTGATCATTTGCGGCTCCACCTGGAGTTCAGAGTAGCTGAAGCTCGTATAGCTCAGTCCGTATCCGAACGGATATCGGGGCTGCGAATCGGCTTCCAGATATTTTTTGCCGCGTGAACGCTTGCCGTTATAGTACACCGGAAGCTGTCCTGCATCCTTCGGCCAGGAGATCGTCAGCCGTCCGGAAGGATTCACATCTCCGAACAGAATGTCAGCCACCGCATGGCCACCCTCCTGCCCGGGATACCAGGCCTCCAGAATGGCATCAGCATGTTCTTCAATCCAGGGCTCACTCACCGGACGGCCGTTGATATAGACTACGACCACCGGCTTGCCCAGCTTATGGATCTCCTTCACCAGCTCCAGCTGCACACCCGATAGAGCCAGCGAGATCCGGTCAATCCCTTCACCGCAGTCCATATCGCTCCAGGCATGCTCCGTTACCTTGGATGCCCCGGTCTTCAGGTCGATGCTACCTTCGCCGAAGTCACGGGCGCTTGAGCCGCCGAGCACCATCACCACAGTCTCAGCCTGCGCGGCACAGGCCAGCGCGGCTTCGAAGCCTTCTCTGTCGTTGCCTTTGATCCGGCAGCCGGGCGCGTATAGCACCCGCTCCGCTCCCAGCTTGCTGCGGATACCGTCCAGCACGGTTACAATGCCGGATCGCTGCTGCGGCGAGGTATAATCGCCCAGCTGATTATACGGCGCATCGGCGTTCGGGCCGATGACGGCAATCTTGCCGGCGCCACTCGCACTGACGCTGCCTTTCCTGCCGCTGTCACCGCCAACGCCACCGTTAGCGCCCCCGTCACCAGCCAGCGGCAGTGTACCGCCTTCATTCTTCAGCAGAATAATGCTCTCCGCAGCCAGCTTCCGGGCAAGCTCCCGGTGTTTCTCGCTGCCGATGAACTTCTCCGCCGCATCCGGATCGGCATACGGCTGTTCGAACAGGCCCAGCTTGAACTTCAGCTCCAGCACGCGCTGAACGGCACGGTCCAGAACCTCCACCGCAAGCTTGCCGCTGCGGACGGCGCCGGCGAGATGTTCTCCGAACATGACGCCGGACATCTCCATATCGATGCCCGCATTGATGGCCTGCACCGCTGCATCCCGTCCATCTTCTGCCACATCATGGCCGTCGGCCAGCATTTCGATCGCTCCGCAATCGGTAATCACAAGGCCGTCAAAGCCCCAGGCCCCCCGGAGAATATCCTCCAGAAGTGCGGTATTCGTCGTACAGGGCACGCCGTCAATTTCATGGTAGGCGGGCATAATAGAAACAGCACCCGCTTCCACCGCCTTCTTGAACGGCAGCAGATCCACTTCAAGCAGCTCGCGCCAGCCCATGTGCACGGGGCCCGCATTGCGGCCGCCCTCGGAGCTGCCATAGCCGGCGAAGTGCTTCAGTGTAGCGCCAACGCTTTCCGGACTGCTCAGCGATTCTCCCTGCAGTCCCTCGACGGAGGCAACCGCCAGTTCGCTGATCAGATAGGCATCTTCCCCAAAGCATTCCTCCGTCCGGCCCCAGCGGGGGTCGCGCACCACATCCAGCACAGGGGAATAGGTAACTGTTCCGCCCTGGCTCCGGGTCTCCAGTGCCACTGCCCGGCACATCTCACGGTACAGGTCCACATTCCATGAGCTTCCGAGCGACAGCGGAACCGGAAATACCGTTGCCCCAATCGCCATATGGCCATGTGAGCATTCTTCCCCAATCAGGATCGGAATGCCGAGGCGTGAGTTCTCGATGGCATAGCGCTGAATGGCATTCACTGCCTCCGCACCCTGACGCGGGGACAATCCGCTTGCCAGCGTCACTCCGGTCCAGGGATCCGCACGAAGCATGCCGTAGAGCGAACCGACGCCCGAATCCGCCACTTGGCGTTTAAAATCTTCCGTGAGCGTAATCGCTCCCTCTGTATGTTCATAGGCCTGCCAGCCAAAAGACTGAACCAGTTGTGCGGCCTTTTCTTCCAAGGTCATCAGTCCGAGCAGTTGCTCCGCCCGTTCTTGAGCCGGTCTGCCTGGCTCTTTATATTTCATACTCCCCACTCCCTCTCTGCTTACGGTCTCATTCCTTCACGGCGCCTACCGTAAGACCCTGGATGAAATAACGTTGGAAGAATGGATAGGCAAAAATAATCGGCCCCGTCGCCAGCACCACCATCGCCATACGCGAGGTATCCTGCGGCATAGAGCGAAGCGCCTCCATGCTGAGTGAGCTGTTGGTGGAATTCTGCATAATGAACTGCATGCTGGTCTCGATCCGCATCAGCATAGACTGCAGCGGTACGAGATTCGGATCATCAATGTAGAGCAGCGCATTAAACCAGTCATTCCAGTAACCCAGGGTACTGAACAGGGCAATGGTCGCCAGACCGGGTAAGGAGAGCGGCAGTACCAGCGTAAGGAAGATACGGAATTCGCCTGCGCCGTCGATTTTACCGGATTCGAGAATGGCATCGGGAACGCTGGTGCTGTAAAAAGTACGTAGGATCATAATGTAAAAGGCATTGACCGCCAGCGGCATCACGAGCGCCCAGATCGTATCCTTCAGACCCAGAAACTGCGTAACAATGATATAAGTCGGAACGAGTCCGCCGTTGAAGAGCATGGTGAAAAAGGCAAAGAAAGCAAAGAAATTGCGGTATCTGAAGCTTTTACGCGAAATGGCATAGGCATAAAACGAAATAAACAGCAAGCTGATCAGCGTGCCGAGCACCGTCACGAGGATAGTCACCCCATAAGAGCGCAACAGCATATCTCCCGACTGGAATACATATTTGTACGCACCCAGACTCCATTTGGCTGGGAACAGACTGTAGCCGTCTCTGGCCAGCGCGCCCTCATCTGTGAAGGAAATAATCACTACGAAGATAAAAGGAAAGACACAAAGCAAGGCAAACACACCGGCAAACAAATTAAACAGCACGTTCCAGGTTTTGGAGAGCTTATGAAAATCACGTTCTTTTCTGATAATCGTGGACATCTGGTTCACTCCTTTCGCCCTGACTAGAATAAGGCGCTGTCCTTGTTGAATTTACGCACGATATAGTTCGAGGTAATGACAAGCACGAAGCCGACAACGGATTGGTAAAGCCCCGCCGCAGTACTCATGCCAATCTCACCAGTAGACTTGAGGCCTTGATAGACATAGGTATCGATAACGTTCGTAACACTGTAGAGCGTCCCGGAATTGCGGGGCACCTGATAGAACAGGCCGAAGTCGGCGTAAAAGATTTTTCCGATGGCCAGCAGGGTCATGATCGTAATAATCGGGCTGAGCAGCGGCAGCGTGATGTTCCTGATCTGCTGAAATTTACCTGCACCGTCGATCATCGCCGCTTCGTACAGCGATTTGTCGATGCCCATAATAGCTGCCAAATAGACTACGCTGTTATAACCAAGCGCCTTCCACAGATACACGAGCACGAGGATAACCGGCCAGTATTTTTTCTCGGAATACCAGTTGATAGGTTCTGCTCCAAAATAACTCAGGATCTGATTCAGCACACCGCTCTCTGAACTGAGAAAGCTGAAGGCAAAGTAGCCGACTACGACCCAGGACAGAAAATACGGCAGGAACATGCCGGTCTGGTAGACCTTGGCCAGTTTTTTGTTGGCAATCTCTGCGAGCACAATCGCCATCACGACCGACAGCACCAATCCCAGCAGAATGAAGACTGCATTATATAAAAGGGTATTACGGGTGATGATATATGCGTCATTCGTGGTGAACAGAAACTTGAAGTTGTCCCAGCCTACCCACTTGCTGTTGATAATGCTGGCCCAGAACCCTTCCCGGCTGTACCGGTACTCTTTAAAAGCGATAACCGTCCCCACCATCGGCAGATAGGAAAAAAAGAGAAACCACAGCGCGCCCGGTAGGACCATGAGCAGCATAACTTTATCTTTGATGACATTTCGGATGAATCCGCCAATCATTTTCACGTTGAGCCCTCCTAAACTGTAAAAGAAAAGACCGGGCTAGAGGCTTGGCACCCGCCCGATCTTCCTTAAGGGAATGAATTATTTATTGTTCGCGGCTTTCCAGGCGTCGATTTGGGTCTGTGCTTCTGCGATGATTTTGTCGAGTCCGGCAGCTTTGAATTTCTCAATCGCTTTTGGCAGATATTCGTCAGGATCTACGGTTCCTGTCATGAGCGGCGCCCAGAACTCTTCCTTCACGTTCTGTACAGCGGCAATTTCATTCGTTACCTTGGAGGTATCAAAGTTGAAGCCGAGCAGAGGAGCATTGACGCCTGCTTCGTTAAACTTCTTGAACTGCTCCCATTTGTCCGCAGGGTCGCCTTCGTTCAGATAATTGATCATGATATTGCCCAGAGAGAAGGACGGCATATCATAGTTTTGCGCTTCCGGCAGGTTCTTGATGGTGTTATCATTGATTTTCTCGTAATGTACGCCTTCGATACCCGAGTCGATCAGGTTGCGCAGATAAGGATCGGTGTTCAGCAGGTTCAGGAATTCCATAGCCTTTTCCGGATGCTCGGAGTTAGCTGAGATCGCCTGCATTGAACCCATTACGGACCAGTTATAGATGTAAGATTCGCCTGCAGGGCTGGAGACAACAGGGTAGCCATAGCTGGCCGTCCACAGATTATCAGCCATAGGCTGTGTAGTAGCACGGTCCATGAACCATTTGCCGGCTTTATACAGATCATCCACAGAGGAGGTTGTTGCTACTTCAGATGATACATAACCTGCCTTGTAATATTTGTGTACGGTTTCAAGACTGGATTTCAGCTCTGGACTTTCCAGAATGTTGACGATTTTATAGTCCTTGGTATCCAGATATACGGCCATTGGCATTTTTTCAATAATATAATCGAAAGGCAGTACCGGCATGTAGTCCTTTACCATCGCATATGGTGTGACGCCCGGTTCGTTTTCCTTAATGGTCTTGAGCATAGGTTCAATGCTGTCCAGTGTGGTTGCACTGCTGATATCGAACTTATATTTGTCTACAAGCTCTTTGTTGAAGCGCCATACTTCCTGTGCCGGAAGCTCTTTGTTGGCCGGGATTGCATAGTTGTGTCCGTCAACCTTGGACCCTTCCAGGAATGCCGGGTCAATGGTAGACTTGATGTCTTTACCGTACTCATCAATCAGGCTGTCCAGTTCCATGAATGCGCCTTTGCGGGCATTCTGCACATAATCCAAGGCCCATGAACTGGTAAACATAATGTCCATAGGTTCACCGGAGGCTACCTTAACCTGCATTTTTTGCGAATAGTCGCCGTAGTCAAGCATATTGATTTTGAGAGTTGCGTTAATTTTCTCTTTGGTGTATTTGTTGATTTCAGCCACGACCATGTCCAGATCCTTCTGCGGCGCACCGATGGTGTACCAGATCAGCTCGACCGGCTTCTCCGAATTGCCTTTGGATCCCGAAGCAGAATCACTAGAGCTTGCATTGTTCGAACCACCGCCACATGCGCTAAGCAGTACTGAGAATGCCATCATCGATGTCAGTAACAGGGCCAACCGTTTGCTTTTCTTGCTCATTCTTTATAACCTCCCCTTTATTCACCTCGATACTGCAGGACCATATGAAGGTCTGTTCGGCCTCTGTCCTCTCAAGGATTATCTTAACTTTAGTTGATGTAAGCATTCTCAGACAGAAGCTAAACTAAATAAATCATGTAGAAAATAAAGAAAAGAACTTGCCCGGCAGACAGCCGTTACACAAGTCCTTTATATTCGGTGGGGGAAATTCCCACATATTTTTTGAATTGCTTATAGAAATAACCGGTCTCCCAGTAGCCGACATTCCTGGCGATTTCATGCACCTTGGATGAGGTTTCGCGCAGCTGTTCCTTGGCTTTCTCAATCCGGTAGCGGTTAATATATTCAGTGAACGTATCCCCTACTTCCTTGCTGAACAGCTGTCCCAGGTAGACCGGGTGGATATTGAACTGTGCCCCAAGTGTCTTCAGCGAAATATCCTCCGCATAGGACTCCTGAATAAATTTAAGCACCTGCTGCACGACCGGACTCTTCACATCACGGATCAGCAGATCAATCGTGAACGATGCGGCGTCCTTTAGAATCTGAATCCATTCGTGAATCGAGGTGGTTTCGCGAAGTCTGCGGAAGCCCTCCTGGAACAGTTCGGGATCTTCACAATGCCTGATTTCCTTCAATTGCATTTTTAAGCGGATCAGCCATTCCATGGAGAAATCCTGGAGGACCTCCGGAGTTACGCCTTCCATATGCCGCAGCTGCTCGAACCGCTCATCAATCCGCTGCAGCAGCGCCTCCTTATCCTTGGCGAGAATAAGCTTCTGCACCTGCTCCCAGTTCTGGGTGACCTCACGCCCGTCCGCCTCACTTCGGCCGGCGATCTCCTCATAGCGGATCACTGTCCGTTCCGGAAACAATATGAAATATTCCCGGGCTTTCTTCGCCTGCGCGTAGCTTAGGGCTGCTCCTCCTTCTGTCTCCACAACAGACCCCAGCGAGAAGCAAAGCGGCTGATAGGATGACAACCGCTTCTCCAGTTGCTCATGACAATGCTCAACCTCTTCCTTCCCGCGCTGGTATTCACTTAAACCATGCAGAAGCACGGCATCCCCATCCATATCCTGAAAAATAATAGTAGAGCTGCTGTCCCCAAGCGCATTCGCAACTGCCTTCATAAATTCCGTATCGCCTGCCCCTCTTCCCGGCCGCAGCAATGCAGCCAGCAATAGCGGCTTGTTCAGCTGAATACCCAGCAGTTCCGAGCGCTCCCGGAATTCGCTGCTTCCAATCTGTTCCCGGAGCCAGCGGTGCATAATATTATCTCTTAATATAGAGAAGCTCTGCGCGTTCAATTCATCTTCCACTCTGCTCATATGAAGCTTCTCCACCGTATTGTTCAGTGTAGCCTTGAACTCCTCCAGATTAATCGGCTTCAGCAGATAATTCTCAATGCCGAGTGTCATACCTTCCTTGAGATAACCGAACTCATCATACCCGCTGAGAATAATGACCTTCAGCGCCGGCTGGAGGACGCGGACTTCACGAATCAGATCCAGTCCATTCATCAGCGGCATGGAAATATCGGTAATCAGAATATCGGCACGGAGCGAAGTGAGCGCCTCTAGGGCCTCCTGGCCATTCTCCGCCCTTCCGACAATCTCCATCCCCATTCCGGCCCAATCGACAATATCATACAGTCCTTCAATGATAAAAGGCTCATCATCGACGATAAACACCTTATACATAGGTCGGTTCCTCCTCTCCCAGATCTGGAAAACACAAGGTCACGGTGGTTCCCGCACCTTCCTCGCTCGCTATGGCTAACCCGTGGGGCTCCCCATACAACAGTTTCATCCGTTCGTGAATGCTCCGCAGTCCGAAAGACTGAGAAGAACTGTCTGTATCCAGTAGATTCTGCTGAATCTGTGCAAGCCGCTCCTGCTTAATACCACGGCCATTATCCTTAATCACTGCCCGGAGTATACTGCCTTCCTTGACCAGATGAACCCCGATATGGTTATCGCTGCGGTCGGTCCGCATCCCGTGGAGGATATAATTCTCGACGATGGGCTGCAGGGACATCTTCAGCACGACCCGCCCTTCAAGATCCTTGGGGCAATGGAGCTCATAGGAGAATTTATCCTTATACCGGATGCGGAACAGCTCCAGATAGAGCCGGCAGGCTTCCAGTTCGTCCTTCAGGGTATGCTTTGCCTTGGGATGGACATAGCTTTTGAACAGAACAGAAAGACTGTAGATCATCTCTCCGACATCTCCCGCCCCCTGCGAAATAGCGCGCATGCGGATGACTTCCAGTGTGTTATAGAGAAAATGCGGGTTGACCCTCGCTTCCAGCGCAGCAATCTCGCTATGCTTCTGCTTGATCTCCGCCTTGAATACCCGGTCGATGTAAAGATTCAGCTCGTCCAGCATATCATTGAAGCTTTTGGAGATCTGGCCCAGCTCGTCTTCCTTCACATCCGTGATGCGGGCATCCAGATCCCCATTCTTCACCTTGCGGGTAAAGCGGATAATGTTATGCGCCCGGGTGGCAAAATTACTGATAAACAGCGTGGGCGTGATAACCGCAAACAGTATGCAGATCAGGCAAATGGTAATAATCATGTTGCGAAGACCGCTGTAAGTGGCCGCCAGCTCCTTTTCCGGCACCGCACTCAGTACAGTAAAGCCGCCCTGGGTATGCGTCAGCTTCGTGATCAGCATGCCGTTCACTTCCTCGCCGTCGGCATAGATCGCTTCAATCTGCTCAGGATAAGGATACTTCTTGCCATAAAATGTCCCGGAGCTGTCAAACAATACATCATTGTCAGCCGACAGCACGATAATATCGCCTTTGAAGTCATCCTTGTAGTCCCCCATGCTCGACCAGATATGGTCTGCATCATAGAATACCAGAAGCTGCCCGATATTCCGCAGCGACTGCTTATCATTGATCGGTACACGGATGGAGAACATGGGCGAATCTGCGAGGGATATCGTTTTGCGGACCCAAATATTTGGAGTCGTTACACTGCTGGCTTCTTCCAGATACAAGGCATCCGGCACAAATGAATGTGCTGCATTAGTAGAAATAATATTGAAATTCTCCCGTTCGTTGAATACGTACAGCTGCTGTTTGGCAGAACTGTAGAGCAACAGACTGCGGATATCCGGATCATCCTCCATCTGGTTGCGGAAGAACTGTACACTGTCCGTGGTGGTGCTGCTCTCATTGAGATAGCGGTCAAGCCTGTAGGTGACATAATCCTGATAAGGATGCTCCAGCAAGTAGGACGTATTGGCTGTAAGTTCGCTGTCCCGGTAGACATCGCGCATCATCGTCTGCACGGCATCGTATTTATGCTGCATATAGTTGTTCACGCTCTCCACGGTCCGCTTCTGGATCTCCAGCTGTCTCTGCACTACGGATTGTGACATCAGCAAGAACATCAGATAGGAGAATGTAATCGTGGTTACCACCGCTATAATAGAGAAGATCAGGATGATCTTCATGAACAGATTATTCTTGAAATGCTTTTTGTACCATTTGCCGGGGAGCAGCATAAGGTCCCTCTCCCTCCTATTCGTGCAGGTTGATTGCCACATTATATCACGCAAGAGGAAACGGCTGCTGAGATCCCATCCCAGGGAGGGTCGGTTCAGCAGTAATAGAAGGCCTAGCTTATATCACGAATGCGGGCGCTCTGTGCGCGGGGCGTGAGTGTGGCGGAGGCCGCCGCTGCCACTCCAACAACGGCATTTTTGCCGCTAATCACATCGCTGTCAGTTGCTCACACACCATAGTTCTAATTCAACAATAAGCTACGGACAAATGTGCAAACAGGGTAAATTCTAAAGGTTTACTGTACAAAATAAAAGTTAACTCTTTCAAGCATACCCGCTGGCGAATGTATGATTGAATGAACTTGATTAAAAAACGTTGTATGACTTTGCTATGAAGGCGCTAGCCCTGAACGAAGGCTAATGTTCACTTGTCTGCCCTGCGAGGTATGATCTTCCGCGATAGTGGATACAGTAACATCAGGTCTAGGAGGCAACGTTCACATCACTTGGCTGTTGCTTCCGATGTATATTTGGCTTAACAAAGAAAGCAGTGCTCACAAATCTCTAGGAGGATACCAATGGACACGCACGAGTTCGTGGAGAAGTTTCAGGAGAATATGAAAAAAGCGGAGAAAAACAAGCGCCGCGGCAAAGGTTCACCGGAAGCCAGACTGGCAACTAAGCAGCACGGCACGAATAAATAACATCAAACAAAGGGGATGCCCGCTCAGCCGGTTGGCTTTGACGGACATCCCCTTTTCACACGGTTCTATAGGTTATTTGCTCAATTTGGCAACACTTGAAGCCACTTTCTCAAGCTGGGTTTTGCTCAGCGCTTTATCCGGCGAGCTCAGGGTGATGTAGCGGTCATCCAGTTTGAAGTTCAGCATCGGGATATCCGAAGGCGTATACCATTTGCCTTCTGCTCCGGTCGACAGCTTCACTGGGGTGCCGTCATATTCGTAAGAGTAATCCCGGGGGGAGATATCCACGTTCATGTGGCTGAAGAGAAATCTCACACCATCGGAGCCTTCGGCTACCTTCTGGAAGGCGTCTCCATTGACCATTTGCATGGGTGCATAGGCTGTCTCGAAGCCCTGGAAAGCAGCAAATGCCTTGGTGATGGCTTCTTTTTGTGCAGCACTGTATTGAACAGTAGCTAGTGTAACGGCCGATCCGTTACCTGGAGTGGTTGTTCCCGCCGAACCCAATATGACCTGATTGGTCGAAGGATTGAAGGTAACCGGCACCTTGAGCGCATCCGCCACCGCACGCACAGGCAGGTAAGTTGTGTCATTATAAGTGATTGGCGCAAGCGTTCTGCCATTGTTGTCTACCGGCGTATACTTGGCACCATTGACTTGGAACCCGATGCTGTGATTAAGATACGCGCTGATCTTCTGCAGGTTGGTTCCTGCATATACGCCCGCCGAGCCTGTAACGGCCATTCCGAATACCATGGTTGCTATGATCATTTTTTTGCTTTTCATTATTATCGTCTCCTTGTGAATTCGTTTGTGGTGTTCGTTGCTATAGATACATTTAATCATCAACTTGTTTCCAACTTGTATCGTGATTGTAAAGAAATAATTCAAATCCGCCGGCCAGGAACCGGGACATTATATACTTCGGTGTACAGGATTTCTCTAAACTTCAGGAATTCCTGCTTCGTTGCCGGCCGGGGATAAGTCATTAAGCGCAGCGGAAGATCAGCCTGCCCTTCACGCAGCGGAGGCTGCACGTAATCATACGGATTCAGATAAAAGCCCAGCCGCTCATAAAAGCCGATCCTGCGTGCTGCAATCTCACTTTCAGGAAGCTCCACCTCCAGCACAACCGGCTTGTCTGATCCGGAGAGATAGGTCTGCATCAGCTTCTTGCCAATGCCGCTCCCGCGAACCTTCGGATGAACCGCAAGATGCTCAACAAAGCTCAGCTCCGGGAATTCCCATGCGGCCAGGAAGGCCTGAAGGCGCTTCTCCGTATCCAGTTCGGTATGGAGCTGGTAGCAGGGATGGTCTAGCAGTGCTTTTTGCCCCATGAAGGTTCTTATCTCAGTGTCAGGAAAGGAGGCTTCCATAATGGCGTAAATTTCATCAAAAGCTGTAGGGTTCATATTCATCGTCTTTGTCCTGCTTTCTTGATAGTTGCCGGTCAGCGGCAAAAGATTCCTTTAATAATTTACCCTTAATTGCTCGGGGATCACCGTAAAAGATATACATATACCTCATTAGTATAGCCTGCATTAGCATTACCAGGTATTAGGGCTAACTGGTACAACGGTGGAAATAGTCACAGAACATTCTGCTGTTATCCCCTCATTTAGCATCTGGTACTAGGAGAACGTGCTATACTATATCTATTGAAAAAACATCACGTTTATATTAGGAGAGATTCATTTTGGACAATCAACATTGGATTGCACCTGAATTCTACAATCTCACTTCGGAAATGGAGCACCATCCAGCCGATAAGATTGCACTCAAGTGGCTGCAAGAGAACGGAAATTACGAAGAAATCACCTATGGTGAGCTTATGAAGCAGGCGAGCCGCCTTGCCGGCGGACTATCCGGTCTAGGCTTTAAGCAAGGTGACCGTGTGCTCGTCATGGTCCCGCGCCGCATTATCGCTTACGTCATTTATCTGGCCTGCCTGAAGCTCGGGCTTGCCGTTATTCCTTCTTCCGAAATGCTCCGGGCCAAGGATCTGGCCTACCGGCTGCGTCATTCCGAAGCCAGAGGAGTTATTGTCTGGTCTGAAGTGACCGGAGAAGTTAATAAGATCACCGAAGATATGCCTGCACTTGATTACCGCCTCTCGGTTGGCGGAAGTGAAGACACGCTTGGCAGCGGATGGACTGACCTGGAGGGACTGATGGACGGCCAGCCGGAGACGTTCCCAACTGTAGCCAGCCGCCGCGATGACATTGCTATTCTGGCTTATACCTCGGGCACAACCGGCAATCCCAAAGCTGTCGTTCATACGCATGGCTGGGGGTACGCACACCTGAGAATCGTCTCTTCTCTCTGGTTCGATATCCGTGAATCCGATACCGTCTGGGCTACAGCCGCACCGGGTTGGCAGAAATGGATCTGGAGTCCTTTCCTCACTGTTCTTGGCAACGGAGCAACTGGCTTTGTCTATAACGGACCTTTCCATCCGGACCGGTATTTACAACTGCTACAGGATCAGGAGATTCAGGTATTGTGCTGCACACCAACCGAATACCGCTTAATGGCCAAAACCGAAGGTCTGCCACACTATGACCTGTCCAAGCTGCGCTGTGCCGTATCCGCTGGTGAACCGCTCAATCAGGAGGTCATCAATACCTTCCAGGAGCATTTCAATATTACCATCCGCGACGGCTACGGACAGACGGAGAGTACGCTGATTATTGCGGCACTCAAGGATGAACCGATCCGTGTCGGCTCCATGGGGAAATCCATTGCTCCCGGCATTGTTGAAGTAATTGACGAAGAGGGGAACCCGATGCCTGCAGGAGTCGTGGGAGATATTGCCGTGCATTTAAGCATGCCTGCCTTGTTCCAGAATTATTATAAGGACCCTGAACGCAAGGTGAACTGCTCGCATGGCGAATATTTTGTTACCGGAGACCGGGCCCACAAGGATGAGGACGGCTACTTCTGGTTCGAAGGCCGTGGCGACGACATCATCATCAGCTCGGGATATACCATTGGACCGTTTGAAGTGGAAGAAGCCCTGATGAAGCATGCAATGGTCAAGGAATGTGCCGTAGTGGCAAGTCCTGACGAGATCCGCGGTTCAATTGTCAAAGCCTTTGTAGTACTGAAGGACAACGGCGCGGGTACACCGGAATTGGTCAAAGAACTGCAGTCCCATGTTAAAGAATGGACAGCCCCTTACAAATATCCGCGCAAAATTGAATTTATCGCGGATCTCCCAAAAACCGCCTCCGGTAAAATCCGGCGCGTGGAATTGCGGGAGCAGGAAAAGAAGGCTGCTCAGGAATAGCTGCTCCACTGGAAATAATCTAAACACGGTAAGTTTCCTCTATAGATAATCAAACGGGTGTCTCCCTCAATATGGGAGACACCCGTTTTGGTAGCCGTGGAGATATGAACATTTTTAATAAGTTCTCCCGCGCTGCTTCATCAAAGTCACCAGCAGCAGGCTTGTACAGACCAGACCAAACACGATTGTAGTCAGAATACTCGCCTCCAGGCCGAAGCTTCCGCCAGTCATCCAGGCAGGGCCTTCCAGCGTCACCGGATATAGGCCTTGTGGTATTTTCCCGCTGACCGAGACTCCAAACACATACCCCTGAACCAGATTCCATGAGAAATGCAGCGCCATAGCAAAATACAAATTCCCCGTCCGAAGGGTCGCCCAGGAAAAAACACAGGCAATCAACACAATATTCAGTGCACTAATTGCATTATAGCCGGGGTTGGCCATATGGGCCGCCGAGAACAAAACAGAGGTGATGGCTATAGCCCACACCGTTCCCAGACGGCTAGCCAGCAGATGCTGAATGTATCCCCTGAACAGAACCTCTTCGCAGATTCCGGCGATGCAAGCAGTGACGATCAGTCCGGGCAGATCTAATTGACTGAAATGAGGCCACAATCCCGCATTCTGAAAAGCAGCATTTCCAAGCGACCATAGAACGGTAATGACCATAGTCAATAATACTGTCCCGCTCAGGAAACCTTGGGTGAATCTTTTCATATCCGGCCTCGACAAGCCTATGGAACTGAGCGGACGCCTGCGGATGAACCGGACCGTAAAACGAACTACGATCAGCGTATAGAGGCCGCTTGATTTGAATACCCGCACCCAGCCGTCCGGATCAAACAGCTGCCTGGAATTCACCCGTAGAGATAAACCAAAAGTCATCACCATGACCAGAAGAAAAATGGTTGCGGCAACAAGAAGGAGTTCCCATCCGGCCCGCAGCTGGCGTGTTTGATTTCTGAATATGTAGCGCACCACAATTCACCCTCTCTGTATACTCTGTCTATTAGACAGAGTAATGAGAGGGAACACTGCAAGAATGCAGGAAGTTATTCTGACCAATAGTTTGCCGATGGATTCAGCGCTGCGCCAACTTCCCCTTCGAGAACCAGATCGCAGTCCAGATAACCTTCCTCATCCAGAAAATAAACGTCCTGCTTGTAGAATTCGCAAAGGGTCTCCAGAAACTTCTCCGGGGAATCGCACATCACGACCAGGTCGCCGTAATCATGCAGCAGGTCGCAGATCCGCTCGGTTCCGTCCTCACTTTGCAGATAACAGATGAAATCACTTCCGTAGTTGGTCAGGATAGGCAGCACAGTACCTCCGCCGCTGTAGCCCTTTTCTTCCAGAATACTTCGCAGCACCTGAACTTCCTGCGCATATTCCTGAATATGAATCAGCCGGTAGCCCGGAATGAATTCGACCAGACTGGGCTCCTCTTCTTCGCTGCTGGTACCGGAAACCTGGCTGTAGATTGCCTCCAGAAGCTTCGGCGCGTCCGGTACGATGCCGCTGATCGCCGGGCCTCCTGCCGCTCCCCCGCTCCCTAAGCTGTCAATATAGCCGGGACGCAGTCCAGCGGACAACTGGAGAAACTCTTGAAATAGGCGTGTTAATGATTCATTCGATGAATTGTTAAGCATGTTGTCATCCTTTACTTGATTCGTATTTGAGAACCGTCAAAAAGCGGAGCGATAGGGAATCCTCCCCGTCTCTCCGCTCTATGGCTTTACTTATTTAGTGGCCGAAACCCACATTTTCTGCAGCCAGGCGTCAAAATCCTCGCCCTTCTCGCCTTCATATGCATCGTAGACATCGATCCTCATCTTCTTCAGCTTCTCCTTGAACTCTTCATACGAATGATCCCGCGGAAGACTCTTCTTGATGCGCAGCACAATCTTGGATACACCTCTGAACAGCTCAGGTTTGTTCTTGGACGGGACTTTGACCTCTTCACCGAAGGTCTTCAGCTTCTCGTATGCAGCTTCTTGGACGGTATATACAGGATCGCTGATCATCAGACGATTCAGAATATCGATAATTTGTTTATGGTTATAGCGGCCAAGCTCCTCCACGGCCTCAAGACGTGCTCTCCAATCGGCAGAGCGCCCGGCAGCCTTCTTCAATTCCTCGTAATTCTCCGGCAGCCCGTTGTTCATATCTTCATTATTCAAACGTTACAATCCCCTTCTTGGTTAAATCTGCTGTTCGTATACCAGGCTTGATATTCTGAACTTTCCTAAACAAGCCTATATAGTGCAATTCTACCGTACTGCAGCCGTTTATTTCAATCTTTTGGGCAAAATATTAATCTTCTGCTGCCAGGAGGTGTAGCAGATTATCCACCCGGGAAAGCCTCAGCAGCAGCCTGCGCCCCGCCAGATCCTCGACATATAAATTCCGGTCACCCGACCAGCCTTTTAGCGCAAGTTCTACTGTTATCCACGACCCGCCCTCGGTATCCCGCATATAGCTCCTATCATTTCCTCATATCATCCCCGTTTATTCATGCATGGCCGCTTAACAGGTAGCATGTCCGAACAGGAGTAAAAAACAACTCAAATTGGATTTTATCCCCAATGCAGGGTAGCTATATGATAAGGTTATGTTATTGCATTTGCACAGGCTCAATCCACACTGAAAGGAAGTAACTCGATATGGAGCTTTTTATTTCTCAGGCATCAATTCCAGCCGACGATACCTATGTATCAGACAAAATAAGAGATTTTAACTGGAGCCATCTTCCTGACTCCTTAAAAGGCAAATACCAGGAAATACATCTGTTGCTTAAAAATGCGGAGGGGGTTAATTACGGCGGTCTTACCGGTGAAATCTGCTGGAACTGGCTGGAGGTGCGCTACCTGTTCGTGGAAGAATCCTGCCGCAAAACCGGCTATGGTAGCCTATTGATCGCTGAAGCGGAGCAACTTGCCCGCAGCAAAGGCTGCGATTTCATCAAGCTCGACACCCTGAGCTTCCAAGCGCTGGATTTTTACCTGAAACATGGTTTTGTGGTGTATGGCACCCTTCCCAATGCCTGAGGTTACAACCACTATTATCTGAAAAAGGATCTCTGAGCAGTGTTCCGCTTTCTTTTCAAATATACTGTCCGTACCCGTAAATGATCGCCACCAGCAGCACCGCCACAAGAATGCCCGGCAGCAGATTAGCCACCTTGATCTTAGTAATCCCCAGCAGATTGAGGCCTATAGCCATAATCATTACCCCACCGGCTGCGGTCATCTCGGTTATCATGCTGCTCATCAAGGCATCTGGAACAAAACGGGTTATCTGTGTAGCGCACAGAGCAATGGCTCCTTCATAGAGGAAAACGGGGATTGCGGAGAATAATACGCCCATGCCCATAGTAGAGGTCAGTATTATCGATATAAATCCGTCCATGATGGACTTGGTATACAGAATCTGATGATCCCCCTTCATCCCGCTGTCCAGTGCGCCCAGAATGGCCATTGCACCGACCACGAACACCAGACTTGCGGTGACAAAACCAAGCGACAGGCTTCCTTGCTCGCCTGAACCTATCTTACGCTCCAGCCATTCGCCTACCCGGTTAAATTTCTCATCAAGATCTATCAGTTCGCCTGCCACGGCTCCGATGACGAGACTGAGAATGACAATGAGAAAGTTTCCGCTTTTGAAGCCCATTTGAATACCCAGAACAATAATGGCAAGGCCAATCCCCTGCATGACTGTGTTTTTCATACTCTCTGGAATCCGCTGCAGCAGCTTGCCCAGCAGTGTTCCTGCAACAATCGCAATCCCGTTAACTATAGCGCCTAGTAGTACCATTCTTTTTGCTCTTCCTCCACACTTCCCGCTTGATTTCTTCCCAAGGAAAAAATGAACAGCTGCATATTTAATGAATCCAAGTACTCTCCCTAGTCTAACAACTACCTTAACTGCGTCAATAGTCTATCTTCATGTTATATACATTCTAAGGAATTCTGAAGAAATTCAGATCCGTAGTAGCATCAAGCGGGCAGTGTCCAGTAAATTGACAATTTTCTGGTTTCGGTGGTACGCTCAACGAGTGTTCTTTAAACCGAACGGATTCCTAGAACAAAGCATTACAAATCCAAGTAAGGAGATATTCTATGAGTGACGGGTATGGCCTGGATACAACAAGCTTTTCCAGAGAGCTCCAGCTTCTTTTAGCAGTCCTTAATACAGACGACATCGATGACATCGCCAGACAGAACCGGCAGTTGTTCATGGATATCGACTGGGGGCTATGGGTACAGTTGTCCCTGCATCATCGAGTATTTCCTTATATTTATCCCAAGCTCAGCCGTATGAGGGAAGAGCATGTGCCCACAGAGGTTACCCGGCGATTGAAATGGGAATTCCGCAGAAACACTGTTCAAATGTTACAGCTCAGCGGGGAGATGGGGTATATCGGAGAGGAGCTTGCGAAGCTGCAGATTCGTTCCTTGTTCCTAAAAGGGCCGGTGCTTGCCCAGGAGCTGTATGGCGATATCTCGCTGCGCACCTCGCGCGACCTAGATTTTATCGTGCCGATGGCACAGCTGGCTGAAACGGAGTCCCTGCTCGTCCGTCTTGGTTATGTGAAGGAGGAAGACTTCGAAAGTATATTGGGAGACTGGAAATGGCGGGAGCATCATACCACATTCAATCATCCGGACAAAGGCATTAAGGTCGAGGTGCACTGGCGTCTAAGTCCCGGCCCTTCCAAGGAACCCGGATTCGACGAGTTGTGGACGCGTGCCCGGACGAGCAGCCACTTCGGGAAGAATGTCTATTATCTGGGCAGCGAAGACTTGTTTCTTTTTCTGGCAGCCCATGGGGCCCGCCATGGCTGGTCGAGATTAAGATGGCTGCTGGATATCCGTCAGCTTCTGCTGCATAAGCCCGACACCGGCAAACTGACCGCACTGCTGCAGCGGTACAATTACAAGGATGTCGCCGGTCAGGCGCTTCTGCTTGCTGCCGATCTGCTGGCCGCCCCGGTCGAGCCTGCACTGGCCAGCCTCGCAGAGCGGCCCAAGGCGCGGCGGATCGCCCGTCTGGCGCTTTTCTACGTGGCGCGCATGATCAATCTGCACAACCCTCCTCTGGAGCCGGACGCAGAGCGGCATTATAAATACTATCAGCCGGCGATCCTGTCGCGCTGGCATCAGTTTCTGTACATCACCAGCTTCTTGTACCCCTATGCGGTAGATGCCAAGACTCTGCCTCTGCCAAAGAAGCTGCACGTGCTCTACTTTCCTTTACGTCCTTTCTTGTGGACTTGGCGCAAGGTGAGCGGCCAGGAGAAATAGGAGGCTAATATTGACTAATCGGCCTCCTACCACCGCTTCGCATAGCGGAGTACAACCAGTCAGACACGCACAATATGCTTCTACTGCAGAAAGTAATGCAGATTACAGCTTTCTGCACTCAAAAAAAGGATTCTGCTGCACTTTCTGCAGCAGAATCCTTTACTTTTGTCCCTTGATAGGGTCTCCTCCTCTGGAGAAGAATCTATTGCAGAGAATGCAATCAGAGACTCGGCAGAGACTCACCCGCAGGACCTACATTGCCTCTTCCTGGCTGCTGAGCAGGCGGCTGAACATACCGCCTTTTTCCGAGGCCAGGCCGCTGAACACTCCCTGCTGGATCACCCTACCCTGGTCAATGACCAGGATCTGATCTGCTCCCCGGATGGTCGACAGCCGGTGTGCAATGACGATAACTGTAACAGACGACTTCAAACGCTCCAGTGCCTCCTGAATCCGCTTCTCATTCTCGGTATCCAGCGCACTCGTCGCTTCGTCCAGCACCAGGATGGAAGGCTTGCGGATGATTGCCCGTGCCAGTACAAGCCGTTGCCGCTCTCCGCCGGATAGACGGACCCCGCGGTCACCAAGCAGCGTATCGAGCCCCTGGGGCAGCTTGCGGACAAAGTCAGCCGACGAGGCAAATTCCAGTGCCTCCCACAGATCTTCCTCAGTTGCATCCGGCTTGATCATCGTCAGATTATCCCGGATCGTCGCATTATATAGAAAAGGGTCCTGCGCCACATAGCCGATAGAACGCCGGTAGGGCAGCAGCCTCTCCCCGGTAACCGGTTTCCCGTCCGCCAGTATTTCTCCCGATTCCGGCTGCATCAGTCCCATAAGCAAGTCCACTAGCGTGCTTTTCCCCGCACCGGAGCGTCCAACAATAGCAGTCATTTGGTTTGCCGGAACCCGCACATTCACACCGCGCAGAGAGTACTCCTGCTCTTGCGGATTATAGCGGAAGTCTACATTACGCGCCTCCAGGCTATACTTAAGCGTCAGTCCTGCAACCGCATCTCCGGATTCACCCTGTGCACCATGCTCCACAGCCTGCAGACATTCCTCCTGCAGCAGCTGCAACTGCCTAAAGGAAGGCAGCACGGAAGCCAGCTGCTCCAGCAGACTCTGCAGCGTGGAAAAGGTCGGCCACAGCCGGGCAAACACCAGAATCACCAGCAGCAGATAAGGTCCTTCCACATGCAGGAAACGGAAGGAGACGAAGATAAATAACGCAATCAGCAGCGTCGAAGACATTTTGTACAGCAGCTGGGAGTTCGTGCGCAGCCGCGTATAATCCAGCTGCTCTTTTTTGACCTCGCCGGTGAATTCATGCATCCAGCCTAGCCGGGAGTCTTCCAGGTTGTTGCTCTTGATATCCTTGATGCCGTTCAATTGATCCGTAATCCCGGCCAGATACTGCTTGCCTAGCTCCGAACTCCGGCTGCCCAGCCTCTTCGCTTTACGGATAAACCGACGGGAGAATATGGATAGCAGAACCGCGCAGACGAGCACGGCAAGAGTCATCCGGGGAGACAGCCAGAATGCGAATCCAATCTGCACCAGCGTGAACAGCAGCGAAGTCAGGAACTGCAGAAAACCGCTGATCCCTGCAAGCACCCTCGCGAGCTCAGTCGTCATTACATTAATAAGGTCGGAGGTGCGCTTTTTCAGAAAAAAAGACCACTCCGCCCGCAGCAGTGCACCATACACCTCATATCGCAGCTTCCGGCCGTAGTTCTGCTGGATTTCGACATTCCTTATGGATACAAAACGGGTGATCAGATTCTGGAAGAGTACAATGAATACATAAGCGCCAAGCACCAGTGCAAGCGCTTCGGTCTGCGGCAGGTCTGATAGGAAATCGAGCATAGGCAGATCGAGACCCGCCGCTTTTCCCCCGAGCTGAATGCCAGCCATACCTAGCATGGGCACCAGCAGTAGAACAGCAGAACTCTCCAGTAGGCCGCTGATCACCATGCCAAGCAGATTCAGATACAGTGTGATTCCGGACAAGCGCTGAAGCTGCCGGATGTAATACATTATCGCTTGCATGAACCCACCTCGATCACTCGGTATGTAACACTTTGGCGAATTTCTCTACCACCACAAAGCCCTTCATGGCATCATCGCCAGAGACGTAATAAGAGCCGCTGCGCAGCCAGGCGTGAGCAATCATCTGTCCCTGCTTGTCCTTGGCGACCCCCATGTACAACGTGCTCTCGATCCCGCGTTTTTCGAGCATTTTGAGTCCTGCTACCGCCCGGACCATACAAGTGCTTTTCCAGGGTGTATAACGGCTCATGACTCGTATCGCTTTGGTTATATGCTGAATACGGGCGATATCGCTTTCTTTGGATACCACAGGAGTCTCATGAGACTGTATACCCAGCCGGGGAGCCGTTTTGGCAAAGGGAAACAACAGCTGGATCCGAACGAGAAAAAGCCTCCAAAGCGCCTCAGGAATGAGGGCCAAGGCGGCTTTGTCCACCGTCAGCAGTAAGCGTAGACGCCGCATGGTAATCATGGCTGACTTACAATAGCCGCGAGATCCTCATTCAGCAGGCTCTGCAAAAAAGCAAACACATCCTGGCGGGCGGTCTCTTCCGGAACCTCGAAGCTCTCCTGAATCACTTCTACCACCCGTGCTGCAGTTATAGGTGACGCGAGCGCTGTCCAGATTTCTCCGCCAACTTCACCCAGATTATAATACTTGCCATTCTTAACATTCAGCATGACCTTCTCGCCGTCCATATCACTGGCAATATTCCCCTCACGCTGTACTAGCACGGATTCGGGGGACAGTACACCTGTAGTATTCATATTCATGGATTCCTCTCCTTTATCTGTTGCTGCTGCAACGCTTCAAGAATAAGTGCGGTTTGCTGCGGAGCACTGAAACCCTGTTCAGGCCGGGTCATCCGATACATCGGCAGCCGCCCCACAAAAGAAGCCAGCATTCCGAAATGCCATTCACGGATACCGATCCGGTCGACAATTGCCTTTTGATAGGTATGATTGTACAGGGTGTGGAATCGCTCCATCCCGTTAATCACCTGCAGGCTGACCGGAGCCTCCGGCGCAGCAGATAATTCAAACAGGCCCGCAAGCTGCAAAGGCTCACTATAAAAGCGGTCATGTACAGGTACTGCATACTTGGTCTCCCTCTCAAACAGCGGGCGGTAGAGAGACGAATTCATTCCCAAATAGTCCAGGCTCTGCTGCCACAGCTTCTGCTGAGGATAACCTGGAACGGCTAATGGATATCCATTTTGCACCATAACGGGAATAACGTCGTCACTGATCAGCGGACATCCCTGATCCATGAGATAGGAGGCCAGCGTTGATTTGCCTGCCCCTGAACGCCCAACGAATGCGTATGCTTTGCCCTCAATAACAAGCGCGCTTCCATGAAGCGGAAGAATCTGTTTCTGCATTAGCAGAATCCCCATGCAGCTGCCCAGAATGAAGAGTCGGATACAATCCGGATCTGCTCCTGGAGCCGGCGATACTGTAATCGTATTTCCATTCTGAATGGCAAAGATGGCTGTACCCTTCGCCTCGAACATGACCTCATGCCCGGATACCCCAAGGCTCGGCGTGATCTTCGGTATAACTTCCCAGCGCTCATTCAGATCTTCCTGAATAACCGAGACGTTGCCCATCATCCCCGGCTCACTGGTAAAAGGAAGCTCCGGCAAAGAGATTTCGCTGTTGATTTGCAGACCAAATGCTTTGTAAGCCACACCTTGAGCGGTACTTGCCATACGATTCACTCCATATCTTTGAGTTCACCCGCTTTTGGGTGGATATTGTAAAGATAGCCCTTATCCCCCTCCAGCAAGCTCAGGGGGATGAGGGCCTCGCGAATCAAAAGTATCTTAGGAGTAATGTACAACCTCATCCGGATCATCTTGGAAGGAGTCGACGAGAGCGAGACCCGCTCCAGCCATAGTCATTTTTACGTCAAGCACTTCCAATGCAGGCTTGCTGTATTCCTTTTTCATAGTTGTCACCTCCTTTCAAACATTCTTTCATCAGGATAGACGCTTCAAGAAACGATGGAATACCAATCCCCGTGTCAGAAGGCGAAAATCCGAATTGAAAATCAAATGGGGTTCGGGCTCACTACCCAGCCGGTTCAAACATCCGGCGAGCCCGGGACTATTCAGATAAGCTGAGGTGCGGGGATCTTTGATCATTTCGTGAAGCTCTTCTATAAAAGCATCCCACCTCGGAAGCATCCGGTAGATCCCATCCGCACCCTGAACGCCGCGCCGTTTCCGGTTCAGCCGCACTTCATCCGGCAGCAGTCCGTCCATCGCCCTGCGGATCAGCGAGCGGTCCACCCCATTCTGTACGTACTGGCTTTCCGGCACGGAGAGACAAAAGCGGATCACGCGCAGATCATTCGTGGGGTCACGGTCCCACACCCGGTATTTCAGCGACAGCTTCGTGGCTACCGTACCATTCGTGTTCCAGACATGCGGCTGTTCAAAATGCTTGCGCCGGATATCATAGGCGGTCTGGGAAGATCCACTGTTAATCCCCAGCGCCTTTAGCCGTACCCCCACTTCCGTCCGCTTGGCGAACTCAGGGTGAATCAGATCAGGAAGAGCTTGGTGTTGCTTCGCTGGCAACAGCCCAGCCAGGGACGGAAAGGCTTTTTTGCCGACAATCTGAAATACCTTCTTGCGGTTGGCTTCCATTGACTCATTGTACTTCCGGTTTTCCCGGTAAAAGGATATCCAGCGGAATTCACGAATCAGCTTGGCCTGATAATCCAGCGCCGGCCCCCAGGATACACTCCAGTTGCCTCTCTGGCCGCTAAGCAGTACGCCAATGTTCTTCATTTGCGCCTGTTCAAAGATCCCTTTTAGCCAGTAGGAATTCTCGATAAATTTATAAGGCATCTCCATAATATCCAGCCACTCATCCATGTCATTGTAAGGACTCAGATCGGGAAAATTCAAAAAGTTAGGCTGAATATTCCCCACATGATTGATGGTTTCCTGAATATAGGGACGCTCGTCGGCGACACGTCTGCCGATATTGAAATCGACAAAGTTGTCTACCGGATAGGAACTGAAGGTATGCAGCGGCCGGCCCTGGCGGCGAAGCTCTCTAGCTGCGAAACTGACTACAGAGCCGGAATCTAGACCCCCGCTCAGATTGGCTCCAACCGCTCTATGTGTCCGTAGCCTGTCCCGGACTGCTTGCCCAAACACCTCACGGAAAGCTTCCTCGTACTCCCGGTCCGACCGTAACCGCAGCTCGGCTGGAGCCTGCAGTGTGCAGTAGCGGGAGAACAGGATATTCCCGCCGCTGACGGAAATCGAATGGGATGGCGGCAGTTGTTCAATGGATTGATAGACGGTGGAGTAAAGGTCCGAAACATCGGTCCGTGCATGGATGGCCAGGAACTCGGAGGCCCATCCCTCATTCAGTGTCCGGTCCGCGCCCGGCATCGACAGGAGCGGATGAATGACGGTACAAAAAGAAAACAACCCTCTGGAACGAAGGAAGTAGAGCGTCCGGTTTCCGGAGAAATCTCTGGCCCCGAACAATGCCCGTTTCCGTTCATCCCATATCATAAAGGCAAAGTCACCGACAAGATAAACCGGTGCCTGATCGCCCCATTTCTCATATGCGAGCAGAATAAGCAGACTGTCCGGCATGGAGCTTCTATCCCCCTGCGGCACTTGAAGCCGTTCGAACAACTCTTCCCGGTTATCAATAATGGCGTCAGCCGTAATAGCCAGTCTCCGCTCAGTATCGTAAAATGGAAGCGTCTCTCCGAGGGATTGCGGCGTGATCCACTGTGTCAGACAGCCCAGGAAAACGTCTTTGCTCTGCCACATCCCCGCCTCATCAGCAGGATAGCGGTTAAGCTGTTGCATTAGGGCTGGTCCCTGTTCCGGGTCCAGAGGTTCATGCTGCAAATGATAGATTCCGGCGATCGCGCTCATGGTAAGGCCCCCACCTGGTTCAAAAGCCTCCACCTGTGCTTCCTGAAAGCACGGATTGGAGCTTTTTCACTGGTTCTTAATAAAGAACATTTCGTTATATATAAGATAACGCCCATCCCATTAATTGTGAATAACACCAGCGGGTACTTTTAGGTATCCTTTAGCGTATTGACACTTCGCGCATTGTATGTTATTCAGCACCATTCTCTGGGAGTAGAGACCATAGGACCTACAGGTATAGGTCCGATTCTAAAGAGTACTTTCGTCGTCAACTATTGGGGAGGACAATCATATGCTAGCGGAGAGAATGGCAGGGGTAGGCAAATGATACGCTGGAGGATGCGTTCAACGGCTCAAATGCAGAATGAGAAATTTCTCTTAGACTGCCTTACAGCGTCATGAACTGCCCCTGCCGCGCAAGAAAGGCTTCCTTTTCTTTGTAATCCGGCATTACACTCCCAAGGCGGCGCCAAAAGGAGCGGTCATGGTTCATATGCAGCAGATGGCATAGCTCATGGATGATAACATAATCGATGACTTCTAGCGGAGCCATAGCGAGCCTATAATTGAAGGTCAGCTTTTTATCCGAGCTGCAGCTCCCCCACTTGGTCCGTGACTCTACGATTTCAATGGATCTGGGCTTCACCTTCAGCACTGTCTGATATTGGATAATCCGCTCGGCGACGATTTTTTTGAGGCTGGCCGAATAGAACTTCTTCAGCTCTAGCTTCAGCTTCTCCTCATCCCGCTCACCGGTTTCAATCAATTCGTGCAGCAGAACCTCCTTCCCGAGGTAGAGGAACCGCCCTTCCTGCTGATACTCCTTGGGAGCCGGAAGCTGCCTGGCCGCTGCATTCCTCTGCAGACTCTCCAGAATCCATTCTTCATGCCGCTGCACTGCATCACGGATGGTCTCTTCCTTGGTGCCCGTAGGCACCTTAACTATAATAAGCCCCACCATATCAATCTGTAGGGAAATTTTCTTCCGTTTTGAATACTGAACATGAAGCTGCAAGGTCTGATCTCCGAGTTGAATCTGCATAGCCACCATCGTTTCTGTAAGTTAGACATTTTCTTAAGCTTAACATGAATGCACTATTGATTTCGATAAAATCCCACTCCGTGGAAATATCAAGCAATTTCCACGGGCGGGGTCCAGTGCAGGTTGTCGTTCATTCCGTAAAACTGTCTCGGAATTACACACCTACAGCTTCTGCCGGGTTCCGGTTTCGGCTGCTGCGCGAATCTGATCAAACAGCTTATGGATTGCCATAGCGGTATAAAAATCCGGCGCGTTGCGGGTATTCTCCCGCAAGTCTCTGTTAATCCCCTGATAAAGCTGAGCAACATTATAGGCAGGACCAGTGCTCAACCCTTGAGGCACCCGGTCATATTTTGCCGGAACAGCTAATACCTTAAAGCTCTTATCTCCGTCCTGTGCCCCCTTAACTACTAAGGAATCGATTTGGAACATGAAATTGTCCTCGGATACCAGCAGCAGGTCTCCTTCGGTACCGTTAATCTCAAGTAGCAGGTTACCCTGATACGTATTGCGGATTTGGCTGCTCATCACGGCTCCGTTCGCCAGAATACCCTGCACAGCTACATGATCTGGTGATGTGGGATGAATAAATGCTCCAGTTTCCATTACCTGTACCTGTGCCGCATGGGTTCTCAAGATGGCAGACAGCTCGGAGAAGGGCCCCAGTATATGCATCAGGCCATCCAGCAAATGCCCCGCAGTAATAGTTAACACATTGGCCCCATGGGTATCTTCCAAGAGATATTGATGAGCTAGATCTATTTGTTTGGAACGTGTCGGGTAGACTGGTACCGAGTAATTGCAATGTACAGCCCTAATATCTCCAACATAACCATCAGCAATCAGATCCTTCACGTAGTTAACCGCCGGATTGGCCCGGGCCTGCAACCCGACAAAATGACGGACTCCCTGACTCTCCGCCGCTTGAAGCAGATTGGCCGTCTCAGCCGTAGTCCGTCCGAGCGGAAATTCACAAAACACATGTTTTCCGGCCTCAAGAGCGATTCTTACCAGCTTATCATGCTCGGGAACCTTTACAGCAACCGTCACTAGGTCCACGTCAGGATGCCGTGCCAGCTCATTGGGGTCAGTAAAAGCATTCGGAATGCCATACCGCTCCGC
Organism: Paenibacillus diazotrophicus; assembly: GCF_042610465.1. Taxonomy (NCBI): domain Bacteria; kingdom Bacillati; phylum Bacillota; class Bacilli; order Caryophanales; family Paenibacillaceae; genus Paenibacillus; species Paenibacillus diazotrophicus. The sequence continues at coordinate 37,921 of NZ_JBGJZN010000015.1, forward strand.
GGTCTCATCCGCACTGGCTTGGCGGGTCGTGCTGATCGCGGTCACCTTGAAGTTAGGCAAAGCCTGCAAGGCAGGAAGATGCGCCGCAGTCCCCCAGCTTCCATTCATACTCGCACCGATTATTCCCACTCTCCATACTTCCTTGCTCATCATAAAGCCCTCCTTATTGGTCTAGACATACAATAATCTAAATACTAGACTTAGGTAAGTAGGCACTTATACGTTCGCTAGGTACTCAAAAGTGCATAGGAGGTGTGTTATGATGACCAGAAAGGCAGCAGTCAAGCCAGATATCTCGCTCACAGCATGTGCTTATCGGCGGATGCTTGAGATCATATCGAACAAGTGGGCAGTGCTTGTTATTTATGCCTTGGAGGATGGGACCAAACGTTACGGTGAAGTGAGGCACCGCATTTCCGGCATATCGCAAAAAATGCTGACCCAAACGCTTCGCCAGCTGGAGAGAGACGGATTCGTCACACGCGAGGTTCATCCTTCCGTCCCTCCGTTCGTCGAATATACCCTAACCCCGTTAGCGCATACACTGCTCCCGCACTTGCACCAAATGAAGCAGTGGAGCAACAAACATTATGCACTTGTCGAACAGGCCAGAAATGAATATGACTCCAAAAACGACCAGCTCCCGCTGTCCGAATAACCATCCCTTATAAGAATGACCAGAAAGGGCATGTTCCCGCAGCCGCTTGCCGGCTTCTGGAACATGCCCTTCTTATCGTACCTTATCTATGATTACATCGGTTCAGATCTCATGACTTTACCAGGGGAAAGTGGCAGGCCACCATTCGACCTGGAAGCAATTCCTCAAGCGCCGGCTCCTGCTGGCGGCATTTCTCCTGGGCCATCGGACAACGGGTATGAAATCGGCAGCCTGAAGGCGGATTAGCTGGTGAAGGAACGTCGCCCTGCAGCACAATCCGGTCTTGCTTCCGTCTTGGCGTTGGTTTGGGAATGGCCGAGAGCAGTGCTGCCGTATAGGGATGCAGCGGAGCAGCGAATAACGTCTCGGTCTCTGCAACCTCGACCAGTTTACCCAAATACATAACGCCTACACGATCCGAGATGTGACGGACCACATTCAGTCCATGCGCAATGAACAAAAAGGTCAATCCAAGCTCCTTCTGCAGCTTCATCAGCAGGTTGATCACCTGGGACTGCACCGACACGTCAAGCGCAGATACCGCTTCATCGGCTACAATGAACTGCGGATTCAGCGCAATCGCACGTGCAATCCCGATCCGCTGGCGTTGCCCGCCCGAGAATTCATGCGGATAACGGTTTCTCCGCGATGCGTCCAGACCCACCAGTTCCATCAGCTCCACGACTCTGGCATCGATCTCCTTGGCTGACATGCTCCGGTGAATCCGCAGCGGCTCGCCTATGATATCCTTGACCAGGAACCTCGGATTCAACGATCCGAACGGGTCCTGAAAAATAATCTGCATCTTCTCCCGCAGTTTTCGCATATCCTGATGACTCAAAGAGTGGATATCCCGGCCACCAAACAGCACTTCTCCCTCAGTGGCACTCTGCAGTCTGAGCAATACCCGCCCAAAGGTGGACTTGCCGCATCCGGATTCACCAACCAGCCCAAAGGTTTCCCCTTTGCGGATAGACAAGGAGACACCGTCTACCGCCTTTACCTGCCCAACGGTCCGGTTCAAAAGACCTTTAGTGATCGGAAAATATTTCTTGATGTTCTTCACATCCACTAGAACTTCAGCCGTGGAGGTTGTCTCCATCATCGGTTCGACTGCTGTCTCATTCGTCATGCGTGTCTCACCTCATCTTTGTTGTCAGCTTGAACCGGCTTATCCTGAAACAGCCAACAGGCCGTACGGTGATCATCCGTGATCATGAAATCCGGCGGCTCCTTCATAGTGCAGACCTCCATCGCATGCGGACAACGCGGATGAAAGCGGCAGCCTGCCGGAAGCTGGCCGATTGGCGGAATGGTTCCTTTTATCGTATACAGCTCTCCGCCGCGTCCCCCCTCAAATCCGGGAATGGATTGCAGCAGACCAATCGTATAAGGATGACTAGGATGATCAAAGATTTCTTCTACAGTACCCTCTTCTACAATCGCCCCCGCATACATAACAGCAATACGGTCCGCCATTTCAGCCGCTACCCCCATATCATGGGTGATCAGCAGAATGGACATACCAAGCTCAGCTTGAAGCTTGCGCAGCAAATCGAGAATCTGAGCCTGAACCGTAACATCCAGGGCGGTTGTCGGCTCATCTGCGATCAGCAGCTCAGGATTACAAGCGAGGGCAATCGCGATAACCACCCGCTGGCTCATCCCGCCTGACAGCTCATGCGGATACTGCTTTGCCCGGATTTCCGGTGCCGGAATGCCAACCAGCTTCAGCAGGTCGACAGCCATTTCGGCAGCTTCCTGGGCGTTCTTATTCTGATGCAACTGCAGGCTTTCGGCAATCTGATCGCCTATCGTGAACACCGGATTCAGTGTGGACATCGGATCCTGAAAGATCATAGCGATCTGATTGCCGCGGATTCTTCGCATCTCTTCCTGCGACTTGGCTGCGAGATCCTTGCCGTGGAAATTAATATTGCCTTCAAGAATCATTCCGCCTGCGTAATCGATCAGCCGCATAATCGCAAGCGAAGTGACACTTTTGCCGCTGCCGGACTCACCCACCAGACACACCGTCTGACCTTTATCCACTGCAATGGAGATTTGGTCGGTTGCCTTAACCATCCCTTTTTCTGTAATAAAGCCGGTGGTCAGTTTCCGGATTTCGAGTAATTTTTCCGCCATTTGTCCAGCCTCCTCCGGGATTTGGTCACTTGCTGTCTGGGATCCAGTCCATCCCGAATTCCATCGCCGATAAAGTTAACCGCCAGTACCACAAGCAGGATGCACAACCCCGGATAAACCGCCTGCAGCGGATCCACCAGCATGAATTCCTGCGCATTACTGAGCATAAGTCCCCAGCTGGTAGCCGGAGCCTGAATACCAAGACCCAAATAGGACAGGGCCGACTCACTCAGAATCGCACCTCCGACCATTAGAGTCGCATTTACGATTATCGGGAAGCTCGCATTGCGGAGCAGGTGGCGGAATATAATCCCCCAGCTTGACACCCCGATTGCCTTGGCGGCCTCCACATACTGCATTTCTCTAAGCTGCAGGAAGTTCCCCCGGACTAGCCGTGCGATACTCATCCAGCTGGTCAATGCCAGAATCAGGATCATATACTCGATCCGGGAGCCGAATATCGCCAGCACGAGAATATTAAGGAACAGCGTAGGGACCGAGTTCATCACGTCCACAATACGCATGAAGACGGTATCCACCCAGCCGCCGAAATAACCTGAAATCGCCCCGATAATCGAACCGATGGCTACGGAAGCAAAGGCTACTGAAAACCCGATAATCAATGAGATTCTTGCACTGTACAGCAGCCGGGTGAGAATGTCACGGCCGAGCTCGTCTGTCCCAAGCAAATGCCCCTCAGCTCCGGGCTTCAGGTTGGCGAACATCAAGTCAATGCCATCCGGTTTATACTTAGTGAGAAGAGGAGCAAGCATTGCAATCACTATGAAAAAGAGCAACACGACAAGTCCGCTCATCGCGTATGGGTTATGTGAGAACTTTTTCCATAGGATGACCCAAGGTCCGGGAGGCTTTTTGAATTTGGCCGCTTGTTCCAGATCCAAAGTAGGCATTGCATCAGCAGGCAATTGTGAGGGCTCAGTACTCATGCTGTTTTGCCTCCCTGCTTACCGAGCTTGACTCGGGGATCTACTATTGCGTATAAAATATCCGCCAGCAAATTGCCCAGTACAACCATGACCGCCGTTACAATGGTTATAGCCATAAGCACTGAATATTCGCGCTGGGTCGCCATTTGCACGAACCAGCGTCCCATGCCCGGCCAGTTGAACACACTCTCCGTTAAGGCAGCCCCTGCCACCAGGATAGGAAGATCCAACCCCAGAATGGTAATGATCGGAATAAGTGCATTGCGCAGCGCATGGTGGAAGACTACCTTGCGTTCCTTGACACCCTTGGCGCGTGCTGTCCGGATATAATCCTGGTCTAGCACTTCAAGCATGCTTGCCCGTGCATACTTCATATAGGAGGCCAAAAATCCTAGTGACAACACGGTTACCGGCAGCACAAGGTGCATGAACAGGTCACTGATGTCTCCTTCTTTTCCCCTTGTATGCATATCAGACAGAGGAAACCAATTGAGCTTCAAGGAGAACCACTGCTGCAGCAATATCCCGAACCAGAAGGTCGGCATAGCAAAACCAAGATACGAGATGAAGGAGGCCGACTGATCGGACAATCCATATACTTTGGTACTGTTATATATCCCCCAGGGAATTGCAATGATTAGAGACAACAGCCACGCAGCTCCCATGAGAATGAAGGTGTTGCCTATACGGGGCCAGAGCAAGTCCGCAACCGGCAGATGATTCTTAAACGTATAGCCCAAGTCGCCCTGCAGCAAGCCGCTAATCCAGCGCACATACTGTACAGGGACAGGTTTATCCAGGCCAAGATTATGTGCTTGCTGCTTGAAGACTTCCGGTGAAAGTCCAGGAGACAGCATCATCTGGGTCGGCCCTCCGGGAGCCGCATGAATGAGAAGAAAGGTAAGTATCGTAATCAAAAAGATCACCAGTACCGATTGCAGTACGCGACGGATCAGATATTCTGTCATCTAATGTCCTCCTAGAGATGGTAAGGCACAGAATCACGTTCCCCCAAGACAAAAGGAGAAGAGGAAAGAGAATTCTCTTTCCTCCCCGTAATTCTATTTCCTGTGTCTGCTCGTTTAGTCGGTAACCCACCATTTGAGAGCATGGAAGTACTGTCCATAGCCCAGTGACGGCTCAGGAGCATCTTCCTCTGCCCAGTGAACTCTAGGCCCCGTACCAATGGCTTGCCCGTATTGATACAGGAATACGTAAGGCAGGTCAGTAGAGATTTCTTTACCTACTTCTTTATAAATTTCTTTACGCTTCTCTTGGTCAACCGTAGAATAACCATCTACCCACAGCTGATCCAGCTTCTCATTCTTATACCAGCCGCTGTTCTGTCCAGCAGGCGGGAAGTACTTGGAGGAGAAGATGCTCTCTGCATCCGGATCCGGAGTGTTCAGAGACCATGCCAGCAGCAACGCTTGGAATTTACCCGGTGTTACGTTCTGGTCAATCCAGGCTGCAAAGTCAATGGCTTTCGGCGTTACTTCAATACCGACTTCCTTAAGATTCTGCTGGATGACTGCTGCGACCTGCTCACGACGGCTGTTGCCCGCGTTATACTGCAGTTCGAAGGAGAAACGGTGTCCGTCTTTGGTGAGAATGCCATCCTTACCGGCAACCCATCCGTCTTCTGCCAGCAGCTTCTTCGCTGTTTCCGCATTGTAGTCATAGTTGACAGCTGCATCCCCCGGATCAGCCCAAGTATCCGGCAGGAACGGTGCGTTCATTAGGGCTCCGACACCCTTCAGAATGTTATCGACCATCCCTTGGCGGTTCAATGCGTGTGCAATGGCCTGTCTGGTCTTCTGTCCCGTGAATAAACCGTATTTGTCTTTGAAGTTCTTGGCATCGAAGTTGAACATTACATATTCGTACTGAGCGCCCGGCTTCTGAATGATATGAATCGAGTCGTTGGCCTTAACGGCCTCAACCTGTGTAACCGGAATAGCACTGATATGATCCGTGTCGCCCTTCAGGAGAGCTTGAACCTCGGTATTCTGATCAGCATAGATTTTGTATACCAACTGTGCGATATGAGGTTTAACTTCGCCCCAGTAGTTGGGATCAGCATCAAGAGTATGGCTGTCACCCTGTTTCCAGGAAGTCCATTTCCAAGGTCCGCTTGTGACGGTCTTGGCCGGGTCAGTACCATAAGCATTGGTTTGCATTTCTTTCGGTGCAACATCCTTCAAAATATGCGATGGTACAATAGCCTGGCAAAGCGCGTAGAGGAAAGGCGCATAAATCTTGGACATTGTAACTTTTACTGTGTGGTCATCCACTTTCTCTACGGTCTTCACTTTGTCAAAAGCACTCGTAAGTGGTGAGCCGGTTTCCGGATTCTTAGCAGTTTCTATGGTATATACCACATCATCGGCTACAATCGGCTGACCATCACTCCATTTAATGGTATCTTTCAATTTAATCGTGTACGTCAGTCCGTCTGCGGAGATTTCCGGCAAAGACGCTGCCAGAGACCAAGGTTCTGCCTGTACGTTTCCTTGACGGTCCAGATCATAAAGCTTGGCAAATACGAATTCTGCCAGATCACCCGAAGAGGTGTCGTTAATCATAAGAGGATTAATATTTACGATATCGGAAAATGTGCTCATTACCATCGTACCGCCATCCACCGGGGCATCTGCAGCCGGTTCAGAAGCAGCGGGAGCTTCACTTGCGGCTGGAGCAGAACTCTCTGCCGTAGCACTTGGTGAATTAGTTGCGGTGTTATTTGTACTGCACCCTGTGAATAGAACCCCTACAAGGGATAGAACCAGTAAGCCAGACCACCATTTTCTCTTTTTCGCCATCCTGTTTACTCCTCCTTTTGTTAGATCCGTGTAACATCTGAACTGCCAATACCGTTGCAACGCACTCTCTGTCCTAAACCTTTGTTCAACCTCCCTTGTGTAAGTCAAACGTTTTTGCCATGTGTCATCAAGGTATGTAACAATACCTTACAAGGAATCTTTTACTCCTTAAGCCGCTATCCGCTGGAATAGACCGAAGGTCAATTAGCTACAGGACAGCACCTATAGGGAAGCTAAGCTTTCCCGTATAAATTATGGTTTATATTACATGTTAAATTTTCTTACGTCAATATCTTTTTTACCCGTTTTTTACCTTGTATTATTTCTATATAATGTATTTGATCTCCTTATTCATCCATTATATTTCCTGTGCAAGTTATTAATTCCACTAATAGTTAAGGAAAACAAATAGATAGGCCAAGTGTTACCTTATCAATGTAAACATTATGTAAGATTTTCATTTATGAATATACATTTTCATACAAAAAAAAGAAGCGAACGCTGTTAAGAGGCCGTCCACCTCTTCGCTGTTCGCTTTTTAATATACGGATTGTTGGATCGATATCCGTCAACCAGTCGAGTATGTAGTTGCCCCTTTACTTGCTCACACAATTTCTACCTTTTTTCTTCGCGCGGTATAGGGCGGTGTCCGCTGATTTCATTACACTTTCCGTGGTTTTGTTCTTCTCGTTCTTCTGGGAGACCCCGATGCTTACAGTTATGTAGATTTGCTTTGCGGCTTTTGTGCCGGAGGATCTTTTTTTGGATTTGCTTTTGGATCGGCCTTTGGCGCGCAGGGTGAAGGCCCGTTTGGATATCTTTTCCCGTAGCTCTTCGAGATGGGGCAGCACATCATTGATGTTTTTACCCGGAAAAAGAATCGTGAATTCCTCCCCGCCATAGCGGAAGGCCCTCCCTCCGCCTGAAACGTCCTGTAAGGTGGATGCCACCAGTTTTAACACTTCATCTCCTGTGTCATGTCCGTAGGTATCATTGAATTTTTTGAAGAAATCGATATCCAGCATCGCAATAGCATAGTTAAACCCCAGCTTCATCATGTCCTGCTTAAGGGCCCGCCGCGAGGGTAATCCGGTAAGCTCATCAGAAAAAGCCATCGAATACGAGTCCTGAATGATTGATAGTATAAGAACAATCCCTGAAATGGCAAAAAATATCGAATACAGTAGCGGACTGCTGCTTTGGTGCAGGACGTAGAACATGGCTAGCAGGACACTAATGAATGAAATTTCCTGTGTGGAGGACCGGTGAATGATGAATCTAACCATCAGGATGGCAAAAGTGACCACAAACGCAATAACCGCCAGCTGCGGTATGGGTGTCATATTGTGAAGATTAACCGGCACTACCTCAGTATTTAATAGATTTAACCATTCTCTCTCTCCTGATTTTATCTGCCAAAAGAAAAACAGGCATTCTGCCAGGATCAGAGCGATCCGAAGAGTTCCCCATAAACTGATAATGCCCCGTTCTTTAAAAAACGAGAACAACGCAATATTCAGCGGAATCACCAGGCAGATGATGGAGTAAATATCCTCCGGCCGCACTGCAATGCCTGGGATTTCCGGTAAATAGGTTGTTGAGGCCAGACAAACCGCCAGAATAACCAGAATGTAGAATTCCCGGCTCCGGTTAAATTTCCAGGATAATATGGCTCCCACCCCAAAAATAACATAAGGAGAGAGCCTTAACACCCCAAGCTGCGAATCAGACAAAGTATTCATTTGGACAGACAAAAAGTAGGCTGCTGCAAGAAGAAAAAAGGGTATGGCTCTGGAAAAGAAAGCTGTAATCGTCGTTCTCAAGCTCAATAATTCCCTTCATGGAGTATTTCTGTGGCTTCCTATTATATCGGTTTATTGAGGCGGCAGCTTCACCACAACGTCATATTCCCTTCCAGCTTCCACATCTTTGATTATGCCATCTTCGATGCGATTGCCGTTCACGTACACTTCCGCAGCACTCACACCAGCTTCCCGTTTCATCACGATATGCAGCTCCGCTCCTCTAAAGCTCCGTTTGACCGACGCCTCTTCCCAGTGCGCAGGAAGCTGAGGGTGGATACGGATTCCTGCCTCATTCCCCTGCACTCCAAACAGGCCGTCAATCAGGCAGCGGTATACCCATGGCACTGTCCCTGTATTGAACAAATGACTGGAGCGCCCGGCGGTACGCGGGAATTGTCTGTAAGCCCCCCGATAATAGTTAGGGATGAACACAGGCAACTGGCCGCGTCTGACCAGATCCTCAGTATCCGGTCCGGGGATCATTTTGCGCAGCAGGCGGTAGGCATCCTCTTGTTCTCCCACAGCGTAAAGCGCATAGATGTAAAAAGCTGCCGCATGGTTATATACCGCGCCATTCTCGGCGGTTCCCGGATGCTTCTGTGTGACTCTGCCCACATCCTCGCGCATGGCGGTGTAGGACGGCGCCAGCTTTTCCAGACCATAAGGTGTTTCCAGCTGCTCCTTGACCGCCTGCATCAGCTTCTCCTGCTTCGAGGCATCCGCAGCCCCGCACAGCAGAGCCCAGCCCTGAGGGTTAATAAAAATCCGTCCCTCCGTATCCTTGCTGATACCGAACACCACATTATCATCAGTGATTCCCCGGGCATACCAGTTGCCGTCCCACAGATATTGGTTAATGGCCTCATTCGCCTTGTCCGCCGCCGCAACTAGTGTTCTGCCAAGATCCGGCTCTCCGCTTTTGCTGCAGATGTCCGCCCAGATCAAGAAGGCATAAGCGGATGCCATGGTCAGCCAGCCGGAGACACCTTTACCTTTGTAGCCCACCATATTCATCGGATCACACCAGTCGCCCTGGTCGATATAGTTCAAACCGCGCTCATCCGTTGCCTCCATCAGCCAGAACATCGCCCGGTTAATATGTTCCAATACAGTAGCCGTTTCTTCTCCGCCCGCAAAAGCAACCTCTTCCTCTAGAATGGTGTAATCATTCGTTTCATCCAGGTAGGTGCTGAGGCAAATCGGCAGCCAGACACAGTGATCCATATGCGGAACCTGATTGATATACTTCAGCTCAGCCGCTTCATGCAGAATAATTCCATCCGGCATAGCTCCGTTTGCCTTTTGCTGGCTTAATGCCGTAAGAAACGCATTTCTTGCCATCTGCGGCTTGATGTAGCTCATTCCCATATTGTCCTGGAGGTAGTTCCGGGTCTGGGGATCGGTGGTCAGACGGTTGGTCTGGCCATGATAATACATTTGCCGCGGCAGCCAGTGATTTACGAAGTTGTCCAGATCAGGATCAGGCGTCTTAATCTCAATGCAGCCTTTGCCCTCCTGTATGTACCCGGCATATTCCCGCTCCGCCACAGCAAATCCGTCCTCACCGCCGAACTCCGCATTCAGGAAATACCGCTGGCGGATCTGCGCGACCTCTTCTTCCGTCTTGGCTGGACCAAAAATAAAGCGGTAAAGCTTGTCTTCACCTGGCGCAAGTTCAGGACTGTATTGCAGAACACACAGCGGCATCTCATAGCGGGCATCCCCTTTGGAGAGCTCTTCCTGCTGAACGGCCGATGGCATACCAATCCCGCCCTCCCCTTCAAAGGCTTCCTGGCTGGCTTCCCAGGCGCGCGGCGGCTGGTCGGCAAGAAGAAAAGTTTTATCCTTAAGTTGCTTGATCTTCGCATAGTCCTGATATTTCTGATACGGGGTAATTGCGGAGCAGACCATCGCTTGCAGCTCCTCGTGGTACTCCGCCGACTGATTCATCCAAGACATATAGCCCACCGTAAAATATGGATAGATACTCAGCTTCCGTTTCCGGTCCGAGAGATTCTTCACCTTTACACGCCATAGCTCCATGGCCTCGTCTTTGGGAAGACTAAGCGTCATTTCTACAGCAATGCCAAGATGTTCAAGCTTCCAGACAATATGGTGTTTTCCAACCGCAAAAGTATACTGATCCGGCAGAACGCGAACAGGCTCATATGGCGCCGAGAAAATCTCACCCGTCTCTTCATCCTTCACATAGAGAAACCGGCCGGGATGATGGGCATAGTAAGGCTGCTCCGGCTGCATAAAGGTCTTCGCTTCCAGATTCGGCGCATAGGAATACTTGGCAGGCTCAGGCTGCATAAACTGCGCGACCGCATACCCGCGGCAATTGACGTGAATCATCATCTTCTCGTTCCATAGAAACCCTGAAGCTTTGGGGAGCTGAGTGGGGCTCGTCAATTCAACATATTCATTGTCTTCTGTAGCTCTAATCATTATTTAGCCTCCCTATATTAAGTACCTATTCAATCTAATCACATAGTAGTTTTAGTATAACGGTCATAGATGAGATAGTACATTGTCCAATGGTAACGTTTTCGGCAGCAGTAAAATAAGGGATGTCCCGTAAGTGGGACACCCCAGCAGTATTATGAGTAGGAACGCTTGTAGTATAGAAATACAAAGCCGTGAAATTACTGCTCTTTGTTCCGGCCGAGCAGCCCACTGAGAGCCTCTGTCACGTTCATACCGGTAAGGGTCTGAGTTAATTCAGGAACCTGGGCCATGATTTTGGCGATATCACCGGTAATTTTGTTCACGCCGGATGATGTTCCATCCTGGGAAATCACTGTAATCTTATCCACCTTGGCCAGCGGAGAAGCGATCTTTTCAGCCAACTCTGGCAGAACCTTTAAGAATTCCACTGTAAGCGCGGCTTGCGTGAACTGTTTGTACGCTTCAGCTTTCTTCTCCAGCGCCCCCGCTTCTGCCGCTCCAGCCAGTTGAACAATTTCCGCGTTGGCTCTCCCCTTTGCCAGTTCTGCTTCCGCGGTCGCCAGCCCCCGCTTGGTCATGGTGGCTGCCTCTGCTTCCGCCTCAAGAATCTGCCGCTGCTTGGCGGCTTCCGCTCTCATGATCGTAGCCTGGTTCTCGGCCTCAGCAGGCTTGATCACCGTCGCCTCCAGTTCTTTCTGTCTCAACTCAACTTCGATTTCCCGGACGGTCCGGTTAGCCTCTGCTTCCATCTGCGTGATCTTGACCTGCTCGGTAACCAGCGACTGTTTGATCTTGTTCTGCTGCAATTCGTACGCAAGATCCGCCTGCGCTTTCTTCACTTCTGTCTCCAGCTTAAAGTCTGCCTGCTTAATGTTCAATTCCTTCTCGAACTGGGATTCCTTGGCGCGTGCGGCAGTTCCTGCTTCAATGGTAGCCTGATGTGCATTGGCTTTGGCAATGGAGGATTCTTTCTCCGCCTCGGCTTGCTTGATCTGAATGTCGCGTTCCGCTTCGGCTTTGGCGATGCTGGCATCGCGGCGGATGCGCTCAATCTCCGGAACCCCCATATTGTCAATATATCCTTTGTCATCAGTAATCTTCTTAATGGTGAAGCTGACTACCTCAAGCCCCATCTTGTCGAGGTCTTCCGAACAGGTCTCCCGCATTTTGCTGTTGATCTCGTCAGGAGTTTTTAGAATAGATTCCACCGTTAATTGTCCGATCAAGCCGCGCAAATGACCTTCCACCGAATGTAGAATAATCGTCTCGCGGTCTTCCTCCGGCCGGTCGATAAACTGCTCACTGGCAGTCAGAATAGCCGTAGGATCGCTCTTAATCTTTATCTGGGCTACCGCCTCCAGGTTAAGCTTGATGCCTTGCTTGGAGAACATCGCCTGCGCCGGGATAACATCGAAGCTCATCAGCATCATTGAGATGGTCTTATTGTTCTGGAAACCGGGGATAACGAACGTCCCGCCGCCCTGAACTACTCTTTTTCCGCCAAGGCCGTACACAATCATTGCCTGATTGGGCGGAACCTTTTTATAAGCGTTCACGATACTGAACAAAGCCAGCAGAATTACAACAACGATTCCCGAGATTAAATAAAGAATAACCATTATGTCCGACACTCCCCATTAATTATAATTGTTCGATTTCACTCTCGAAGAGAGTTACTGTCGCCATTCCCTTATCCACCTTCAAAATAATCACCCTGTCGCCCTTGGCAAGCTGCTGGCCGGTTTCTGCCCGCACTCCAATAGAGCGCATCGTCCCGTGCAGTACATATTTCATTTCTCCAACGGCTTCATCCACCGCAGGTATGCTGATGTACCCGAGTTGCCCAACCTGCTCATAATCCATTTCATTCATGCTGCTGTCATACCGGGTCATCACCCGGGCCAGCACCGCATACATCAAACTGCCGAGCAGCAAGGCAACCACGGTGCAGATCAGTACCACTGCAAGTAGATTCATTCCTGTAAACCGGGTAAGCACATAACCAGTCCCGCCCCAGACCGTGACGAACACCATCAGAGGGAGTATGGGCACAAAGCCTGGACCGCCAGCATCGGCGCCTCCCGCATGAAGATGACCCGCCAAGCCATGCCCATGAAATCCTCCGCTGAGGAGGAGCAATAGTCCAACCCAGAAGCACACGATAAACACAGTAACGATAATAACACCCCCTTTAAAGCATTTAAAATAACGCTCAATCGCTCTAATTCCCGTTGTTATAAGATTTTAAGTTCCTTATACAGACCGCCTTTCCTCTCTGTATGCGCAACAAAAAGACCACAGAAGCGGCAGGGCTCTCCGTGGTCGGTTAATCGATCATGGCGCTCATCCTCTCTCTTCGAGGCTTACGGGGTTAGCTGACGGATTCGGGCAGCGAGATTGCCCTACCCTGCTGGTACTGTGTTATTCAGTATGCAGCAAGGATTCACCCCAGGGTGAGCGGCTGCTATCTGAGCAAAAGCCGTATTCACCATTGGTTCCCCCGTTCCCGTTGCCGGAATTCAGCCATTTGAGAACAGTTATATTACATTCGGTTGTTGATTTGAATCTTACGCCTGTGGCCATTTATTGTAAAACATGGCGGATGACAAAAGAAACCAAAAATGCCGCCCCTTCACGTATGAATGCGCATTCTTTGGTTTCGCTCTTAAGCGGCCGATGATTTGCTCCTTTTTGCTCCATTTCTCGCAAGCTCTCCCAATGACCGAAGCCAAGGCACACGCACTATACACCTTAGGCGCTTACGGTGTTGACAGCCGGGTCGAAATCCGGAAACAAAGCTGATAGCTGCCGCTTTTCCGCAATCTGTCCGTCCTCTCCGCTAAAGCAAGCCACCCATGATCAAAAATGCAGAGCAGCGATCCTTCAATAACTGGAGAATCGCTGCTCTGCTCACTTTTTGTGGTTTTAAGAATGAATAAAACTGCCTTCCGTTAACAGCCCCAAATTACACTTGTCTCTTTTTCCCGGAGAACCGGCATTAGTTAAGTGAATCCAACAGCGTCTTTAATTGTGGGTTGAGCTTCAACGCATTCAGGATGATCTGCATTGCTTCTGCGCGTGTGGCATTGCTCTTAGTATAAAATTTCCCATCCGCTTTGCCGCTTATGATACCAGCTTGTGCTTCAGCTTTGATCTCGTTTGCTGCATAGGAGCCCTTCAGGTCATCGAAATTGCCTTTGGTGGTGTCCTTTGTTAGGTTGCCAAGGTTTATGACGCGGGACAAAAGGACAACCATTTCCTCGCGGGTGATTGTTTTATTTGGCTTGAACGTAACATCCTCGTAGCCGCTGATAACTCCTGCCTCTGCGAGCTTCTCGATGGCGCCTTTAGCCCAGTGGTTACCGACGTCCTTAAAAACAACACCAGTATTGCTGCCGCCTTTGATATCGAATACCCGACTCAGAATCACTGCAAATTCAGCGCGTGTGATCTCACCATCCGGCTTGAACGTACCATCCTTGTAACCTTCAATCACATGTAGCTTCACGAAAGTATCGATAGTTTTTTCGGCCCAGTGTCCTTTCGTATCAGCAAATTCAACCTTAACATTAGATTTCTTAGCTTCCTCTACCTTGGACTCGAAAGCATTAACTAAGTTTATTACATTAACAATGCTGCTATTAAATACATCAACTGCTGGTTTCGTAGATCCAGGTGGTGTCACTGTTGGCGTTATACTGTCCGCCGGCGTACCACCCGGTGATGGCTGCCAGGATACATCCTCCCGATTCACAGTTACCATATACGTATTGCCAGTCCCGTCTGGGGCCGTTACGCTAATCTGAATCAGGTTCGCGCCTACCTGTAAATTGTTGGCTCTATACGTATACATATTGCCGGTTACGGAACTGTATACGGCTCCCGAAACGGTAAACGTCGCATGAGAATCCGCTGTGGTAAAAGAAAGATTGCTGCTTGAAACGGAATTAGCTACACCATTCACGTTATATTTCATAGTTGCTGCTGTAAATGCTGGTGTCAATGTCCCTTGATCCACTGACAAGCTGGACAACAGTGCATTTGATGAGATCCATTTCGCATAGAGAATGGCGTTCGCCGATCCCATGCTGAAGGTGGCATTCGACGCGTAGTCGGTGCCGCTTCCGTCCGCCTTCGTATTCCAGCCTGCGAACGTATAACCCGTCTTCACCAGCGTTCCGGTATTCCCCAGTATCGTCACTGTGTTCCCTTGCTGATAGCTGTTGCTGTCGGTCGGAACCGTACCGCCGGTGCTGCCGTTTCCGTTATACGTTACGGTGTAGGTCGGATTCGCTGTCCACTTCGCATAGAGGGTGGCATTCGCCGATCCCATGCTGAAGG
>NZ_JBGJZN010000016.1:0-46087 GCF_042610465.1 Paenibacillus diazotrophicus
GAAGACGACGAGGTAGATAGGTTGGAGGTGGAAGTGCAGCAATGCATGGAGCTGACCAATACTAATCGGTCGAGGGCTTATCCAACAATTAAAACGCAGATTCGTTTCGGATTCAGTTTTCAGGAATCAAGTCGGAATTCATGAGGTCCACGTGGCCCATGGATGAAAGATTTGTGTTCAGCATTTGGCGATGCTGAGACCTGAATCATGCATTTGCACCGCAAGTGCCCGTTTGGTGGCGATAGCGGAGGGGTTCCACGCGTACCCATCCCGAACACGACCGTTAAGCCCTCCAGCGCCGATGGTACTTGGACCGAAGGGTCCTGGGAGAGTAGGACGCCGCCAAGCACTGAAAGCCATTGTTGAGTAATCAACAGTGGCTTTTTTGTTGTTTTTGTTGAATTTGAGGAATGATAGTAAGGAGATGCTTACATCACCATTGCAGGATGTCGTGCTAGCAGTGAATAACTATAGGGGTTCAGTGATAAAGTGTCCACTCCAAACGGACTTTCGTCCAAGAATTCGCTTACCCGGAGGCTGTTTTCCGAATAACTTCTCCCATGATGTAATATTCTTGACAGGCCAAAAACCCTTTGCTAAGATGGCAATAATATATTTTTGGACAAGCATCTCAAACCTTAACTGAAGATACGAAAACGTATAGCTTCCAAGTCTTTTTCCGTGTCTGTCGGGTATGGACTTGAACCTTAGTTTCTTCATTCATAAAGTTTGCAGGCGTTTAGAATAAAGACATTTGAGGAGGAATGACCCAGGTGTGGGAAGATAAGTTTGGCAAAGAGGGATTAACGTTCGATGATGTTCTGCTGGTGCCGCGTAAGTCCGAGGTGCTCCCGAAGGAAGTGGAATTGACTACGGTACTAAGCAAGAATGTGAAGCTGAACATCCCCTTGATGAGTGCGGGTATGGATACGGTCACTGAGGCGGCTATGGCAATTGCTATTGCACGCGAGGGTGGCATTGGCATCATTCATAAGAATATGTCCGTAGAGCAGCAGGCGGAAGAAGTGGACCGTGTTAAGCGTTCTGAAAGTGGCGTTATTACCAACCCCTTCTCTCTTACACCAGAACACTGGGTATCCGACGCTGAAGTTCTGATGGGTAAATACCGTATCTCTGGTGTGCCTATCGTAGATGATAACAACAAGCTGGTTGGGATTTTGACCAATAGAGATTTGCGGTTTATTCATGATTTTAATATTCAGATCAAAGAAGTAATGACACATGAAAATCTGGTAACAGCTGCTGTAGGCACTACCCTTCAAGAGGCTGAAGTCATTCTGCAGCGCCACAAGATCGAGAAGCTGCCTTTGGTGGATGAGAACAACATTCTTAAAGGTCTGATTACAATAAAAGATATCGAAAAGGCCATTCAATTCCCGAATGGTGCTAAGGATGCGCAAGGTCGACTGTTGGTGGGTGCGGCAATCGGTATTTCCAAGGATACTTTTGAACGGACGGAAGC
Source organism: Paenibacillus diazotrophicus (assembly GCF_042610465.1). Lineage (NCBI taxonomy): Bacteria > Bacillati > Bacillota > Bacilli > Caryophanales > Paenibacillaceae > Paenibacillus > Paenibacillus diazotrophicus. The sequence continues at coordinate 1,484 of NZ_JBGJZN010000016.1, forward strand.
ATTGGTAAAGGCCGGTGTCGATCTTATCACTGTAGATTCTGCACATGGTCACCATATCAATATTATTGATGCTGTACGCAGACTGCGTGAGCAATATCCTGATCTTACCATTGTAGCGGGTAATGTTGCCACCGGTGAAGCCACACGTGAGCTTATCGAGGCTGGAGCATCGGTAGTCAAGGTGGGGATTGGACCAGGATCGATCTGTACCACGCGCGTTATCGCAGGTATTGGTGTACCTCAGATTACAGCTATTTATGATTGTGCGACTGTAGCACGCGAGTATGGTGTTCCCATTATTGCGGACGGCGGAATTAAATACTCCGGGGAGATCACCAAGGCCATTGCTGCAGGAGCATCTGCGGTTATGATGGGCAGCCTGTTCGCTGGTACGGACGAAAGTCCTGGGGATTCGGAAATTTACCAGGGACGTAAATTCAAAGTTTACCGCGGTATGGGTAGTATGAGTGCCATGAAACAGGGAAGTAAAGACCGTTACTTCCAGGATGATGACAAGAAACTCGTTCCTGAAGGTATTGAAGGGCGTGTTGCTTTTAAAGGAAGTCTTTCAGATACGGTTCATCAGCTGATTGGCGGACTTCGTTCAGGGATGGGCTATTGTGGGACTAAGACGTTGGAGGAGCTTCGTAATGAGACCTCCTTTATTCGGATTACCGGTGCTGGTCTGCGCGAGAGTCATCCGCATGATGTGCAGATTACCAAGGAAGCACCTAACTATTCCCTATAATATTGGATATTCAGCATTTTAAGGGCAGATAGGACGAATTTCGTCCTGTCTGTCTTTTTTTGAGGGTACCCCTGTGTTAGAATAGAACAAGCAATGGATATGAGGGCAAAAGGAGAGTAGTAATCATTGAAGTACAAGCGTAAATTCAACAGTAAACAATTTGTGATTAAGACAGCGACAGTAGGTCTACTTTTAAATATGCTGGCTTTACCTGTTAATTCGGTGCTGGCAGATGCGGTGAAGACCCCGGCTACTACGGAGTCAGGCACAGCAGCTACCAATGCAACTACAACTAAGACAACAAAAACTGCAGTAAAGATTCCTTCGGTGGAATCGCTGGGATTGAACCTGAAATCAGCCGTTCTGCTGGAACCTACTACGGGTGAGGTACTGCTATCTCTAAATGCGGATGTGCCTCTTCCTCCGGCGAGTATGACAAAGATGATGACAGAGTATCTGGTTACAGAAGCCGTTAACTCAGGACAGTTGTCATGGGATAAAAAAGTCGTAGTGCAGGAGAATGCCTCTAAACAAATTGGATCGCGTATTTTTCTGGCACAAGGTGACGAACATACAGTCAAAGAGCTATACATAGCCATGGCGGTAGGCTCTGCAAATGATGCCACAGTAGCTTTGGCAGAAGAGGTTGCCGGTTCTGAACAGCAGTTCGTTGCACTGATGAACGAAACTGCACAGAAGATGGGGATGAAGACGGCCTATTTCATCAACTCAACCGGACTGGACCGGGATGATATGCCTGAGAAGTTCCGACCTGACACAGATCGGGAAACCGTTATGTCTGCTATGGATGCAGCCCTTTTGGCTAAGTTTATTGTAACCGAACATCCGGATTTCACAGATTTCACAACTATACAATCCTACAAATTCCGTGAGCGCGACACAGCACCAATGGTTAACTATAACTGGATGCTGGAAGGTAATAAAAATGTTACGAATTTTAAAGCGTATGCTTATCCTGGGCTTGATGGTCTAAAGACAGGGCATACTTCCAATGCAGGTAACTGTTTCACCGGTACTGCCGTTCGTGATGGGATGCGGCTGATCAGTGTGGTAATGGGAGCCGATTCAGAGCCTCACCGTTTCACAGAAACAAAGAAAGTTCTCGATTTTGGCTTTAATAATTTTGAGATTAAGCAGGTTGTTGCTCCTAAGGCAGTTATTGCGGGCAATGAAACTGTTCCTGTACTAAAAGGCAAGAACAAAGACGTGTCCGTTGTAACAGATGCCGGTGTAACTTTTATCGTGCCTAAGGGTACAGTGTCACCACAGATCAAAACGACGGTAGTCACCAATGATCCATCAACGTTGGTCGCACCGATTGCGGGAGCCAGTAAAGTGGGGAAGGTGACTTATTCCTACCAGGTGGAAGGCATTACTCAAGTTCAGGAGAAGACCGTTAACCTGATTACGGCTGAAGAGGCAGAGAAGGCTGGCTGGTTCAAGCTGCTGATGAGAGCAATAGGAGAGTTTTTTGGCGATCTGTTTAAAGGAATTAAGAACTTGTTCTAGCGGCTGAAAATGTCGAAGACAGGAGAAAATCCGAGTAAATAGGTTGTATATATAGCCGCCTTGCGGTAAAATTATATGTTAGATAAAAGTTCATTCGGGAGGCTTGGTCATGGAAACAGGAACATCGCGAGTAAAAAGAGGTATGGCAGAAATGCAAAAGGGTGGCGTCATTATGGACGTCATGAATGCAGAACAGGCAAAAATCGCTGAGGCTGCAGGAGCAGTAGCCGTTATGGCACTGGAGCGCGTCCCGTCTGATATTCGTGCAGCGGGCGGTGTAGCCCGTATGGCCGATCCTACCATTGTAGAAGAGGTTATCAAGGTAGTAAGTATTCCCGTTATGGCTAAAGCCCGCATCGGACATTATGTAGAAGCGAAGGTTCTGGAATCCCTTGGTGTAGATTATCTGGACGAGAGTGAAGTGCTCACTCCGGCTGATGAAGTCTTCCATATTAACAAACGTGAATTCACTGTTCCATTTGTATGTGGGGCCAAAGACCTTGGTGAAGCACTGCGCCGTATTAATGAAGGTGCTTCGATGATCCGTACCAAAGGCGAGCCGGGAACCGGTAATATTGTTGAAGCTGTGCGTCATATGCGTTATATCAACAGCCAGATCCGCAAGGTAACGAATCTTTCACTGGATGAGCTGTATAATGAAGCTAAGACTCTGGGTGTTGCCTACGAACTGCTGCTTGAAGTTCATCAGCTGGGTAAGCTTCCGGTGGTTAACTTCGCTGCAGGCGGTGTGGCTACTCCGGCGGATGCCGCCTTGATGATGCATCTGGGTGCTGATGGCGTATTCGTGGGCTCGGGTATTTTCAAATCAGATAATCCTGAGAAGTTTGCCCGTGCAATCGTTGAAGCAACCACTCACTTCACTGATTACAAGCTGATTGCAGAAGTATCCAAAAACCTCGGTACTCCGATGAAGGGGATCGATATTGCCTCATTGTCACCGGCAGAACGCATGTCGGAACGCGGCCGTTAATAGAGAGAAGGTTGTCCCGATGATAATAGGAGTGCTGGCGCTTCAAGGCGCTGTAACAGAGCATATTGTCAGTATAGAGAAGACCGGAGCTCAAGGCCTGCCAATTAAACGGGTAGAGCAGCTCGGAGAGATCGACGGATTAATTATCCCCGGCGGTGAAAGCACTACGATAGGCAAGCTCATGCGCAAGTACGGCTTTATTGAAGCTATCCGTGATTTTGCCGACCAGGGAAAGCCCATCTTTGGGACATGCGCAGGCATGATTGTACTGGCGAAGCATATTGCTGGAGGCGAACCCGGCCATTTAGAGCTTATGGATATTACCGTTGCCCGGAATGCGTTTGGCCGTCAGCGGGAAAGCTTCGAATGTGATCTGCAGGTCAAAGGAATCAATGAGCCGGTGCGTGCTGTATTCATCCGAGCTCCGCTTATTAACGAGGTCGGACCGGATGTTGAGGTGCTCACGCTCTACAATGATGAGATTGTGACTGCGCGCCAGGGCAATTTGCTGGTATCCTCCTTTCATCCGGAGTTGACAGATGATTATAGGCTGCACCAATACTTTGCTGATATGGTAGAGCACAGTGTAGCAGCCAAACAATAGAACCGCATATAAGAACATTCTGACTCTTTCAAAGCTGCGAACAGCAATTTGAAAGAGTTTGGGCTGTTTTCAGGAGGGAAACGTTGTGCTAGATGTAAAAATATTGCGCAGTGATTATGCCAGAGTAGAAGAAGCACTGAACAAACGCGGCAAATCACTTGAATTGATCACTGAATTTCCGCAGCTGGATCTGCGCCGCCGTGAGCTGCTACAAGAGACTGAGGGCTTGAAAAACCGACGTAATACCGTATCAGGTGAAGTGGCAAAGAAGAAGAAGAGCGGTGAACCTGCAGATGATTTAATCACCGAGATGCGTACTGTATCCGACCGTATCAAAGAGCTCGATGATGAAGTCAGATTGCTTGAGGCGCGGATTGAAGAACTGACTATGAGCATCCCTAATATTCCGCATGAATCGGTGCCGGTAGGTAAATCCGAGGAAGAGAATGTGGAGGTACGGCGCTGGTCACAGCCGCGTGAGTTCGGATTTACTCCAAAGTCACATTGGGAGCTGGGACAGCGACTGGACATTATTGACTTTGAAGCCGCTGCCAAGGTTACTGGCTCCCGCTTTGCCTTTTATAAGGGATTGGGAGCGCGTCTTGAACGTGCACTCATCAACTTCATGATGGATCTTCACAGCGGGGAACATAACTATGAGGAGATGCTGCCCCCTTATATCGTTAATAAGGACAGCCTGTACGGTACCGGTCAGCTTCCTAAGTTCGAAGAGGATCTTTTCAAGCTTCGGGATACCGAATATTACTTGATTCCTACAGCCGAGGTCCCGGTAACCAATTACTATCGTGAAGAGATTCTGACAGCTGCGGATCTGCCGAAATATCATGTAGCCTATAGCTCCTGCTTCCGTTCGGAGGCCGGCTCAGCAGGTCGTGATACACGCGGGCTTATTCGTCAGCATCAGTTCAACAAGGTAGAGCTGGTGAAGCTTACTACACCGGAGACGTCTTATGAGGAACTTGAGAAGATGACAGCAGATGCCGAACGTGTTCTACAGCTTCTGGAACTGCCGTACCGGGTATTGGGACTTTGCACAGGCGATATGGGGTTCACCTCAGCCAAGACATACGATCTCGAAGTGTGGCTGCCTGAGAGCGGCATGTACCGTGAAATCTCCTCTTGCTCGAATACAGAGGATTTCCAGGCGAGACGGGCTAATATCCGCTTCCGTAAGGAGCCTAAGGCAAAGCCGGAATTTGTTCATACATTGAATGGTTCTGCACTTGCCGTTGGCCGTACTTTAGCCGCCATTCTAGAGAATTATCAGCAGGAAGATGGCACAGTACTAATTCCGACAGTCCTGCAGCCTTATATGCGTAATGTGAAGGTGATCAGCCCAAAAGCTGAGTAATAATACGGTTGCATAATGACTGAGTTGTGTGCTATAATCCTCTTGCATGTGAAATTTTGATGCATTGGAGAGGTACCGAAGCGGTCATAACGGGGCGGTCTTGAAAACCGTTAGGGTGCAAGCCCACATGGGTTCGAATCCCATCCTCTCCGCCATTCTTTTAAGAGATGAATAAATGAAGCTAGAAGCTGCCTTCCTTGGAAGGCGGCTTTTTTTGATCTAGCCGGAGGCTTGGTCTCCATTTGTTATGAATGGCATCAAGTATAAAATACGCCCTTTCTCCGCAATGTAATAGGGAAGGAGGCTGATAATAACAATGAATCGACAATTACAGCTGGATCAGCAAAGCTTGGTTTCTGCTTGGAAGGAGCGTCTACCTGCTCTGATGGAGGAGGGGGACAGCTTTAATGTACAAGGTGATGCGGCCGACCCAAATAGTCTGCTCATTCATTTTAATGCTGCAGGGCGGCAGGCCTTTTCCCTGGATTTTCGTTGTACTTATGTCGATAGTCGTGAGGTAGCTGTAAGTATGATTGACGTTGAAGAGGCTGGCCGACATACCGATGAACGTACAGATGCGGTGCAATCATTGGCACAGCAGTATACCAGGCAAATTCATGAATGTGCGCAGGCTCTTCAAGACCTGACCAATCCATAGGAGGTAAACATAACCATGAGCAAACCAAAGAGCATGCCTGTTCCCGGGGTCGAGAACAACCACCAGGAGCGCCGCAAGGATCATAAGTCCTCTGGTCCAGAGCCATTATCCGGTTCGAAAAAGGTTAAGCAGGCTAACCATGTAGATCATCATAATCCTCAGGGCTAAATCACCCTAGAGTAAAATATGCAATGAAATGTTTCTCATTTTTCCCAAATGGTTTATCATTAGGGAGGGTGAAGAAACTTTTTACATGGGAGAGGAGATTTATAATGAACAAAAAATGGGGGTTGTCCGCTGCCGCATTGCTGCTAACCGCTGCAATAATTCTGCCTGGCTGCGCCAACAAAGAGCAAGCACCTAAAGAGGCGTTGAAGTCAGCTGCAGTCAAAGCCACAACGCTCAAGTCGTATGAAATGAAGAGCAAGGTGGTCATCAATAACCTGACTATCGACGCGCCAGCAAACGGGGAGTCAGATGCTGCCACTGCGCAGGTGCTCAGTATGCTGAAGAATGCTGAGGTTACCATAGATGGTGTCTATCAGGCAGATCCAATGCAGACTGAAATGACGCTAGTGCTCAATTTGAAGGGCGATATGACGATGTCGTTTAATATTCCAATGGTTATGACTGCGGAGAAGATGTACATCAAAGTACCTTCTATCCCTTTCCTGCCGCTTCCGGAGACGGTGGTTGGCAAGTTTGTGGAACTTGACCTGAAACAATTGGCAGAGCAGCAAGGAACCGAATTCAACCCTGCATCTATGGATACACAAAAGCTGCAGAAGCTCTCGAATGAGGTGCTTGATACATTGCTCGGCGAATACGATGATCAGAAATACTTTAGTGAAATCAAGCCGAAGGACGCCGCTTTGCCAGAGGGTATTGAAGCCAAGCAGGTAGTTCAATTCAAAGTCACCAATGAAAATGTTAAAGAGGCGCTTACTATCTTTGTGAATAATGCTCTGCCTAAGATTATCGATATTATAAGCAAACCTGAGTATAAGGAAATGTTAAATATTAAGGATACTGACTTGGCAAAAGCCAAAGAAGAGCTTCAGTCCAGCGAAAGTCGTGCAGAATTCGACAAAAGCCTGGCTGACTTGGGAACTTATCTGACCATCAATCAATTTCATATGAATACAGCTATCAATAAAGATGATTTTCCAGTGTATCAGGATCTTCTGATGGATATTAAAGTGAATGACCCTGATAAAGGTGAGAATCTGAGCTTATCCTTAAATGCCAGCAATCAATATAGCAAAGTTAATGAAAAACAGACCTTCACCATTGGTATTCCGCAGGGTGAGAACGTCATTACAATGGATCAGTTAGAGCAGGAATTTGGTTCAATGGGTATGAGTTATTAAACACAAGACTGAATTGAAAAATCCCGTATGTGCGCCAAGACGGCGCTCATGCGGGATTTTTTTGGCTATCTCGTATATTGGTGGGACGGAGCTCTGCATGGGCCGCTTTGTTACTCCTCCTGCATCTGGGCATCGTCAACGAGTATAGCGTATGTACGGTGATCTTGCCATTGTCCATTAATTTGAATGAAGCGCCGGGCAATGCCCTCTGCCTGAAATCCGTTCTTCTCCAGGACCCGGCGTGACCTGTGATTATGAAGCAAGATGGCAGCCTGTACTCTATGCAGGCCCAGGGAACGGAATGCAAACTTAAGGATAAGTCCGACGGCAGCGCTTGTGTACCCTTTTCCCTGCAAGGTATAATCAATAAAATAACCAATATCCGCAAACTGTCCAACACCGCGGACTATATTGGAGATGGTAATCTGGCCAATCAGCTGATCGTTCATTAAAAATATACCGAACATATATGCCCGGTCCTGCATAGACTCCTCCACACGTTGCCTGATGAGCTGCTGATGACTCTCCAGGGTGAAGTAATCCTTCTCCCTCAAAGGCTCAAAAGGCTGATGATGTTCCTTGTTACGGAGACGCAGCTGGAGCAGGTCCTCTGCATTATTAACCTCTAGTAGAGCAATATAGATACCATGAGATGTGTCATATAACTTATGAAACATGAAGTATCCTCCTAAATCCTAAGATTTCTTCCGAAGCCGGCGGAAAAAGGTGGTCAGCAGCTCTGCACATTCCTGCTGGAGGATGCCTTGAATGACCTCGGTGCGATGATTAAAACGCGGCTCTTCCAGAAGATTCATTAGCGTGCCGGCGCAACCGGCTTTGGGATCCGGGGTACCGTATACTGTAAGCGGTACTCTGGATTGGACCATAGCTCCGGCGCACATAGGACAGGGCTCTAGGGTCACGTACAGCTGACAATCCAGGAGACGCCAGGAATTGAGCAAGGTGCTTGCCTCACGAATAGCAACCATCTCTGCATGGGCGGTAGAGTCCATGGTAGTTTCCCGCAGATTGTAGCCCCGGCCTATAATTTCTCCGTGGTGGACAACTACAGCTCCGATGGGGACCTCACCCAGGGCTTCCGCCTTACGAGCCTCCTCTATCGCTTGCCTCATCCAATATTCATGAATGGCCAATTCCTCAGAGGACCGTTCATTATTTATATTATCCAATCTCATCTTCCCCTCTGAAACTACTCTTTGTGCAACGAACAAATATTCGTTCTTAACAAATTGTGCATAACTCTGTGGATAAAGCCGGACTTATGCACAAATTTGTACACATCGCTATTTGATAAAATGTTTATATGTGCATAACCTGTGGATGGTTCCTTATCCATTGTAGAGAATGTGTCTGTAAAATTCAATATTTCACGCACAAGGTTCCAGAAGTGAAATGTCTTTTCAAATGAGAAGGCAAAAGGTATGATAATGTTTGAACGCTCCGCTAGGATTTACCAGCGGATAAGAGGTGAACAGACAGCTTGTCTATAAAAATTAAGTTATCGGTAATTATCTTTTGTTCGGTACTTTTAATTCTGGCGCTCAATCTCACACTTAATCTTCATGAAGTCCGAAGCCACCTCCGTAATGAGAGTGTAAATAATATGAAGATGACCGCCAAACAGATTGCCGTTTCCGTCGAGCAGAGCAGCTACAGCTCCAATTATGTGCAGCATCAGATCGCGCAGAACCTGAGATTGGCGGCTATCTTAGCTTCCAAGGAGCTTGATCCGGATATAAAGAATGTAGAGAACAGACAACTAGTTACTCTAGCCCACAAGCTGGGTGTGTCTAATATTTCGCTTCTGGTGAAGACTGAGGATGATGTGGTCGTGGCGAAATCCTCGGACCCCCGTGAGCTTAATCTGTCTACTAAAGGCATGGGTTATTGGTATGTGGCATTTCTTGAGCTGTTCGCGGGCCAGGAGGTATCGGTTGGGCAAGGACAGAGCTTTGAACATTTCTGGTCAGGGCCTTTTGAATATTCAACTTCTAATCCCAAGTATATTGAGAAGTGGGGATACTATTATGATCAATCGAGAAACTACATTATAGACCCTTATATTCGCAGTACTGCCGTAAGCGACTATGTGAAGATCATGAACCCTGATGAGATTGTCAACCAGTCCAAGGAGGTTAACCCGGGGATCCTAGAGATCACAGGGATTAATCCCAAAACTTTTGGAGTATCCACTATGCAATCTGATGGCAGTGATCCAGTATATCTTAAGCTGAGAAACCAGGCGATTAAGTATGGTACTTACAAATATGGCAACGTTGAAGAAGACAGGTCGGCCATCATGGAGGCGCTCAGCAATGGAGAACCCCTTGTCCTAGACACGCAGGCACGTGGTATAAGGGTACTAAAAACCTTCATTCCCATAAAACAGCCTGGAGCTGAGGATTATGTCATCAGTATAGTTATGGATTATTCAGTCATTTCTTCGGTAATCCGGGAGCAGCTGCGGAATAATATAACTACGTCAGTTCTGCTGCTTATTGTCTTCTTCATTGGAAGTTACATCCTTGCAGGCATTGTAACCCGGCCCATTAAGGACATCCTCGCCAAGGTGAATGACGTGGCCAGAGGCAAGTTCGAGCCCCCGCTGAATGTGGCCAGCCGTGATGAGCTTGGGCAATTGGCCCACCGTATTAATGCCATGACCTCGCATCTGCTGCAGCATACGAACCGGCTGGGACAGACACTGGAAGAAAACCGTGCCGTCAAAGAACGTCTGGAGTCTGTGATTAACGGCACCTCCGATGCGATCCATACGATGGATATGGAAGGCCGGATACTCAGCACGAACCGTGCCTTTGAGGAACTGTACGGCTGGAGTGCCAACGATGTATGGCATAAGATGCCTTACCTGGTGCCAGCCACTGCGCAGAAGCAGGAAGAAGACAGACTGAGAGAGTTGAAGAACGGGGCTGTTCTGCCTCCACTGGAGACCATTAGATTAAAACGTGACGGGTCGCTCGTCGAAGTCAGCGTCAGCAGCTCGATTATCCGTGACGAGGAAGGCAATCCGCAGTCATTCGTTCATGTCTCTCGTGACATGACAGAGCGCAACCGGATAGAAGAACTGTTGAGACGATCGGAGAAGCTGACTACCGTCGGTCAACTCGCGGCTGGGGTAGCCCATGAAATCCGGAATCCACTCACAACACTTAGAGGATTCCTGCAGCTGCAGCAAGAGAAAAGGCTTCTGGTGCCGCTTCATATTGATCTCATGCTCTCTGAGCTGGAGCGGATTAACCTGATCGTAAGTGAATTTTTAATTTTGGCCAAGCCGCAGGCAGTTCATTTTCAGCTAAGAGACGTCCGGCTCATTCTGGGTGATGTTATTTCTTTGCTGGACAGCCAGGCGCACTTGTTCGGAATTGAATTTGAAGCCCGCTTCTCCGAACAGCCGGCAACGGTGCATTGTGAAGAAAACCAGCTGAAGCAGGTGTTTATCAATATCGTCAAAAATGCAATTGAGGCTATGCCAGATGGCGGTACGATCACACTTGAGCAACGCATAGTAGGAGATATCGTAGTGATCGTAATCTCTGATGAAGGAGAAGGTGTCCCTGAGGAGATGCTACCTAAGCTTGGGGAGCCATTCTTTACTAATAAGGAAACCGGGACGGGGCTGGGGCTCATGGTCAGCCAGAGGATCATCCAATCTCATAAAGGCAGCATAGAAATACGGAGTGAATACGGATCTGGGGCAGAAGTTACAATTAGGCTACCTGTCGCCGGAGAGCAGGCCCCTGGGCAGGTCATGAATGAAGAACGGAGTGAAGAGAGAAGTGAGAATTAATAAGTTCATCAGTGAGACAGGATTCTGCTCACGGCGTGAAGCCGACAAGCTGGTGGAAGGCGGTAGAGTTAGCATCAACGGAGAGCCTGCTGTGCTTGGCAGTCAGGCGGAGCAGGGTGATGAGGTGCGTATAGACGGTAAACTGCTTGAAACGGGCAGTAAGGTTGTCTACATTGCGCTGAATAAGCCGGTCGGCATTACATCTACCACAGAAGCTCATATTCAAGGGAATATTGTCGATTTTGTCGGGCATCACGAGCGTATTTTTCCCATCGGCCGGCTTGATAAGGATTCGGAAGGATTAATTCTGCTGACTAATGATGGAGATATCGTTAATAAAATATTACGGGCCGAAGGCAAACATGAGAAGGAATATATCGTGACTGTGGATCGTCCCATTACCCCATCCTTCATTTCAGGGATGTCGAGTGGAGTCAAGATACTGGGCAGCCGTACACTCCCCTGTGAAGTGACGCGGATCAGTGAGCGGGTCTTCCGGATTATTCTTACAGAAGGCAAGAACCGGCAAATCCGCCGTATGTGCGCTGCTTTTGGATATGAGGTCCGGCGGCTGCAGCGCATCCGTGTAATGAATATCCGTCTGGGTACACTTCAAACCGGAGAGTGGCGTGAGCTTTCTGTGCAGGAGAAGCAAGAACTGGGCGCTATGCTGAATTATCAGCTACTGTAACCGGCGGTCATGGAGACAATATTAATATAACAAAAAAGAGCTGTTCTGAAGGTCTTATCCAGACCCTTCGGAACAGCTCTTGTTGAATACTAAGATTATTATTTCCCAGTAGCTGCAGCTTCAGTACTCTGCGTTGCGTCCACATACTTCCGAAGAACTGAGACTTCGACGCGGCGGTTCTTGGCCCGTCCGGCAGCCGTGGAGTTATCAGCGATCGGATGATATTCTCCATATCCAATAGGACTGAATTTAACCGGATCCAGATAAGGATTTATCAGCAGAATCTTCATGAATTGCAGCGCACGGGCTACACTGAGATCCCAGTTGGAAGGATACTCACTGTTGGAGATTGGGATATTATCCGTATGACCCTCTACCAGTATTTCGTAATCCGGAAATTGCTGCAGCATGGTGGAGATGGACTTCGCCAGCTGGCGGGATTCATCCTTTACCACCGCCTCTCCGGAAGAGAACAGAGCATTGTCACTGATGGTGATTGTCAGCTGGGACTGATTGAGCTTGGTGCTAAGCAAATCGGTCAGGCCGTTATTCTTGATATACTGATCGAATTGCTTCTTCAGCTTCTCCAGTTCCTCTTGCTCTTTTTGTTTCAATTTGGCAAGGTCCGCCTTACCGGTATTAGGGGCAATGACATTGTTCATTTTATCTTGTTTACCCTGATCCAGTTGCGTATTTGTAGGAGCATCGGATTTATATTCCAGAACTCCAGACCCGCCATTCAGTGCTGAACTGAAAGCCTGTGACATTTCTTCGAATTTCTTCGCATCTGTTGCACTCATCGCATACATTACGAGGAACAGGGCTACCAGCAAGGTCATTAAGTCGGAGTATGGCAATAACCAGGTTTCATCGGCGTGTTCTTCATGCTCCTCATGTCTAGTCTTTTTGCTCACTAGAAGCACCCTCCTTGTCACTCAGCTTTGCGCGTTCCGCTGGTGTGAGGAAGACAGACAGCTTCTGGTTGATAGCGATTGTGGATACGCCGGATTGAATGGATAACAGCCCTTCCACCATCATCAGTCTGACCTCAATTTCCCGCTTCGACAGACGCTTAAGCTTATTTGAGATAGGATGCCAAAGGACATAACCCGTAAAGATACCGACCAGGGTGGCAATGAAAGCGGCCCCGATGGCGTGAGCCAGTTTTTCCATTGCACTCATATCGGCTAGTGCTGCAATTAGCCCGATAACGGCCCCGAGAACCCCGAGTGTTGGTGCGTACATACCGGCTTGAGAGAAGATCAGTGCTCCGGCCTTATGCCTATCTTCAGTAGCATGGATATCTTCCATTAGCACATCACGGACAAACTCCTGATCGTTGCCGTCAATAATCATCCGCATACCATTACGAAGAAAGTTGTCTTCAATTTCGTCGACCTTAGATTCGAGGGCAAGTAAACCTTCGCGGCGGGTAATGGAAGCCCACTCCATGAACATGGTGATAAGGTCCGATTTGCTGACCATTTTTTGTTTTACGAAAATTAGCTTTAACAACGAGGGGATTTTTTTTACTTCCGAGAACGGGAAAGCCATAAATATAGATGCGGCTGTACCCAAGAGGATAATTACGTAAGCTGCAGGTGCATTTAGGGCATGCAGTGGGGCGCCCTTTAGATACATCCCCCATACTAATGTAACCAGACCAAAAATTAAACCTATAATTGTTGAAATTTCCATTATGCACCTCGTCCATGAGAATTAAGATGTGATCCGACTATACCGCGTGTATCATCCATGAACAGCGGCGGGACACTCTGCGTCTGATCAATTAACGTATATTCTTATTTATCGACAGGATTCCCTTTTTTGTGAAGTCATTTTTTCGGCTATAATGAGTAAGGCAGGTTATTATTCATCTATGGAGAAAACGGAGTGATTGACGTGGGTGTGAAGCATGGCAGAGATTATAGTGAAATTCTTAGTGAACTGACAGAAGCAGTAGGAAGGATTTCTGACGGGTATGTGTTTTTTGAGATGGAACCCGATGAGTGGCAGGAACTGCCGCAAGAATCGAAGATGGAGGTTTGGGAAGCGCTCGCTGAGGATTTATTCTACGCCTTGGGTAATGAACCGGTTATTGAGGTTGGCAGTGGCGTTGTAATTTACGATAAGGAAACACATCGGATAAATATTTTGCTGGGCGAAGAAGATCTGGCTTCAGTCCTTTTGGTCTAAAACAGGTAGCCGCCGATAGCCGGTTTGCCCGTAGCCTGTGCCACGTGGTAAAATTGATAGAGCTAGGTTCTACTTGCCAGGATTTACGAATACAATAAACCGAAAAATAGCCCTCATCCTGGCGCATCCCTTGGACTTATATAAGCTGAGGGATGTTTTGTTTAAGGCACCCTCACACATTGTGAAGGAGATATAAGGATTTTGTTGTTAATCTAGTAAGGGAGGAAGAACATTGCAATTTACGGAAGAAGAGCTGCGGGAGCAGGCGAGCAAGCTGGAAGGATGGAAGCTGGAGCCGAGTACCCTGGTGCGCAAATACATGTTCAACGAATATATGAAGGGCATTGCTTTTGTGGATGAGGTAGCAGCTATCTCGGAAGCATTCGAGCATCATCCGCATATTACAGTTGACTACAAAACTGTCGTCCTGCGTCTGTCTGCTGTGGGTGAAGATGGCCTTACGGCACTTGATATCCGGCAGGCCCATGAATTTAATGAGGCTTTTGAGAAGAATCGTTAACACTCCAACCCTTGCAGGACAGATTAGATTGGAAATTCATATCCCTTATATAAAAAATGCCCTGTACAGGATCCACATGATCCTTGTACGGGCATTTTGTGTTACGGAGGTGATGTAATATGAGGAGAACTACTTCTTCTCCGCAAGCCACATTGCTACATTCGCGATCTCCTCGGGCGCCAGCTTATCCTTGAAAGAAGGCATCTGTCCGCGGCCCTTGGTGACAATGGTAAAAATCTCTCCGGCGTCATGCTTGCCGCCTTCCTGCTGGAGACTAGGGCCGACAGCGCCCTGGAGCTGGTCACCATGGCAGGTGATGCAATTAGCCTTCACTGTAGCCTCGGCGCTCGCCGCATCCATCTGTACTTCGGGCATTGTTGGTTTGTTCTCCTCAGCGACTTCGGCTTTGCCGGGCAAGGTGAACATTAAGATTACCGCAAAGGCACAGGCGGCAAAAAACAAACCGCTCATGATCCATTTCTGCATCTGCATCCGTCCCCTCCATGTAAGCTGCTTCCTACATTATACAAGAAGGTAAAGCGTTATCATAGCATTTGTGACAAAAAAATGAATGATTTGTGCTATTTGTTATAGACCATACAATAAAATGGCTTATCTCCCGTCGGAGTCCGGCGTTCATAAGTATCTGTAATGGTAAATCCGCTTTTTTGATAAGCGCGAATAGCCCTCTGGTTCCAGGTAAGCACCTCCAGATCAATCTCACGCTCCGGATAACGTGATAGGGCTTCCTTGACGATGGCGTTCATGAACAGATGGCCCATACCCTGCCCGCATAGATCAGGCCGCATGCCAATTCCAAGCCGGACAACACCCTCCATCGGGAATAGCTGTGCAAAACCGCAGAGGATACCTTGACTATTCAGCACAGAAACATACTGCTCACTGCGCAGCCGGGGATC
Source organism: Paenibacillus diazotrophicus (assembly GCF_042610465.1). Taxonomy (NCBI): domain Bacteria; kingdom Bacillati; phylum Bacillota; class Bacilli; order Caryophanales; family Paenibacillaceae; genus Paenibacillus; species Paenibacillus diazotrophicus. The sequence goes on from NZ_JBGJZN010000016.1 coordinate 16,913, forward strand.
ACCGAATTCAACATCCAAGGCCTGCATTTGCTCCCAGGACATCCAGCCATAAATGTTGTATGGAGGTTTATATACCCATTCACATATTTCTGCAGCGTGATTCACTTCCATGGGGACAACGTAAAATGTTACAGAAGAACTAATCATCCGCTATCCGCCTCCCTTCAGAATGAAACGTTATATCATAATTATATACAAAACCATTCCATTTCGACGCATAAAAATATATTTTTAGAATTAGCAAAAATCGCGGTTTTTTATGTTTTACAAATAACGAGGAGGGTAAGTAACTTTTATAGAGACAAAAAAACAAGCCCCCTCCAAGATTTCGGCAAAAATCCTGGAAAAGAGCTTGTTCAGTTACAATATTAGACCTTATTGTACATCGTCGTTATCTTGTGAATCAGTAGCAACTGCTTGATAAGCATCTGTGCTCATAATTCGTTTGGCGCCAACGTAGCGGTTGACGTAGTAGCTGTCACTCAGCGAGCTGATGGTTACACCGCGCTTGGAAGAAGCGTGTGCGAACTTGCCTTCACCGACATAAATGCCGACATGGGATATTCCTTTGCCGCTTGTATTAAAGAATACAAGATCGCCTGGTCTAATGTTATCGCGGGATACGGCAGTACCCATTTGATATTGGGAACCAGACTGGTGAGGAAGGTTGATTCCAATCTTATCAAACACATACATGGTAAATCCGGAGCAATCAAACCCGTTAGTCGAAACTCCGCCGGATACGTATTTAGTACCGATGGCTTTGTCGATAACCTGGTCCATCTTGGAGTCTGCGAAAGCGCTTCCCGCTCCGATGGTAAGAATGATGGAAAAACTGAGTAGTGCGGCTGCCAGCTTCTTCTTCAAAAGTAAATACCCCTTCCAAATGCCTACGAGGTTAGCTTAAGGGTTCGGTTGAAGGTCCCCTATGACCCCTCTGTGAATAGGAGGTCAATTCACCCAAAATCGGTTCCCCCGTTTCCTTAATAATTAAGGAACTCGGCACGACTGTTGATTAGGATTAGCTTACGGATCAAACAATGACAAAACCTTTGTAAATCAGGTTTGAATAATTACAAAAATGTTACTATCGACTTACTGCGATAATTGTAACAAAGACAGAAGCAGTTGGCAATCACTAAAAGCATATAAATACATATTTTTTGAGCCTTTTAAGAGAAAAATGCCTAATTTGCGCTTGTTTATTACTCCGTGAGTTAGAGGTATGGAAGATGTATCTGGAATATTTATCAAAAAGGGTGTTTCAAAGCTCTAAAAAGTGTGTAAAAGGGAGAATAAGGAAAAGGAAAAACCCGGAAATGATTACGGCAATAATCAGTTCCGGGCTCGTATAAGTTACATTTAGTTGTTAGAGGTGTGATTTTGAGGGGATAAAAACTTCAATTAGTCGTAGGCAACGGTCTTGTAAGCTGTAGTGCTCATCACTCGTTTAGCGCCAACGTAGCGGTTGGCCCAGTAGGCTTGACTCAGCGAAGAAATATTTACACCGCGCGAACTGGAAGATTGTGCGAATTTGCCTCCACCGACATAAATGCCGACATGGGAAACTCCTGATCCAAAGGTATTGAAGAATACCAGATCGCCTGAACGCAAGTTGTTCCGTGATACGGATGTTCCCAGGCTGAATTGTGCCTTGGACGTGCGTGGTAGGGTAAGTCCGACACTTTTAAAAACATACGAGGTGAAGCCGGAGCAATCGAAACCGTTTGTGCTGGTGCCTCCGAATTTATAGGTGGTTCCAATAGTTTTAGCAATGACGCTGTCCATCTTCGAATCAGCGGAAGCGCTACCAGCTCCGATGGAGAATACCATTACTAGTCCAAGTGCTGCTGCGGTACATTTTTTCTTAAAATTCTGACTTCTCAAAAGATGTACTCCTTCCAAGGCCTGCGAGGTTAGCTTAAGGATTCGGTAGAAGGTTCCCCTATGACCCCTCTAAAGCGAGATCAATTCACCCAAAATATGGTTCCCCCACTTCCCGGTGCAGGGAATTTGGCGTTTTATGCACCAGAAGAGCGACGTGTCGACAATTTGCAAATGCTTGTAAGTTTATTGTGTTTGAATGTGCTGCGTCTTAAAGATTACAAATTTGTTACTAGTAGTACAGGCATCATTGTACCAGAGGATTTACAGTTTTGCAAATACACTTATTTACTTTGTAATCCAAAAAAAGAGTCCCGCTCCCTCAAGGAGCAGTGACTCTTTTATTATGCCGGCAAATTGCAGTATTTATTGTGGAAATGATTTACTGGACCAGAGATGGTATTGTGCGGCGATTCCCCACATTTTGAACAGTGTAGTGGGGAGGGGAGAGAACTGCCTCAGCAGAAGTGCCGGCATCCCGGGACAAAAGATCGACATCCCGCCACAAGCAAGCATCATTACCAATCCCCCTGCTCCCATCACCGCCGATACTCCCACTGAAGGAATGATTACTTTCAGACAGACCAGCAGAGAAGACAGAGTTCCTGTACCACCTGTATAACCGAACTGCATGTACAGCAGCATTTTTCGGATGAAGAATAGATATAATAGCCAAACCAGAATGTAGGGTACCAATTTCAGCAGCAGCTTATAATCCACAATTCCGGTAAGCAGCAGATCGTACATTTTGGGAAGAAGCCAGTAGAGCGGCAGCGCTGTAAGCACCCATTCTGCAAGACTGAACAGCAACACCGGAAGCCCATATAGCCGCATACCCGGAAAAAAGAACATTCCACGCTCGCCTTTACGTTCCTGATGAAGCTCATGGAGCAATCCTGCCCGGATGAATGGGGATAGCAGGAGCCTTATTGCACTTAAACCCAGCAGCATCCAGAGCCATTGTTGAACACCGGAATGGGTACTTAGTGCGATCTGCCCCTCCACATAATACAAAAGTCTGCCCATTGCACTGCCACCTGCATCCTGATCAGGGTAACGCAGCAGTATCGGAACTACTGCGCTTTTAACAAACTTGTACATGAAATAACTCCAGAACAGCCTGTAGATAAACAACAGAATCAGTATATAAAATTGTTCTTTCATGCTGTGCCAGCCGCGGGATATCGATCTTTTCACAATCCTTCACCTCACCAGACAAGAGTTCCGAGCAGATTTTCAATTAGGTTGGTTATGCTAAGCGTCCAGCGTGAGAGCGTGTCGGGTTCCAGTTCCGCGAGTCTGAAATTATTCAGATGCCTGCTCTCCAGCAGGATGGAGTGCCCGGGATCAATCTCTGCCGATACCAGCGGCGCTTTGTAGGAGAGTTGAAACGTAGTTTCCCTGTCTTTTGCATTCCAATATCTTTGAACGGTATATCCATCCGAAAAGGTGAACTTCACAGGCACCTCTCCGTACTGGCTGCTCTTGTTGCTCACGGTGACCGATGAATCATAACGGGGATTTTCTGTGCCGGTCCCTTTTTTGTGAAGGGTATTGATAATGTCATCTACAGCAAAGTCAGGAGCGCCGCCACTGTATACATATTGATCAAAGTAGGCTTGCCATGATTTTTTGGTCACTTTTTCTACGGTCTTTTGAAAATCGGCAGTGGAAGGGTGCTGGAATCGGTATTTGCGGGCATAGGCAGCCATGATGGCATCCATGGTTTTGGTGCCCACTTGCTGTTCAATGTCTTTGAGCACCAGTTTGCCCCGGATGTATACGTTGCGTGTATAAGCATCATCACCGGTATATTTCCAGGTCTCCAGATTGAGCGGCTGTGATGAGGTAACCAGACTAGACTGAAGCGCTAAGTTGGGTGCTACGCCATATTCCTGTTCCATCAGCCGGTCTTCTGCATATGAGGTGAAGCTCTCATCCAGCCAGGCCTCCTCAAATTCATTGCTGGCGATCATGCCATAAAAAAACTGATGCCCGATTTCATGGATAACAGTACGCTCAAGCTGGGTGCCCGGGGCATCCTCGGCTGCGCCGAAGGCGGTGATGAGTGTGGGATATTCCATCCCGCCTGCGCCATTCCCAGCCTTTGGCGGAACAACGATGGATAGTGTCGAGTAAGGATAAGAACCGTACCATTTGCTGAAGGCACTTAGAGCAGCTTTGGCTGCCTGGAAGTACCGCTCCTTCAAATCTTTGTGCACCGGGTCCAGATAGAGCTTAATCCTTACCCCGGGCACTCCGGGTGCCGAGAAGGCTTCCTCTGCAACCACAAAGTCGGGAGAGGCAGCCCAGGCAAAATCATGGACATCATCAGCGTAGAACTGATAAATCTTCTGATCCTGTTTCAGCTTGGCGGTCTTCACCGGAAATCCGGTTGCTGCGACAGTGTAATTGGCGGGTACGGAAAGAGTGATACTGTATATCCCGAAGTCGCTGTAGAACTCGGAGGTGCCGTGATACTGGTGCAGATTCCATCCTTCCTGCTTCGCCCCGCGGGTGCCGGCTGGCTCATACACGCTAAGTTTGGGAAACCATTGTCCGGCCATTACAAAATTACCTGATATTCCCATTCGGGCGAAGATTTTTGGCAGTTTGACTTCATACTTCAGCCTGAGCGTAACGCTTTCTCCCCCGTTCACGGGTACAGGAAGATGCACCTTGACCAGTGTCCTGTCATTCATGTTGCCGTCGTCAGGCTGGACATACTGCAGACGCTGCATGAGCGAGACACCGTTAGAAGTCCGCAGATCGGTCAGGGTCATACTGCCGTATCCGTTCGCTGGCATTGTATCCCCGCGCAGTGTACCTCCGGATTCTTTCATAAAGGTAGTATCTTTAGAGGCAAAGGCGTTTGGATAAAGGTGAAAGTAGAGGTCTTGTACCGGTTTTTGACCGGGATGTGTCCAGGTAACTGTCTCGGAAGCCCTTAATGCCCCTGCAGAGGGGATTAGCTGCGCGTCAATATGATATTCGGTTACCCGTTTGCTAAGAGCTTCCGAGACGGGGAGCGGCTTACTCTCCGGGAGAACGGGCTGCGGAGCTTTGATCTGTGCAGCTATAGGGGACTTGGCCTCTTTTGGTGCGGCAGCTGTCAGGACAGCAGAGTTATGCCCTGAAAAAGCTCGGATTCCCATTCCTGTAAGAGTGAAGGCGGCCAGAGCTGCAATGATGAGGGTGTACCTAAATGACAGTGGCTTCATACTGTGATTCCTCCCGTGACAAGCATCTACGGGATGTATATGTTTGCATTCGGCGCATTATTAGCTAAAATTAAATTATTAGTGAAAGGGAAGGATGTGCACTTGTGGATAACAACCAACCAGAGGGTAAAAAACCGATGGCTCTGAATATCGTGAACGCCAAGAGCAAGCATAAAGGCTTTGGAGCAGGCTCCATCGATTTGAACAATGTATCGCCGGTAATTATTGACGGCGGTGAGGCCGTTATCGATATCGGTGCCATGCATGCCAAGAGCAAAGTGGAGAAGGGAATCAAATTCAGTCCGAACCGTGAGGATGTACCGGACGGAAGACAGGTATGGGTGGTATGGGTGGCTGTGGACCGCACCACGGAAGGCCAGTCTTATGGCGGGATTACCGCCTGCGAGATGTGGATTGACACCGAAGCACGCAGGGGCTGGAAGATTCTTGCCGATCATGTGAACAAGCTGGATTCCGCCTTGAAGCGCAGAGTAATTCTTGAGGGGCTTGGAGCAGCGGACAAAGCAGCCTTGAAATCACTCCTGATTACCCACAACTCAGAGTGGTGGAATGCATCGGCTGAAGAGCTCAAAGCTGCATTGTCAGAGTAATGTTCCATATGTATCTAGCGAGGACAGATCATTCGCACACTAAACAGCCAGGCCTCCTAATTCAGGAGACCTGGCTGTTTGTATTGTGTATGAAGTTCAGGATGTCGGGTAGAGCTTTATCCTATGTTCCGCTGAGCAGGTTGAGCTTGCGCTTAAGCTGGCTAACCCGGGCTTGGCTGATGCCAAGCACCTCCGCAAGCTCTTTCTGATTGGCATAGGGGTGATCCTCTATAGCCTTCTCTAGGCGCTGGCTCATTTCCTCGGTCTTTGTCCGCCGCCCCCCGCGGGCAGGTTCCGGATTCCTGTCTGCAAGGCTTTGCGGCTGAACGTTGTCATCCGCTGTCCGATCCGGATTGCTGAGCTCTTTCAGACAGCTGTTGCAAATGAATTGATCTTTGTAATAGGTCACATGATCAAGACTTCTGCAGAACGTGCATTCCGTTGAGGTGTACTTTCTGAGTACGACAATTTCATCATCCAAAATGAAAAATTCGATAGAATCCCCAATGTCGATATTTCGAGTCATGCGGATTTCTACGGGAAACACAATTCTGCCAAGACTGTCTAAACTCCGGATCATGCCTGTATCCTTCATCCCATGTCCCTCATTTACATCTTTAATTTTTTTGTGGATATCTATGATTATAGCAGTAATTGTAAGTTGTGAGAACGGGGAAAGCGCATTCATTTATAGATATTTTGTAAAAAACAGGGAAATATTTCCTTGTATTTAAAAATCTCTCCATCCGGGAAGTCCGAAAGGAGAGATTAATTAGGGTTCTTTTGTTTTTTACCCAATTTTGGTTTGCCTAAACAGTCTCACTAATCTTTAGGTTGATAAAAAGACTGCGCTTGTCTATCCAGTATAGAGACGTAAGGGTTGCTTCTGAGGTAGAACCGCCAGGGAAGCTGGGCATATTCTTCGGCATAAGAAATATTGATTCGCGGTGCTTGTACAATATCCAGAGTATTCTGCGGGTCGCCCTGCTCCAGCCACAGGGGGCCCGCAGGATCATTCAGCTGGCATCCGTTTAGGCTTTTGTCTATGCGAAGTGCCCGGCATAGTTTTCCCGGACCGCCGGAAAGGTCGGACGGCTTCTTGACCGTTATGCCCCGATAAGCGCCCATCTGCTCCGCATCGGTTCCGGTCAGCGGTTCTACCGCACGGATCAGCACAGCATGCGGATGATCTGCGGCAGCTGTCACTACATTGACGCAGTGGTACATACCGTAAATGAGATATACGTAGGCAACTCCACCAGTTCTGAACATGACTTCGGTACGTGCCGTGCGGCGTCCGTCGTAAGCGTGGCTGCCCTTATCTTCTGAGCCGCCATAGCTTTCAGTCTCGACGATCCGGCAACGGATCTCCCCGTCTTCGGTCCGCCGGACCAGATGCTGTCCCAGAAGTAGCGGTGCAGCCTGGAGCGCCGGCAGTGTATATATATGCGGCGACAAGAGTTTTCTGGAAGATAGCTCTTCTCTGCCATCTGCGTTACCCTTCAGTTCCATGATCAATGACACCTCTCTGGCCGAATCGGGTAATCATCAGCACCCTCCTCGTTGATTGGTCCCATCGTACCGCAGGAACTGCAGCAGGGCAACCGGGATCAGTTCATCCACCAGCGTTTGATGTCATTCCACAGGGAATGATCTTCTTTGTTACCTGCAGCCGGGGGAACATCCTTTGCGCCCGCAGGGTTATTAGAACCGTCTGTGCCGTGTTGATCACAATACTCTTTTGGCTCCGTACCGCTGATGAACGTTTCCAATACCTTCTGAGGACAAGCTGCCGTAGCGAGCTTACCGGAATCCGGATCGATATAGACACTGACAACCCCATCGGGTATCGGGAAGATTTTGGGCGGTACGTTAGCCAGTGCTTTTTCCGTATATTGGGCAAAAATGGGGGCGGCACGCCGTCCGTCCGTTGTAGCAATATTTCGGCCTTTGTCATAACCGACCCAGACAGCTGTTGCGAGCTCGGGCGTGAAGCCGACCATCCAGCCATCGGTATCAGTCGTTCCGGTCTTTCCGGCAACAGGGCGTTTAATAATGGACGCCACACGGTTGCCTGTTCCTCCGCTCTCAAATACGCCTTCCATCAGCCGGGTCAGTACATACGCCGCTGCCGGTTCCACAACCTGCTCTCCCTGCTTTTGGGGAGCCTCATAGAGTAGCCGCCCATTGGCATCAGTAATCTTTAGAATCGCCGTAGCCGGAAGCTTCACGCCTCCTCCGCCGATCACTGCAAAGGCGGACGCCATCTCCAGCGGGCTCACTGGCGAAGTGCCCAGGGCCAGAGAAGGTACTGGCTGGAGCGGACTGTCAACGCCCATTTTAGCCGCCATTTCAGCCACTTTATCCGCGCCTATTTTCATAATGGTGTTCACTGCATAAATATTATCGGAGGCAGCAATGGCCTGGCGCATGTTGATTTCCCCCAGATATCTGTCGCCGAAGTTTTTGGGCTGATAGGTCTTGCGGTCATTGTCATAATGGAACAGCGTGGGCTGGCTGTTGAATACGGACAGTCCTGTCATTGTTTTGGAGGATAGGGCGGTTAAATACATAATAGGCTTGAAGGAAGACCCGGGCTGCCGGGTAGTGGCCAAAGCATGATTAAACTGATTGGTGCGGTAATTTTTGCCCCCGACCATGGCCTTGATATATCCTGTCCGGGGATCTATAGACACAAGTGCTGTCTCCAGATCACTGGCGGAATCCATCCCTTTGTCCACAGCCTCCTCGGCCGCCTGCTGCATATCAGGATCGAGCGTCGTATATACGTTTAATCCGCCCTGATCCAGTTCTTCGCTGCTGATGTGAAGAGAATCTATGACCAGACTGCGGACATAGTCACGGAAGTAAGGGGCAATGACGGTGGTGTTTTTTTCCCCCTGCGGCTTGAAGTTTAAGGGTTCCAGCGAGGCGGAAGTGGCTTGCGCCTCCGTAATATCACCCGTTTCAATCATCGCAGCCAATATAATCCTCTGGCGTTTTTTGGCATTTTCCATATGGGTGTAGGGAGAATAGTAGGTCGGGCCTTTGGGAATACCGGCAAGCAAGGCACTTTCCGCCAGATCGAGGTCTGCGGCAGCTTTGCCGAAATACATTCTTGAGGCTGCTTCGATCCCATAGGCGCCATGTCCATAATAAATCTGATTCAGATACATATTGAGAATCTCGTCTTTGCTGTATTTCATCTCAAGCTGCATCGTATAGAGGGCTTCCTTGGCTTTGCGGGTCCAAGTCTTCTCATGGGTCAGGTAAAGATTGCGCGCAAGCTGCTGGGTTAAGGTACTCGCTCCCTGCGTGCGGTCCCCGGACTCCAGATTCGCAAGAACCGCACGGCCCATGCCTCTGGCATCAAAGCCTAAGTGATTGTAGAATTTACGGTCCTCCACAGCAAGAGTAGCTTGAATAAGCAGCGGTGAAATCTGTTTAAGCGTTACAGGCTCCCGGCTGCGGCCATCGGTGGTAAAGGTCGTTAGCACATTCCCGCGGGAGTCGAGCAGCTTGGAGCGGATATCGTCAGCAATCGGCGGAAGATCCTTTTGATAGAGGTAACCCAGCAGCGCGCAGGCCGCCAGCACCAATAGCACACTTATCACAGTTAACAGCTGGAAGAGCCGGCGGAGTCGGTGTTTAGGTTTGGGAGGTATTGCAGGTTCGCGCGGCATGGCATCGGGCTCCTTCTCTTTTTGCGTACAACTTGTCAATTCTCATTATGGGGAAGGAAGAGCTTGGATATTCATAAGGGTCCAGACCTTTCCCGAAAAGAACAGCGTTTTCTGCACTGCGGGGCGCGCACCAGGCTCTCCAGGTGTGTTTTATGAACCAATATGGTAAAATTTTATGTACTTTACGAACGCTTCTCATTTCATGCTTAGGAGGCCTGCCGCTATGGCCATTCGCGTATCTGCCATACAATATCATTTGCATACTATTTCCTCCTTTGAGGAATTTGCCGCCCAGTGCGAGCATTATATAAAAACGGCAGGGGAGTTCGGCGCTGAGTTCATCCTGTTTCCCGAATTTTTGACGACACAGCTGATGTCCATTGGCGATGAACGGGGGAATGCCCTCGGCATAGAAGATCTGCCGCAGTTTACAGACCGTTACCGGGAGATGTTCTCCGGATATGCCCGGAAATATGCTGTGCATATCATTGGGGGGACCCATGTGCTGCGCCGAAACGGTAAGCTTTATAACGTGGCCCATCTTTTTTATCCGGATGGAAGAGTTGCCGAACAGGCGAAGCTGCACATTACACCGGCTGAAGTCGAGGGATGGAATATGGGTGCTGGAGAAGGGCTCGAGGTATTCCAGACGGAAAAGGGGATCATCGCCATGCTGACCTGCTACGATATCGAATTTCCGGAGATTGTGCGCATGGCCCGGGCCAAGGGTGCGGATATCATTTTTTGCCCTTCCTGCACGGATGACCGCCACGGTTTTCACCGGGTCAGATACACCAGTCACGCCCGCGCCATTGAGAATCAAATCTATGTTGTGCTGACAGGTACCGTAGGCTCCCTGCCCACTGTCGATCTGATGCGGGCGAACTTTGGACAGGCGGCAGTGATCACACCCAATGATATTCCGTTTCCTCCGCAGGGACTGTTGGCCGAGGGTGAAATTAACGATGACATGGTCATAACCGCCGATCTCGATCTGGACCTGCTCTATAAGGTTCGTGAACACGGGTCGGTGACCACTTGGCGGGACCGCCGGACGGATCTGTATACGGACTGGGCGTAGGGAGGATGAAGAACCATGTATTTCAAGAGTTTTTACGCTTTTGACGGGACAATCCCGGTGCCTGCGGTGCTCCGCAGCTACACAGAAGCTGATTTTGCGGAACTGATAACCATTCAGTCCGAGGCTTTTCCGGCTCCCTATCCTGCAGAGATGTGGTGGAACCGGGAGCAACTGCTGAATCATGTGACGCTTTTTCCGGAAGGGGCTTTATGTGTGGAGGTGAACGGTGAGCTGGCGGGGTCAGTAACCGGATTGAAAATACACTTTGACTCTGAGGCCCCTGCGCTCCATCATACCTGGTCAGAAGTTACGGCAGATGGATATATTACAACGCACCAGCCAGACGGGAACACGCTCTATATTGCCGATCTGTGCGTCCGTCCCAAACATCGCAAGCTGGGGCTTGGCAAAGAGCTGGTACAGTCGCTGTATCATGTTGTGGTGGAGCAGAAGCTGGAGAGGCTGCTGGGAGCGGGCCGTATGCCAGGCTATCATCTTCAAGCCTCTAGAATGTCAGCTGAGGAGTATTTGGATGGAGTGACAACCGGCAAATGGTCTGATCCGGTACTCACCTTTCTGCTTCGCTGCGGGCGGTCTCCGGTTGGGGTAGTAGCTGATTATCTGGAAGATGAAGAGTCAGACAACTATGCAGCGCTCATGGAGTGGCGGAATCCTTTTCTATAATAAGTGAAGAATATCTATATCAAATTCTCTATATCAGAATCGGAGGAGATCTTTTCATATGGAATATACAAGAATTACGGATATTGCTGATCCCTTGTTCAGACAAGTACATAATCTGCTCTCAGAAGTGTTTCCCCCCGAGGAAGTGCTTGAATTCAGCTTGTGGAAGGAGCCTCTCGAGGATTCTGGAATTCGAGTATTTGCCGCAGTACATGATGGTGCTGTTGTTGGCACTACGGAATACCGCTATTACACCGATTGGAATGTAGCGATGACCGATTTCACTATCATAGGCCGGGAAGGCCTTGGAGTAGGACGCTTTCTGGCGCAAAGCCGCCTGAAAGATTTGCAGAATCTGGCAGAAGGCAACGGTAAAGAGCTATTCGGTATGTTCGCCGAGATCTATGATCCTTACCGGGTAGAGCATGAATTTGGGGGCATTAAGCCCATGGATCCGTTTGTCCGCCGCGAAGTGCTGTCACATCTGGGTTATAAGCGACTCGACTTCCCCTATGTTCATCCCTCATGGCAGGGTGACGGGGAGGCAGTATCGGGCCTTGACCTGTGCTTTATGCCCGGGAATGAGGATTTGGAGCAGATAAAGGCTTCTCTGGTTGCAGACTTTCTGACTCGTTATTATGCAGTCCTCGCCGATAAGCCTGAAGCCTGGACATCCATGGTAGAGGGACTGAAGAGCAGGGATATGGTAGCACTGCTGCCGTTGTAATTATTTTTGAGAGTATAGCCATTGTATTGCCCTCCCGATCTGGATATAGTGTACAATGGGAAAGCGAATGTGCCTTAGATTATATAAGTATGAATAAGCGAGGAACGTGTGATGACTGAAGTGCAGCAGGACAAATACGGCGTTTCTGTAACGCTGGAGAGCATACAGGGCGGGGAACGGAATGTGGTGCACGCCTCAGGTGAGGTCATCGCCAGAGGAAATCAGTTGTATATCCGTTATGAAGAAACACAGGCTGGCCCCAAGGGCGAGCAAGCTTCTGTCCGAACCACTTTAAAGATTTCAGACCGTGAGCTGAAGCTGATTCGTCACGGCGATGTCCAGTCGGAGCAGTCTTTTGTACAGGGACAACGTCTGCCGGGATTTTACCGCTCGCCATATACACAGTTTAACCTCTCCACAGACACCCGGAGACTGGATATGAAGCGTGACGGGAGATCACTTGCGGTTTCATGGGAATACGATCTATACGTTTATGAAGAATTATCGGGACAGTTCGCTATAAGTTTGCATATACAGGAGGAACCACAATCATGACACATAGTCAAAATCCGCTTCAGTTAGCCAATGAACGGGTGAAGGAAGCGATCGCTGGCGCCATTATATCCGCAGGTCTGGTCACCAGAGAAGAGCTTCCAGCCATCGTGCTGGAGGTACCCAAGGACAAAGCTCACGGGGACCTGGCTACCAATGCTGCGATGCAGCTGACCAAGATTGCCAAGCGCAATCCGCGGCAGATTGCTGAAGCGATCATTGAGCACCTGGATAAAGGTAATGCTTCTATTGAAAAAGCGGAAATCGCCGGACCGGGATTCATCAACTTTACGCTGTCCAAAAGCTACCTCTACCCTGTAATCGCCCTCGTGGCCGAACAGGCTGAGGATTACGGCCGTATTAATGCAGGCCAGGGGCAGAAGATTGAGATGGAATTTGTCAGTGCGAATCCTACCGGCAGCTTGCATCTGGGACATGCCCGCGGCGCTGCTGTCGGCGATGCACTGTGCAATGTTCTGGATTTTGCCGGGTATCAGGTGACCCGCGAGTATTACATCAATGATGCCGGGAATCAGGTTGCGAACCTGTGCAAATCCATTGAAACCCGCTACCTGCAGGAGTTAGGCCAACCGGCAGAAATGCCGGAAGACGGCTATCATGGCGAAGACATCAAGGGTTTTGCCAAAGAGCTGGTGGCTGAAAAGGGCGATGAGCTGCTGTCCATGACACCGGGCGACCGTGCTGCTTTCTTCCGCACCTATGGCCTCACCAAGGAGCTGGACAAAATCAAACGCGACCTCAGCCGGTTCCGCGTCAACTTCGACATCTGGTTCAGCGAAACCTCGCTGTACGAGAATGGAGAGGTTCTGCGCTCGCTGGACGAGCTGCGCGACCGCGGCGAAGTCTACGAGCAGGACGGGGCCACTTGGCTGCAGACGACTAAATACGGGGACGACAAAGACCGTGTACTGATCAAGAATGACGGAACCTATACTTACCTGACCCCGGACATTGCGTATCACAGCGACAAATATGGCCGGGGCTATGAGAAAATGATCAATATTTGGGGTGCCGATCACCACGGCTATATTCCGCGGATGAAAGCAGCCATGTCGGCGCTTGGCAACGATCCGGAGAAGCTGGTCGTTCTGATCGCCCAAATGGTCAGCCTCTTCCAGAACGGCGAAAAGGTCAAAATGTCCAAACGTACCGGTAAAGCGGTAACGATGGAAGATCTGATGGAAGAGGTCGGTATCGATGCGATCCGTTATTTCTTCACCATGAGAAGCATGGATTCGCATCTGGATTTCGATATGGACCTGGCGATTTCCACCTCCAATGAGAATCCTGTTTTCTATGTGCAGTATGCGCATGCACGGATCTGCAGTATTTTCCGCCAGGCAGAGGAGCAGGGTATCGTGCTGCCGGATTATGACACTATCGATTATGCCAAGCTGACGGCTGAACATGAATATGATCTTCTGCGCAAAATCGGCGAATTGCCTGCGGAGATTGAGATCGCTGCCAGCAGCTATGCCCCGCATCGCCTGATCCGCTATGTATACGATCTGGCTTCGCTGTTCCACAGCTACTACAAAGCGGAGCGCGTCATCACTGAGGATGCCGCCCAGACCGTAGCCCGCCTTGCTTTGCTGGGCGCGGCACGGACCACAATCGCCAACGTGCTTCGCCTCGTTGGTGTTACCGCACCGGATCGGATGTAATGATCCGGCATCAGCAAGAAGCTCCGCCTCCGTATAATTGGAGGCGGAGCTTCTTACTTTCCATAATGCCTCTGTGGGCGGGCTGATTACCCGCTGCCTATAAGGAGCAGCTCAAGCTGGGAGCTGCAGGGGAGTGATTCCGGCTGAAGGCGGGCTTATGCGGTAGCTTACAGCTGCCGCCAAGCATGCCGCCCATCCGGCGGCCGAACCCGTTCGAGGCTGCCGCCCATCCGCGCGCCTATGCCTTTGCGGCAGCGGCCCGCTTCGCCCGTGCGCCAGCCCGCAGCAGGCGCAGGGCATCGGCCGAGCCGCCGCCTAGAGCCGCGCGGCGCTGGCCTTTGCGCAGCCGCACTGGCGAGGCTGTGCGGCGCAGGAGCAGCTTCAGCTCCCGAGGCGAGAGGCCCGGGCGCAGCGCGAGCAGCAAGGCGGCGGCTCCCGTGACATGGGAGGTCGCCATGGAGGTGCCGCTCATTTCTTTGTAGCCCTCCCTCAGCCAGCAGGAGGGTACAGCTTCGCCGGGTCCGTATACATCGATATACGGACCCCGGTTGCTGAAGGCCGCGACGCGGTGCCTTCGGTCAAGGGCGCCGACGGCGATTGTCTCAGGGTAGCGGGCGGGATAGTCCCCGCCGCGTTTGCCGTCGTTGCCGGAGGAGGCGATGATGGCGATCCCGGCCCGGTAGGCCTTGATCACCACATCGTGAAGGGCTTTGCTTCGCGTTTTCATACCGAAGCTCATATTAATGATATCGATCTTGTTCTGTACGCACCAATCGATGCCCAGAACAATGTCGGACACATAAGCCGAGCCGCTGTGATCAAAAGCCTTGACCGGATATAGCTGCGCCCTTGGTGCTACACCCATCATGCCGCGGGTGCCGCCCGCCGCTGCCAGTGTTCCGGCGATATGGGTCCCATGTCCGTTATCATCGAGCGGCAGCATGCCCCGGTGCAGCAGGTTTACGCCAGTGGCTAACGAATGTCTGAGATCCGGGTGCCGGTAGTCAGCACCTGTATCGATGACTCCAATCTTCACATGCACTCCGGTCGACCGGGACCATGCCTGCGGAGCGTGGATTGCTCTAACACCCCAAGGCATCATAGAGGTGTCTGATTTTTCAGGGGCCACCGCGTGGACCTGTATCCGGGAGTCCTCCTCGATGCTTAAGGAATCTTCATATTTATAGAGCAGTTTTCCCGCTCCTGAAGCAGGCACGAAAAATGCCCGGATCAGCGGGGATATTTGGACTTGCCGCAATTCCGGTTTTTTCGCTTTCAGTATTTTCCACTCTGACAGCGCTCCGGCATACTGGCGGGCGTCATTGAAGGTGACGATACGCCGTTCGGCATTTTTGGGGGCCGCCGATATCTCTCCAAGCAGCATCTGCCAAAATCCGTAGTAATCCATAAGTTACGCCGTCCCCTCCTCGGTGCCGTGCTGCCATATTGTATGAAAGGAGGCGGACGTCCGAATGGGAACTTGCCCTTTTTTAGCGAAATGGGCTGCCCATCGTGTCAAAAAGCGGAGCTTTACATAAAATATACAGAAGAGAGCGTGAGTTCTCTTTGCAACATCCCGTAAGGAGCCGATCCTTGGCGTGGATACAGTCATGCGCGGAGGAACCTCCTCCGCCTTTTTTGCGTTAGTGAATGAACAGGTTTCAGAGCAGGTCCTGGAATACATATATTCAGCCGGACAGTTTGACTTGCAATTTGCTGCCAAATAGGTTTTACTTAGTTTTGTTAATGGATATTATGAGATAGAAATTAACGGTAATGTGAACAATGCGTGAGAGGAAGTGTCCTTTAGTGAGTACGCCACTCAATTTAAAGCTGGACCCTGAGAAAATAAAAGAAATGCCGATGGTGGACCTGGCTTTCCTGGTGCTCAAAGCAGCCAATACGCCTTACTACTACCGTGATCTGATGGTTGAGGTAGCCAATTTGCGCGGTATGACCGAACAAGAAAGCCAAGATACTATTGCACAGTTATATACCGAGATTAATATTGACGGGCGTTTTGCCTGTGTCGGGACCAACCTGTGGGGGCTTAAACGCTGGTACCCTCTGGAACGCTCCGACGATCCTGTCGGCAACACCAAACGTGTGCGTATCATCAACGATGAGGATGACGATCTGGAAGATGATGACTTCGCCGAAGAGGAAGAAAACTACGCCGCTGAAGATGAGGACTTCGATGCTATCGATGAAGATCGCGACGACCTCTATTCTGACGACGACAGTGAAGAAGAAGTCGACGAAGATGTTGTTATCGATGAAGATGACATTGACGAAGATGAGGTTGACGATGAGGATTCCGAAGACGGCGAAGCAGAAGATGCCGATGATGAGGAAGAGGACGACAAATATTAAAGTAGTATGCGTTTGTGCGTAATTCCTCCCTTGACATGGGTGGGATCGTCAGAGTAAACTATTGCATGGGCTTATAATGGAAGTTAATATTGTTTTCTAAAATAAAAAGTGCCCCGGGTCTACGGGTGTCACTTTTTTGTTTTTTTAAAAGGTAGAACTCATTGTTTCACGATACAAATCATCCTTATCTTTCTACAGAATCGGATGGTTTTTTCCGGGATTCATTGGAGAAGTAACTTTTTGGGTTCCCCGTTTTGATAATGGAAAAAAGGGTTACGATAAACACCAAGCGTCGCCTGAATTTCTGGACTTTATTTAGGAGGGTTTTACAGTGACAAAGTATATTTTTGTAACGGGGGGCGTTGTGTCTTCCCTGGGCAAAGGCATTACTGCCGCTTCTTTAGGCAGGCTGCTCAAGAACAGAGGGTTGAAGGTAACGATTCAGAAATTCGATCCTTACATCAACGTAGACCCTGGAACCATGAGTCCTTATCAGCATGGCGAAGTGTTTGTAACCGATGATGGGGCGGAGACCGACCTGGATCTTGGACACTATGAACGGTTTATTGACATCAATCTCTCCAAGAACAGCAATGTTACAACCGGTAAAATTTATTCATCGGTTATCAGCAAAGAGCGGCGCGGAGAATACTTGGGCGGAACCGTTCAAGTCATCCCGCATATCACGAATGAAATTAAAGAGCGCGTATTCCGCGCAGGCCGTGAGACCGGATCCGATGTCGTAATTACCGAAATCGGCGGAACAGTGGGCGATATCGAGAGCTTGCCGTTTCTGGAAGCCATCCGTCAGATCAAAGGCGACATTGGCCGTGAGAATGTAATGTATATCCACGTAACCTTGATTCCGTATATCAAGGCTGCTGGAGAAGTCAAAACCAAGCCTACACAGCATAGCGTCAAGGAACTCCGCAGTATCGGGATTCAGCCCAATGTTATCGTATGCCGCACCGAATATGCACTTTCCGATGATATGAAGGCCAAAATCGCCTTGTTCTGCGATATTGATGCCCATGCGGTAGTGGAATGCCGTGATGCTTCTACCCTGTATGAAGTTCCTCTTAACCTGCGGGATGAGGGACTGGACGAAATTGTAGTCAACCATTTGAAGCTGACGACACCTGCACCGGATATGCGTGAATGGGAAAATATGCTGGAACGCATTCAGAAGCTGGAACGTACCGTGGAGATTGCCATTGTCGGCAAATATGTAGCCCTGCATGATGCCTATTTGAGCGTTGTGGAATCCTTGTCTCATGCCGGATTTGCTGCAAATGCCGAGGTGAAAATCCGCTGGGTCGATGCAGAGCTGGTTACCGATGAGAATGTAGACGAACTGCTGGGAGGCATCGGAGGCATACTCGTTCCAGGCGGTTTTGGCGACCGGGGAATTGAAGGCAAAATCTCCGCCATTCGTTATGCCCGTGAACAGTCTATTCCGTTCTTCGGCATCTGCCTTGGAATGCAGGTTTCCGTAATCGAATATGGCCGTTCCATGCTGGGACTGGCTGGTGCGAACAGCTCGGAGATCGATCCGTCTACACAGCATCCGCTGATTGACCTGCTGCCGGAGCAGAAGGATATCGAAGATATGGGGGGAACAATGCGTCTTGGTCTTTACCCATGTAAGCTTCTTCCTGAGTCACTCGCAATGTCCTGCTATGATGATGAACTGGTATATGAACGCCACCGTCACCGGTATGAGTTCAACAATGCTTACCGTGATGAAATCGAAAAAGCGGGTCTCGTGATATCCGGCACCTCGCCGGACGGCCGCCTGGTAGAGATTGTCGAACTTCCAGGGCACCCATGGTTCCTGTCGGTACAATTCCATCCGGAATTCACTTCTCGTCCTAACCGTCCTCAACCGCTTTTCCGCGAATTTGTCAAAGCTTCACTGACTCATTCCGAACAACTGTAATTTCTTATAGAAAGAATGGCCTTTATAGGTCCTTGATGAGCCTCCTTATGGAGGCTTTCTTTACAATGTGGGAAAGTATAAGCTTCACCATATCCTCTTAACAGCGACTAATTTGTAAAGCGTGAAATTGTCTGTACACCTCAGTCTAATTACTGGCCAAAAAATGACATAGATTTACGCATTTTAACCAATTAGCAGGATTTTGGCTGTTGGGAACGAATTATAGGTTTCGTATAGATTTGTTAGGTAACGGGCCGCTAGCTGTGGAAGTGCGCAGTATGGACAATTTGCTTCAAATTCTGGGAGGGTATGGTATGGAAAAGAAAAAAGTATTAATTGTTGATGATCAGAACGGAATCCGGATTCTCCTCATGGAAGTATTTAATAGCGAAGGGTATGCCACATTTCAAGCGGCTAACGGAAAGCTGGCATTGGACATTGTCCGCAGCGAATCTCCCGATCTGGTCTTGCTGGATATGAAAATTCCAGGCATGGACGGTCTTGAGATCCTAAAGCATCTGAAGGAGATTAACCCCGCTATCAAGGTTATTATGATGACAGCTTACGGTGAACTGGATATGATTAAGGAAGCGACCAAGCTGGGGGCACTGATGCATTTTACGAAGCCGTTTGACATTGATGAAATGCGTGTAGCAGTAAATATGCACCTTAATAATAAGTCGATAGACCAGTATAACTAACTCAGGAATCCGTGGTTTGGGAAGACTTGATTATGGATACCATAGAGAGAATAGTCTGCCCTGATTAGGGGGTGGTCTTATATCGTCCCACCGGGACATTTTTTTGCGTGTCCTATTTAGTATTTAATACAGGATGTGCTATAATAAGCCTGTATGTGATGTCGGCTTATATAAGCAACCAAACATTCTTAGGAGGATTGAAACCATGCCATTAGTATCTATGACAGACATGTTAACCAAAGCACTTAAAGGAAAATATGCAGTTGGCCAGTTCAACATCAACAACCTGGAGTGGACTCAAGCAATTCTTGGTGCCGCAGAAGAAGAGAAGTCACCAGTAATTCTTGGCGTTTCCGAAGGCGCAGCTCGTCACATGGGCGGCTTCTACACTGTTGTTAAGATGGTTGAAGGTCTGATTCATGACATGAAAATCACCGTTCCAGTAGCTATCCACTTGGACCACGGTTCTAGCTTTGACAAATGTAAAGACGCAATTGATGCTGGATTTACATCCGTAATGATCGACGGCTCCCACCACCCAATCGATGAGAACATTGAAATGACTAAAAAAGTCGTTGACTATGCTCATGCTAAAGGTGTTTCTGTAGAAGCTGAAGTTGGTACTGTAGGCGGACAGGAAGATGACGTTATCGGCGGTATCCAATACGCTGACCTTAACGAATGCGTACGCATCGTCAAAGAAACAGGTATCGATACATTGGCTCCGGCACTGGGTTCCGTACACGGTCCTTACCTTGGCGAACCAAACCTTGGATTCAAGGAAATGGAAGAGATTCGTGACGCAGTTAACCTTCCGCTCGTTCTTCATGGCGGTACTGGTATTCCTGTACATGACATTCAGAAATCCATCTCCCTGGGTACTTCCAAAATCAACGTGAACACCGAGAACCAAATCGCATTTGCTAAGGTTGTTCGCGAAGTACTGGCTGCTAAACCGGATGCTTACGATCCTCGTACATTCATTGCACCAGGTCGCGAAGCTATCAAACAAACCGTTATCGGCAAAATCCGCGAGTTCGGTTCCAGCAACAAAGCCTAATATTTTATCAAGCAAAGGACAGGCTTCTGAGCTGAACCTAGCTGAATAGTATGATATGGAGAGCACCGCCTAGACGGTGTCTTTCCATTTAATATAAGGAGTCGTTCGCATAAGGCGTTAACCAGTCCTTGTATTCCTTGTGGAAACGGGTGCCGTCCTTGTTTAAGGGCGGCGCAGCCGTTTCTAGTTATTTAAAAGTAAGTAAAGCCGCAGCAGGTATTGCCAGGGCAAGCTGCAATACACGTAGGGGGAACCGGATAAATTTATGGAAAAATTAATGATTGGCGGTGGACGCCCTTTAGAAGGTGTCGTCACCATCAGTGGAGCGAAGAACAGTGCGATTGCGCTTATTCCTGCGGCCATTTTGGCTGAGTCTGAAGTTGTTCTGGATAACTTGCCGTCCCTAAGTGATGTAGCTGTATACTCCGAAATTCTGGAAGAGCTTGGAGCCACAGTCTCCTGGACAGGCAGCCAGATGAGAATTAACCCCTCCCGTATCGTATCCATTCCAATGCCTAACGGACCGGTCAAGAAACTTCGTGCTTCTTATTACATGATGGGAGCGCTTCTTGGAAGATTTAAGGAAGCCACAATTGGCCTTCCTGGCGGATGTAATTTTGAGCCTCGTCCAATTGATCAGCATATTAAGGGCTTTGAAGCGCTGGGTGCAACTGTAACCAACGACCATGGCTCTATTCACTTGTACGCCAAAGAACTGCGTGGTGCCAAAATTTATTTAGATGTATCCAGCGTAGGTGCCACTATTAACATCATGCTTGCGGCTTCACGTGCCAAGGGCTCAACAATCATTGAAAATGCGGCTAAAGAGCCTGAGATTATAGATGTAGCTACCCTCCTCAACTCCATGGGCGCTGTTATTAAAGGCGCTGGTACCGAAACGATCCGGATCGAAGGTGTTACGGAAATGCACGGCTGCCGTCACTCCATCATACCCGACCGTATTCAAGCTGGAACATATATGATTGCTGCTGCGGCTACGCGTGGCAATGTAATAATAGATAATGTGATCCCCAAGCATTTGGAGGCACTTACTGCCAAGTTGCTTGAGATGGGCGTAGGTATCGAAGAACTGGATGAGAGCATCCGAGTCATCGGCAAAGCCAGATACGAGCATGCCGATGTCAAAGCACTGATATACCCCGGTTTTGCCACCGATTTGCAATCTCCAATGACTAGTATGCTTACCCAGGCCGAAGGGGTTAGTGTCCTTAGCGATTTTGTATACAGCAACCGATTTAAGCATGTGCCTGAACTGGTGCGAATGGGCGCCAAAATCCGTGTGGAAGGCCGTTCTGCCATCATTGAAGGAAGTAAGCTGAATGCTGCGAAGGTCAAGGCTGCCGATCTGCGTGCAGGAGCAGCTCTTGTGATCGCCGGTCTGACGGTAGAGGAAGGAATTACCGAAGTTACAGGTGTGGAATATATAGATCGCGGTTACGACAATTTAGTTAGCAATCTACGCACTTTGGGAGCCGAAGTATGGCGGGAGAACGAATAGAATAGGTTTACTCAATGTCCTGGAAGAGGTGTTTTTTTGCCTCCAAACTGCATATCCTCTTCCAGATTGGGTAATGCTATCCTAATAAGCAATTTAATAGACTCCTATTTTGCTTGCCGAACTGCTAGAAGAACTTATCATAAAAATTGAATAGGTGGTTATTACATGGATCTTCAAATTTCCGATTTGGAAGAAATGAAGCTGACCGATTTGTATAAACTGGCGAAAAAGTACCAGATTCCATACTACGGGACGCTTAAAAAGCGGGAACTGATTTTTGCCATCCTCCGGGCACAGGCGGAGCAGAGCGGGCTAATGTTTATGGAAGGTGTGCTCGAGATTTTACCGGAAGGCTATGGCTTTTTGAGGCCGATTAACTATTTGCCCAGCGCAGAAGATATTTATATTTCAGCCTCGCAGATCCGTAAGTTTGATCTCAGAAGCGGCGATCTTGTATCTGGTAAATGCCGCACACCCAAAGAGAATGAACGTTACTTTGGACTGCTTCAAGTTAACGCCGTCAACGGCGAGAATCCTGCCAGTGCAGCAGAGCGTCTGCATTTTCCGGCGCT
This sequence comes from Paenibacillus diazotrophicus, assembly GCF_042610465.1. Lineage (NCBI taxonomy): Bacteria > Bacillati > Bacillota > Bacilli > Caryophanales > Paenibacillaceae > Paenibacillus > Paenibacillus diazotrophicus. Next base: position 39,205 of record NZ_JBGJZN010000016.1, read on the forward strand.
GACACCTCTTTATCCGCAAGATAAGCTGCCGCTTGAAACATCCCCTACACATTTGTCCACTCGAATAATGGATTTGCTCGCTCCTGTCGGTCTGGGGCAACGCGGTTTGATTGTAGCACCTCCCAAAGCAGGGAAAACGCTCCTCCTAAAAGAAATTGCCAACAGCATTTCCACTAACAATCCTGAAATTGCATTGTTTGTACTGCTGATCGATGAACGTCCCGAGGAAGTAACGGATATGCAGCGTTCGGTGAAGGGCGAAGTTATCGCCTCTACGTTTGATGAACTTCCAGAGAATCATATCAAAGTAGCTGAGCTTGTATTGCAGCGGGCTTTGCGGTTAGTAGAGCATAAGAAGGATGTTGTTATTTTGCTGGACAGTATTACCCGGCTGGCACGTGCCTACAACTTGGTAGTACCCCCATCCGGGCGTACATTGAGTGGAGGGATTGATCCGGCTGCATTCCATCGTCCCAAACGGTTTTTCGGATCGGCGCGGAATGTGGAAGAGGGTGGAAGCTTGACCATACTTGCCACAGCGCTTATTGATACTGGTTCGCGTATGGATGATATCATTTATGAAGAGTTTAAAGGTACGGGCAACATGGAGCTTCATTTGGACCGCAAACTGGCGGAACGTCGCATATTCCCTGCCATCGATATACGCCGTTCCGGCACGCGCCGAGAAGAGGTGCTGCTTAGCAAGGAAGAGCTGGATACCATTTGGGCCATCCGTAAAAATATGAATGAATCGTATGACTTTGTTGAAGGCTTCCTTAAAAAGCTGCGTGACAGCAAGACGAATGCTGAATTCCTGGCGTCCTTCGACGTTGCCGGAAACAAAGAATCCTCTTCGCCTAGCGGAACTGCAAGCAGTGGAGGAACCTCAAACAGCGGCTCATCCGCACGCCGTACGACGCGGCCGAAGACGCCTTCTGTGCCTACCACCTGAGAAACGATAATAAGGAGACTAACATGTATTTGGTATATGCCGACGGGCAAGGAAACGTATATGATCATCCCGAGCTGTACGGGCTGGCTCGCAGTGGGGATATGATTGTTGAGATATTGGAGGAAGAATTAATACCGTTGCCGGAGGGAGCTACCTTGGTAAGTCTGCCTAATACACGGGCGGTAGGCATGAACCCTGAGACGGGGGAGATGCTACCTCTTCCGGAAGGATCACAGGCTGTTGGAGCCTTGCTGCCGCAAGGGTTTACCCGCCTGTGTCTTCCTGGTTATGTAAAGACAGACAAATCGTATAAGCTTCCACTCTTCGGTTATTCAGCGGTAGTGTGGAAAGATGGTGGATTTTATGTGGCCGCCGATCTTACGGATAATCCGGAGCAGTGGAACCCGCTCAATTGTGAACGTGAAGATGTAGAAGTGGGGGTTGGCAGTTTAACTGCCAAGTACCCGGAGAACCGTCTATACGATCATCTCTCCAACTGTGCGCTGGGCTATGAATGCCTGACCTCTTCGAATACCTTTCTGGGACGTTGGGAGGGGGCGGTTCCGGTCTCCTATTCGTGCAATGCTGGATGCTTTGGTTGTATTTCCGAACAGCCTGATGACAGTGGCTTTGTGTCCCCTCAGACAAGAATGAACTTCCGTCCCACAGTGAATGAGATTTCAGAGGTCATGTTAGAGCATCTCAAGACACCTGAGTCCATTATCAGCTTCGGCCAGGGCTGTGAAGGGGAACCTTCTACACAGGCGAAGCTTATTATTGAGTCCATTCGTGAAGTCCGATCCATTACAGATATGGGCTATATCAACATTAATACTAATGCCGGATTAAGTGACCATATCCGCGGTATTGTTGATGCTGGACTGGATTTAATGCGTGTCAGTACAATCAGTGCGTTGGATGACCATTATAATGCCTATTACAAGCCACGTGGCTACACGCTGGCTAATGTGGAGAAATCTTTGAAATATGCTGCTTCACAGGGTGTGTATACATCGATCAATTATCTGATCTTTCCGGGGGTTACCGACCGCGAGGAAGAGATTGAAGCGATGGTGGAATTCGTTAGACGTACAGATCTGAAGCTGATCCAAATGCGCAACCTTAATATTGACCCGGAGAGCTACCTGGAATTAATTCCACCGGCTCGAGGCGAGATTCTGGGGATGAAGACGATGCTGGAGATCTTTCGCGAGGAACTTCCGGGTGTTGTTATTGGTTCATACACCCATGTACCGCCTGCCGATTTGGCCCGCGCCAAACAGCGGCGCGCACAAATATAACTGTAAATATCCAAGGATTAGATATATTGCAGAGCCGAGTCTTTCGTGCTAAAATACCGCTTAGATATTTTATTAACTCTAGGTCCGCATGAGGCCTAGGGCACGAGAGGTGAGGTTTATATGCAATCCGTAATTCAACCTAATTACAATGTAACCAAGGTAACCTGTGCATGTGGCAATACATTCGAGACCGGTTCTGTGAAGCCAGAGCTGCGGGTCGAAATTTGCTCCAGCTGCCACCCGTTCTATACAGGTAAGCAGAAATTCCTGGATGCCGGCGGCCGTGTTGATAAATTCAAGAAAAAATATGGCATCTAATCCATTTACTGCGCTGGCAATAATGGGTTAGTCCCGCCCCCGGACATGCTGTCCGGGGGCTTCTCCTTTAATTGGAGTTGCAGCTGGAGTTGATTTTTACGCGGGTGTAAGCTATACTTATCTTCGCCGTGCTAGACGGGGAGGTAGCGGTGCCCTGTAACTCGCAATCCGCTGTAGCGAGGTTGAATTCCTGTTAGAGGTGCTGTCGATGTGAGGCCTTGGTTCCTACGGGCTGTGTTGACGGTTGGGTCCTCCGCAATGAGTGCTTGTGAACCTGGTCAGGTCCGGAAGGAAGCAGCCATAAGTAAGTTTACTCTTGTGCCGGAGGGTTGCCTAGCCCGAGCAGTGTTGTAGGGTTGCCGCTTGGATCGCAGCCATCAATAACAGGTGCACGGTTTACATATTGTTTATAATAGTATCTTTGCGACAAGCAAAGGTGCTTTTTTGTTTTTGGTCAAAGTCTGGTGGATATAGTATAATATATTAGCGACAAATGCCGGAAGCGGCAGCTTAAGAGAGGGTAATGCATAGTGGAACATATCGCGCTGTATCGTGCCTGGCGGCCGCAGTCATTTCATGACATGGTAGGGCAACAGCATATTATTCAGACGCTGCAGAATGCAATTCGCGAACAGCGGGTTTCGCATGCCTACCTGTTTAGCGGACCGCGGGGTACCGGTAAGACAAGTGCCGCCAAAGTTCTGGCCAAAGCAGTCAATTGCGAACGGAACGAGGGTCCGGAGCCCTGCAATGAGTGTCCATCATGCTTGCGGATCACTGCGGGTAACGTCATGGATGTGCAGGAGATTGACGCTGCATCAAATAGGGGCGTTGAGGAAATACGTGATCTCCGGGACAAGGTGAAGTATGCGCCTACCGAAGTCCGCCGCAAAGTGTATATCATTGATGAAGTGCATATGCTGACTACTGAGGCTTTTAATGCGCTGTTGAAGACGCTGGAGGAACCGCCGCCTCATGTGATGTTTATTCTGGCAACGACAGAGCCTCATAAATTGCCGGCAACGATTATTTCCCGTTGCCAGCGCTTTGATTTTCGGAGAGTCTCATTGGAGGAGCAGACGGCCCATTTAGCGGCGATCTGCCAGAAGGAAGGTATCTCAGCAGATGCAGATGCTCTGCAGTATATCGCCCGACTTTCCGATGGGGGAATGCGTGACGCGCTCAGTATACTGGATCAGATTTCTTCCTTTACGGATGGCCAGGTTACTTACCAGCAGGTGTTAGGGATGACAGGGGGAATTCCTTCTGAACAATTCGCACGCCTAGCGACAGCAATTCTGGACGGGGATATGGGACTTCTTCTGGAGCTTGTGGAGCAGCTTATGCATGAGGGGAAGAGTGCCGATAAATGTCTGGAGAATCTGCTGTATTATTTCCGTGACTTGCTCATGATCAAGATGGTCCCAGGGGCCGATCAACTAACGGATCGGGTGCTGAATCCAGCGGAGTTTCGGGACATGGCAGCCGCATTTTCCCGTGACCGGCTGTTTCAGATCGTAGAAACATTAACCCGATATCTGGGTGAGATGAAATATGCAACCCATCCGCAAACCTTGTTTGAAGTGGCTCTGATGAAGTTATGCAGTCTGCAACAACAGGAAACATCTCTACAAGAGAGCTCTTCGCATCTGCTTGTTTCAGGCTCCAATCAAGCTGGAGGTAATACTGCAGCTGTTGACGTTGGTGAACTGGAGCAACTCAAACGGCAGATTGCAGCCCTGGAAAAAAAGCTGGAACAAGCTATGCATTCTGGTGCCATATCTGCTGCAGGTCGCGGTGAACAAGGGAATCCAGGCAGACCTTCTGCCGCTCAAGCCCCGGCTCCAAGAATATCCTCTCCCGCCAAGCTTCCGCCCCAGTTGGATAAATTTATTGCGGGCAAAGATAGTGCCGATTTTGCTGAAGTCTATAAGAAGTGGAGCACTGTCCTGCAGGGAGTGAAGGAAGAGAAGGTGACGGTTCATGCGTGGTTTGTCGACGGTGAGCCTGTAGCAGTTATGGAAGATGCTGTGCTGGTTGCCTTTAAGAATACAATTCATCGCGACACCACGGAGAAGCCGGCTAACAGGCAGGTGATTGAGAATGTATTTGCTGCCCGTCTGGGCAAACCGTACCGGCTCGTGACCATGCTACTACGCGACTGGAACGAGGCTACAATGAAATCCGCTGCGCAGACTGGCACAGAGGAACTCCGGCTGGAGCATGAACACGAGACTCCAGACACCCGGACTGAACCATGGATTGACGAGGCGATCCAGCTCTTTGGGGAGGACCTTGTTGTCATAAAAGAGTAATTAGTCTATTAGCGCTAAATGCGCATCCAAAGGAGAGACGATGAATGAATAATATGAACCAAATGATGAAACAGGTTAAAAAAATGCAGGAGCAAATGCTCAAGGCGCAAGAAGAACTGGGTAGCAAAACCATTGAGGGATCTTCCGGTGGCGGTGTGGTAACCGTTCAGGTCAATGGACATAAGAAACTGCTGTCGATTCAGATTAAACCAGAGGCTGTGGATCCAGAAGATATTGAAATGCTGCAGGACCTTGTGATTACTGCTGTAAATGACGCACTTACCCAAGCGGAAGAATTGGCTAATAACGACATGGGTAAATTCACCGGCGGGATGAAGATTCCTGGCCTGTTCTAGACCTTACTCCATCTATCCAAAGGAGAACCATTATTTTGTATTATCCAGAACCGCTAGCTAAGCTGATTGAAGCTTTTACGCGTCTGCCCGGAATAGGCCCAAAGTCAGCCGCGCGGCTGGCTTTTCATGTGCTCAACATGAAAGAAGATGAAGTTATCGATTTTGCCAAGGCGCTAGTCAGCGTCAAACGCAATCTTCATTATTGCTCGGTCTGCTGCAATATTACAGATACAGACCCTTGCCGGATATGCCAGGACAAGACCCGGGATGCCTCGGTAATATGTGTGGTTCAGGATTCTAAGGATCTTGTGGCTATTGAACGAACCAAGGAATTCGACGGCTATTATCACGTACTTCAGGGTGCGATCTCTCCTATGGAGGGTATAGGTCCGGATGACATTCGTCTGAAGGAGCTGTTGACCCGCTTGAGCGATGAGAGAGTAAAGGAGCTTATCATGGCAACCAACCCCAATATAGAGGGTGAAGCCACAGCTATGTATATCTCACGCTTAGTTCGTCCATTTGAGATCAAAATCACCAGGATAGCCCATGGACTACCTGTAGGTGGTGACTTGGAGTATGCGGATGAGGTAACGTTATCCAAAGCTCTTGAAGGCCGGCGTGAGCTGTTCTGAGCAGTCTGACATCAAGTTATTTCATTAAGGAGCCCTACAGGGCTTCTTTTTTTCGTTTTATACTGCAAAGAATAATCTGATCGGAATTTCACGTTGGTTTTTCAGTCGTTCTGGTTCTAAGTTTGTCCCGGTTTCGATATGAATGAGAATAAAGGAGTGTGCGATCTCTGAGCGTGCGCCGAGTTTATTCTTACGAGGAGGCATCTGATAATGGGATGGTGGAACTTTGGACGACAGAGCAGTAGAGAGCGTGAAGGGCGACAGGACGAACATTGGAATGTGTTTGTCGAAGTTCTGCAGGCGCATTCCGAGTGGGAGAGAGCACATCTAATGTTTGACGAGGCACGGGGACAGGATCAGATTGATTACGCCATATATATTCTGGAAGCGGCAGAGCGCAAATATCAAATTCATTTGAAGCATGCCAAAACCCTCGGACTTAACCGAGCACAGCTGTAAGTACAATAGATGAATTATTGGGGAGGATTGTCATGCTAAGAATGGCTGCGATAGCTGTGTTGGTGGTGTCGGGAGTTTTGTTACTTCTTATTATTTTCAGGAAAAAACTGGGCTGGGCTTGGCTCACTCTGTTAGGTACACACCTTCTCTTGGCAGCGCTTGGTATATATGTGGTGAATTTCTCAGGCATAATCACAGATATATATATCCCACTGAACCCTGCTACAATAGGAGCCGTAACGATTCTTGGTCTTCCTGGAGTGTTGATGCTTCTGGGGCTCAAAATAACTTTGTTTTAGAGGTTGACGTGGATTGTAGATATATGATACATTAAGTCTCGGCCCTTTGGACAAGGTATCATATGAGAACTTGCCGAGAAGTTAAGCGAAAAATTAAAATAAAAAAACGCTTGACTAAAACGAAGGTGCTGTGATATATTATAAAGGTCGCTGCTGACAAGCAACGATGAAGGAAAATAAGACATTGATCTTTGAAAACTGAACAACGAGTGAGTGGGATTTCACGCAAGTGAGATCCAAAATAGAGA
>NZ_JBGJZN010000017.1:0-26290 GCF_042610465.1 Paenibacillus diazotrophicus
TTGGAGTCGCTGTTGGAGTTACCGTTGGTGTCGGTGTTGCTGTAGGCGTTGATGTTGCAGTTGGTGTTGGCGTTGGTGTTGGTGTTGGTGTTGGCGTTGGTGTTGGTGTCACAGTCGGTGTTGGCGTTGGCGTCGCTGTCGGCGTCACCGGTCCGCCCGACTGAATGTTGCCGGTTGGTGTGTAAGTCCAGGTACCGGTGGCGAACAGATAGTTGCTGCCGCCGTTGCTGTCCCAGGTGCCGCTTACATTATTGAAGCAAGCCTCCAACTGAGTAGCGGAACCGATGTTGATCGTAATTTTGTTATAGCCCGCCACTTCAGCTGCCGGCATAGCCACACCTGGTGAAGTCGTCCATGTGCCGCCAACAGGACGGTAATGGATGTATGGTGTCGTGTAGCCCTGCTTGTAATAGATAGTTACACTGTTTCCAGGCGGAGTGGTGACGAGAGCCGCTGCGCTGAGTGCCGACAGGTTACCTGCGGCATCAAAAGCTTTTACCGTATAGCTATAGTTGGTCTGCGATGCCAGTCCGTTATCCGCATAGGAAGTGTTTGCTGNCGCTGCGCTGAGTGCCGACAGGTTACCTGCGGCATCAAAAGCTTTTACCGTATAGCTATAGTTGGTCTGCGATGCCAGTCCGTTATCCGCATAGGAAGTGTTTGCTGTAGTACCAACTTTGACTCCATTGCGGTAAATTTCATAACCGGTTACTCCGACGTTATCCGTGGAGGCCGTCCAGCTGACGAGTGCACCGGATGCATTTTGCACCGTAGCTGTTACGTTACTAGGTACAGAAGGAGCAACAGTATCTGTTATCGGCTGGGTTTTGGCATAGATTTTAGCCGAATTCGCTCCCACAGTAACAGTAATTTGTTTGCCGGTTGCACCTCCTGATTGCACGGTTACAGTGTCGGAAGTATTCAGTTGATTAATGAGCACTGTGCCTGCAGTTAGTGTGCTTTCTACGCGCAGCGGGATGGTTACGGTCTGTGAACCGCTGGAAGCATTGCTGAATACAGATATAACTTCCTGGCCCGCATTAGTTCCGCTGTCTACACGCCGAGAGAAAGCATACAGGTTCTGCGCAGACCACATTTCACGCTGGGTACCTGTGCGGAGTGCGGGATTATTTTTGCGGATTTCATTCAGTTTGGCAATATGCTTATAGGTGCTGGTATTCTCATTAAAATAGTTCTCGAGGACATTGCCGTTCGCGTCCCGCTTCACCATCGACCAGCGGTTCCAGGTATCTGCAATTCCGCCCGTCATAATCTGGCCGTTGCCGTTACCCTTATTCTGCTCTGTACCCTGGAAGACCACAGGTGTGCCCCGGACAGTGAAGATGAAAGACAAAGCATTTTGCATTTTATCCACATTGCCGCCTGCTTCAGTCAAAAAACGGTTGCGGTCATGATTATCAATAAAGGTAACCATATGGTTTGCATTTCCGTTGTAATAGGAATCCAGGGCGAGTGTGCTTTTGATATTGGAATCAAAGGACTGCCCGTAAGCAAAGCTGTTAAGCACCGAGAAGAACATCGGGAAATCAAGCATGCCCCATTCCTTATTGCTGCCCACCCAGCGTGAGACAAATTCGGCATTGCCGTCAAAGTTCTCACCAAAAGTATTCACTCCCAAAAGATTCTGAAGTTCACCGATATCTGTCGGTTTGATCAGTTTGGCAGCATCCACACGTGCACCGTCGGCACCCGTATAGTCAAACCAGGCTTTAATGGAATTGAATACCGCCTGCTTGGCGGCAGGAACGTCAAAGTCGATATCATCCAGCCCGCCGAGATCATGATTCTCTAAGTAATCCTGAGCCCATTGATCATATCTCCCGTCCGTAAGTGACCAGTTAATATCACCATTGTGATGATACCAGGCCGGATTATTAAAAGGCGCTGCAGGTTGCAGCCCTGCTATATCATAATAAGCCTGAGTGCCCAGCATATAGTCTCCGATATGATTCGGCACTACATCGATAATGACCTTAATCCCGAGCGCATGTGCAGAATCCACCAGTTCCTTAAGCTTTTCTTTGGTTCCAAAGTAAGGATTGGCCTTATTGGGATCCTTCACGTTGTACCCGTGGTAGGCTGTGTTTTTTCCTGTACCGTTATTGTCGCGGTTTGTCATCTGCGGTTCTGCAACCGGAGAGATCCAAATCGCGGTATATCCCATGTTATGAATGTAAGGCAGTTTGTTGATGACCCCCTGCCAGTCTCCGCCCTTCATGTAGCGAAAATCATCCTCGGAGGTTTCTCCGTAACGGATTGCGGCACCAGTGGCATTATTGGTGGTATCCCCATCATTAAAGCGGTCAACCATGATCTGATAGATCGTGTCATTCTCAGTAACCGTACCAATGCTCGCTGCTTCAACCCGTGCGGATGGCAGCACAAACAAGTTAGCCGTAATGGACAGAACAATAGACGTGATTAATGCCGGAATAAGCCATAGCTTGCGTTTCATTCCTCATCTCCCTCTCATATGAGCGCATATCGAACCGTACTGCTTGTGAACACTCTTCCATTACTTGCAAAACGATGGTGCAGTGGGGAAACCGGTTTCCCTCATAAAAATTACCATGTCTATGTATGCGTTGTCAAGAATAATAAATTGGGTGCTTGAGTGTACGTGCTAAGGCTTCACAGGCGATATACACTGTTTAACAGAGGGATACAGCGAGAACAGCAGAAAGTGGAGGGGTGTAGTCTACCTTCTTGCATATAAAAAAGCCTCCCCCACTTAGAAATGGAAGAAGGCTTGAGGAAAATGATATCTAATCTTATTGGCATCGCTTATTTAAAGACAGGTTCCCTGAACTGAGCAAGCTTGGCTGCAGAATCCTTTTCCACATCTGCATGCAGACTGTTGCCATGCGCGTCCATCGTCACAATGGCGGCGAAGCCCTCCACCTGCAAATGCCACATGGCCTCAGGAATTCCGAATTCCATGAAATCTACACTGTTCACCTTCTTGATACACTCCGCGTAATACTGTGCCGCGCCGCCGATGGCATTGAGATAGACGCCACCATGCTCCTGCAGCGCTTGGAGTGTCTTGGGACCCATGCCGCCCTTGCCTATCACGGCGCGGATTCCGAATTTCCGCATAATCTCGCCTTGATACGGTTCTTCACGGATGCTGGTAGTCGGGCCTGCCGCCTTCACGTGCCAGCCTTCATCGTCCTTCAGCATAACGGGGCCGCAGTGATAGATTACTGCCCCGTTCAGATCTACCGGTGCATCATGGTCCATCAGGTACTTATGCAATGCATCACGCCCGGTGTGCATCTCTCCTGACAGAATGACTACATCACCCACCCGAAGACTACGGATATCTTCCTCCGTGACCGGCGTTGTAAGCCGCACCTCGCGGGATTCCCCGGCGGCTGCCGCTGGCTCCCCTGCCGCTGTTGGTTCATCAGCCGGGAGCATCGCAGGTGCTGCAGAAATCGTCGCATCCTCTGGAACAACACCAGAGTCGGTACCGCCAGCAGCGGCGCCCGCCACCTCAAGCACAGAAGCCGGTTCGGTGCTATCTTCCGTATCCACAGAGATTCCTGTGCCGCTCTCATAGAGCCATTCCTGAATCGTTCCGGCAGCCGGATCCACGAGAATCCCCTGACGGCGGAACGCCCAGCAGTTATAAGCCACGGAGACGAAAAAACTGGCCGGCAGCCGGTTCATAACACCTATCTTGCAGCCCAGCAGTGTAACTTCACCGCCAAATCCCATCGTGCCGATACCCAGTTTGTTGGCATTCTCCATAATATAGTCTTCAAGCTTGGCTAGATCCTGATTGGGATTCACATCCTCTACCTTGCGGAACAGCTGTTTCTTGGCAAGCTCATACCCGGTGGTACGGTCTCCGCCAATGCCGACTCCGATGAAACCGGCACTACAGCCCTGTCCCTGTGCCTGATATACCGAATGCAGAATGCATTTACGGATGCCGTCGAGATCGCGGCCGGCTTTGCCAAGTCCCTCCAGTTCCGCAGGCAGGCTGTACTGAATATTCTTATTCTCGCAGCCCCCGCCCTTCAGAATCAGCCGCACTTCCACGCCCTCTTCTTCCCACTGTTCAAAGTGAATCACCGGAGTGCCTGCTCCCAGATTATCCCCGCTATTCTCACCCGTCAGCGAATCTACGGAATTGGGGCGCAGCTTGCCATTCTTCGTCGCCCGGATAATGGCGTTATGGATGTCCTTCTTCATCTCGATCTGATTCACACCCACAGGAGTATGAATGATAAAAGTCGGCATCCCTGTATCCTGACAGATCGGAGATACCTGGAGCTCCGCCATGCCAATATTCTGCGCAATGGTGGTGAGCGCGAGGCCGGAGCGGGTTGCCCGGTCCTCCAGAGCACGTCCCTTAGCTACTGCCCGGCGCACATCACCCGGCAGATTTGTTGAGGTTTCTACGATCAGATTATATACGCTGTCTTCAAAATGCTGCATCTTCAGTCCAGCTCCTCTCCATGCGTTCGCGGTTGTCCAAACTCTGTTACAATTAGTTTTATCATAACATATTAAACCACGCATGAAAGGGGTTACGTAAAAATTGAATTACCATTTTTCAGCCTATCTGTACCGGCTTCAGTATATTCAGCGCTGGAGCCTCATGCGAAGCACGGCACCTGAGAACGTCGCGCAGCACTCATTCCAGGTTGCCCTGCTGGCGCATATGCTGTGCTCCATCGGCAACGCCCGCTTCGCCCGCTCGCTGAATGCCGACCGCGCAGCTGCAATGGCGCTGTTTCACGACGCTACTGAGGTCTTCACCGGCGATATCGCTACGCCGGTCAAGCACAACAATCCGCGGCTGCTGTCCAGCTTTCGCGACATGGAGCGGGTAGCCGCCGAGCGGCTGAAGGGAATGATTCCGCCGGAGCTTAGCTCTGTCTATGCCCCCCTTCTGCAGCCGCAAGACAGTCCCTCCGGCTCCGAGGATGCCCATTTGCTCCGCTATGTCAAAGCCGCAGACCATCTCGACGCTTATCTGAAATGCGTCTGGGAGGTCTCTGCAGGCAATCGTGAATTCGCAGCCGCCAAAGAACAGACGGCGGCCAAGCTGCGCGGTCTCGAAATGCCGGAGATGGAATATTTTCTGATCCATATGGCTCCCGGCTTCGAGATGTCTCTGGATGAATTGTCAGCCGGAACCGATAGCGGGCAGCCTACGGATGATACGGACAACAAATGAAGAACGAGTGCGCTGGGTATCAGGGTTACAGGGTCCTAACTCTAACAGCAATACCCGGGCTGTTACGGACTCGTAATGGGTCCGTTACACCGGCACCTTCAGCAGGTCCCAATCTTTGAAGACAGGCTGCAGACCGCTCTCCAGAAGCATGTCTGTTATCTCTTGCACAGTCCGTTCATCCGAGATTTCGAATTGCGGGGTTCCGCCATCCTGGGTGTGTCCTCCAACTTCAGTGGAGACACCTGCCGACATTTTGGTAATCCCCAGGTGGATCAGATGATCCCGCAGGGAAGCTGGCTCCCGGGTGGACAAGGTGATGCCGGATCGAGGCAGAAACAGCCGGTACGCCAAAATTATCTGAACCAGCGCACGGTCGGTAACGTCACTGTCCGGGTTGAATTCGCCCAAATACGGACGAAAGCGCGGGGCAGATAAGCCGATTTCGCATTCCGGATACTTGTCCTGCAGATAGCGTGCGTGCATTGCAGTCATGAAAGCCTCCTGCCGCCAGTCATACATACCCAGAAGAGCGCCAATGTTGACGGAGCGGAAACCGGCCTGACACCCCCGTTCGGGGGCATCCAGGCGATTGCGGTAGACTCTTTTTGGACCTTTCACATGCAGCTTGCGGTAGGTTTCCTGGTGGTAGACCTCCTGATACAGAGTCAACCCGTCTACTCCCGCTTCCCTAAGCTCCCGATATTCCTCGGTAGACAACGGATTTACCTCAATACTGACGGATGAGAAATATTCCAGAAGAATCTCCACGCATTCCTTCACATATGTGGCCGAACTTTCCCTGCGCGATTCTCCCGTCAGAATCAGGAGATGACGCAGACCTGTGGAGGAGATCGCTTTTGCCTCTTGTCTAACCTCATCAGGAGTCAATCTTTTTCTTGGAAAATCATAAATCGAGCTGAAGCTGCAATACGTACAGTGGTTCACACAGAAATCAGCCAGATACATCGGTGTGAACATCTGCATCACATGTCCAAAATGCGCACGGGTCAACTGCTGCGCTCGCTCAGCCATCTCCTCCAGACAAGCTTCTGCAGCCGGAGACAGCAGGGCCTGCAGGTCTTTTTCATCCAGACGATCTTTGCGAAGTACCCGTTTCACATCCTCTACCCGGTACTCCTGCCATAAGCTCTCGTAAGGCAATTGTTCCAGACGAGTCAGCACTTCATAAAAACTCATGTTACTCCCCCATTTCGCTTGGCCTGTGAGTTATTTCAGAAATCCGGTTAAAGGTGAAGACGCGACAGCCGTCTCTTCCACCGGACCGAGTCCAGCCAAATAGGCTTTACGGCCTGCAGCTACCGCCTCACGGAAGGCCTCTGCCATCAGCAGCGGATTACGGGCGGTGGCGATTGCCGTGTTGAGAAGCACAGCGGACGCACCCAGTTCCATCGCCTCAGCCGCTTCGGACGGGCGGCCAATGCCGGCGTCAACGATCACCGGAAGATCCACCTCTGAGATGAGAATACGCAGCAGCTCTTTGGTGCGCAGTCCCCGGTTAGAACCGATCGGTGAACCCAGCGGCATAATGGCAGCGGCTCCAGCCGCTTTCATCCGCAGCGCAGCGGAGAGGTCAGGGCTCATATAGGGCAGCACTACGAAACCTTCGGCAGCCAGTATCTCCGTAGCCCGGATGGTCTCCAGGTTATCCGGAAGCAAATATTTCTGATCACTGATCACCTCGATCTTGACCCAATTGCCGAGGCCTGCAGCTCTGGCCAGTCTGGCGATCCGCACAGCTTCCTCAGCGGTGCGTGCACCCGAAGTATTTGGAAGCAGGGTCATATGGGAAGGAATATGGCTGATAATATTGTCCTGGCTCTCCGGGTCTACACGGCGCAGGGCAACCGTGATCACCTGTGAGCCCGAAGATGACACCACCTCGGGAATCAGCGTATTGCGGCTGTATTTGCCGGTGCCGATGAACAGTCGGCTCGATAACTTAATGCCACCAATCACTAAAGGATCTAACATGAACTCGCCTCCTGGATTCTTCTGAACTTAAGAATTAGATAATAGAAAGTCGGTAACGCCTTCAGCCGCCGCCTACAAAATGCACCAGCTCCAGCCGGTCGCCGTCACATAACACCACTTCCTCATAATGATCCTTGCTGACAATCTCCCCGTTCCGTTCCACGATCACAAGCCGGTAGCTCCATTCGGGCCGGCTTAACAGATCGGCAACGGTCCGGCAGTCTTCAGCAACCTCTCCGGGTTTGCCGTTGATGATCAGATTCATGCCCTCTCACCTCCTTCGCGTGTCACGTTCATGACTCTACAAGCCTCCAAACCTCAGATCTACACCGCCTGTAACGCCAGACGGTAAGCATGGGCAGCGGCCACAGGGTCCTCCGCTCCACAAATACCGGACATGACCGCAATGCCAGCTGCACCATGCCTGATTACTTGATCAGCATTACCCTTATCAATCCCGCCGATGGCAATCAGCGGAATGCTGCTGCTGCGCACAACCTCCTCCAGGAGTGGCAAACCGCGCCCCTGCTGACCCGGCTTGCAGCCAGTAGGGAAGACATGCCCGTACAGGCAGTAGTCTGACCCCTGCCTGCCCGCCTCCGCGGCTTCCGCCGCCGAGTGTACCGACCTCCCCAGCCGGAGGCCGGGGGCAGCCGTGCGGGCCGCTGCGGGTGGCAAGCTGTGCCAGGCCAGCTGGACAGCACCTGCACCGACGGCCAGCGCAATATCCAGCCGGTCATTGATGACCAGTCTGGATGCGGGGATTCCAGCACGCAGAAGCTGCTCAGCCATACCCAGCAGTTCCACAGCAGAGCGGTGCTTTTCCCGCAGGTGAATATAGTCCACGTACGGATATACAGCTGCTGCAAGGCTGGCAAACCGCCCGGGGTCCAACTTACCATCCGATATCAAATGAATTTCAGCCACTTTGCACCTCCGGCTTCACTTTTTGGCAACTGAACGGTAACGCAAAAAAACCGCCCCCGGGATAGGAGGCAGTCATAAATTTCCGCAGGAATACGGGTGTAAAAGATACAACTTCGCTGCAGTTCATTCATTCTCCGCTTTCCTACGCTGGTGTTAACCAGATCAGGTTCAAAGGGTCCGAACCACACGTTCGTCTCAGCCTTACGGCACCCCTAGGGACAATTGCAATATTCAGTTGCTGACGTGGTTCATATTAACATAATATTCCTCAGAAAAGCTATCCCTTTTACAGGAAAGCTTAATCTTGCCCGGTACAATAAAAAGAGCAGACCGCATAGGCCTGCTCTTACAACTATATTTTCCAGCACACGCTTGACCGCTTAGTAGCTTCTAACCGTTGACAATTTCTCCGCCGTTGACATGCATGACCTGACCGCTGACATAGGATGAATCATCCGAAGCCAGATAGACATAGGCCGGCGCCAGCTCTTCCGGTTGCCCCGGACGCTGCATAGGCTGAGTGCCACCGAACTCACTGACCTTTTTAGCATCAAAAGTAGATGGAATCAGCGGTGTCCAGATCGGTCCCGGGGCTACAGCATTAACGCGAATGCCCTTTTCCGCCAGATTCATCGACAGCGAGCGGGTAAAGCTGAGAATCGCGCCTTTCGTGGACGAATAGTCCAGCAGCTGCGGGCTGCCGCGATAAGCGGTAATCGATGTCGTATTGATGATCGTGGAGCCTTTTTTCAAGTGCGGCATGGCTGCTTTGGTCAAATAGAACATGGAGAAAATATTCGTACGGAACGTCCGCTCCAGCTGCTCGGAAGTAATATCCTCAATCTTGTCCTGCGGATGCTGCTCGGCCGCATTGTTGATCAGGATGTCCAGCTTGCCCAGTCCCTCTACCGCCTTGTTGATCAGATCCTGGCAGAACGCTTCTACGCCGATGTCACCGGCAATCAGAATACACTTCCGGCCCTCCTGCTCCACTTGGCGTTTGGTCTCTTCGGCATCGGAATGCTCATTCAGATAAGAAATGACCACATCCGCACCTTCCTTGGCAAAATGAACGGCAACCGCCCGTCCTATTCCGCTGTCGCCCCCCGTAATGAGTGCCGCCTTGCCCAGCAGTTTACCTGCCGCCTTGTAGCTGGACGTTTCAAATTCCGGGCGCGGATTCATCTCACTCTCAATACCGGGCTGCCGGTCCTGCACCTGTGGAGGCAAAGTTTTGGAAGACTGTTTATTTTCTGGCATGATCCATTCTCCTTTCGCTGTGTACCTTTTGTTAGAGTAACCACATCGTATTAAGATGGCTTATGCGTCACTAATTATACAATCACTTCACGCTATGTTACTTACCACACTTCCAGGCTGTCCAAACATAAAATACAGTCGTTATTGGCGTGAAGGGCCGATATACTTTAGAGAAGTATGAATCCGGCATGACGCGGAAAGACCCATCTTTAAGACGAGGAGGCGCATATGTTAGATGACCAGAAATGCACGAAGCATCATCGTTGCGGTCAAAGGAGTCATTCTGCATCAAGGCAGAATCCTGCTCGTACAGCGGGCAGCCGCAGATTCGGTAGGAGCAGGCAGCTGGGAATGTCCCGGCGGCAAAATTGAATTCGGGGAGGGCCTGGAGGCTGCGCTGGAGCGGGAGATTGAGGAGGAAACCGGACTTACGGTCACTGTAGAGAACCTTCTATATGCCACATCCTTTCTGACGGATCCTGGCAGGCAACTCGTCATCATCACCTACTGGTGCCGAACCGATGGGAATTCCGTGGTACTCTCCGAAGAGCACTCAGATTCTAAATGGTGTACCCGTCACGAGCTACAGAGCCTGCTCCCACCCGGCATACAAGCGGAATTTGAAAAAAGCAATGTGTTTGCGTCAAAGGAACTGCTGTGAGGATCATCCGTAACATAAGAAGACTGCTATCCATTAGGAGAGCAGTCTTCTTATCTATGCCTGGCCACCTCAAGTGCTGCTTCAGCTGAACTACAGTCAGGGATGGATATGTTCCACAATATAAAATTGGGAGGCCTCAACATTGAGCTGCGGCTCAGTACATTCTAACTTCTAACGATATATATCTCCCAACCCGCCGATCTTAAAATTAAAGATTTCCATCAATGCAATCGATTCTGCTCTTGTCATGGACCGCTCCGGACCAAAACTGCCATCGGGGTAGCCTTTCATTGCTCCGATATTTACCATTGACGTAACTTTAGGTCTGCTCCAGCTGGCAATTCTGCTGTAATCGCTGAACGTGGACAGCACCTCCTCGGGTGCTCCATCCTCCAAAAATAACAGCCTGCTCATAATAACGGCCACTTCCTGGCGTGTAATTAGGTCGTTCGGACGAATCTTGCCTTTATATCCTTGAATGTAACCCACTGTCATGGCTTTGGCGAATTCGCTGTATGCCCAATTGTTATTCGGCAAATCACTGAATTCCGTCTGTTTACTGGCCGTGAAGCCCCACATCCGGTTGGCTAACGTAATAAATTCGGCTCTTGTAATCTCCTGATCCGGCTTGACCGATCCGTCTTCAAAGCCTTTCAGCCAACCATGCTGAATCCAGCTTTCGATCTGTTTCTGGGCCCAGTGTCCCTCATAATCCGTTCTGCTTCCTTCAGCAGCAACCGGGACGGTATCCAGCAAACAACTAGCCAGGCTCACGCTCAGGCATACAATCATGCTCCGTCTGAATTTCACTACTACACCTCTTCCCAATGTGTAGATATACTGCTATTCACTCCTAAATATTACCATATTCTAGGATTGAGCGACAAGTGAACATAGCACTGCCTTGGCAGAAGGTTTCTTTCCTTACGAAATTTGTCTTCCGGTACTTCAACAAAAATAACCCTGACAGCCGCAGCCGCCAGAGCTATTTCACTTCAATAGGCTTAGATAATGTGTCTGTACACCATAAAAAACACCATTACGATCAGCACAACCATCAGTAGCAGACTCATCGTGCGCAGCTTCGCGGTATGGCCAGAGACATCACGGTTCTCGCGCATGCCGGCAGCGGCCAAACGCAAGGGCTTACTCATAATGCCGCCCAAGGCAAACATCGCCAGCAGCAGTACTACGACAACAATCATCCAGGCTACGGTGTAATCCCCCTGTGAGATCATGTATCCGCCTGTCAACAGCTGAATCACCAGGCCATATTGGGCAAACCGGTTAAGTCCGCCGATCGCACTTAGCGTTCCTTCTTTGGCTGTATTAGACAGTTTAGCTGTACCGCTCAGAATGAACGGCAGCACCAGATAGAAGCCGAGCGCCAATGTCCCGATCATATGTAGGAAAAAGAAAATCCGATCCATATTTGACCTCCTCACTTTTCGCTATGATATAAGTTACATACTTATTATACCCAACCTCACCGTCGATGAAAAGAAAGCCCCCATTTCCTTTCAAGAAATGAGGGCATGTGCTTTAGAAGTTAGCTTAGTTAGCAGTAGACTACAGGTGCTTGATGATTTCGTCAGCAAATGCCGAGCATTTCAGCTCTGTGGCGCCTTCCATCTGACGGGCAAAGTCATAGGTCACAGTCTTGTTGTTGATGGCCGTGGTCATGCCTTTGTAGATCAGATCCGCCGCTTCCTGCCAGCCCAGGTGTTCAAGCAGCATAACACCGGACAGAATAACTGAACCCGGATTTACTACGTCCTTATCCGCATACTTCGGTGCAGTACCATGAGTAGCTTCAAAAATGGCGTGACCCGTAATATAGTTGATGTTCGCTCCCGGTGCGATACCAATGCCGCCAATTTGTGCAGCCAGTGCGTCGGAGAGGTAATCGCCGTTCAGGTTGAGCGTAGCAATCACATCGAAATCCGTTGGACGGGTCAATACCTGCTGCAGGGCAATATCCGCAATCGCATCCTTGATGATGATTTTGCCTGCGGCTTCTGCTTCCTTCTGAGCTGCATTAGCCGCAGCCTCGCCGCTCTTTTCCTTAATGGCATCATATTGATTCCAGGTGAAGACATGATCGCCGAATTCCTGTTCAGCCACTTCATAACCCCAGTTCTTAAATGCGCCTTCAGTGAACTTCATAATATTGCCCTTGTGTACCAGTGTCACACTCTTGCGGCCATGTTTGATTGCATATTCAATAGCGGAGCGAACCAGGCGTTTGGAGCCTTCCGAGGATACCGGCTTAATTCCGATTCCGGATGTTTCCGGGAACCGGATTTTGTTCACTCCCAGCTCGTTTTGCAGGAATTCTATAACCTTCTTCACTTCCGCAGAGCCTTCCTGATACTCAATTCCGGCGTATATATCCTCCGTATTCTCACGGAAAATCACCATGTCCACCAGCTCAGGATGCTTCACAGGTGAAGGCACTCCATCGAAATAGCGCACCGGACGCAGACAGACATACAGATCCAATTCCTGTCTCAGCGCTACATTCAGGGAGCGGATCCCTCCTCCGATTGGAGTAGTCAGAGGTCCTTTGATAGCTACAATGTACTCACGAATTGCTTCAAGCGTATCATTCGGCAGCCATTCACCATATGTATTGAAGGCTTTCTCACCGGCAAATACTTCGTACCAGGCAATCTGTTTCTTCCCGCCGAATGCTTTGGCTACTGCGGCATCCAGTACCCGTTTGGAGGCTTTCCAAATGTCGCGCCCTGTACCGTCACCCTCAATGAACGGGATGATCGGATGATCCGGAACGAGCAGCTTGCCATCTTCGATTGTGATTTGTTCGCCTTCTGTCGGCAGATCGTATTTTTCCAGTTTCAACATTAGTGGGTATTCCTCCTAAAAGTTTGGTTTGGTAAGCCTAGACTTCCCCGAGCAGTACACATTCATATCTCTCTTCGGAAGCATAGGCTTGGAGTTGGGTTTATTATAGTTCATTCTACTAAAGGGGTGCAGCAGCCTGCAAGGGCTGCTTTATCTCTCGTCCACCGGAACATACTTTTGTTCGGACATCCCTGTGTATTCTGCACGCGGGCGGATGATACGATTGTCCTCGTACTGCTCCAGAATATGGGCAGTCCAACCCGACACACGGCTGATTGCAAAGATCGGTGTGAACAGCTCCCGCTCAATACCCAGCTGCGTGTAGACCGAAGCCGAATAAAAATCAACGTTAGGCTTCAGGCCTTTCTGTGAAGTGATCAATTCCTCGACTTTGACGGACATATCATACAGAGTGGTGTCATTCTTCATCACTCCCAGCTCGTGGGACATCTTCATGAGGTGTTTGGCACGCGGATCACCATTTTTGTAGACACGATGCCCAAAGCCCATGATTTTCTCACGGCGCTCCAGCTTGCCGTTAATGTATGACTCTACTGCATCCAGACTTCCGATTTCCTCAAGCATCTTCATTACCGCTTCATTCGCGCCACCATGCAGCGGTCCTTTGAGCGCGCCGATGGCCGAAGTGACACCTGAATAAATGTCCGACAGCGTAGCAACGGTAACCCGTCCGGCAAAAGTGGATGCATTCAGCTCATGGTCGGCATGCAGCACAAGTGCAGTGTCCAGTGCCTTAACCGATACAACATCCGGCTGTTTGCCCCAGAGCATATACAGGAAATTCTCCGCAATCGACAGGCCTTCCTGGGGAGCTACTGGTTCCAGACCCTTGCGGATGCGGGCAAGCGCAGCAACCACCGTTGGAATCTGCGCCTGCAGCTTAACGGCCTTGATCTCATTCGCTTCGCGGCTCATATCATCGGCGGCCGGATCATACAGCGCAAGACTGGATACAGCCGTGCGCAATGCAGCCATCGTGCTAACATTTTTGGGGTACAGCTTCATTTGTGCAATCACCTGTTCAGGGATTGGAGCAAAGGCGCTGAGATCACGCCGCAAGGCCTGCAGCTCAGGAGTTGCCGGCAGATTGCCGAACCACAGCAAATAGGCAGTCTCTTCAAAAGTAGCGTTCTCCGCAAGATCATCAATATCATATCCGCGGTAAGTGAGTACGCCATCCACAATCGAACTGATCGAGGAGGTTGTGGCAACAATGCCTTCCAATCCTTTAGTAGCTGTCATAGTATCTCTCCTTTGCCAACAAGGGTATAAAAGCAGTTATTACAGTAATGAAAACATTTACATTTTGATGTATTCAAACGTTCAATACCTATCAAGATTGACCTACTTCAGAGAATGCAACGAACTTTTAGTGTGTATCCATTAATAATCATACCGGATTTTGACGGTTATGTGAACAACGTGGAAGCTTTGGGAAACATCAAATGATTTTATCGGACAGATAGAAAAAAACTTCCGGACCCCCTGTTTCATAATTACAATTCCAGTTTATTGCATCCCCAGCGAACCAGTAGATTCACGTGTCTGGATAGTCTTTATATCCTATCTCTGAATATATATTAGACGAGCTGATTATGAATCAGCAGCTTTCATCTGGAGGGATCGGGTATGGATTCGCTGGTATTAAAAAGAGTACTGCGGGGCCTGTGGGTCGTTCTGGCTGCCTCGTTATTACTGGTGGCAGTCTATATTTTGCTCCCGCTTATGTATCCTCTGCTCCTTGCCTATCTGCTTGCCTACCTGATGCATCCGCTGGTGCTTATTTTAAGAGGATTCAAGCTTCCGCACTGGCTGGCAGTACTGTTGTCACTGTTATTTTATGTAGGGGGTACTGCGCTCGTACTGACAGCACTGATCACCCGTCTGGTTAAGGAACTGATTGTCCTGCTGCAGACATTCGATCTCCACACCGACCAGTGGCGGGAGCTGCTGCTGTCCATAAGCCGGAATGCCAGCATTCAGAATATTATTAACCAAATCAACCAGTTTTACCATGATAACCCTGACTACCACGCCACCATCGACAGCAATATCAGCAGAACCACGGAGACGGTAGGCCAAGCTATGACGCAATTCATCACCGGATTCTTCAATATGATCCTGAAGTTAATCTCAGCATTACCCAGTGTGGGGACTATCCTGATTGTCATCATGTTGTCTGCCTTTTTCCTCAGCACCGGCTGGGATCGGCATAATGCAAAGTTAAGAGCACTTGTACCTGCGCCGCTCCTCAGACCGGTATCCGAGATCTGGGAGGATCTGCGCAGGGCGCTGTTCGGCTATCTGAGGGCTCAGCTGGTGCTGATCTCAATAACCGCTGTTATCGTCATTACGGGTCTTCTGCTGTTAGGCGTAGATTCTGCATTTGCCATCGGACTGACGATTGGGCTGGTCGATCTGGTGCCTTATCTCGGCGTGGGTATTGTGCTGCTGCCATGGGCCTTATACTCTTACATGACCGGCAATCTGCCGCTAGGCATAGGATTATCGGTACTCTACGCCGTAATTCTGGTCACCCGACAGATATTGGAGCCCAAGGTACTTGCAAGCAGCATCGGCCTGGACCCGCTCGCTATGCTAATCGGGATGTTCGCCGGCCTACAGCTGTTCGGCATGCTTGGTCTGCTCCTCGGCCCCGTCCTGCTGGTCGTACTAGATGCCTTTCACCGAGCCGGTGTGTTCCGCGCACTCCATAGCTATATAGTCAGCGGCAGGCTGCATTAAAGCTATATCAGGCAAAGTAAGAGCAAAGGCATAGCATCAGATGCCGTGCGATCTTTGGTCTAAAAATTGAAACTGCGACAGTAAAGGACAAGAAAAAAGGCCAACCAGAAATCTCTGGATGACCTGCTAATATCAAATAATGTCCTGGGCTGCCGCTGTTTAATTAAGCTAGTGTTTACCGTTTGTGTTGTGCCAACCCTATTCCGAGTATGGTGATATTAAGACTGTTAGAGCCTCGCGAACGTGATGTAATCAATTTGGACAGGCACAGCCGATTCCATCCGTAGTGCCCGGTTGATCTGTCCCCGGTGATATTGCCCATGTAAGAGGACCTGCGACAGGATATCCCGGACGGACGTTCGGAACGGAACCCCGCTCTGGTTCGTATAGTCGATCATCTCGTCCAACACAGATTCCTCAAGCCCTTCAATATAAAGGCGATATTGTACGGCGTTTTCTTCGAATATCGTCCGGATTGCCGTCAGGTCCCCCGCTTCCTCCCACAACGAATATTGCGAGCTGCCCTTGCCCTGCAATCGAGACAGCCAGACTCGTTCCGCAACCGCGACGTGCCGGACCAGCTTCAGAAGATCCTTGTTCTTCGTTCCACTCTCCTCAAGCGCGTCCAAGATGCGTCCGTCAGCCCAGTACAGGTGCTCCATCATGCACTTAATCGTCTTCATTTCGGTTTCCCCCTTGTAGAAAATGCGAAGTCACTTATAGTCCGATTTATCAAATGCTTTCATGAGACCTGTTGCGACTCTAGAATATTCACTTTGTTCCATTGGATCGGTCCCTTACCAAATTAAATCTTATGTCTATCTTATCATAGACTGGGACTATCCGCCGACCACCAATAGATCATTGCATTTCTCACAACCATCCTTTACACTCTTTATATTGACAAATTTGCAGGTCTATAAAAAGGAGGTTCACGTACCTATGTGCCCCCGTACCAAAGAACAAAATCAGCTCATACGCATGCAGCGCAGAGAACAGATCCTTGACTTTGCTGCGCACGCCTACTTCCGCAAGGGCGGCAGCTTTGATATTCGCGACGTCGCCCGTGAGGCCGAGCTCGGTTACGGCACGATTTACCATTATTATCCGAACCGGCATTTACTAATAGAAGATGTGCTGGACAGCGGTTTCGAGCGATGCGAGCAAGCCCTGGCAGAATGGGCGAACATCAATCGAGGCACCCCGGATAACAGGCAGCTATTGACGTATTGCAAAATGCTGCTCCGGCTGTGGCAGTCGGACGCCCGCACTTATCTCGTCTACAAAATGGCGGCTGAACATTATACAGGCTTGCCTGAGAAGGATCAGCTCCTTGCCAAAAGACGATTCACAGAACGGCTGTACGTTCCGCTTCAGTCGATCGCCCAGCGCGAAGACGAAAGCGTCTATTATATGCTTGCCGTGCTGGTCGGCTGTTGCGGGCTGAACTACTATACGAGCACTTCTGAACTCGACGTCGATAGAATCGCCCAGCTCGCTATGCAAGCTATTACGAAGGAGTCCTAATACACACATGATCATCTTAAAAAGCAAACATGAAATCGAAGCCATCCGCAAGGCATGCCAAGTCGTGGCTGAATGCCATCGTGAGATCGCCCCGCTCATCAAACCGGGGATCACGACGAACGACATTGAGCGCATATTCGAGGACATTATTTTGAAACATGGCGCCAAGCCATACACGAAGGGCTACAACGGCTATCAATATGCGACCTGTGCTTCCGTCAACGACGTGATTGCACATGGCTTTCCTACAAATAAGCCATTAGAGGAAGGTGATATCGTGACGATCGACACGGTCGCGGAGCTCGACGGCTGGCTCGGCGATTCAGCCTGGAGTTATGCGGTCGGAAAGATCTCCCCGACGGCTGAGAAACTGATGCTTGTCACGAAGGAGTGCCTTGACCTCGGCATTACGCAGGCGCAGCCCGGCAATCGGCTCGGCGACGTGACGAGTGTAATTCAGCAGCATGCCGAATCAAATGGCTTCGGCGTCGTGCGCGACCTGCTCGCCCATGGCATCGGTCGGGACCTGCACGAGGCACCGAACTATATGCATGTTGGCAAGCCTGGTAAAGGCCCCCGCATCAAGGAAGGTATGGTGTTCACGATCGAGCCCATGATCACCGAAGGCACCTACTACATGACAATCGATTCGGACGGCTGGACCGCCCGGACACTGGACCGTAAGCTCGCCGCCCAATACGAGCATACGATCGCCATCACCGCTGAAGGTCCGCAAATCCTGACCGCACAATAAAATAATTAGAGGCCGACCATCGAGATGGTCGGCCTCTTTTTTCACATATAGAGCATAGCATCTTTCTTCATCCGATACATGCGTTCATCCGCTCTCTTATAGAGCCCTAATGAGCTGAAGCAGGTTCGCGGACAGCGACCTACCGCTTACCGACTAACACGACTTATCTGCGGTAAAAGGTGAAGGTGCCGTTTTTCATTTTTTTCTCAATCCATTTCAGCAGAAAAGCCCGGTACAGCGGCCGGGTCAGCGGAAATACCAGCGAAAATCCGACAATATCCGTCACGAAGCCTGGCAGAATCAGCAGCAGGCCGCCAAAAAAAATGCACAAGCCGTCCAGCATTGTACGCCCGGGCACCCGCCCCTCCTGCATATGTGTTCTGCTGTCGACCAGCACTTTCTTGCCTTCAAAGCGCATCATCAAGAAGCCGATCACTGAACTGGCCAGCATGAGCAGCAGTGTCTTGGGTGCTCCGAGAAAACTTGCCACATAAATAAACCCGAATAATTCCACGGCCGGGATAATAAATAACGCAGCCCACAGCCATTTGTTCCTGATCATACTGCTCCTCCTTCTTCCCTAAGCGCCAAAGTTATGGCGTAAAACAATTCCGGCAGCGTCCGGTCCAGTCTTACTGGCTTCCAGTCCGTATTCAGCCACACATGGCTGGTTGAGCCGGATACGAGCAATTGACCAGGCAGCTCATCAAAATATACTGGCCCGGTTGCAGGCGCGGAAGAATCCGGTCTCCCCGCTTCCGGCTCCTCCAAACGGCGGATTTCATATTCGTATACGACCCGCAGTGCCGAAAAAGTGGTCAGTCGCGCATACACAGCGACAAGATCATCATATCTCGCCGGACTTTTAAATTGCAAATCTGCAGCCGTGACTGGCAGAAGCACACCCTTATTTTCCAAGGAACGGTAGGCAAAGCCAAGTCCCCGGAACATTTCTGTCCGCCCGCTCTCGAACCAGCTCAGATAATTGGCGTGGTAGACCACCCCCATCTGATCCGTCTCCTGGTAACGGACACGGAATGAAGTAGCATACCAGCGGCTGACCCCTTCCGGATTACGTGATTGCATAAATAGATTGCTCCTTTCTATACAGAAACGGCTTCTGCGTCCTTAGTATCCCTATTAGGCTAATCGAATGTCATTAGCACAGCGCTTCCTAGAGGCTTACTCCTTCAGATGCCACCGGTAGCGGAAGGCTTCTTCTGGAGCTTCGAACCACATAGAGGATGAGAAGCGCTCCCGCCGCAGAACTGATCATACAGGACAGATTCATCAGCCACACACCACCCTCATCCAGTAAAATCCCATTCAGGAGATTGCCCAGAATTCCCGCAAAACCGGAGAACACGATGTTGAACACACTTTGACCGGTAGCCTGCATCTCAGGCAGCGTAATGTGCGATACATATTCTACAGCAGCGATGTAAAAGAGTCCGAAGGACACTCCATGCAGCACCTGAACCCCAATCATCACCGCAGGGGCCGGAAATGCGAATTGGATCCCCCACCGCAGCACATAGATCAGCGCACCTAACAGCAGAGTACGCTCCCTTCCGAGCTTCCGTATGACTTTCGAAGCATACAGCATGGAAGGAAAGTTCGTGAAGGAAGCGATGAACAGCGCAATCCCGGCATGGCTGGTCGAGCCTCCTACCGATTGAAAGGCAATTACAAAATAGGTGCCAAATGCTGTCATGGTCTGATTGACCAGAAAGCTCCCTCCCAGGAAAGCCAGGAAAATCTTGTTACCCAGCAGGTTTTTAATTCCCTTGGAGAACGACTGGCTCATCATCCGGTTTTCTTCCGCCTGCTTGGGCAGGGTGAGCGCAATGATGACCGCGACACTGTTCAGAAGCAGGAACGGGGCCCAGATCGTGGATACGGAAAAATTCGACACGTACTGCGACCCCGCATAGGCCCCTACGGCCGCTCCTATGCTCAGCATCATCCGGATGCTACCGTAAGTGGAACCCGCCTGGTTCGCCGCTACAATGGCGTAGGAATCAGCAATAGGAGCTTGTGTAGAGGAGAATATAGTAGACACAGTATAGACCATCAGCAAAACTATGAAATAATCCGACTGGTAAAATACGGCTAGTACCGCCGGTACGGCCACACTAAGAATCAGCACCAGCCGAGCCTGATTGTAACGGTCTGAGATTACACCCCACAGAGGTTGAATGCAAATGGCAATCAGAGTTCCTGTTGCCATCAGCATTCCGATCCGGCCACTGCCGAGACCGTTGTCTTTCAGAAGCAATGTAAGATATGAACCGAATGAGCCGCCGGCCAGTCCCAAAAAAAGATAGAAACCGCGCAGCTTGGTTAATTTATTCATTTGAACGATAAGTCCTCTCTATTCCTTTTTAACGGAATACCCATACTTTATATGTCTCTACCGCATTAAATATAGCAAACCTAACTTTCTCATATTAATAAAAGGCGGTGGAACTGTGAGCAAAGCTAATCTCTTAAAAATTGCCCGACCTTGTATTACCGATAAGTCCCATACAGGCAGAGCCCAAAGCACAGGTTTTGGCTGGAAATCGAGCAACTGGAGCGGGTATGCCATCTCCGGCAAGAAAGCTGCCTTCCGGCAAATATCCGGAGAATGGATAGTCCCGTTTGTCAAACCTACTTCCAGTCCCACCTATTCCTCTGCCTGGATTGGCATCGACGGCTTCAGGAACAGCAGCCTGATACAGACAGGAACCGGTCACGAGTCCGTAAACGGAACTCTACGCTATTATGCCTGGTGGGAAATTCTCCCTGCAGCAGAGACTGTTATTCCGCTCCCTGTTTCTCCTGGAGACCACATGCGGGCTTCCATTATCAGGCTCAGTAGCGGCAAATGGAGAATCACACTCTGCAATCTCAGTAAAGCCTGGACTTTCCGCACCGTTCAGCGATATTCCGGACCCCAAACCTCTGCCGAATGGATTATGGAAGCGCCCCAGGTAGGCGGAAGCATCGGGAGACTGGCCAAGGTATCGCCAACCCGATTCTTCTGCTGCCGGGTGAACGGCAAGAGTCCAAGACTTACGCCAGCTGATGGCGGAATCATGATCCAGAATAAGGTTACAGTAGCTGTGCCGACCTCTCCTAACGCACGCGGGGATGCTTTTGTCGTCAGACGCGTCTATCGTAAAGGGAAATCTCTTGTTCACTCCAGAAGTCCCATTTTTGTCCGTTCTTAAAGTTGCTACTTCAAAACTCTCCATTCAATATATAACAATTATGAAATTTAAAATAGTCTTGCAACTGCATTAGTAAGCCTCTTACAGAATCGTTCATCAGCATGAATCAAAAAAAAGCAATGGCGTCTCGCACCATTGCTTTTTTGGAATTCAATCATACCTGAAAGAGGACAGATTCCCGAAGACTAGTCAGCAGGGATGGTGTCAACTTTCACAAGGTTAGTAGAACCGGAACGTCCAAGCGGAATACCAGCTGTAATCACAACGAGGTCTCCAGCTTTTACCAGACCGGATGCTTTACCACCTTTTAGAGCTGTTTCAAGCAATTCGTCCGTGGAAGTAGCCTCAAGTCCGTGAACTGGAGTTACG
Organism: Paenibacillus diazotrophicus; assembly: GCF_042610465.1. Lineage (NCBI taxonomy): Bacteria > Bacillati > Bacillota > Bacilli > Caryophanales > Paenibacillaceae > Paenibacillus > Paenibacillus diazotrophicus. The sequence continues at coordinate 21,552 of NZ_JBGJZN010000017.1, forward strand.
CCCCATACGAGAGCCAGTTGACGCATAGTTCTTTCTTGCGTTGTCACAGCGATAATCTGTGATTTAGGACGGTATTTGGAAACCACGCGTGCAGTGTGGCCCGTTACAGTCGAAGAAATAATAGCCTTAGCATTCAGGTCCAGAGCGGAGATCGCTACGGATTGGCTGATCGCTTCGGTTACAGTAGTTTCTTGAGCAATCTGCTGCTTCATGAAAATTTCACGGTGGTTCAGTGCAGATTCAGCCTTCTCAGCAATGCGGGACATGGTCAGCACGGATTCTACCGGATATTTCCCGGCAGCTGTTTCTCCGGACAGCATGATTGCATCGGTTCCGTCAAAGATTGCATTCGCTACGTCACTCGCTTCGGCGCGGGTAGGACGCGGGTTGCGCTGCATGGAATCCAGCATTTGTGTAGCCGTGATTACCGGTTTGCCGGCAATGTTACATTTTTGAATCATCAGCTTCTGAGCCAAAGGCACATCTTCAGCAGGAATTTCCACGCCAAGGTCGCCGCGGGCAACCATCAGGCCGTCGGAAACTGCCAGAATTTCGTCAAGGTTGTCAACACCTTGTTGGTTCTCAATTTTGGAAATGATCTGGATGTGGGAAGCGTTGTGCTTCTCAAGCAATGCACGGATTTCCAGAACGTCGCTGGCTTTGCGAACGAAGGAAGCGGCGATAAAATCGATGTCCTGTTCAATCCCAAAAATGATATCATTGGTGTCTTTTTCCGTAATGCCCGGCAGGGAGATTGCAACTCCTGGTACGTTAACGCCTTTTTTGCTCTTGATCGTACCGCCGTTAACAATGCGGGTCTTGATTTCGGTGCCTTGAACGTCAACAACGGTAAGTCCGATAAGGCCGTCGTCGATCAGGATAGTGGATCCAACTTGAACATCATTAGGCAGGTCGCTGTAAGTGATAGAAATACGGTTTTGGTCGCCAAGGATTTCTTCCGTAGTCAATGTCAGATACTCGTCCTGAACCAGTTCAATCGGTTCTACTTCCAGCTTGCCTGTGCGAATTTCTGGTCCTTTGGTGTCGAGCAGGATAGCAACAGTCTTGCCAAGTTCCTTGGAAGCTTGACGGATCGTCTTGATCCGGTTGCCGTGCTCTTCAAAATCGCCGTGGGAGAAGTTCAGACGGGCTACATTCATACCGGCCAAAATCAATTTTTTGATATTCTCCAACGATTCACTAGCAGGACCAATCGTACATACAATTTTACTTTTCCGCATTAGGTTTTCCTCCGTTTTTTCGTTCTCTCTGTCTCACTTTTTCCAACTACAAAATCTACTATAAGGCATGCAATCCGCATAGGAACTTTGTCACATGTACCTTTTACTGCACCCTAATGAATATTACTGCAAATTGGACACAAAATCAATGTTGCAGCGACTTTTTACAGTAAATCAACTCCGGATTTTCAAAGAAAGCCAATAAAATAAAAACAACCCCGTTAGAAACACAGGGTTGCTTCATTCCTAATAAATGTATATTGCTGCTCGTCCAGATCAAAGGCTGCCAAAAACAGATTTATGTCTAAAAGTGCAAACAAAAAGCCATCCTCAATCGACGCTTTGCACTTCAACCTCAGCACTGATCAGTTCAGCTTCGGCTTCGGCAAATACACCGATCTTGCGGAATTTACGGTAGCGGTCCTCTTTGAGCTCGGCGCAGTCCAGAACAGACAACTCCTGCAAATGACGCCATATGGCATCCTTAACCGCAGAAGCGGTCTCTTCATAGTCACGGTGAGCTCCGCCCCTAGGTTCGGGAACGATCTCTTCGATCACTTCCATCTCCAGCAGATCAGCGGCAGTAATCTTCATAGCTTCCGCTGCCTGCTCCGCCTTGGAGGCGTCCTTCCACAGAATCGAAGCCGCGCCATTCGGCGAAATTGCTGAATAGATGGCATGCTCCAGCATCAGGACACGGTTGCCCACCGCCATAGCCAAAGCTCCGCCGCTGCCGCCTTCGCCAATAATTACACAAATGACGGGTACAGCCAGCTGGGACATGTCGTACAGATTTCTTGCAATGGCCTCTGACTGTCCTCTTTCCTCTGCTGTATTCCCGGGGTAAGCCCCTTTGGTATCGACAAAGGTAATAACCGGACGGCCGAACTTCTCGGCCTGCTTCATCAGCCTTAGTGATTTGCGGAATCCTTCCGGATGAGCGCTGCCAAAGAAACGGAGAATATTCTCCTTGGTATCCTTGCCGCGCTGCTGGCCAATCACCGTAACCGGAGTCCCGTTCAGCTTGGCGATTCCGCCGACTACGGCCAGATCGTCACCGAACAGACGGTCACCATGCAGCTCGATAAAGTCGGTAAAGATCAGGTTCATCAGATCTAAAGAAGTCGGACGGCCATGATGCCGGGCCAGATGCATCTTCTGGGATGGTGAAATATTAGAATAGATTTCATCTTCAAGCACACGGTAGCGTTCCTCAAGCCGGGCGATTTCATCACTGAAATCAATCCCTTTTTCTTCACCGAACTGATTCAGCTCGGCAATTTTCTTGCGCATTTCAAGCAGAGGCATTTCAAAAGGCAACTCTCCCGCCAACCTAAAAGCCCCCTTTCACATCGTGCAGATCCAGCAGCTTGGCAAGGGTGGTGCGCAATTCTTTACGGTGCACTACCAGATCAAGCTGTCCATGCTGCAGGTTAAATTCTGCGGTCTGGAAATCGTCAGGTAGCTTCTGGCGGATTGTCTGCTCAATGACAATCCGTCCGGCAAAACCAAAAACCGCCCCCGGTTCGGCGATGATGATATCGCCCAGACTGGCAAAGCTTGCGGATACCCCGCCCGTTGTCGGATCGGTTATCACAGAGATATACAGCCCGCCGACCTCGCCAAATCTGGCAAGCGCGGCACTGGTTTTGGCCATCTGCATCAGACTGAGGATGCTCTCCTGCATCCGGGCGCCGCCCGACGTGGAGAATATCAGCAGCGGCAGTCTCTTCTCGGTGGCTTCTTCCACCGCACGAGTAATCTTCTCGCCTACTACCGAACCCATGCTGCCTGAAAAGAACTCAAAGTTCATTACCGCAACAATCACAGGATGGCCGTTGATGGCTCCCTGGCCCGTGATGACAGCCTCAACCTGTCCCGTTTTGGATTGCTGCTGTTCCAGCTTGGATGCATAGCCGGGAAACTGCAGCGGGTCCACTGATGCCATTTCACTGTCAAACTCAATAAACCCTTCAGGGTCCAGCGTCATCGCGATCCGTTCAGAAGCGGACAGGCGCATATGGTAGCCGCAGGAAGGACATACCTTCAGGTTCTTCTCCAGCTCCTTACTGTACTGGATCGTTCCACATTTACTGCACTTGCTCATTAACCCTTCGGGAATTTCCCGTTTGGGCCGTTCGCCTTCCGCAGATCCGCCGGTCCGCTCCACACGTTCTGAAGGAATGGTCGCGTACTTCCGTTTTTTCTGAAATAAATCTTTGAACAAGGGTCGCACCTCTTCAGCCGTTTATTTGCGTGTACAGCAGCATGCCGCTGTCATGACTGTAATCTAAATGTTATTTCAGGGATGCAGAATCAGATTAAGGGCTTCCTGTACTTCCTCAAGCTCACCTGAAGGAACCAGAATCTCAAACTGCTGCTTGGACATGTTAACCGGACGGCACTTAATCAGAAAACCTTCTTCCGCAAGCCTGCTCTGAATCATATCCGCCACTCTGGCGGTCGGCGCTATATAGATTACCGTCCACATGCCCTGCAAAGCCTCCCTAATCTTAATTCCCAGCCGTATCCCGTATAATGGAATCATGATAACACAGTTTTCTTTTTTCCCGCAACAGGAGCTGGACGATGGAATTCAGATCAGGGGGCCGCATCCGGGGTTTCCCGGCGTGGGCATTATTCCGTCCCGGCAATAGGGGGATACACCTTCGCACCCTCATGCCGGTGGGCGATTCTTGCTGAAGCCGCAGCCGCAATTCCGGCGACAAGATCGTCCAGAAAAACATGAATACTCCCTTTATCATCATTCAGTTTCCCGATGATTCCCAGTTTTATTTTGTCAAGATAGCCGAAGCCGGTCAGCCCGATCATCCCGTATACGCCTGTAATGCCAAGGGCCAGCGTCTCATCTGCACCATAGAGCGATTCGTCGGCTTCCAGCACCGCCTGTAGCGGCTGGGGAAGCAGGTGTTGTTCCGCCAGCTCATCCAGCGCAACACCGGTCATCAGCGTGTACTGGACCTCTCTTTTGCCGAGTACCGCCTTGACACTCGCCAGGCACTCTTCTTCTTTCAAATCCGCATAATAAGCCGATTGCAATGTATATACAATCTCAGCAATGGACGTCAGGGAGACTCCTCTGCGTTCCAGCAGCTCCGCTGCCATTTGATAGGACATGATGACATTCCCCTTTCCGCACGGGCCTTGCCCCGTGGTGTCCTAATGTATGCGGAAAAGGGCGGAAATGTTCTTATTTTATTCTGACTGTCCCGGTACCCATCATAGCCTCGATTGCTGCAACTACTTCGTCCGAAGGCTTAATCCGGTAGCCGTCGCTGAGCGCCAGCAGCTTCTGGTTCTGCTCATAGAACAGCAGCGTGGCTGCCGGGCCAGGGTGGGTCTGCAGCAGCGCCTGGAGACGGGACAGGAGCGCCGGATTCTCGGCAGCCGGCGTGATCTTGATAAAGACACGCTGGCTGCTTCCCGCTGCCCCGGAGTCCCGGGCAGCGGCCTCTGCGGCGGCCGGGCCGGGCTGGC
>NZ_JBGJZN010000018.1:0-18043 GCF_042610465.1 Paenibacillus diazotrophicus
CCGGGGCTTCCGGCCCGGGCGGCGGCTGCGCTGCGGCGCTGCAGCAGGCCGCGGAGCGTGTCCGCGCCAAGCGGCGCGACCTCTTCGGCCAGCAGCTTGAAGCCCTCATCCTCCTGCTGCACCTTGGCGCGCAGGGCCAGCAGGGCGCCCTTCACGATCAGGGCGCGGCTGCGTTTCCAGACCTCAGGGAAGAGTACGACCTCGCAGCGCTCGATCTGGTCTTCCCATTCCACAAAGGCCATCGCCTTACCGGCCTTCGTGGTGATTTCCTTGACGGAAACGACCATGCCCGCTGTCACGGTCTGGCTCTCATCCGCCGCTTCGCCCAAGTCCATGAGCCGCTGCATGCCCGGCTCCTCAAGCAGCTCCGCAGCATCGTCCAATGGGTGCCCGGACAGGTAGAGCCCGAGCAGCTCCCGCTCCAGCTCCAGCTGCTGGGTAACCGTGAAGCTGGGAATATCCGGGTAGCGGATCTCCCAGTTCGGTGTCTCAATCAGATCGTCGAAGAGCTGAATCTGAAGCTCGTCGCGTTCCTTGCGCCACTTCAGCGCGGCATCCACTGTCTCGTCCAGCATCGCAAGCAGCTGGGCACGGTGGCCTGGGAGCTGGTCGAACGCTCCAGCCTGCAGCAGAGACTCCACCACCCGCTTATTACAGACACGAAGATCCACCCGGCGGCAGAAGTCGAGCAGGCTGTCGAACGGCCGCTCCTTGCGGACCTCCATAATATTCTCCACGGCCAGCGTACCGACATTCTTGACGGCTGCCAGTCCGAAGCGGATATGCCCTGGACCTTCGCCCGGAACGGGAGTGAACAGGACTCTGCTCTCGTTAACATCCGGAGGCAGCACTCCGATCCCGCTGCGGCGGCATTCCAGCACATACTCCGCTACCTTGCGGTGGGTTCCCATCACCGCCGTCAGCATGGCAGCCATGAACTGGACGGGATAGTGGGCCTTGAGATAGGCCGTCTGAAAAGCCAGCACGCCATACGCCGCCGCATGGGCGCGCGGGAAGCCGTAGTTGGCAAATCGTACAATCATGTCGTAGACGGCATTGGCATCCTCCTCGGAGTAGCCTTGCCGAAGGCTGCCTTGCACGAAGTGGCCGCGCTCCTTGTCGAGCGTCTCCCGCTTCTTCTTGGAGACCGCCCGGCGCAGCAGATCCGCTTCACCAAGCGAGAATCCCGCCATCAGCGAGGCGATCTGCATGATCTGCTCCTGATAGACGATGATGCCGTACGTATCATCGAGGATCTGCTTCAGATCGGCATGCGGATACTCCACTTCGATCTGGCCATGCTTGCCGGCGATATATTTAGGGATGAACTCCATCGGACCCGGGCGGTACAATGCCACCACCGATACGATGTCCTCGAAGCCAGTAGGCTTCATATCCTTAAGTACACGCCGTACACCTGCAGATTCCATCTGGAACACACCAGTGGTTTCGCCTGCGCTGAGCATCTCATAGGTTAGGGGGTCATCATCCGGAATGATGCCAAAATCAGGAGCACTGCCAGTCATTTCTGCAATCCAATTCATGCTGCGCTCAATAATGGAAAGTGTGCGCAGACCCAGAAAATCCATTTTCAGCAGACCCACACTCTCCAGATGCTCCATGGAATACTGCGTGAGCGCTGTACTCTCATTACCGGCCTGCAGAGGTACTGCATCGGTCAGCGGACCCTTGGAGATCACGACTCCTGCCGCATGGGTTGACGCATGCCGGGGCATGCCCTCTACCTTCATTGCCATGTCAAGCAAGCCTTTGATCTTCGGATTGCTGTCATAGAGGGCCTTCAGCTCGGGAGCCCCCTCCAGTGCCCGGATGATGCTGATTCCGAGCTGTCCCGGAATCAGCTTTGCTGCTTTGTCCACATCGTTATAGGGCAGATTAAGTGCTCTTCCCACGTCCCGTACAGCTGCTCTGGCAGCCATCGTACCAAAGGTGATAATCTGTGCGACATGCTCTTTGCCGTATTTATTCACTACATAAGCGATAACCTCATCACGGCGCTCGTCGCTGAAGTCAATATCAATATCCGGCATCGTAATCCGCTCGGGATTCAGAAACCGCTCGAAGAGCAGGTTGTACTTCAGCGGGTCCACATCGGTAATCCGCAGACAGTAGGCGGTCAGGCTGCCTGCGGAAGAACCTCTGCCCGGACCTGTAACAATCCCGCCCCGGTGACAGAAGGCGATGAAGTCCCAGACGATCAGAAAATAATCGCTGAACCCCATCTTCTCAATAACGCCCAGCTCATAATTCAGCCGCTTCCCGGCCGCATCCTTCTCCTCGGGTGAAGACCAGCGCGGTGTATCCGCATAGCGGGCTTCCAGCCCGCTCCAGCAGAGCTCACGGAGATAGGCGGCAGCATCCAGGCCTTCCGGCAGCGGAGAATAGGCAGGCAGGATATGCTCGCCGAAGGTCAGCTCCAGATTGCACTTTTCAGCGATAATCAGTGTGTTCGCCAGCGCCTGCGGCACATGCGGGAACAGAGCAGCCATTTGCTCACCGCTCTTGAGGAACAGCTGGTCGGTTCCAATCTTCAGACGCTCCTCGTCATCAACCGTCTTCCCAGTGCCGATGCAGATCAGCACATCCTGGACCTCGGCGTCCTCTTTGGCCAGATAATGGACATCATTCGTAGCTACCAGCTCGATACCGCATTCGGCGGCGAGTGCAATCAGCTTAGGATTGACCCGCTTTTGCTCGGGAATCCCATGATCCTGCAGTTCCAGATAGAAATCCCCGCCAAAAATCTCCTTGTACCGAAGCGCCGCTTTACGTGCCTCTTCTTCACGTCCATGCAGCAGATGCTGCGGCACCTCGCCGCCGAGACAGGCACTTAAGCAGATGATACCCTCGGCATGGGCGGCAAGGGATTCCATATCAATACGCGGCTTATAGTGCTGGCCCTCCAGATGGCCGATGGACACGAGCCGCATTAGATTTTTGTACCCGGTCTCATTCTTCGCGAGCAGGATCAGATGGTAAATCGGCTGATCCTTGCGACTGCCCCGCTCACGGCGCGAACCTGCGGTCAAATAGGCTTCACAGCCGATGATCGGCTGGATTCCGTTTTCTTTGCACGCTTTATAAAAGGGGATGGCCCCATACATCACTCCATGATCCGTAAGCGCCAGCGATTTCATGCCGTATTCGCCGGCCCGGCGCACCAGATCTGTAATGCGTGCCGCCCCGTCCAGTAGACTGTACTCGCTGTGCACATGCAAATGCACGAAAGGGCTCATATCCCCACTTCCCTTCAGGTTCCAGAATCAAAACATAAGATGAAACTATTTTATCATATTCAAGGGGGAGCCGCCCATAGAATGAAGAAAGAGCACAAGGACAGGCTGAGGGAAGTGCTGCCTGGTTCAGAAAGGGGCCTTGTATGAACATTTTTTTGAGTAAAGCTGTCCTCGATTTTTTTATTGCTTTCGGAATCGTCCTGGGAGGGGCCATGCTGGGCGGTATGGGTGCCGTAGTCTCACTCCAGCCCCCGACACAGACCATGCTGGACGTGGCCGACCGGATTAAGATTTGGGCACTTGCCGCTGCCGTCGGCGGAACCATCGACCCGATGCGGGTGATTGAGAGCAACATGCTGGGCGGCAATCTCTCCCCTGCTATCAAGCAAATTCTTTATTTAGTCTTCGCCTTTCTAGGCGCTCATATGGGCAGCGAGCTGGTCAAATGGGTGTGCGGCAAGGGGTGAGCGGACCATGAGGGTTCCTCCCTTCCAGCGCTACCGCCGCTTTTCGCAGATTTCCGCCATCTTTGTACTGGGAATGGTTGTGGGAAGTGTCATGTATAACGCCATTTTTCATATGGGCTATAATGTGCTCTGGCTGAATAATAAAGATTTGCGCGATCAGGTAGAGCAGTACCGCAAGGATATCAAGACGCTCAAGAAATACAACAACACCTCCACCGTAATCCGGGAAATAAAGCTACGTACGGAAGACAGCACGGTGCAGGAAGGCGCTGCCGCTATCGATCCCGTCACCGCGAAGGAAATTATCAGCAAATTGAGTACAGACCTGGAGCCGATGCGCGGGCGCAGCATGTTCGATATCGATACCGACGGCAAGCTGGCCCGGCTACTTTTGGACGGTAAAATCTACATCGTACGAGAGAAGGAATATGCTGTCCGAATCCGTACTATGCTCGTCATGGAGGGGGTGCTGCAAATCTGGGTTGAAATCAGCCCTTTTAGACGCAGCTGAGGACAATCATGGTACAATAGTTGGCAAAACACGGCTTTTACCACCTTGGCCACAAAGGAGCTGCCTGTCCATGATTCTGTTCATCAAATATGTGCTGTTCATTCTAATGATGGTCTGTATGATTGGTGCCGCCGTCTACAGTTTCTATTCCCGCAGAGCGCAAGACCCGCTGGAAAAAGGCGTCAAACGCTCCATTATGAACATTCTGCTGGGTGCCATGCTCGTATCGCTCTCCCTGATCTGCATGTTTGTGTTCCGCGGCTCCACGGTCAATGTAATTATCGAGGCATTGTTTCTGCTGATCGGGGCTTTCAACATCTTCTCTGGACTGCGCAGCTATGGATTCTACAAAGCTTGAATAATGAAGAAGATATGCAGGAGGTAACACTGTGAAATTCGATGGATCCCACAGCGGTCTGGCCGCATTACCGGACTTAGGACATTGCTTAAGTGAAGTAACTGATCTGAATCTCTATGACAATAGGTTCAGCAGCATTCCCAATGAGATTTTACTGATGCACAATCTGGAAATCTTGAATCTTTCAGTCAATAAGCTGCAGAGCATTCCACCTGAGATCCAAACACTCTGCAAGGTCAAAATGATTGATTTTGGCCATAACCAGATCGAATCGGTTCCAGCGGAAATTGGAAAGCTGGCACAGCTGGAGGATTACCTCTATCTCCATAACAATCGTCTCCATTCCATCCCTCCTGAAATCGGACAGCTGGAAAAGTTGAAGTATTTGAATCTCAGCGATAATTCACTTGCGGAATTGCCGGCTGAGCTTGGCGGTCTTACCAAAATGGTCGAACTGCGGATTATGAATAATCAACTAACTGCCTTACCCGAAGCATGCGGGAAACTTATCAGCCTTAGGGAACTGCATCTGAAGAACAACTGTCTCTCCGTGCTCCCGGAGATATTCGGCGGACTGCCGCTTCTACGGGTTATGGATGCTGAAAATAATCAGCTGCTTCATGTGCCGGAATCATTAAGCGAATGTACCAGACTGCGGAGGCTGAATCTGCGAAATAACCGGCTTTCCGTGCTCCCTGAGCAAATCGGACGGCTGACGAATCTATTAGAGCTAGATTTGAGGAGCAATCATCTCCTGGAAATCCCCGAGTCCTTGCTGGAAATCAAGGGACTGGAACGTTTGGACCTGCGCTGGAATCATGAATTGACCCTTCCGGGCTGGCTGCCGAGGCTAGAGGACAATGGCTGTATCGTATATTTGTAATTGGATGTACCGCAAAAAGACTATCTCCGGCCTTCGTAGGCGCGCGTGATAGTCTTTTTGACCTGTATCGGAAGGGTTGAAGTTCTCGCAGAACCCTCCTCGTCAGCCGTGGTCAATCGATTGCAGCAGCAGTACCGCCTTGGCAACCAGTGTATCCATATGGCTAATTTCGATTTCGATTTTGCAGGTCCGGCGGCTGATCTCCAGCAGCTTCGGCATCACCATAATGGAGTGTTCAATCTGAACCGGACGGATGAAATAGGTGGACATGTTATCCAGTACATAATCATTGCCGGTAATATCCTTGGCCGCCTTGAAGGCGGATAGCGTCATCAGTGTTGACAATACACCTTCAGAGATGGTACCCAAGTCTGTTGCCATCTGCGGGGTAATAAAGCCGTGGAAGAATAGCTTTCCCTCCTCATCCCGCTCCTCGGCAAAACCATTCCAGATCAGATGATCAAATGTTTCCCCTAGCTGGGGCTGATTGCTGACGTCCCGCAGGCTCTGCAGCACCTCTCTGCGGGTCAGCGAGCCTACCAGCTTGCGATTGCGGTCAACGATTGGCAGGAAATCAATGCCCTCCCACATCATAATCTGGGCTGCGGATGCCAGTGAGGTCTGAAGCCCGGCTGTAATCGGACTGCGAACCATGGCTTTCTCTATACTCTGTCCCTCGGCAAGCTCTTCTACATCGCGGCGGCCCACGATTCCAATGACCCGGTTCCATTCATCCGTTACCGGGAATCGCTGCTCCCCGCTGTCTAAGGACAGTTGACGGAGCTCGCTGACCGTGCTGGATATTTTGAGTGTGTTCAGGCGCGGCTTGTTGTCCACGATATCTTCAACCAGCATAATTTTCTTCTTGATCAACCGGTCAAAAATCGCCCGGTTAATCATGGACGCCACAGTAAACGTATCATGGCGCGAGGAGATTACCGGCAGATCCAATTCATCCGCCTGCGCCTTAACTTCACGGCTTGTCCCGAAGCCCCCTGTCACAAGCACCGCCGCCCCCTGCTCCAGCGCAAGCGAATGCACATCCTCACGGTTCCCGACGATCAGGAGGCTGTCCGCATCAATATAGCGGATCATTGCATCCACCTTCATAGCGCCAATAACATATTTATGCAGATGTTTGTTCAATCCATCTGCTCCGCCCAGCACATGGCCTTCTACGATATCTACCACATCACCGAAGGTCAGCTGATCGGAGATATTACGGGGTTTCTTCTCTACACGGACTGTACCGATCCGCTCCTTGGTAATGACGATGCCTAGATTCTCGGCTTCTTTCACCGCACGGTATGCCGTCCCCTCACTGACACCCATTTCCCTTGCCAGCTTGCGGACAGAGATTTTGGTTCCAACCTTCAGGCTTTCGATGTGCTGCAGCAGTTGTTCATGTTTGGTTATGTTATCAATTTGACCCTCCAACTGTTACACCCCCATGCTCCGATCTGTACTACTCTGTACCCATTATACACGCTTGGAATGCAGGAGTACAACCGCTTTGGCGGGGCATTTTGATGACATGGATTCTCTCCTTCATTCTCAGAGATTCCAGACCAAAAATCCCCCGATCCCGCTGGTATAGCGGACTCAGAGGATGAATAAAGTGTATGTAGCCGATGCTCAGGATCTTTGCGACACTCTGGCGGGTTCATCTGTCCACTTGCCCTGCCACTGATCCAGCTTATGCTTGCGGACGGCCTCCAGCCGTTTGTGCTTCTCTTCATCCACGCCGATAATGAAATGCAGATGTGACGCAATCACCAGGAAGGCAAAAATGCACCAGACCACACCGAAGCCAAGCACCCAGCCGGGGCCGTTCTGAAAAGACAGCTGCGGAAGCGCGTAGAGCAGCATCGCCAGTGCCGCCAGCATGTAGATGACATGCTTGAATTTGTTTCTTTTTTTCATTGAAGACCGCTCCTTCTCTCTCAAGGTTGTTCAATTGAATCTATATCTCTACTCTATGAACCCGCTGGCTGAATTATGAGACAAGTTATAAAAAAAGCTGCGAGGATGTGGTTTTGCATATGGCATGGTCCTACAGGTTATGAGATGATGAATGCATTCCAGGGAGGGATTTCCATTGAACAACGCATTTAACTATTCTGAGTACATTATCCGCAAAAAAGTATTTTCCATCATGGGAGCCAAACTGCATATTTACAACAATTCGGAGGAGCTAGTGCTATATTCGCAAATGAAGGCATTTAAGCTGAAAGAGGACATTGCCCTCTACACCGATGAGAGTATGGCACAGGAATTGCTCCGCATCAAGGCGCGTAATGTGATCGATTTCAGTGCCACCTACGATGTGCATGATTCGGAGACTGGCGAACATCTCGGTGCACTGCGCCGCAAAGGTCTCAAGTCGATTGTGAAGGATGAATGGGTTCTGCTGGACAACAATGATACCGAAATCGGATTGATCAAGGAAGACAGCACATTTATGGCGCTGCTGCGGCGTTTCATTACACTGATTCCGCAGAAATACAACATCGAGCTCAGAGACGTCACCATCCCTGCCTTCCGGCAGAACTTCAATCCTTTTGTCACCAAAATCATCGCGGACTTCTCCGAGGACCGCAAAGGTCTGCTTGACCGCCGTCTTGCTCTGGCTGCAGGGATTCTGCTCTGCGCGATAGAAGGCAAACAGGATTAGTCTGTTCCTGCGGAAGACTGTATCCGGAAAGTCGCTATGTGTGAAACGGCTGCTCATAGGATTGAAGCCAGCGCCGAATCATATGATTGTAAGTTATCTCAACCAAACAGGGGTCGTTCCTCCAGCCGTATTGGCTGTTGGAACGACCCCTGTTTGTACACTATGCAGCTTGTATTGTGCAGGCTTACGGGCTACTGTGCCCCGCCGTACATTTGGGACAAGCTGTCTGTAATGATTTTGTTCACATCCTCTATAACCACGCTGAGACGCCGTTCCGCATCGAACAATCTCCGGATGCCCAGATTCAGGTTCAACACCTCGAACAGCTTCTCCATCTTCTCCATTTCCTCCTGGGGAGGCATCTCTCCGCTCATCATCCGCTGCTGGAGCTCAATCTGGCTCTGACGGAAATTATCAAGCATATGCTTGCTCTCCTGATCTGCTTCAATCACCTTCATTGCACTTGTGATATCGGCTACCTCGCTGCTGTCTTTGATGGCACGCGCCAATTCATGCGCCTTGTCGATTACGTTCATTGTTGTTTCCTCCTAAAGTTTTATGAGCATACAGAATAGGTCAATCACCAAGGGTCAGATGTCTCCATATGATGAATGATATGCAACCCTTAAGATTCAATAGCCGGCATCATGCTGCCTACCGGAAGGAGATCCACGATGTCTAAGTTCAAGATCCCGGTCCACACGGTCCACTCGGGCATCCTGCAGGAAAACGCTATAATGCTTGGCGACAAATCCATGAAAAAGCTCAAAATACCGGTGCATGGTTCCATCCAGCTCACCTTCGGCTCATTCCGGCAGGAGGTCACGGTTATTCCGGTTCCCAAATCCGACAGCTTGCGTATCAGCGAAGCAATGGCCCGCCGGCTCGGACTCAGACAGCGGCTTACGCTCAATGTCTCCTACAGCCCGGGAAGCCGTACCTTGCGCCTCGGGCCGATCATCGGAGTGCTGGTGAGCCGCGATCACCCCGATCACCCTGACCGGCTGTTCGGTCCGATTACCATGTTCTGCCGGGAGCTGACCCATGCCTGCCATGCACAAGGCGCCTATGTATATTTCTTTACCCCGGAAGCGCTGGAACCGCGCAGCCCTTCCATTGAGGGCTGGGTATACGATGAGGGCTGGCGGAAGCTAAGTCTTCCTGTTGCCGATGTGATCAACAATCGGCTTACGACGCGAAAGGTAGAGAACAAACCTAGCGTACAGCATTTTCTGGCTGATGTAAAATCCCGCTATGGCACACATTTTTTCAATGAAAAATTTCTTGACAAGACTGAAGTATTTGAAGCGTTGGCGCAAGATGCCGCGCTGCAGAGGTATTTGCCGGAATCCCATGCCCTGAAAGGTTTTGCGGTGTTAAAGAAAATGTGCGGCACCTACAGCAGTGTGTTCCTCAAACCGGTCCGCGGCAGTCTCGGCAAAGGCATTCTGAGAATTTCCAAGGAAGAGGGCGGCGGCTACCAGCTGTTGTCCACCACACCGCTGGGTACACGCAAACAAAGTTATCCCAGCCTGACCAAGCTGTTCCAGTCCGTCACCCCCAAGATGAAAACGACGCGTTATCAGATTCAGCAAGGTTTGCCTCTATTGGAGCTCGGGCGGCGGCCTGTAGATTTCCGGGCTCTTGTGCAAAAGAATGGCACAGGCAAATGGGGCGTCACCTCCATTGTCGCCCGTACAGCCGGGAGCAATCATTTTGTCTCCAATCTGGCACGCGGCGGAACACTTAGCACAGTACGGGAAGCTATTTCGAAGAGCAACCTGCCCTCTGGTGTGAAGGAAAGCTCACAGGCTCAGCTGCCCAGGGCGGCACTGGCTATCGCAAGAGGTGTAGAAACCTATATTCCTGCACATTTCGGTGAACTGGGCATTGACCTCGCCCTCGACCAGTCTGGACGAATATGGCTTTTGGAGGTCAATTCCAAACCGTCCAAGAACGACAACACCCCGCTGAACGATCAGAAGATCCGCCCGTCTGTGAAGCAGATGATTCTATACTGCCGCTATCTGGCCGGATTATAAGGAGGACATCATGATGGAGACAGCACTGGGGTTCCTGGGTATTATGACTGGACGAAGCCATGGGAATCCCCCTATCGCAGAACCGGAGTTCTGCACCCAGTTATGCCGGGCAGCCCCCTTGTACGATCTCCAGATCATCGTGTTCCACCCGTATGGTGTAAGCAGTGACGGCCAAACCATCAGCGGATATACCTTGGAAGATGGAGAATGGAAAACTGTCAGCACCTCTGCACCGGATATCCTGTACAACCGTTGTCTGATCACTAATCCGCAGGAAAAAAGAGCAGTTACCTCTGCCTTGTCTGCCCTTTCCGGCTCCATCCCCTGGTCCCGCGGACTTCCGGATAAGTGGGGAGTCTATGAAATTCTCCGGCGCAGCCGCAGGGTTGCCGGGTTTCTGCCCGAAACCCGGCTCTACAAGAACACCGGGGATCTTGGAACCGTGCTTGCGGAAAGAGAACAGGGTGTGTTTCTGAAGCCCCGGGCTGGTTCTCATGGTAAACGTACGCTTCATGCTGTAAGACTCCCCCGCAGCCAAGGCGGAGGAATTAGCCTGCGCGGAAGGAACGGGGCAAACCTTCCTTTTCAACATGTGTTCGGCTCACTTGATGAGGGTCTGGACTGGGTCCAGGAATTCATCGGCTCGCGCCGCTATATTATTCAGCCTTACCTGCAGCTTACGAGCAGAGCAGGCCAGCCGTTCGATGTGCGCGTGCTTATGCAAAAGAACGGGCACGGCGTCTGGATGCTGACTGGCATGGCTGTTCGGCTGGGCAGCCGCGATTCACTGACTTCGAACCTGCACGGCGGAGGGACCGCAGTCGTTCCGCTGCCGTTCCTGCTTGCAGAATACGGAAAGTCCGGAGAAGAGCTGCTTCAGGAGCTGGCCGGAGCAGCAGCTCTTCTGCCTCCCTTACTGGAGGAGACCTGCGGCAGACTTGGAGAGCTGGGTCTCGACTTCGGCCTGGATCCTGCCGGCAGAATCTATCTGCTAGAAGCCAATTCCAAACCAGGGCGCACGGTGTTCCGGCTGACGGGTGACCGCCGGGCTGCTAGGCTCGCCGCCGAGAACCCGCTGCGCTATACCAGGCATCTGCTTCGTACTTCATCGGCGGACACCCGCGTGTTCGCTGCTGGACCGCTCCATTATTAACGGGAGAATGAAATCAATGGTTCCTAAGGAGGATTCATAAATGGGTCTCACTTTTTGCAATGTTCATTTTACCAAGCAGCCCCAAAGAGTAGTCTACGTCTCGGGTGAACTGATGAGAAGTCTGAAACTGACCGGCAAGAAAAACATCCGCCTGCGGCTGGGCAAGGATGCGATTCCGGCGATGATTAAACCGATCAAACGTGCGGGTAAACATCTTTTTCTCGCCTCAGGTGTGAAGAGTGCAATCAAAATCCCGAATTCCGGCGGTGTCTATCTGCGAAATCTGCAGAATGATGAAGTTCAGCTTGGACCGCTTGTCGGCGTGTTGTCCGACGGTCCGGCATCTTCTTCGGCGCAGCCCTTCGGTTCCCGTACCGGCTTCATCAAGCAGCTGCTGCGGGAAGGAAGTAACAAATGCTATATCTTCGCGTTCATGCCGCGGGACATCGATTGGCAGCAGGAGCAGGTCAATGGCTATTTCCTGAATGCCAGCGGTAAATTCGAGCGCAAGCTGGTCCCGCTTCCGGATGTTGTCTACAACCGGCTCCCCAGCCGCAGAGCTGAGACTTCTCCCTACATTAACCAGCTCCGCGAACGTTTTGGACGTAAAAAGATTCCCTATTTCAACTGGAGTTTTTTCAATAAATCAGATATTTACCGGCTGCTGGAGAATGACAGTGCGGCGAGCCGCTTCGTACCCGAGACACACAGCAACCCAAGTCCGGAACAGATGAAGGATATGCTTGACCGCCATCATTTCGTATACTACAAACCTTCAGCAGGCAGCCTGGGGCACGGCATTTACCGGCTGACCTACCTGCCCAAGAAGGGCTACTTCGCCCGCTATCGGAAAAGCGGCAAGAACGTGCTTCTTCGCTTCGCCAGCTTCGAAAGCCTGATGCGGATGCTGCGGGGCCGGCACGGCCAACACCTGCAAAGCTATGTGGTACAGCAAGGTATCCGGCTGATTGAAATTGACAGCTGCCCGATAGACTTCCGTTTTCATATGCACAAAAACGGAAGCAATCAGTGGGTTGTCGTCGGGATCGGCGCCAAAAAAGCCGGCCGTGGCAGTGTTACTACCCATCTCAAGAATGGCGGCGCCCTGCTCACTCCGCAGCAGGCTCTGGGCCGTGTCTTCGGGGCCAGAGCAGACGAAGTGCTGCAGCGGGCCAAAGCAACGGCTGTCAAGCTTGCCGAATCTCTGGAGATCCAGCACCGGCATCTGCTCGGTGAAATCGGTTTTGACCTTGGCATCGACCAGGATGAGGATATCTGGATGTTCGAGGCAAATGCCAAACCGGGACGCTCGATCTTCCGCCATCCTTCCCTGCGCGCTGAGGGCAAAGCTTCCATCGAGCATATCCTGGAGCACTGTCTATACCTCAGCAAATTCCGCAGGAGGGATGAGTTGTGAACAGCCGAATTCCCGACCCCGGCAAACCTGTAATCGCCATTCTGACGACCAGCGACAGGCTGCGGCAGTTCCGCGGGAACCGCGAAAACTTCCGTGATATTATCCGCACCGGCAAGGAAATGGGATATTTGGTCTATGTCGTCACTGTCCGCGATCTGAAGCTGGATGAGCGGGTGGTGAACGGCTTCGTCCCCTCCGCCAGCGGCAAGATCTGGTACGGTACCCCCATGCCGCTGCCGCAGGTGATCTATAGCCGCATCCCCACCCGGGAAGATGAGGAAAAAGCGCCTGTCGCCCGCAAAATAGCAGAATGTCTGGAGCATCCTGACATCCACCTTTACAATCCTAATTTCTTCAATAAATGGAGTCTGTTTGAATGGCTGAAGGAATCACGGGCCACCTCCAAACATGTGCCCAAAACAAGACGTCTGCGCAGTGCAAATACACTGGTTGCGATGCTGAGGAATCATGAAAGCCTCTATCTCAAACCCGAGAACGGGAAAGCCGGCAAAGGGATCATGCGTCTCAAGTACCGCCTGGACTCCAGCCTCCCTTACCGACTGCAAATCCAGAGCGGCAAAAAAAACGTGACCTATAAAGCGGCTTCGCTAGAACGTCTCTGGGCACGGATCGGCAAAGAGAAAGGTGACTCCCGCTATATTGTGCAGCAGGCGATTGAGCTTGCTGCACATCGCGGCCGCCCTTTTGATCTGCGTGTGCTGCTTCAAAAGAACGGCAAAGGAGCCTGGGCGATAACTGGAATCGGCGCACGGCTGGCAGGAGCTCGGAGCATAACGACCCATGTGCCGCGCGGGGGCAGTATTGAAGAACCTGCCAGCATGCTGGAGGGCACCTTCGGTGCAGAGCGGTCGGCAGCCATTTTGAAGAGTGTCCCTACAACCGCGCTGCTGATCGCCCGGCAAATCGAACGTGCATCGGAAACCATGCTTGGCGAGATGTCCATGGACCTGGGTGTGGATCAGGAAGGCGGACTGTGGTTCTTCGAGGCCAACTCCCGTCCGATGAAATTCGATGAGCCTGCCATCCGGAAGCTGTCACTGGAACGCATCTTTCACTATGGCCAGCATCTGTCCCGTCATAGCAAACAGCCAAGAATTCCACTATAAGGAAGTGACACACCATGCAGATATCTTCCATCTACGACAGTGACCCGAAGCAGTGGCACATCAGGCTGGCGGGTCTGCTGGAGTTCTTAAGAGAGCACGGTGATCGTCGGCTCACACTTCGCGGATGCAAAGTGCTGGCGCGGCTTACACCGGAGCATCTGGCGCAGCCTGGTGTATCTTTGCTCGTGGCCACCGTGCGCGGCCAGAACGGACGACAGCTTGCCGGTGTCAGCTTCGTGTCCGGCTTCGGCAAGGACGCCTGCCTTGTCGCCGTCCATCCCTTGTACCGGAACCGCCGTACCGGGACAGCGCTGCTGTCCGCACAGCTTGAACGCCTTGGAAGTCTAGAATGTGCCGTAGCGTGCGATAATACGGCAAGCCTGAAGATGTGCTTCAATTCAGGATTTGTGGCAGTCGCATTAACCGAGGGCCCTACCGGCAAACCCACACTGCTGCTGCGTTCACCACTTCACCCGGGCAGTCCGTCCACAATACTTCCACAAGAAGGTGAACTCCTGTGCCAGAACCCGTCTTAGGCATCCTTACGCTCTATCTGAACGAAGCCAAACAGCTTGAAGAGAAAAGCGTCTATCGGAGGATGATTATTGAAGGCAGCCGGATTGGCCTGGATGTCTTTGTATTTACCCCCGCCGATGTGAATGTCAGCAAAGAACAGATCCACGCCCTTGTCTACGATGTGAAAAGCGGAACCTGGTCGCGCAAATGGCGCTCCTTTCCGAATATGATCTATGACCGCTGCCGGATTCAGCGCAGCCAGCGCTTTCAGCAGCTGCTGCGCTTCCGCGCGCGGTACAGCCACTTGACCTTTCTGAACCGCCCGCTGCGCAATAAATGGACGGTGCATCAGACCTTTTCGCAGCGGAGCCGCTTCCGGAAGCATATGCCGGAAACGTTGCTATACCAGTCCTCCGCTGACCTCCACCGGATGCTGAAATTCAGTCCTGTTGTCTATGTCAAACCGATCAACGGCACCGGCGGACGCGGCATCCTGCGGATCGAACGTCAGGGCCAAGGTAAATCCCTCTACGATATCCAGGGACGCCGACAGAGCCGGCAGATTATCGCCCCCCGGAAGGTTTCACTTGCCCGCCTGGATTCTATTGTGCGGCAATGGTGCCTCGGTGGACGCTTTCTGGTGCAGCAGGGCATCCCGCTGCGCCTGCCAAGCGGACGTTACCACGACTACCGCATGCTTGTGCAAAAGAACGGCCACGGTGCCTGGGAGCTGACCGGCATGGCCGGCCGGGTGGGCGCCGCCCGCAGCGTCACCTCGAACCTGCATGGCGGCGGTCACGCCATCCGTGCCGAGATTCTGCTAAAGCAATGGCTCGGGAGTGAAGACAAAGCTGACAAAGCGGTGAAGACCGCAGAGAAGCTGGGTCTCGACGCTGCAGCCTATCTGGAGGAGAGCTTCGGCGCCCTCTGCGAACTGGCGCTGGATCTCGCCATTGACCGCGAGGGCCGAATCTACGTACTGGAGGTCAATCCCAAGCCTGCCCGCGAGGTCTTCGCACGCTCCGGCGACAGCGGAACTTACCGCAAAGCGCTGGTCCGCCCGCTGGAGTATGCTATGTGGGTGTATAAGAACAAGAACACGCCGAGTTCGGTGAAGAAGGTTGAGGAATAG
This sequence comes from Paenibacillus diazotrophicus, assembly GCF_042610465.1. Classification (NCBI taxonomy): domain Bacteria; kingdom Bacillati; phylum Bacillota; class Bacilli; order Caryophanales; family Paenibacillaceae; genus Paenibacillus; species Paenibacillus diazotrophicus. Next base: position 15,538 of record NZ_JBGJZN010000018.1, read on the forward strand.
AACAAAGTAAGATGAAGGTAACAGAGAAGATCAAAATGACCAATAAACCACAATCCATTAGGCAAGTGGTTTATTGGTCATTTAATTTTCAATATTACAGTAAAGATAATAAGTTATTTTGTTATTGTGAATATAACCCCCGCCCAAATGAAGCACAATATTCAACATTGATAACCAAATTCCCAGTCCTGCAAAGGCACTAAATATGAGGGATGCTATGATTTCCTCCAAGCTTTTATGTTCTCTGAAGTTCTTAAAATTCAGAAATAAATGGTAGTACTAATTGACAAACAACCGCCCCTTCTCAAGTCTGCAGAAGGAGCGGTTGTTTTGTAGATTGCGCTATTAAGCCTAATATCTATATAAGGGTGAAGACGCCGGGAGAAGCCAACTTTGTTCCATGATAATTTGGGGCAGCCCCCTTCTCATCTCGGTCCATTCTGAACTGATAATCATCCGTTCCGTTGTGCCAACAGTTTTAGCAGGACCGTCACCGCTTCAGCTCTTGTCGCAGAGTCTTGTGGGGCAAACTCATTATCCCCTCTCCCTTGTACGATTCCCGCTCGCTTCACGAATTCTACGCTGGCTTTCGCCCACGCCGGAATATTCTTATCGTCAGCGAAGCTGGTGGTCCGCTTGACTTCGGCAGACTTACCCAGGGCTTTAGCGAGGATGACTGCCATTTCGGCACGGGTTATTTCCGCATTCGGATGGAAACCGCCGTCTCCATAGCCAGTAATAATGCCTGCTTGCACCGCCTGTGCAATTGCTGTCTTCGCCCATACTCCGATTGTGTCTGTATCTATGAAATTTAGATCCACTGCTGCTCCTTGCGGTTTCAGCACATTCATCAGCATCACTGCGAATTCCGCACGGGTTACCGTTTGATTCGGTTGGAACGTTCCGTCTGTGTAACCTTTAACCATTCCCATGCTCACCGCTTGCTGAATACTGGCCTCTGCCCAGTGCCCAGCGATATCACTGAAGTTCATTACCGTGGTTGTGTCCGTTACGGGTTCTGTGACTGGCAATCCCGTCACTTCGTCTACACTGAGCACAGCGTATTTCCCGAAATGATTCACTTCTACCATGATGTGATTCCCTTCGATCTTGCCTCCTGTTACTTCAACCCAGGCTTTCTTTACTTCGTCATAATAGAACACTGCTGCCTTTTGGTTACTTTTCACAAGGGTTGGATCGAACGTAAGGTTCAACGTTACCGGTTTGTTGAAGTCCTCCGAGAAGTTTTTGGTAATCTCGTATACAGGGCTGAGCAGAATCTCGTTATTCGTGAACAGAACTTGAGGGCCCAGCACCTTTTCGATGGTTAATATCAGTTCTTTAGATGCCGCTCCAGCGGGTATAGAGATCTTAACGGTGTCCTCGAAGCTAACCTCGCCCGCTTGGTTTACGGGAAGCGTTAAAGTACCATTCGTGCTGGTAACGATGATGTTGGTGGGTAACGTGAAGGTACTGCCGGAGCCCGTATGGCTACCAGTGTCGGTATCAGTGCTAATAGGTGCTGTCGCCGGAAATTCGGCGGTCACAATACCTGAGTCCGCTGCATTCGTTGTGGTTGCCCCACCTACGGTGAAGAAATTAGCAGGCACTCCCGTTAAGGTATATCCTGGTTTGGGCGTGATTGTGATCGTCGCCGCGTAAGCTGTTCCTGGAACAAATAACGTCGTCGCTGGCGACCAGCTAACCGTTGCGGTATATTCTGGCGAATATGTTACCGTTGTTACTGGCGTTGCCCCGGTTACTGGGGCTGTTACACCAGCTATCCCTGCTGTTGCAATGGGGACGATTGTCACGGGTACTTCTGTGACAGGCGCCGCTGCTGTCGCCGGAAATTCGGCGGTTACAATGCCTGAATCAGCCGTATTCGTGGTGATTGCTCCGGCTACGGAGAAGAAATATGCAGGCACTCCCGTTAAGGTATACCCTGCTTTTGGAGTGATTGTAATTGTCGCGGTATAGGCTGTTTCTGGAGCAAATAGCGTCGCCACTGGCGACCAGCTAACCGTCGCGGAATATTCTGACGAATACGTTACGGCAGTGACTGGCGTTGCCCCAGCTACCGGTGCGGTTACTCCCGCTATTGATCCTGTTGCGATAGGTATAGCCGCCGTTGCCGGGAATACCGCGGTCACAACCCCCGAATCCGCTGCATTGGTTGTTGTTGCTCCGGATACGGTGAAGAAGTCTTTAACCACTCCTGCTAAAGTATAACCCGGCTTTGGTGTAAGGCTAATCGTTGCCGTGTAGCTGGCTGCTCCAGCAAAGGTTGCATCTGCCGGAGACCATGCTATTGAGGCTGTATACTCTGCTGTGTCCGCTATCGATGTTTTCGGCGTTGCTCCTGCAACCGGTGCTATTACTCCCGCTATTGCTCCTGTTGCGATAGGTATAGCGGCCGTTGCCGGGAATACCGCAGTCACAACCCCCGAATCTGCTGCATTCGTTGTTGTTGCTCCAGCTACGGTGAAGAAGTCTTTCGCCACTC
>NZ_JBGJZN010000019.1:0-5801 GCF_042610465.1 Paenibacillus diazotrophicus
AAAAACATTAGAGGAAGTAACTCGAAAGAGTTATCAAGAATGGTTAGAAAACTGGAAGATAAAATATAGTAATTTACTGACTAACAGGAAACGTTAGCGTAAAGAGCAGACTGCTGATGCAATCTGCTTTTTCCATTGAAATAAAGGGCAGATTAGTTGAATAAGAACTAATCAGAGAGGACAAAAATGTACTCCTCCTATTTGGGTTAAAATGGTATTATTGATATGTGTTGGTTATGATTGGCTATATAGAGATGGTGAAGAAATTTGAGGGGGAGAATTTGCATAAGAAGAAGTATTTTATACTAATGCCACCAACGTTAATAATTGGGCTATTTCTATTTTACTTTCTTCCAGCAAATCAGAGACCGTATGTATTCTTAGTTCCTATTGTATTTTGGCTAATATATTACACTTGGATATTTATTGAAAGAAAACAAGAGAAAAAAATATAATTGGCAGTTATTGCACTAACGAGAAACGATTGCGTAAAGAGCAGTCTGCTTTTTTCATTGAAGTAACAGGCAGGATAGCTTAACAGAACGGATAGGATAGTACGAAAGGGATATTGGTTTTGAGCGAAGAATTTTTTCTATTAGGGTTTTAGGAGGTGACTTATGAAGTGTGAACTTAACAAACAATTCGCAAGAAAAATAGGCATTATGCTTGAATCTAATCTTATTTGGTACAAACACTATTTCTTATTTTGTGATGAAGTAATTGAAAAGATGGATAGACCTCCGTACTGGATTGTCGAACTTGCAACAAAAAAATATATTGGGGACGCAGTGAAAATTGTAAATAACTACGCCTTTTCTGAGCCGTTCGAAACATTCCCAGATTCATTATATAATTATTATCTAGGCTGTCTGTTTTTAAGGTATGAACGCAAGGAACTATCGTGGGCATCTTTTTTGAAAAATTCCGGTGACTTTGCGGATGGAACTCAAGCTGTGAAACATGAATGTGAATATTTTTATTATATGCTCAATGACTATGAAGACAGTGAATACTCATTTGAGTTGGAAATTAAACAAGTGGAGATTATTAAAGAAGAGTTTAAGAACGAACTTCAAGAGACTCGAAGTCTTTATGCCCCATTTGTTGATTATTTTCGTAAGTATGTGTCATCACAAAGTGAAAGTTGAAAAATCACATCGAATTTTGTATACGTTGGTTATTTTGATGATTATGCTAACGGCGAACGTTAGGGGGAAGATGTGAAAAAGAGGCAACGTAAAAAAAATGAGAAACGCTATAAACGCTATGAACAAGCTCTTATAGAAGAAATGAAATTGAGATTCGGTGATCCTCTAAATGTTGGCATCGCTGCTATGGCCAAGAAATTGCAAGCTGAGCAAAGAGAGAAAGACAAACGCTCGGTTACTGATTTTAAAGAAGGTAATTGAGGAATGATACGTACCTCGATTAAGCTAACGGGAAACTATAGCTCAATAAAACAATGGAAGCAGCCAAACATTATGATCGGCTGCTTTGTTAAGCTAAAGGGCAGTTTAGTGCAATAAAACTTGATCAATTGTGGTATTATGATTAAAAAACTTCAAAAAATGGTGATATCATGAAATTTGTTTTGATTTTTGGCCCGCAGGCAGTAGGTAAAATGACAGTGGGGCATGAGTTGGAAAGGATATCTGATTTGAAATTGTTCCACAACCATATGACGATAGAATTGTTAGCTCCTTATTTTGGCTTCAGTCATGAAATGTGGGAATTATCGAATAAATTCCGTCAGGATATATTTGAAGCAACCGCCGCCAGTAATATGTATGGAATGATATTTACATATGTATGGGGATTCGATTTGCAGAGCGATTGGGATTACGTCGATAAAACTTGTAAAATATTTGAGGATCAAGGTGCGGATGTCTATTTTGTGGAGCTAGAAGCTGATCTTGATAAGAGAATAGAGCGTAACAAGACTCCCCATAGACTTGAACATAAACCGACAAAGAGAGATATCACACGCTCTGAACAGGATCTAAAACAGACAATGGAGCAACATCGTCTGAACTCGTTAGAGGGAGAAATTAAAAAAGAAAACTATTTGAGAATAAACAATACGAAAATCAACGCTCGTGAAGTTGCTGAAATCATAAAAAATAGATTCGCTTTATAACGATTCTTGTTAAACTAACGGGGAACTATAGTTCAACCAGAAAAGGGAGCAGGCCGTCGCGGCGTTGCTTCCTTTTCCATTGAAGTAACGGGCAGCATTCCTATTATGGAGAAATATCGGGTTTGAGAAACAAAAAGACTCCTTGGTAAGATGTAAAAAATCTCAATAGCTGGCCAGCAACAGATCACCGTATCATAAGTAACAGCAAGATTTTTATAGAAAATCCTGTAGCAGGCTTAAAAAGGTGAATGGACTGGGAGGGGTTGGGTTGGGCATACGACTCGGGAGTGGTGAAAACACACCGATACTTGGAGCGACTTCGTCTTTATATACTGATGTAGATTTGGTTTAAATAGAGACGCGGTGTACCATAGTATGCAATCTTCCTATATTGTGGGTAACTGGATAAAAAATGAACAAAAATGGGGGAGTCAAGGAGGGATGGATAGTGTTCGTAAAATGTCCGGTCCCCATACACCATTCCTTTGATAGCAGTAGACATTTCTTTTTTGAACACACTGAAACGGATGTCTGCAACTTTTTGATTGAATTCACCATCATCTACATATGCGCTTCCTATTAAATTCATTCGACCATGTGAATCTTTTTTCCACTCCGCTAATACTTCATCACGCATTTTGGGATTAATGGACTTATAGTTGTACACATATCCAATATCCAAAAATAATTGTGCAGTAATATCCGAATGCGTGAGAGTATATTTCCTTCCTTCTAATGGTTTGGAGGAAGTAGCAGGTGGAATTAGGTTTATGGACAGTTTCCTTGGGTCAAAAACAGACATGTATAACCCCCCTTTTAGGTCAGTAGTCTGAGTCCTAGTCAAATTACTTTATGTGGTTCAATGACTAGTTGACTGTGTTGATGCCCTAGATCCGTCGCATGATTATGGTGAATGCGTGGGGATTGAATATCGTATAAGTTGGTTTTCTTTATTACGCTTTAAATCTTAACCGGTATTGAAGGGTATGAATGTAGTAGCCGCCGGGTTTGGATTTGACTCTTTCCACCACTTGGATCAGTACGACCGGGATGTGCTTCAGCCAAAACAGAAAGATGAAAGGGTGAGAATTCATGGAAGTAAATGTGTTAGAGCGTCTACCAAATCCAATAATCTTAAAAAAGCTAATGAAATTCCAAGCATCATTAAATATTATTCTTTGTCAAGATGAATGGCTTCGTTACCATAGCTTCGTTCAAGATTGGGATGAGGATGTCTGTATGGCGAAAATAGATAATGGAGCAGGTGATCATCTACTTATTTTGTTTTCCTCTGAAGGCTCTATAATAAAAGGCTTCGATCATGAATCTGAATTAAGCCCATATGCGCAAGATGAACATAAAGTATATCAAGGGATTTATGATGACGTTCCAAAGGAATTATTATCTTTGCTTGAAGATGATGCAATTGAAAAAGACGATGTGACTTTTTGTATTTGGCGTAAAAACAGTGACATTAACTGGCACAAGGGAAAAGTTGATATTCCAAAAGGTGAAAGCGATGGTTCTGAATTTTTAGTGGGCTGTATATTCCTTACACCAGAGGATTTTGTAGAATTTGCAATAGGTTATTTTGAATTATCACCATCATTAGATGTTGTTGCAAAAATATACGATGATTTCCCCATTACGGAAGAGATGATCAATATCTTAAATCCTAACTGTGATGTAAAGAAAGTTCTTCAAGAAATAGAGTTATTACGCTTAAGGGGTTAGAGTAGGTAATGTGTGATTAAGCTGTAATCATAAATAACATTCCATGGATTCGTATGAAAACGGGGTTGTTAGATTCAGCCACATTTATTCTAACGAGCACTGCTACGTCGGTAGAGTAGTTGATGCAAGAGCTTGGTAATCTCGATATCACAGAGGTAACGTTAACCATGTTGAAGGAGTACATGGTAAACAAGCTGATCGTTTGAAGCCGAGCAGCCTGGGTCACAGAATTCGGTTTGTTCGTTCTCTCTTCCGTTACGCATATGAAGAGTCGTATCTGACTTCTAATCCTTCACTAAAATTAGGAGAACCGAAATTACTTATGCATGCCAGTTCCTTGATAACGGTGCCCCCTTAGATTTCATCCAAGGTATGCTAAGTCATGACTAAAGGGCAAGGTAGTTCTAATATGTGGTAATATTGAGTGAACATTAAAAAATGGATTTTGGGGGCCAGCAATGAAAACTCCTGAACTGTATGAACTAGAATACCTATTCGAATGTGAAGCAGAGCTAAGCGATGACGGTGTTCCATGGCAATATACATCAATTTCATTCCAAATAGTTAGAAATCATATAAAGGCTGTATTCGAGCTTGAAGAAGCAAGCCGGAGTGGCCAGTTAAGAATTTATCTTAACAATGAAGAAATAAACAATTTCTGCTTAGAAAATATCAGCACTATTCAAATAAAGCGTGAAAATAACTATGAATGTCTTATCCTAGAGTTTGATGAAGAAAACTTTGTGCTGCCACTGGCTTTACAGACCAAACCATCAATTAAAACCTCTTGGGGAACATCGTTAGGATTAAAGAGGTAAATCGTTATATCGTTACGTTAACGGAGAATACTTGTTCAGCCTACCCATGATAGTTAAACCTTCTGATGTTAGGTAAAAAGGAATAAAGGGCGAACTCGGGGTGGTATTTTTTAAAGGGTTGCAGACCGACATAACTTTAAGGAGGTTATCAATCATTTTGCAGAAGTACTAAGCTCCTTGTACCTCGACTCAAGCCACTTCACATCGGAATTGGAGTGGGAAGTCTCGGATAATGGGTTTATGTATGTTGGCGGTGGTGCTGAATCACAAATATTCGTTCGCAATGATTTTGAACTTCATATCCGTCCTTATGTGATGGGATGGACGCCAGAAGTAATAAAGGAACTTGAGGAGTCTTGGCTTGAAGTTAGCTTGCTATTTTGGACAGAGGAAATCGAACTGGATTGGAAGACAGGGCAGTTAAAAGATGAGTTTAAGACTTTACTATGGGCAATGTTGACAAGATTTTCGGAGGAGTTTAAAGAAAGTGGCGTGTATTTCACAAACGAAGTGACGGACGGAACACCATGGGAAGCTTTAGTATGCTATACAAAAGAGGACTTATGGACTTTTGATGCAGCCATTATACCTGATCATCTGATTGATATGTACAACGATGGTCCAGATGAAATGTTCATGCACAAGAATAAACGTACTATGCTCGTTGCCCGGAAGTCTGTTTGGCGTGAAAAACCATGGCTTAGTAATGATTGAACTTACGGGAGAATGATAGCTCAAATACAACCTAATATAGGAGATTGTCCATGTGCTTTTCGAAGCGTTATATATGGATTGAAGCTGAAAAATGGCCTGTAGGCTCATGGGATTGTAAGGACGTTGAGGCAAAAAAATATACAAACCGGTGAATGCATGAACAGTGTTTAAATCTATTGAACTCCCTAACGGGAAACGCAAAGTTAATAGCGACACAAAGGCAGCCGGTCAGTGGATCGACTGCCTTTTTTCAACTGACGGACAGTTTAGCGCAACCCACCAGAGAATTGGGACGTCTAACTTATGTGGGGGGCGATGAATTAATGAGAAGGGTTACAAGCTTAATTAATATATTGGGGATACTGGTTTTGATGCTTGTTGGATGTGCCGATGAGGTC